>NZ_FUXU01000057.1 GCF_900167155.1 Enterovibrio nigricans DSM 22720 | reverse complement strand
TACTGCTTCCAGTTAGTTGTTTTGTAACGAGGTTTAGACATGAGACTACGACGATTGATGGGTGTAGCCGATCAGATCGTAGCTTCTAGATTTAGTTCCATCGATTTAAGCAACAAAGCCCCGCAGAGCCCTCATTCTCGATGCTTCTGTAGCTCATGTAGATAGAAAAAGAAAAAGGCATTTTGATTGGATAGCAAAACGAAGCACGCGTAGAACTGAAATTCTTAAGGCAAAAAACATTCATTGGACAGGTGAAGTAAGCTAACTCTTTTGTTGTAAACTCGGTATCCTTTATCAGTTGTGTACTTTTCAGATCAGGATAAACGAATGTCTTCCAACTACTTAAGTACCTTGAATAATGTGTTTGGCTTCCAAGGGTTAAGAGGAGGGCAGGCGAGCGTTGTCGAAAATATCTTGGCGGGTCATTCTTCGGCAGCAATTTTCCCAACAGGCTCTGGAAAGTCACTGTGTTATCAGTTGCCCGCTTTGCACCTGCCACATTTGACACTTGTTATATCGCCGCTTCTTGCTCTTATGAAGGACCAATTGAACTTTCTCAAGAGTAAAGGCATCGCCGCGGCGTCCATCGATTCATCTCAGACCTATGATGAATCGAGGGCAATTATGCAGGCGGTCAGAAGCGGCGAGATCAAGATCTTCATGATTTCTGTTGAGCGTTTGAAAAATGAACGTTTCCGTCAGTTCATTTCGTCTGTATCGGTTTCTCTGCTGGTGGTTGATGAAGCGCACTGTATTTCTGAATGGGGTCATAACTTCAGGCCCGACTATCTAAAGCTTCCCGCATACCGCCAGCAACTCAATATTCCCCAAGTCTTATTACTGACTGCGACGGCAACGCCGCAAGTGATTAGTGACATGGGGTCAAAGTTCGGAATTGATGATCAACACATTGTTGTCACGGGCTTTTATCGCAGTAATCTTGACCTCTCTGTGGTGCCATGTCGTGAGCAGGACAAAAAACAGTCATTGCTCGATGTGGTAAAGCGTGGCGGTGAAGCGCCAACTATCGTTTATGTCACGTTGCAAAACACGGCAGAGAGTATCGCCGCATTCCTTTCCTCTAATGGCTATTCGGCGAGTGCATACCACGCGGGGATGGCCAGCGATAATCGCCAACGCATTCAACAACAATTTATGACGGGCCAGATCAATTGTATCGTCGCCACGATCGCATTTGGTATGGGAGTAGACAAATCGGATATTCGAGCAGTTGTCCATTATGACCTCCCTAAATCAATAGAAAACTACAGCCAGGAGATTGGTCGAGCAGGACGAGATGGAGAACGATCGGTTTGTACCGTACTGGCTAACCGGGAAAGTGTCAGCGTGCTTGAAAATTTTGTCTACGGCGACACACCAGACGAAGTCGCAATTAGGTATGTCATAAACGAAATCGGGAATCACGGGAAAAGTAACCAATGGGAAGTGATGCTTAACCGTTTGTCGACTGACAGTAATATCCGCCAACTCCCATTGAAGACTTTGCTGGTTTACCTCGAACTAGAAGGGATTATTGAGCCGCAATATAGCTACTTTGCCGATTACCGATTTAAAACCACCTTATCTCCTGAACAGATAGTGAATCAATTTGACGGAGAGAGAAGACAGTTTACAGAAGCATTGTTCGCTGCATCGCCAAAGTCTCGTGTTTGGCATTCTGTTGATTTCGACGGGTTATGGCAGGTTTACAATGCAGAGAGAAAGCGAGCAGTCGCGGCGCTGGATTACTTTGCTGAAAAAGGCTGGATAGAACTAGAAAGTAAGCAGATGACGGATGTATATCGCGTATGTCGAGCAGATGCCTGCTTGGGGGAAAGTGGTCGAATGCTCAGTCAGCATGTCCACCAACTCTTTGCCAATAAGGAAAATGCCGAAATCAAGCGTGTTCATGCCATGTTGGATCTTTTTGAAACAGATACGTGCTTAAGCCACCGTCTTGCCCGTTATTTTGCGGATACCCATGCTCCTGTTCATTGTGGGTATTGTTCAGTGTGTAATGGGCGCGTCGCTCAATTGCCACAAGCACAGGCCCTTCCAGAAATTTCAGGCGCGGAGGTTACCGTTTGGTGTAAGCCATTCCAGGATGCGTCAAAAACGATGGGGATGGAGCTGTCGCCAGAAACGGTTACACGCTTTTTGTGTGGAATAAATACACCGCTTATGACCCGAGTCAAAGCCTCTAAAATGCAAGGTTTCGGTAAACTCGCGCAATATCCATTTCAAGATGTGAAAAATATGTACCAGAGTTTTTGCATCGATTGAATGTTTGTAACGTATTGAAATTTTACCACTTATTTAAACTCATCCTCTCGTGATTGTTAAAGTGAGCGGATGGTGAATAAATTTGCGGTGACTCGAAAAAGTGACCTGTTCATTACATTCTTCCATAACCAAGTGTGAGAACTCACTGATTTTAAACTCAATAAAAACCTTAATATCGCCAAGGTTTTAATGTGAACGAAGTCATCAAGGAGTTTGATGTGTTTTTAATTGAGTTTTTAATTGTATTAGGTTGTATTTTAATCGGAGCCCGGATTGGCGGTATCGGTCTGGGTGTTCTTGGCGGTGTGGGCCTAGCTATTCTGGCCTTTGTGTTTGGCTTGCAGCCAACCAGTCCACCGATTGATGTAATGCTCATGATCATGGCGGTTGTCGCGGCAGCAGCAGCGATGCAAGCGTCAGGTGGTCTTGATTACCTCATCAAAATTGCGTCAAACATTCTGCGTAAAAATCCTCGTCATATCACTTTTATCGCGCCGCTTGTTACCTATTGCTTTACTTTCCTCGCAGGCACGGGCCACGTGGCATATTCCGTGTTGCCTGTGATTGCTGAAGTAAGTCGTCGCAGCGGTATTCGACCTGAACGCCCACTGGGTATGGCGGTTATCGCGTCTCAATTCGCTATTGTCGCAAGCCCAATTGCCGCGGCTGTGGTTGCGTTGGTCGCATTCCTGGAGCCGCAAGGCATCACGTTAGCTGATGTATTGATGGTCACAATTCCTGGGACATTCCTTGGTCTGGCCTTGGCTTGTGTCATCGTTAACAAACTTGGTAAAGAGTTGAAAGACGATCCTGAATATCAACGTCGCATGCAAGATCCTGCTTTCCGTAAGGAAATGGAAACTGAACTGCAAGTTGAAGAAATCGTCGTTAAACCAGAAGCAAAGAAAGCGGTTGGCTTGTTCCTGTTTGGTGCTTTGGCTGTTGTTATCATGGGGGCGTTCCCCGTTCTGCGTCCCAATTTCAACGGTTCACCAATGGGCATGGCGCATACTATTGAAATCATCATGCTTGCGATGGGTGCGTTGATCATTTTGATCTGTAAGCCTGATGGTAATGAAATCACGCAAGGTTCTGTGTTCCATGCAGGTATGCGTGCAATCGTGGCTATTTTCGGTATTGCATGGTTAGGTGACACCTTTATTGCGGGTCATGACGCTATGGTGAAAGAAGCCGTTTCTGGAATGGTAGAAGTTGCACCGTGGACATTTGCTTTCGCATTGTTTGGTTTGTCTGTCATGGTGAATAGCCAAGGTGCAACGACTGCGGTTCTTGTGCCTGTAGGTATCATGTTGGGTCTTCCTGTAGAAGTTATCATCGCAACATTCGTTGCCGTGAATGGTTACTTCTTTATCCCTAACTACGGGCCAATCATTGCGTCTATCGACTTTGACCGTACGGGCACAACCAAGATTGGTAAATATATCTTCAACCACAGCTTTATGATTCCTGGATTATTAAGCATGGTGTTCAGTATCTTGTTTGGTTTCTTGTTCGCGAGTGTTGTTCTGTAGTAGATGCAGGCTCGATAAGTTGCTTTTCACGCCCATTGGATAGGATCTGATGGGCGTTTTTCGTTTCAGTGATCCCTCTGCGCGTTTTCTGGTGGTATTATCTAGCCAAAATTAAACACAACCAAAGCCGCGCCTCAGACGGAGTCAACATGGCAAAATTAACGTTACAGGAGCAAATGCTCCAAGCTGGCCTTATCGATAAAAAGAAAATGAAAAAGGCAGGCAAATCTTCAAAGAAGTCGCGTACCTTAGCGAAAGAAGCCAAACAGGCTGTTGAAGAAAAACGCACCGCTCAATTGGCGCAAGACCAAGAATTAAACCTTCAAAAAAAACTCGAAGCTGAAAAGAAAGCGGTTGCGGCCCAAGTAAAACAGCTTGTCGAAATGAATAAGATTGATCGTAAAGACGGCGACATCGGATACAACTTTACCGACGGTACGCTTGTAAAGAAAATTTATGTGAATAAAACCACGCAAGATCAGTTGGTGAATGGTCGACTGGCTATCGCACGTTACATGGATGGCTATGCGGTTGTGCCCGGCGTTGTGGCGGATAAGATTGCGCAGCGTGATGACGAAACTATTGTGGTAAACAACACAGTGACAGAACAAGCTGCAGATGAAGATGATCCGTACGCAGACTTCGTGGTACCTGATGATTTGATGTGGTAAGACGTTACCTGTTTGAAGAATATCTGCGCCCCTAAATAGGGGCGCATTTATATAGTGCGGAGGCGGAGGTTATCCGACAGAGAGATCTCCGTGAAGATCTTTCAAGATCATTTTCTGAATATCAATGCCCAAGTTCATCACAATCAGGCTCCAGTTCAGAAACGATAAAGAGCCTTGCGTAATACCAAATGTAAAGTGCTTACTGCTCCAGTCAAAAATCTGCGACAGATTTTCAGTGGTTAGCGTCTCGTAATTCTCGTTATCAATCAGATGACTAAATTGCTCGCTCGTTGGAGAAACGTATTTGTCGTTTGGCCTGAACGCGGTTGGCTTAAAGTAAGACAACACTCTTCTGACATTGACCTGAATCGCTTCGCCACCACTTTGGATATTCGGTCTTCCAACCAACGCACTTAAGAAACACCAGCAAGGATAAGGAATAGACGAGATGTTGTCTGGTTCGTTTCTGTATCGAGCCGTCCAGAGATTCACGTTTTTTTGCTGTAAGCCAGTCACACTCGCCAGTTGGTTAGCATCGTATCCATGGTCTTTGAGCAAGGCAAACACGGCGGCTACTTCTGCCACGGTCGGCTCTGTCCATTGGGTAACAGGTGCGAATGTAGATTCTCGTATCATAATTGAATGGTATTCTTAGTTTAAACAAATAGTTAGCTTGTTATGCTGTGGTAATGACTAAGATCATACGTGTTCACGTTTATAAGTCTACTTTTATTGGGCGAAAGAAACCTTGGATCTGGCGCTAGATGTATAGGATTTTCTGTCTATTGTTGAGTCGTCTTGTCTGTTATTGGATGCGCCGCGTAAAAACCCTCTTCAAACGCGAGGCTACCCCACATCGCGTGGGCGTGGGCGCAATCTACAATTTTCTCTTCCACAACACTGTCGGTTAAGGTGTCAGAACTAGGGTTATAACGATATGTGGAAATGCCGATCTCCGGTCTAAGGATAACAACCTTGTTATCGGCGGTCATCCATCCGAAGTTTTTGTCTCGTTGCATCATTGCACGTTGTTTTTGAATCGGAATATCTAGAGTGAGGTCGTGACCAATCATAGGGTTCATGCTACTGACGCCCGCGAGAGACAGTAGGGTAGGCGGAAGATCCAATTGACTGGTTAAGCGCGTATCAAATTTAGGCTTTATGTCTTTACCCAGAATAATGGCGGGGATTTTGAAGTGGCCAATGGGTACCGGCAAGTTACCCGTTGCACGAGCATCATGATCTGCAACAATGAGAAAAATTGTGTTATCCCAATAATTGGATTTTTTCGCCTTCTCTATAAATTCTCCCACCGCAAAGTCTGCATATTTCACGGCATTTTCTACTGTGGCTTTAGGGGTGTTGTATGGCGCGATTTTGTTATCTGGATATTCAAACGGTGCGTGATTTGACGAGGAAAATACCAAACTGAAAAAGGGGGTTCCTTTTTCTTCTAGCTGACTGAAAAGCGAGTCAGCTTTATTGTAAAGATCTTCATCTGACGCGCCCCAAGAGCCGATAAATTCAGGCGATTCGAAGGTTGGCAGGTCTTGAATGTCAGTAAAACCATTGCCCAAGAAGAAGCTTTTCATGTTGTCAAAGTGGCTCTCACCCCCATAGACAAATTGCGTGTGATAGCCTTGGGATTTCAACAGTTCTGCAATCGTGAAGAAGTTGGTTTGGCTTTTCCCCAGTTTAACAACCGCACGTGCTGGCGTGGGTGAGAAGCCCGTCGTGATCGCTTCAATACCGCGGACTGACCGGGTGCCCGTCGCGTACATACGACTGAATGCCCAACCTTCATCGATTAGCTTGTTGAGATTAGGCGATGCATCGATACCGCCTAATCGGCTGACATAACGCGCACCGTGGCTTTCAAGGAGCAGTATCACGATATTCTTACGATTGCCCTCGAAGGAGGCGGTATGCTTGGCAAGTGTAGGGGCATCATCTGACACGAAATTGCCCTTATCCACGAGCATGTTACTCCTGACTTCATGAATGATCGTACTTTTATCCATGGAGGGGTAAAACTTGAATGCGCTTGATTCAGAGCCCATTTGCTTGGCAGCGAAGAGCACGGAGTAGGAAGAGTTCAATACCAGATCGTTAATCAATGGGTCGCTAGAAAATGCGACCATCGCTGGGTTTAAAGGACGATGGCCAAAGCTAGAGCGCGCTCCCATTACACCTAATGCCACCACCAATAGCGCGATGACTGGACGCCAATACCATTTGGGGTACGTCAATCCGGTCACCAAATGCTTGGACCATTTCCAGCCGAGTACCACCGTTAAAATAGAAACCAATGCGCCAATAAACAGTTCTAGCTTGTAGCCACCCCAAAGCATGCTTAATACTTCCTTGGGATACACTAAATATTCGATAAAAAGACGATTTGGCCGCAAGTCATATTCCGCGATGAAAGGGACTGTCGCGACTTCCATGTACACAACCAACCACAGTCCTGCTGTAATCCAAACGCGTAAGACAGCATGCCACATTCGGCCCAAAAGGTGCTCACCTGAGATGAGGGAAGATAGGAGCGCGGGCAGAATAAGCAGGTAACAGATGCTGGAAATATCGATCCGAAGGCCACTTAACAATAGTTGGCTCCAGCCTTCGGCCTCATGAACGCGAGCCTGTTGCCATAATGCGAGCGCCATTCGACAGATGAAAAAAATGAGTAGGGTAATAGAAGCGGTAGCTGCAATGGGGTAAAGGGGCCCCAGAGATTTTTTCAACTTGACCAACGATGCATCTCCATTTTTTCTTGAACAAACAAGCTTTGTCACGAATTGTTTTTAAAAAGCTCAATCTAAATGTGCGAAGACGATCGAGTGCCCATTTTCTCCGTTCAACACTAATTGCTTAAGCCCATGCAATTTGTACAAATAGTGATACAAAATTGTTTTTAAACGATTTTTAGTACTTACAGGTATAGAGAGTTTGTTCACGATGAGGAAGGCATGAAGCGCTTTCTTATTTTGTTAACACGATGGCGACAGTTTAGTTTATCGAGATTTATGAGCGTCTACCCACCAACGTGGGTGGTTTTACCAACGATTGATAACACCGATGAGACGGGATTAATGTCTACGGTAGAGAAATAGCCACCCAACGGGTGGCGTATTATCAAAATGACTCGTGAGAAACACTATTAGTTGTGATGGCGACTTAATGAAGGGAGAGCAACGCCTTTTTCATGATGTCGATGGCTTCTTCCATTATGTGATTTTCCACCGTAAGGGGCGGTAGCAACCGGATCGCGTTACCGAATTGTCCGCAGGGCAGCACGATCAGGCCGTTATCTCGACACGCTTTGACAAAAGGGGCGACTCGACTTGGGTCTGGCTGACTGTTAGACAGAAAATCAAACGCAAACATCGCCCCTTTGTGGCGAATATGCCCAATGGAAAGGTTTGGTTTAAGGGCAATGATTTCGCTAAACGCACGGT
The DNA here is from genome assembly GCF_900167155.1 of Enterovibrio nigricans DSM 22720. Classification (GTDB taxonomy): domain Bacteria; phylum Pseudomonadota; class Gammaproteobacteria; order Enterobacterales; family Vibrionaceae; genus Enterovibrio; species Enterovibrio nigricans. Next base: position 22,037 of record NZ_FUXU01000057.1, on the reverse strand, counting down.
GCAATTGATCGCCAATTTCCTGAGCGCGATCGTTGAGCGATTTTGATTCTAGCTCCGCCAATACCGCCAACGCGGCTGCGCAACCTACGGGGCTACCGCCATATGTGCCGCCTAAACCGCCGGGCGTAGGGCTGTCCATGATGTCACGCTTCCCGATAATGCCCGAGAGTGGGTAGCCACCTGCCAGAGCCTTCGCCACGGTGATCATATCGGGCTGCACATCATAGTGTTCGCTGGCAAAGGTCTTGCCTGTGCGTCCGAATCCTGTCTGAACCTCATCGAAAATAAGGACAATACCGTGCTCATCACACAGGGTACGAAGTTGTTGAATCAGCTCCTCAGGTGCAGCATAAAACCCGCCTTCACCTTGAATTGGTTCAATGACGATTGCAGCAACAGACGTTGGGGAAATGTCTGTCTTAAACAGCTTTTCTAACTGTTGCAGGGAGTATGCGGTATCGATGCCCTGATAAGGCACAGGAAAAGGGATGTGGTAGATGTCACCGGGAAAGGGACCAAACCCTTCTTTGTATGGTGCGATTTTTCCGGTCATTCCCATGGTGAGCAAGGTGCGACCATGAAACCCACCGTGGAATGCAATCACACCCCGTCGCTGCGTGTAATGGCGCGCAATTTTCACTGCATTTTCGACCGCTTCTGCGCCGGTTGTCATCAAAATGGTTTTGGCTTCATCAATAGGTGCAAGAGCATTCAAACGCTCCGCAAGTTCGATGTAATTTTCATAACCTGCCACCTGAAAGGCGGTGTGGCTAAATTTGTCGATTTGCGCGGTGACTGCTTGCGTGATCGTAGGGTTACTATGGCCGGTGTTAACGACGGCAATCCCTGCCGCAAAGTCGATATAACGGGTATTCTCCACGTCCCACAGTTCCGCGTTTTTTGCGTGTTTTACAAACAGAGGGGTAGCCGACGCCACGCCCCTGGGGACCGCCGCGTTGCGACGTTCCATCAGTGACTGGTTGTTCATTGTTGATTCCTGATTACTGGTTACAGATTCGTAATGCGTTATAAGAGCCCGCCAAAGCAGACGTATTTGGTTTCGAGATACTCTTCGATGCCTTGCCGTGATCCTTCCCGTCCAAGGCCGGAGGCTTTCACGCCACCAAATGGTGCGACTTCGTTGGATATCACGCCTTCGTTGACACCGACCATGCCATATTCCAATGCCTCACTGACGCGAAGACATCGGCTAATGTCCTTCGAATAGAAATAGGCCGCGAGCCCATACTCTGTGTCATTGGCCATCGAAATAGCGTCGGCTTCTTGTTCAAAGCGGAAAAGGGGAGCGACGGGGCCAAAGGTCTCTTCTGAGGCAATCCGCATAACGGGCGTGACATCCGTTAAGACGGTAGGCTGATAGAAGAGTCCACCCAGCGAATGGCTGGTTCCGCCAGTTAGGCACCGCGCTCCCAAAACGAGTGCATCGCGGATATGTGATTCAACCTTGTTCAGAGCCGAACGGTTGATAAGCGGGCCAATCTGGTTTTTCGGTTCAAGACCTGCACCGACTTTCAGTTGGCTGACCGCATTGGCGAATTTCTCTGCGAATGCGTCATAGATCCCAGACTGCACCAATATCCGATTGGCACAGACACAGGTTTGCCCTGCGTTACGAAACTTAGACGCAATAGCACCTTCGACAGACGCATCGATATCTGCATCATCAAACACAATGAATGGCGCATTGCCGCCAAGCTCCATAGACACGCGCTTGACGGTATCAGCGCACTGCTTAATAAGGGTTTTCCCAACCGCAGTCGAGCCAGTGAACGACAGCTTTCGCACCTCTGGACTGTCACATAACACTCTGCCAATGTCGGCACCGTGAGAGGCGGTTATCACATTGATAACACCATCAGGTATACCCGCGTCTTGTGCCAATGACGCCAGAGCCAGCGCGGAAAGCGGTGTCGCTTCGGCGGGTTTGACCACGATGGTACAGCCCGCTGCAAGTGCAGGAGCCACTTTGCGCGTGATCATCGCGATAGGAAAATTCCACGGTGTGATGGCAGCACAAACACCGACGGGTTGTTTGATCGTGTGCAAACGCCTGTCATTCGCGGTGGAAGGAATAACGTCGCCATAGGTCCGCTTTCCTTCCTCTGCAAACCATTGAATGAAGGAGGCTCCGTAAGCGACTTCGCCTAAGGACTCCGCCAGTGGTTTTCCCGATTCTTGAGTGATAAGAGCCGCCAAGTCGGATTGGTTTTCCATGATGAGATGGAACCAGGACATCAGCTTCTCTGCGCGTTGCTTCGCCGTGTATTCTCGCCACGACCCTAAGGCTGCCTTGGCGGCATGAATGGCCTGCTCGGTTTCTTTCTCGCCCATTTCTGGGACATGCCCGATGATATTGCTATAAGCAGGGTCGAAAATGGGGTAGGTTTTCCCGTCTGAGCTGCCTATCCATTGGCCGCCAATCAAGGCTTTCTCTCGTATCAAGGTCATGTTGTGACCCCGCAGCGTTCAATGTGTTGTTTGGCTTGTTGCAAGAGCGCGTCATATTCCTTTCTGGCGTGGAGCGCGTCTTCCAGCGTCACTTTGACAAATTGCGTGGACGCGTTGGGTTGCATTTGACCGATAAGATCCATATCAACAGAGACCACGGTACCAATCATGAAATAGCCGCCGCCGGAGACCGCATCGCGATGAAGCACAATTGGCTCTTTACCCGCAGGGACTTGAATGGAACCGTAAGGGTAACAACCGTCGACGATATTGGAGGGATCCGACCCCGCACCGAAGGGTTGTTCGCGTTCGACGAATTCAAGTGGCGTACCGTTTTTGAAGCGATAACCAATGCGATCGGCTTCCGGCGCGACCTGCCAAGTGTCATTGAAGAATTGCTCGCCAGATTCAGCGGTGATTCGGTGCCAGTAGAGACCGGGAACAACACGCAGCGTAGTATCCCGTGGCCGACGCAGTGCTTCAGGTAAATGGCGTTCTACAAAACGCGTAGATTCGTGGCCAATAGGAAGCGTGTCATCCGCTTGCAAAAGCCGACCTTCAAAACCGCCTAATGCGCCAAGTGTGTAGGTGGAACGGCTACCAAGCACTTCGGGAACATCAATACCGCCAGCGACAGCGATATAGATTCGCGCACCGCCAGTCAGGTGTAAAAATGAAAGCGTTTGACCGGCTTTTACCGTAAAACTGGCCCAATTGCCCTGTTCCACACCGTCGACAATGGGCGTCATGTCTGCGCCGGTAACGGCAACCGTGGTGTCCTGATTAAACGTGAGTTTTGGCCCCATAAATACCGCTTCAAGCACGGCGGCATTTTCGTCGTTTCCGACCAGCCAGTTCGCGCAGCGACAGGCGAATCTGTCCATTGCACCGGAAACGGGAATACCCAGATGAAAATACCCTTTACGCCCTAAATCTTGCACAGACGTGGCGAGGCCCGGGTGGACAACTTTAATGCTCATACAGTGCCTCCTGCATTGCCGCGTTATAACCGGCCATGTCCTTTTCAAATTCGGACAAAGAAAAACGAACAGGCTTGACGCGCGGTCGATACGAACCGTCTTCCACCTGCTTCACGATGGCGTGATATTCACTTTCAGTGATAGGTCTGAACTTGACGATGTCGCCGGGTTTGAAAAACACCAGAAAGTCCTTTAGGTGCGCCGCATTTTGAGCTGGGTCGTAGATAGGAACGGGCGTCACACCAAACATTTGGTAGCCGCCTGCACCGCGAACGGAGTAAATGCAGGAGAAACAACCGCCATAGCCAACGGTGAGTTTTGGTGTATCTGTCCGTGGCCGAACATATTTAGGCACCTGAATTTGTTTTTCCCGCTCAACCATCTGAAACATGAAAGGGAGGCCAGAAACAAACCCCACCATAGTGACAAACCACGGTGAGCCGGAATGCCCTTCGATAAAGGCCTCGATGGAGTCATACCCGTTGATTCTGGCGGCATAGGAGAGGTCTGTTCCCTCAGGATCCTGATGACGATCCCGGAAGCGCATCACGGTTTCATGTGTCCACGGGTCTTGGTAAAAAACGGGCACTTCAACGATGCGCGTGTCTATTTCAGCAGGGGTTGAAGCCTGTGTTTTTTCGATGTCCTGAATGGCAGCCAGCATTGCTTCAGGCGCACAAATGTCCGGGTTATATTTCACCTGAAATGACGCGTTGGCAGGGCAGATCTCTTCGACACCCGGTAAGTTTGCGTCGCGAATCGCTTGGGTGATGGACAGGCTTTTGAAAAAGGCAGCCAGCGACATTTCCTCGCTGACTTCGACGAAGATATGCTCGTCGCCGCCGTAAGAGTAGCGTGTGTTCATGGTCCTTCCTTAGCTCGCTTCAGGAAGCGAACAGTCCTTATTGTTGTCTGATGGGTTTTCAGGCTTTGGGGCGTCGAGGTTCTCCAACCACTGCTCCAGCCAAGCGGTATGGAAATCGCCAGCTATAACGTCTGGTGCCTCACACAGTTAGTTTTTGAAACAGCGGTTGCGTGGTCTTTACGCCTTCGATAGACAGTTCATCAAGCGCACGCGCCATGCGTTGAATGGCACTTTCCCTGTTTTCATCCCACACAATCAGTTTGCCGAGTAGCGAGTCGTAATAGGGTGGAATGGCAAAACCTGAGTAAATGAGCCCGTCAAAACGAACGCCACTGCCCATAGGTGGTGTAAAGGCACTAATAACACCGGGAAACGGTAAGAAGTTATTAAAGGGATCCTCAGCGTTTAGCCGAATTTCAATCGCATGGCCTCGACGTTGAATGTCTTCTTGTTTGAGAGTCAGTGGTTGCCCTGCGGCGATTTGAATCATCTCTCGAATAAGATCGATACCTGTGATGGCTTCAGTGATTGGGTGCTCTACCTGAATGCGGGTGTTCATTTCGATAAAGTAGAAGGACTCTGATTCATCGTTATAGAGAAACTCAATGGTGCCTGCACCTTTGTAATTCACACTTTTTGCCAGTGATACCGCGGACTGACACATGGCGTTTCGCACGTGGTCGGGTAATACTGCACACGGCGCTTCTTCCCACACTTTCTGGCGGCGACGTTGCAAGGAGCATTCACGTTCAAATAGGTGTACGGCGTGCTCTCCGTCCGCAAGGATTTGCACCTCCACATGACGGGATTGGCGAATAAATTTCTCTAAATACAAGGTGCCGTCGCCGAATGCGGCCAGTGCTTCAGCAGATGCCTGATGGTATTGCGTCAGAAATTCGCTTTCGTCGTCAATCACGCGGATGCCACGACCGCCACCGCCGGCTGAGGCTTTTATCATCACAGGAAAGCCGATAAGGATGGCTTGCTCAAGTGCTGACTCTGGACTGTCAGAGGGCGCACAGCCGGGCACGACAGGAACACCTGCTGCCATGGCGGTTTCACGCGCTCTGGCTTTGTCTGCCATTTTCGTCATGGTACGACCGGACGGGCCAACAAAAATAATGCCTGCCGCCCGCACATCATCTGAAAAATCAGCATTCTCTGAGAGAAAACCGTAGCCAGGATGAATCGCATCGGCACCCGATTGCTCTGCGGCCTGAATCACTTTTTCGCCGCAAAGATAAGATTGGTTGGCCATGGGGGCACCAATGCAAATCGCTTCATCCGCCAGTTTTACCGCAAGGGATTCTTTGTCCGCCTCGCTGTAAACTTGTACGGTATGAATACCCATTTCCTTGGCCGCACGGATAATACGCACGGCTATCTCACCCCGATTGGCGATGAGTAATTTTTCGATTGTCATACAAATTCCTCGTGTGCATTCAGAGCGTTTATTTCAAACGGACGATAGGTTGTCCGGCATTGACGGGGCTTTCGTTGTCGATGAGAAAGTCGTCAATCACGCCTGCGGTTTCCGCTTTGATTTCATGGAATGACTTCATGACTTCAACCAGCGCGATCACGTCTCCCGGTGTGATGGTGTCACCGGCTTCTTTGTAGCGAGGTTGGTCGGGGGAGGTTGACCGGTAAAAAATGCCGGGTAGCGGACAGATAATTTCTTTGTCAGACATATTTCGCTCCTTCGAACGTCTACTTCTTGGCAACGGTGCAGGTTTTGCTTTGCTGTGAAAGGTGAGGCTGAAGTGCCTCATTCACGGCTTTAGCAATGTCCACCGCATTCGGGGTATCTGAATGCACACAGATGGTTTGGGCGACAACGGGGATCTCCTTACCATTTGTGGCCGTGACCTTGCCTTGCTCCACCGCCTTTACTACACGTTGGGCGGCATTGATTGGGTCAGTGGCCTCATGGGTTTGGGTTATCACAAGATGCCCATCTTGATCGTAGTCGAGGTCTGTAAAAAACTCGGGTACGAAGCCCGCACCGTGTGCGCGGTAAATGGTTTCGTGGCATGTACTAGAAAGGCCGAAAACGGGGACCTGATAATGGTGTGCAATTTGTGCAATCGTTTTGGCAATGTCTGGGTCGGACGCAGCCATGCCGTAGAGTGCCCCGTGCGGTTTTAGGTAATTGAGCGGCATGTCGAGCATATCGAGGAAGCCTTTCAGAGCCCCAATTTGGTACACGATCATGTTGTGTAATTCACCTTGGCTCAGTTGCATTTTTCGACGTCCAAACCCTTGTAAATCCGGCAGTGAAAAATGTGCGCCGACTTTTACGCCGTACTGTTTTGCAAGTTCTACAGTGCGTCTCATGTGGTTAGGGTCAGACGCGTGGAATCCGCAGGCGACATTGGCCTCTGTGATGAAGGGCATAAGAGCTTCATCATCGCTGAGTTTGTAGATGCCAAACCCTTCACCCATATCGCTGTTTATATTGATCATAGTGTTACCTTCTTGATGAAAAGAGCGCGCAAAATGAAAGCTAAAAGCGCAAATCAATGGGTACCGAGTCGTGCGAGCAGACGAATGCGGATTTGGTCAACGATGACGGCGAAAATCAGCAGCGCGCCAATGACCACGGTTTGCAAGTAAGACTCGACGCGAGTTAGGTTCATGCCGTTTTGTACCAAGCTGATAAACACGGCTTCCAAGACGACATGTTCTACTCGGCCAATACCGCCCCGAAGGCTGACACCCGCGATGACACACGCTGCAATAGACTCAAGAGGCATAGCGGCACCGATATTGGCTTCACCCGTGTCGAGTCGGGCTGTTATCAACATGCCGGCCATTGCAGCGAATGAGGCGCAGAGAAGGTAGGCAAGGATCAGCGTTTTATGCGTGTTGATACCAGAGAGGCGGGCAGCATTAATGTTGCCGCCGACGGCGTAGAAATAGCGACCAAGGCGAGTGCGATTTACGATGATTATGGCGACGATCGTCATCAAGAGCGCAAACAGAATCGGGGTGGGAAGGCCAAGCAGATTGCCAAAGCCAAACGTGTCGCCGAACGCCATTGGCATGCCATAGACGGGGGAGCCACCGGTGAGATATAAGGCGATGCCAAAGCCGATAGATGAGATGCCGAGCGTCATGACGAAAGGGGAAACCTGAAAATGTGCGACGCCGATACCGTTGACAAACCCGACGATCAACCCAACGCCCACACCTGCCGCGATACCCGCGAGAATCGCAAGATGCACAGCGTCGGGAAAGGCGGCATAAACTGACGCCATGGTGCTGGCACCCACGACGGAAGAGAGTGCGATAATGGTGCCGACAGAAAGGTCAAACCCCGCGGTAAGCAACACAAACATCTGCCCGATAGATACCATGACCAAGTACGACGATTGGCGCAGCAGGTTCATCAGGTTTCTTGCGGTGAGAAAGTTCTCGGACGCCGATGCAAAAATCGCCACGGCGATAACGACCAGAATAGGCAGTACGCCAACCTTTACAAAGAGCCTCGTTATCGTATTGGTTAACGGGCTTTTGGTAGATGACGTCGCATCACGTTGCGGTTCGGATCTGGCCTTCACTGGCTCACTGTTCATTTTCATACTCCATTGATTCAAAAAAGTGGCTGAGCGCGATGGCTTCGGTAATGTCTGTACCCTGAAGGTGCGCAGCGACTTCTCCTTCTCGCATTACGTAAAGGCGATGAGAGAGATGCACGACCTCGGGAAGATCGGAAGAGATAATCACCACAGCGGCACCTTGCTCACACAGGCTGGCAATAAAGCGGTAGATTTCAGCGCGTGTCCCGACATCCACACCTACGGTAGGCTCATCGAAAACGTAGAGAGAAACGTCGCGAGTTAGGCATTTAGCCAACAACACTTTTTGTTGGTTACCGCCACTGAATTGGCCGACATCGCGCTCGGTTTGCATAGGGTAGAGCTTGAGACGAGTGGCGAGGTTTTGGGTTTGTTCGCGTTCGTGAGCAAGATTGAGTACACCGCTTCGCTGTGAGAGGGGATGAACACTCAAAGCAGGTAAACTGATGTTTTCCCGACAGCTGCGATTGAGCACCAACCCTTCAGCTTTTCTGTCACGCGAGTTATAGAAAAAGCCTCGGTTGAGCATTTCTCGAACACTGCATCCCGTGACGTTCTCACCGTTAAACACGACGCAACCAGCACTCACTGTTTCGGCTCCGAAACAAGCCCTAAGTGCTTCAGATTTTCCGCAGCCAACAAGCCCGGCGAAGCCAACAATCTCTCCCGAACGAACATGGAAAGAGAGGTTGTGTATCGCTCGATTTGTGGTGGTCAGTGTTTTCACCTCCAACACGGTTTTCTTTGGTAAAAACGGGACATGAGGGTAAACGTTCTCGATCTGTCTTCCTGTCATCATGGTGATCAGATCTTGTTCACTGACTGCGTCAACGTCGCGAGTGCCAATGTATTTGCCATCGCGAAGCACAGTAATCCGATCAGCAATTTGACGTATTTCTCCCATGCGGTGAGAGATATAGATGATGCCCACACCATCCGCTTTTAATAGCTCAATCAAGGAAAATAACTGCTCGGTTTCTTGATGGGTGAGGGACGCTGTGGGTTCGTCAAGAATCAATACTGACAGTTCGCCACGCAGTGCTTTAGCGATTTCCACCATCTGTTTCTCTGCACGGGAAAGTTCGCTGACGGGCATGTGTGCATCTAGCGCAAACTCCATTTTGTCGAGCAAGGCTTGCGCTTGCGTATTAAGCGTTGTGTTATCCAGAAACTGACCAACTAACGGCTCTTCCCCGAGAAACAGGTTTTGCGCCACAGAGAGCGTATCGACGAGCGAAAACTCCTGAAAAACTGCACTGATCCCTTTCTGTCTCGCGTCGTACACGCTTTTAAAACGGACAGGTTTATCCCGAAACCGCATTTCGCCGAAGGTGGGCTGGTTTGCGCCTGAGACAATCGAAATAAGTGTCGATTTTCCTGCGCCATTCTCGCCAAACAAGACGTGAACTTCGCCTGACGCTAGGGTGAAATCGACGCCGTCGAGGGCCAGTACACCGGGATACTGTTTTTGTATCCCGTGTAGGCTAAGAATCGATGAACCCATCATTGTGGCTTCACTGTGAACGTGGGTTTAAAGCTCGCTGGCGCAAGCGAACTGTCTCGGTCAAAGGTATTGATGTTGGTATCGTCAATCACATACAGCTGAGGACCTACATGCTGGGTGTAAGGTTGGCCTTCAAGAATCCGAATCGCTTGATCGATAGCGACACGGCCTTGTATTACTGCAGAATCAGTTGGAGCGGCGAGAATAAGATTACGTTTGATGCCTTGATAAACGCCCGGTGTGAAGTAATAAGAAAGCACACCGATTTGGTCTGTCATGCCACGGGCGCGAAGCAAGCTGGTGGCCGCTTCGGCTGTCACAGCAGTGCCAACGATGTAATCCAAATCGGGATGCGCTTCGAGGGTATCTTCAACAAGTTTGAGTTGGACTTCTTTGCCAGTATCGCCGTATTTCGTTTCCACGACTTCTATGTTGGAGTCTTTCACCGCAGACTGAAAACCTGCGTTACCGGCTTCTACCCATCCAGCCCCTGGCGGACCAGGAAACCAACCGACTTTGACTTTTGCCTTGCCGTTTTGATGACGTTCGGCGAGGTACTGGCCGATTTTTGCGCCCATTTCTCCAAAAGACACCAGAGACTTTGCTGAGAGATCGGGTGATGACATGCAATTGACGATGTCGATAATCGGGACGCCAGATTTGGCGATATTCTTGACGAGATTGTTGAGGCCGTCATAGGAAATTGCCCCAATGATCACCGCATCGGCACCTGACGCCACACAATCTTCAATTTGGGAAAGCTGGATATTGAGGTTGGTATATCCGCCTGCTTCGACAAGTTGCATACCAACGCCAGCACGTTTTGCTTCATCCACGACGCCATAATTGACGGCGGTCCAGTAGGCATCTTTCAAGTGTGGGAATGACACGCAGATATCCCAAGGTTTTGCTGCCTGATCGACAGATTGGTATTGCATGACGTCACGGGGACTGCTCATGTCGAACGGTGTCGTCCAGACATCCACCGTGTAGGGATACCAGTTACCGCCTTGCTCCTCAGTGCTTTGTGCGACAGAACTTTGCGTGAGAGCCAATGCACCCATCAAGGTTAACCATGGGACAGCAGAAGGTTTGCCGTTCATGTTTCTTCTCCCTGTTACTTCAACCAATGTTTGCAATCGCCCAGCTCATAAAGAGCCGTACTTGGCTATTGCTCGATGTGTTAATAACAGGTTAAATTTGCATTGGTGGTATGTAAATTATCGAGTTTTGTCTAGTGTTATTAAAAAAACAGATGCCAAAACGTAGCGTGATAATGTGCTGTGAAACGAGGTTAATACTCAGAATATAAAGATAAAAGTGGGCCAAACTCAGGTGATTCATCGTGGCGCGCAATCGTTGGATATCAGAAGAACGGATACAGGGTTTAAGGAAAACAGAACATGCTCCCTACAATGAAACAGATTCGGTATTTTATTGCGACGGCAGACGCAGGGCAGGTCTCTCTAGCGGCGAGCGCAATGCACGTTTCTCAATCGGCGATAACGACCGCCATCAAGCAATTAGAAGACATGCTGAACGTGAGTCTTTTTGTCCGTCAGCCCCATGGCATGTTGCTGACGTATGAAGGCAATCAGTTCTATCAGCACGCTACACACATAGTGAAAGAGCTTGAAGAGGCAATGCTGTTGTCACACCGTGGCGCAAACCAAGTTGAAGGCACTATCACACTGGCGATGTCATACACGCTGGCGGGGTACTTTGTGCCGCCATATTTGACGCGATTTCAGCGTAGCTACCCCAAGGTGAAGGTGAAGCTGGTGGAAGCGACGCGAAGTGATATCGAGGAAGGTGTGGTGTCTGGGGAGTTTGATGTGGCATTTATGCTGACATCTAACTTGATCAATCAAGAAGACATCAGTTTTCAGACCTTGTTGAGCTCTCACCGTCGGCTGTGGCTAAGCTCCAGCCACCCACTTCTGGAAAACAAAATGGTAACCTTCCACGATGTCGCTCAATATCCCTACATTATGTTGATTGTCGACGAGGCCAGTAACACGGCTCAGCGATACTGGAACCAAACGCCTTACCAGCCTAATACGATTTTCAGAACCTCATCAGTAGAGTCTGTTCGGAGTCTGGTCGCCAACGATTATGGCATTACTATCTTATCTGACATGGTGTATCGCCCTTGGTCGTTGGAAGGAAGAAGGGTAGAGGTTCGCCCACTGGCCGACCATGTTCCCGCCATGGACGTGGGGCTGGTTTGGTCTAGAAAGCGCGAAAGAAGCAATGCCGTAAACGCATTTTGCGAGTTTATGGAGCTTTCGGTGACACCTGACAGTGGCTCGTCACCACGGTATTGATGGTATCTGGAAGATTATCTTGATGAAAATCGTACTCAGCAAGTACACTGGCCTTATTCGAATAAGTGTAAATTCCTCATGCAATCCGATTCTCATACGCCGATAGATATACCGTTCAACTTTCGCCATACCTGTTGGTTTTGTGGTGAACCCGCTTCGAAAACGCTTCATTTTCCCCGACAAGCGAACAAAAAAATCGAACATGCATTGCTGGCGATTCCCGCTTGCAAGGAGTGTGATTCAATTAAATATTCACGTGATATATCCTCGATTTGGCGGTTAAGGGCTAGCATCAAACAAGCACTGATTACCAAATACACCCGTCACTTAGCAATCGGCGAAAATTGGACTGAAGAAGAGCTTTCTGACAGTGAGTTTTCAGGTTCAATACTCGGTGGTTTTGGTCAAAGCGCGTGGCAAATGTATGAAATTGCCAAGCAGCGTATTGCCTACGAGGGATGGCCACTCAGTGTTGGTGAGCTTCCCTTTGATACATTTGATGATACCAGTGGTTTTGATTTTAACGGCACTCGTTATGCGTCTCTCAGTACCTGTATTGATTTCTTTGTGAGTGCAACAGATGTCGATAAAGATCTGCTTACACAGCTGGTTGAAATTGTTACCCCAGAGCGATTCGAATACGCGTTAAAAATCGCAAAGCTTAACAAACGTATTTCTTACGCAAGGCGTGCGCAAATCATTGATGACATCACTGAGCAGGAAGCGGAAAAACGCGAGGCAGCCCTAAGTCAAAGTGCCATCGACCACGCGATTGAAGATGTGTTTGTGTCCGGCACCATCGCGCCCGCTTTTGCCATTCAGTGGGCCATGAATAAAGGGGTCGGTACGCTTTCTGCACTGTGCCCATTGGAAGATAACTATTTTGATGACTTCCAACATCTCGGTGGTGCAGCAGCATTTGCCTCATACAATGGTTTGCAATTGTATCTACAAGCCCGTGAAGATGCTGGCTGGATAGAGACCAGCGATCCAAATAAAGATTGTTGGTGAGTCGGTTGCATTGTGTTGCCTAACAGAAACAAACCAGAGCTAAGTGACTGCACCCATTTCGCCTTTATGATTCGTTGCCGCCCAGTCATTACGCTTGGTGATAGAACATGAAAAATACCGATAGTCTTGCTATTTTGTAAGCAATGGTTACGTCTGTGAGTGACAGGAGACGGGCGGGATTTCATGCCTATTAAGGTTCAAATAGCGTGATGTCTGAAGTGATGAGCGCTTGTGTGGCAAGTATCATTCCGTGCGTTAGAGATGTGTTACGCAAATATTAGTGGACGACTCTATTTTCGCGGCCCTATACTGCGCTTCCTGTTTTTACCGTAGGAATACTTTGTGGACCCCAACTCTAGTGTATTGTGTAACCCCTTACTGACGTTCTGTTATCAAGGGAGGACACAATCATGATTGATACCCTTCTTACCCTGCTGCTCGGCATTCTGTTTATTTTGGTGATTATTGCGGCAAACGGCTATTTCGTTGCGCAAGAATTCGCATACATGGCAGTGGACAGAGCAAGACTCGCCACCTTAGCCGCCACGGGCGACGAAGCCGCCAAGCGCGCGCTCGCCGTGACCAAACGTACGAGTTTCATGTTGTCGGGCGCACAGCTTGGCATCACGGTAACAGGCCTAGTGCTAGGTTTTGTTGCAGAACCGCTAGTTGGTCAATCTCTAGGTGTTTTATTGCAAAGCTTTGGGCTATCCCTAGAGACGGGTATTGCCATCGGTACCGTCATCACACTCGCAGTTGCTATGGTTGTTCAAATGATCATGGGTGAGCTTTATCCTAAGAACCTTGCCATTGCTAACGCTGAACCTATGTCACGCTTGATGTCTCGATCTACGTTGATCTACATGTCAGCGTTTGGGTGGATCATCAGTTTCTTCGACAAATCAGCAAACCTTCTTCTTCGTGTGGTTCGTATTGAACCGGTTCACGATCTGGATGTGAGTGCCTCTGAAGAAGATTTACACCACATAATCGCAAACTCGCGCGATAGCGGTGACTTGCCTGTTGAGCTGTCACTGATGATGGACCGTATTCTTGACTTCCCAGAGCGCGATGTAGAACACGCTATGGTTCCCCGTTCGCAAGTGGATTGGGTTGAGCCAGAAACAACGCTGACCGAACTCCTGTCATTGATGGCACAAGCACACACGCGCTATCCGGTTGTCAACGATGACGATGCACCAGTAGGTGTTGTTCATTTGGCCGATGTGCTCGCGCGAATGGACGCGGGCCATGCGGACGACACCGTCTCTTCAGTGATGCGTCCTGCAACTGTATTACCTACGTTGATGCGACTGCCTGATGCCCTTGAGCTATTAGTGAACTCTACCAATCAAATAGCCTGTGTCATCGACGAATACGGTGGTTTTGCTGGCGTATTAACGATTGAAGATTTAGCGATGGAAATCGTCGGTGAAATCACCGATGAACATGACGCTGAAAGCGCGGATGCTGTTGTGTCAGAAAGCAGCCATGTTTGGTTGATGGAAGGCGATGTTCACGTCGATGAAGTTGAGCGTGCGATTGGTTACGATTTGCCAAAAGGCGACGTTGAAACCATAGCAGGCTTGCTAATTGCAGAACGTGGTGCGCTTCCTGCAGAGGGAGATACCGTCACGATTGAATTGCCAATTGACCCATCGGAACTGGCTTCGGGCGAAGTCGTTTCACGATATTTAGAGGTGAATGTGTTGCGCATTGAGCGACATGTACCAACAGAAGTGCGTGTGAAGCTGGTAGAGAAGCCGCTGGTGGAGGGTGAATAATGACTGATCCTTTGATTGTCATCCTAGTGACAACTGCCCTTATAGTATTGAGTGGCTTCTTCGTTATCATCGAATTTGCGTTGATGGGCGCGCGTCGACATCGCCTTGAAGAAATGGCCGTTGAGAGCGCTTCTGCACGTGCTGCATTGCGCGGTATGAATGACCTGACACTGATGTTGGCGGGTGCCCAGCTGGGTATCACCTTCTGTACCTTTGCATTGGGTGCAATCACTAAGCCTGCAGTTGATCAATGGGTTGGGCCCGTATTCCTTGCTATGGGAATGCCTGATTGGGCAGCAGACGGGGCGGCCTTTGGTTTTGCACTGTTTGTCGTGACGTTTTTGCACCTAGTGGTGGGTGAAATGGCACCGAAATCTTGGTCTATCGCCCATCCTGAAAAGTCGGCATTGGCTATTGGTATCGTTGCAAGAGCCTACGTTTGGCCGCTACGTCCACTGTTAAATTGGATCAATAGTATTGCAAACCGATTGGTGAAGGCATCTGGTGTTGAGCCCGTTGAAAACGCAGCTGTCGGCGGACAAGATGTTGATACGATTCGCCAGTTGGTGGAGCACTCGGGCAAGGTGGGTACACTGAAGCCGAATATCCAGCGTCAGCTTTCTGGTTTGATTGATCTCAGCTCTATCCCTGTAGAAACCATGGTTACGGAAGGGCAGGTGATGGCGCATGTTGACAAAAATGCGACCGTTGCTGATGTGCGTGCTGCCGCGATGGAGTCAGGGCATTTACGTATTCTGGTGTGTGGGAAAAGTGGACTAAAACCCCTCGTAGTCCATGTGCGAGATACGCTACTGGAACCTATCGATAAGCCAGCGCGAGAAGTGGCACGTAATGCATTTGTGCTGGATTCGAAAACACCTGTGTACGAAGCACTCGCACGTATGCGTGCAGCCAGTGTTCAATTGGCGGTAGTGAGCAAGAACGGGAAAATGATCGGTGTCGTGACATTGGCCGATATTCTCAAACGTGTACTACCGACGACCGCAGGTAACTAAATACGTATGTTCTGGTTTCACCTGACTCATCGATGGTGACCCAAATAAATACGTAAGAAAAAACGCCACCAATTCGGTGGCGTTTTTCGTTTCATCTTTCTTGTTCCATCACAGCTTAGGCAACGTCGCCCAAATTGCGGCGAGCATATCGCTACCGAATGTCGCACTGCGCGCAGGGGACCAACCATAAACATCATCTGGCTGGTCGTTGTGGTCTTTAAACGGCATCTCAACGGTGTAAGACAAGCACTTGAACTGTTCTGCCACCCAATTGGTTGCAACCGTTAAGTTAGCAGTGCCCGGTGCGTTTTTCGGGTAACCGTGTACATCCTGAAACTCAGGGGTAATAGTCAGAAGGGCGTGCTTGAAGTGTGCTTCACGTGCCGCTAATGCTTCATCGTACGATGGAATACCTTCACTACCTGCTACAAAGTTGTATGGGATTGCTTCATCACCGTGAATGTCCAAGAACATATCAACGCCAATCTCCAGCATGCGCTCACGCACATAGAATACCTCAGGGCTGCGTTCCACAGACGGTGATTGCCATTCACGGTTAAGGTTCGCACCCACCGCATTGTGGCGCAGGTGACCGCGAATACTGCCATCTGGATTCATGTTTGGCACCACGCGGATAACGGCGTTATCAATCAGAGCCTTTCCTACAGTATCGGTTTCATCCAGCAGCCGCAGCAGCAAGCCTTCAATCAGCCATTCTGCCATGGTTTCGCCTGGGTGCTGACGACCGATGACCCAGATGTTTTTCTTCCCTTCAGCAGGTTCACCGATTGTCAGTAGGCTAATATCGTTATCGTCGAGCGTTGAGCCCAGTGTTTCTAGCTGACAGGCGTAATGCGCTTGCGCATTGTGCAGCAAGTCTTGGTGGCGATCGTACGAATACGGGGCGAAGTACGCGAAATACATCGAATTCATTTCAGGGATCACTGAAAAGCGCAGGTTATCGCCATCAAACTCAGAAGGAATGCGGAACCACTCGTTGCGATCATACGATGCGACAACGTCGTAATCTTGCCAGCCTTCGGGATACGCCGATTTCGCAAGGTTCTGGATTGTGAAGTGATGCAGTTCTTGGGATGTGCTTTCCAAGCGGAAGTGGAACCACTGCGCGGTTTCTGTTTTGTTATCAGCAGGAATGGTGAGTTGAATGTTGTCGGGAGCGTCTGCGGTAACAACGTGAATGTTTCCGCTTTCGAAATTGCTAAAAATTTTCATTCTTATGGCTTTGTATCAGGGCTAAAGGATTACATTAGCACAGGTCTAACACCTCGAAAGCGAACAATGCTGTATTAATTTACCACCTCATCAGTAATGCCAAAAGGGCGACACGAATCAGAGATAAAACGCGTTTATTAGCATTAAGTTAACCCATGCTTACCTATTACTGTCATGATAGGTATGTATGAGAGGGGGCCGACTAATCTGGCCTTCTGTCTTTGGACGATAGGACACGTTGTCCGCTAATTAAGTAGCTATACAAAATCAGAGTCGACGTAGGTATGGATATTAAAATAGAACTCAATGGCGAGATTGAAGAGGCCGAAATCGTAGCGTTGTATCGCGCTAACGAATGGTCCTCAGCAGAGAAGCCCGAGCAGCTTTTGCCTGCTTTACGCAATTCTCACACACTAGTTACCGCTCGCGTAGACGGAAAATTGGTGGGGGTAGGTAACGCCATTTCAGATGGCCACTTGGTGGTTTATTACCCCCATATGCTTGTGCATCCTTCAAGCCATGGCAATGGCATAGGCCGCAAAATGATGGAGGCAATGCAGTCGGTGTACAGCGGATTTCACCAACAAATGCTGACGGCTGATGGCGAGGCTATCGAATTCTACAAAGCCCTTGGCTTTGAGCGTGCAGGAAATACAGCATCCATGTGGGTATACGCAGGCACCGAGCATTAAATGCACAATAAAGCTTGGAGTATTGAAATTGACAGTGTGTTCTTTTATTAATATTCCTGTCTGTTCTTAATCGTTAATTTTAGGCGCTATTTTCTATGAAAACGCCGTTATACCTCAAGCGAGATATACATGCTCTCATTACTAGTAGCTATTATTACTGATGATTTATCGTCTTTTTACTATATGGAAATTAACGTATTCTTATAAGAAACTTATTTACTCTTAGTTGATAGAATACAATGCTTTCGTCGATTCAAGGTAAGCGATGTAGGTTTTTTCTTACTTTAGAAGTCGTTGAGTTAAAGCAATTAATCATTTAGCTTGTTACATGTAGAATATATTTCACAACGTATTCTACTGTTTTCTATTGGTGAGTTTTTATTCTAGTTAAAGGTTAGGTATGAGTGTAAAAAAAACAAAACTGTCTTCATTTATTTCAACGACACTATTTTTGACGCTTGTTTCAAATGTCGCCGCAGCTGACGTATATGTAGGTGCGAAATATGGTTGGAACGATACCAACAAAGATTGTAAATCAGACAGTCGCTGTGAGGATGATGGACAAGTAGGTGGAATTTTTACGGGGTACGAGATTAACGAGCATGTTGGACTTGAACTGGAGGCCGACTACTTGGGCCAAATGAAAAGTTACCACAATGGTAAGCTGTCTGACACTCTCTATGCAATTTCGTTGACACCAAAATTTAACCTGCCAATGACTGAGAATATTAACCTATTCACCAAGCTGGGTGGCGCATACGTTAACTTTGATGGCAATCAGGAAGACTATGTGTTCACTGGCGCAGTTGGTGCCGAGTATACCGTGAACTATAACTGGAAAATTCGAGGTGAGTACCAACGCTTTGAAAACATTGATACCCGCATGCTGCGTTCGGTTGATGCAAATGTCTTCACGGTAGGTGTTCAGTACAAGTTTGGCTCACCAGAGCCAGTATACGTGACTAAAACGATTCAAGTGACTGATGTGGTTGAGGGTACTGAACTTGTCACTTACACGCACCCAGTGGTACTCAAAACAGTACAGTTTGGCTTTGATTCTACAATGATGAATGATTCAACAATCCTTCGCGAAACGGTGAAGGTTTTGAATGCTTATCCTGAAGCAAAAGCCAATGTTACTGGATTTACCGACAATACCGGTCCAGAAACGGTTAACCGTTTACTGTCAGAAAGGCGCGCTCTAGCGGTGGCGGAATACTTGGAACAAGCGGGTGTTTCATCAGGTCGTCTTATGATTGAAGGTAAAGGCGATATAGACCCTGTTGCAGATAACGAGACAGCGAAAGGTCGTGAATTGAATCGCCGCGCGGTAGTCGAAGTGCCTTCGTTTGAGTATCAGGTTGAAGAAACAGTCGTGAAAGAAGTTGTTCGTGATGTCACTGTTACTGAGGAAGTTATCGCTGAATAAGTGATGTACTTACTACTGAAACTATGACGTGGTTTTAGATAAATATAATTTGAGGGGACAGCTCTTTGGATGTTGTTATCGACAGGATGTCGAACCTCAATAAATGCATAAATAAACATTTAGCTTTAAACTACTACCTACTTAATTCTTCCCTACAAAAGATAGTTTCACCTTTTCAGAAAGTACTATCAATACCATATTAAACATCCTTCGACCCAAGCACAAATATCTGTAACCTCCTCAAAACTCGGTGAATATCGTTTTTAGTGGGCTAGACATATAAACAAATAAGCGCAAAGTGACAAACGTGATTTAAAGGTAACGAGAATGGTGTCTGTCAGAAGGCTCTAGTGAATTCTTAAGATAGCACTCCGACAGACATTAAAGATTAGAGGACTGTATTTGGTGGGATGATTGGCAAACTCGAACGTTTGCTAATTGCCCTACATGTTGCTCGTTGGGTTGACTTGCTAATTTTGTTTAACGCTTTTTTGAGCACTTTTCGCACTTCTTCGGAATCTTTACGCCGCTTGCTTTCTACACCAGGTTGAATGGAAGTTGCCACATCGATTCTGATGTCAAAAATTTCAATGTCTTGATGTTTTTTTAATTTAGCTCTTACGTATTCAAAAAAAGCATATGCTAGTGTCATTGACTCCAAATAACAACCTTCGTCCGTCATTCTACCTCTAGTGGTGACGCCGACATCTCTTAGCGTATCATCGGGTACACCGTACTCTCTGAGTTGCATGTATTTCGGTGCGTATTTGTTACGTACTACAATCGTAATTTTCGCGAACTCCACCTGAGCGATGTTTTCGAATTCTCCTACGCTTCTAAACATAGTTCCTCACAATATAACGTGGAAAGAACATTTAAGGCCGCGAATTCAATTGCGGCTTTAAATGTTAGTTGGTGTTAGTTTTCAGTATCTTCAGCTTCGTTATCACTAGCAGGATCTGCTTCTTCTAAGGCTGGGTAGTCGATAACAATAACAGGCCAGTCGGCAGCTTCTTCATTTGATTGCATACTGACAATTTCAACACCGTCGCCAAGGTTGAGCTCCTTCAATAAAACCATATCGCCAGCTTCTAGATCAGACAGATCAACACTGATTTGTTCTGGTAAGTTTGAAGGTAAGCACGAAACTTCAACATCTTGAATGACCTTGTTGGCCACCAGTCCTTTTTTCACCAAATCTTCTTCACCAATCACATTTAGTGGCATTGTGATTGTCACCACCTCATCTCGCTTGATGCGAAGAAAATCCAAATGCTGGATTAAAGGTTTAAATGGATGCCGTTGCACGTCTTTCACGAGAATTGATTCAATAACACCATCTAGATTCAAATAGATGATGTTATGGAATAGTTTATGGTTAATTTCTGCATGTGTTACTTCAGTGTTGATGACTGAGATTGAAGCTGCTGTTTTATTGGCACCATATAGCGTTGCAGGAATCAGTCCCATTTTGCGCAGCCTGCGGCAAGCACTAGTACCAATTTCGTTCCTACTTTTAGCATGTAATACAAGTTTACTCATTAGTGTTCTCTTATTTTATTTGTAATTTCGTTCGAACTACTTCGCAGTTCATTCGGCACAATACAACGAAAAGAACATGGTGAGGTGTGTCAAAAAGGAAGCTGTTAAGATATAAATCCATAATTGGCAAACGGGATGGTGACTTTTCTTTGCGATATGGGGTTGTCACACTCAAAATGTTCAGCATTAAGACAAATTTATACGTAAAATAAAGGTCTTTTGATTATATCTTCATGACTAACTAGTTAACGATGCTGATTGATTCGTTTATTACGAAGCATGAAGATGATGAGCGTTATTAATTTAAAGTTACCGATATATATAATTAAAATAAAAGGATGCTAATGATGAAAAAAACACCTTTGTTCGCTGCTCTAACACTAATGGCATTTAATGCCTTTGCGGAAACGACGACAGTTGAGATGGTTGACTTGGTCTCTGGTAAGGTCGTTGGAGTGGTCGAGGTGAGTGAAAGCAAATATGGGACGGTGTTTTCACCAAGCTTAGAAATGCTTCCGCCTGGTATGCACGGCTTTCATCTTCACTCGAACGGTTCTTGTGAGAGTAGTTTGAAAAATGGAAAGGTGGTTCTTGGCGGGGCTGCTGGTGGTCATTACGATCCTGAACACACAGGTCAACATGGTTTTCCTTGGACAGATGGTAACCATTTGGGGGATTTGCCTGGATTGTATGTTGATAGCAACGGTAAGGCCGACGTACCCGTTTTAGCACCTCGTGTGAAGCTAAGTGACATAAATGGAAAGGCGATTATGATTCATGCGGGTGGGGACAACCATTCTGATCACCCAGCAAAATTAGGTGGTGGTGGTTCTCGGATCGTTTGTGGTGTAGTGAAGTAAGATTGGTTTCTGTAAGCTTCAGATCCCTAAGAAATATGTAAGGGGCTAGTAAAGGGGGCATCCCCCTTTACTATATCGGGTTTAATCGTAGTTTGGTTTGTGTACAATCACTTGGTCGAAACTTGTACATGAGTCTCTGCTGTCTCGCACTGTCACAATATTTCCAATGTTCATTGCGCTGTTTAGTAATCCAAGAATTGGCGGACCTTGATAATCATCTGGGTTCATATAGATATCTAATAATTTTTCTTGTTCGATACCACTAAATTTTACGACTATGGTTTGCTTTTTATTGTTAAAGTTTCGATTTTCTGTTTCTCCCACTCGAATCCATTGAATGGTTTTCTGTGTTACACAGTCCGTCATTGCAAATGCTTGTTGTTACCGCCGATGTAAAAATGACCTACTAACGTCGATTTAAAATTGACCCACCTGAGACAAAATGTCTGTTCGTTTCATGGATAAAACGGCGGACTATGATCAATCAGGAGCAACTAGTGGATATACACGTTTTACATCAACAGGGGCTTTGTTGCTTAAATCGATGGAACTAAATCTAGAAGCTACGATCTGATCGGCTACACCCATCAATCGTCGTAGTCTCATGTCTAAACCTCGTGACAAAACAACTAACTGGAAGCAGTACAACAAAGCCTTAATCAACCGTGGTTCTCTGACCTTTTGGATTGATGAGGAAACGATAGCTGAGTGGAAACAAAACAAACAAGGCAAGCGTGGTAGACC
>NZ_FUXU01000063.1 GCF_900167155.1 Enterovibrio nigricans DSM 22720 | reverse complement strand
ATATTATATGAACCGCACAGGTGGATGGCAATTTCATGGTTGGCAGAAAATCGCCAACATGGACTGTCACTTTAATCTGGTTCAGATAGCCCAAACCCCAATTAAAAGGCATGTGAAAATCATAAGCAAAGCTACGCCTTACGATCCCTTCTATGAACCTTACCTTAAAGAGCGTAAGCCAAAGAAACTGGGACGAAACTCGTGGTTTGATCCTGTCTTAGCTGCATTGTGATTGCTGGGTAACGTAACACGCCTTAGCGGAGGCTTGAGCCGTATGCAGTGAAAGTTGCACGTACGGTTCTTAGGAGGGCGGCACTTGGTAACAAGTGTCGCCTATCCGACAACATAATGCTTAAACGCGGCGGCGGTTTCTTGAGGACGAGTGATAAGGCGAGATTGCGCGGCTTCACCCACTAAAACTTGTCCGTCGTCATCAACACTGACAACGGACGGGGTTAAATACTGGGCGAGTGCGTTCGGGATGAGTTCCGATTTGCCATCTTGCCAGACAGCAATCGCACTGTTGGTTGTGCCTAAATCTATCCCGATAGCGGCAGGTTTTTTATGGGTCATCCACACTTCCAATGTATGTTTTTCCCAGTAATGCCTTTCAGTCCATTTCCAATGCGGAAATGCGCATCATCGTTGAATACTGGGGCGTTAACCTAAGAGATATATACCCAATAACACCCATGCGGCAATAGCCAATGTTTCGATGACAACCATCAAAATGGGCTCATACCCAATCGTAAACAGTTTCTTCACCGAGGTTTTGATACCCAGTGCCGCGACGGCAGAAACCAGACACCAAGATGAAAGACTCGACAATGAACTTGTTACGCCTGCCGGCAAAATATGGGTGCTATTTATGGCGACGCAGAGGCAAAAGCCTATCACGAAAAAGGGCAGGAGGGGAATGTCAGCCTTTTCGCTATCCTTGTCAGGGTGGCGACGAAAATACAGCGAAAGCAGGAGAATAACCGGAACTAACAGAGCGACTCTGAGTAGTTTAGTGATGGTGGCGTATTCACCAGCCTGTGGAGAAATGGAATAACCTGCGCCAACAACTTGAGCTACATCATGAATGGTGCCACCGAGGAAGATCCCCGCAAGACGGTCATCAAACCCTAATAGATTTACGATGATCGGATAAATGACCATAGCGATCGTGCTAAAAGCGGTAACGGCAATCACAGTGAACAGGGTATTTCGTTCACTGTAGGGATGCTTGGGTAATACCGCTGATATTGCTAATGCGGCAGATGCACCACAAATGGCCACTGAACCACCCGTTAACATGCCAAATTGAACGCGTCGTCCAAACAATTTGGCGACGAGCATGCCGATTGAAATGGTCAGTGCAACCCCACCAGCAACCCATGCAAGCAGTTCCCAACCAAGTGACATCATCTCTTCAACGGTGATACGCAGCCCAAGTAGGGCCACCCCAAAGCGCAGCACCTTTTTTGCCGCGAATTCAATGCCGGGCTGGCACTTCGGATCAGTGGCGAGAAAATGAAAGGCGATCCCCAGTAAAAGCGCGAATAGCATTTGTGGTGCGCCATAATGTGACGCGAGAAAAGTGGCCGCGGCAGCGACGGTGACGGAAAGTAAAAGGCCGGGCGAAAGGGACTTAACGTTGTCTCGTGCCTCTTGTCGGCTTGGGATATATTTATGAAGTGAGAGGGGCATAAAACGTCCTGTTATAATGCGTAGCTTGCTTAATAAAATCTCTAACTATTGGCCAAATCAACAAGTTCTTCGTAAAGCGAGTCTATCAATTCCAACCCTTGGGATAATACTGCTTCCCTTCTCAATAATCGCTTCTCACCAGGAAGTCGAACATCTTCTTGATCGGTCATTTCTCGGAAAAGATGCTCTAAGCGTTCTGAAAAATGTGTGCCGGTGACGTTGGGGTCTATGGCGATAACGGCGTGGCCAATCGCGGGTGGCTCGCCATCAGTATCAAAGAACGACGAGGCTTCAAATCCATATAGCGCACCAGTGAGTGATGCAGAAAGCACTTCTACCATCAAGGCCAGCGCTGCGCCTTTCGCGTCGCCAATGGGAAGCATTGAACCTTTTACCGCAGCGTTGGGACAGGTTGTTGGCGTGCCATATTCATCAATGGCCCAATCGTCTGGAATGGCTTTGCCTTTTTTTCTGGCCAGCAGCACTTTACCGCGTGCGACTTTGCTGAGACTCATGTCTATCACGAGTGGAGGGACTTCATCTCTTGGGCAAGCAAACGCAATCGGGTTGGTGCCAAATAGAGGGCGATGCCCACCCCACGGTGCTATGGCGCTTGGACTGTTTGAAAATACCATGGCAATACAGCCTTGTTTTGCAATACGCTCGGCGTGAAATCCGGCCTGACCAAAATGGTGGGAGCGATAGACAGCACCCAGTGCTATTCCTTGTGCTCTTGCCATAGCAGGCAGGAGCGTGACGAGTTTATCCATGGCGGGAAAAGCAAAGCCAAGTTCAGCGTTAACCTGGCAAACCCCGGGCTTCGAGGTGGAGATTTTAGGTGTTGCATCACCAATCACTTTGCCGACTTTGACTTGTTCGACATAGGCACTGAGACGAGATAGACCATGACTAGGCTGTCCATCGATCTCTGCTTGGACAAGAGCATTAGCGACGGAGGTCGCATTGCTTGAGGAGACACCCACATTTTCCAATGCCCTAACGGCTAAGGACTTAGCGTCAGAAGGATCAATAATAACAGGCATGGCGAACTCCAGAATATCTGAACGGTCCTTTAAGAATAAGGCTTTCTAGCTAAGGTAAAGAAAGGTGCTGATAGTTCAGCACCTTAATGCGGGCAGTTACGCACTTCGATAGAGTTTGGTCAGCACGAATTCACGGTGACCAAGAGATTCTGCAGCCGTGTAACGACCGTTTGCAGTGCGAAGCGTCATGTCGATAAGTGCATCACCCGCTGAGTCCATATTCAGCTCGCGGGCAAGGATGCCTGAAACGTCGACATCAATGTGCTCGCCCATGGTGCGCACAGTACGTGGGTTTGCGGTGATTTTAATGACGGGGACAATCGGATTACCAATGACGTTGCCTTGACCTGTTGGGAACAGGTGAACGGCGAAGCCAGCTGCCGCTTGCAGCGTCACACATTCCGCAGCAGCAGAAGATGTGTCCATAAAGTAGAGGCCTGGACCTGCTGCTGGGCGTTCCGCTGGCGTCAGCACGTCAACAAACTGCGTGGTTTTACCGATTTTCTGGTAGTTACCAAACGCCTTCTCTTCGATGGTGGTGAGACCGCCCAAGATGTTGCCTTTGGTGGGCTGGCTATCAGACAAATCCGATGTTTTGTGTGGTTCAATTACCTCATCCATGTATGCCTGCCATGTGTTGAGGAACTTCTCACCAATTTCAGGGGAAACAGCGCGCGTTGCACAAATTTGCTCTGCACCGGTTAACTCTGACGTTTCACCGAAACACAGGGTTGCGCCTTGAGCCGACAATTTGTCGCACAAATTACCAACCGTTGGATTTGCCGCAAGGCCAGAGGTGGTATCAGACTCGCCACACTTCATTGAAATCCACAACTCACTGACATCGCACTCTTCACGGGTGAGTTCACTCGCTGCTTGTACATATTCTTTCGCCACGCGAGACGCAGAAGCAATAGTATTGATGTCACCGTTTTGCTCGATAGCGAAGCCTTGAACTGGCTTGCCTGATTCCGCAATGCCTTCAACAACGCGGGCTGTCCATTCGGGTTCAATACCGATGACCACGACCGCAGCCACGTTCGGGTTGCAGCCAGTACCAATCAAAGTACGGAAGTGAAGTTCCAAATTCTCACCGAACTGCAAACATCCGTAGGGGTGAGGAATCGCTAAGGTGCCTTTAATGTTGTTGGCAACAGCTTCACAAGCGGCATTCGACAAATCATCTAATGGCAGAATAATGACATGGTTACGTACACCGACTCGGCCATTCTCGCGGCGATAGCCCATAAATTTATAGTTGCTCATGGCTTACCACCTCTTTGTTTTAACGTTTTGAACGTGAACATGACCGCCTTTAGCGATGTCCGCGATTGCTTTACCGATGTCGTTGTCATACTTCAGGATAGTGTCACCATCCTTGATATCATTGAGTGCCACTTTGTGGCCGAGTGGGATGGCATCCAGTGCGAGGACTTCGATGGTAGAATCCGTGTCCATTACCCATCCAACAAGTGTTTGGCCAGCTTCTAAGCCCTCAACCACAATTACGCCGACAGAGTCGGTCGAGTCGTGGACGAGAAAATCTGGTTTTTGCATTTTCATCTCCTTTTGAAATAAACGGTCTCTCTTTTCTTGGGTTACTCGTCGGGACGCAGGACCACTTTCGCTGCAGCAATGCGCCCATTAAGTAAATCTTCAAAAGCATCCGAACCTTCGTTGAGCGGACGTTCCTGAATCCAGTCCAGCGCACCTAATGCGCCGTTATGCATTGCTTCTAGCGTGGCTTTGAAGTCCTGCATGGTGTAGGTGTAGCTGCCTGCAAACGTCACTTCTTGCAGAGTGAATTTACGTACATCCAACCCTTCAACGCTGTCTTGCAAGCCAACATGAATGATCACCCCGCCGGGTTTTACGGCGGAAGATGACCCTATTCGTGTGTGTTTGTTACCAACGCAATCCACCACAAGATCGATGCTATTGGCGGCGACTACGTCGTCAGAGGTTGGGTCGAACACACTACAGACATTGGCGGCTTCGACTGTTTCACGGCGAAGCGCATTTGTTTCAGCCAGGTAAATTTGTTTGCAGCCCTGAGCATGAAGCGACAGGGCCGCGGCCAGACCGACCGCGCCGCCGCCATAAACCAGCGTTTTACATTCAACCAACGGGCGCTTGCTAAGTTGTGCGCCTTTAGTGACGGCATGCCAGCCGGTGGCAATAGGTTCAGCCAGTGAGGCTGTAGAGAGTGACATACCGTCTGGCACGGGCACGAGATTGCGTTTTGGTATCGCCACAAATTCGGCAAACGCCCCTTCACGAGGTGGCATGGAAATGATTTCGCGTTTGCCGCATTGGTTGGCGTACCCTGTCAGGCAGTGGTCACACTCGCCACAACTGACTAACGGATTAATGACCACGGCTTGGCCTTCCATCTCGCCACTTCGCACAATTCCAGCGCCTTCGTGCCCAAGAATCAGTGGGGCAGGGCGGCGCTCGTCGTGCCCGAGGTAGGCGTGTAAATCAGAACCGCAGATACCCACCGCACTGATTTCAACCAATACCTCGCCTTGCTTTGGCGTTGGCATGGGTTCGTCGCGATACGTCATTTGTTGAGGGCCGGTGTATACCAGTGCTTTCATGTGCATGTTTACGTCCTTTTGCCTACTTCGCTGTATAGCCGCCATCCAGTGAAATCATTTGCCCACAGATATAATCTGACGCGCGAGAGGCGAGAAAAATTGTCAGGCCGTCAAAGTCTTCTAACTGCCCATTTCGGCCTATTGCCGTCATTGAGGCGTGGTGCTCAGAAAGAGCTTTATCGTTAAATACCTTTTCAGTGAGCGGGGTTTGGAAAAAGCCCGGCGCAATGGCATTGGTTGTTATTCCTTCTTTCGCCCATGCTTCCGCCATTGCACGGGTCAGTTGTGCGACACCGCCTTTTGATGCGCCATACGGCACGGAGTTGGCAAAGGCGCGATAAGACTGCAATGAGCCAATATTGATGATTTTTCCACGACCTTTTTCGCGCATACCGGGTAGGCAAGCTTTCGCGAGAAAGAAGGGAACAGAGAGGTTTAAGTTGAGGGTCATGTCCCAGCTTTCCAGAGAAATATCATCAGCGGGCTGGCGCAGGTTCACGCCAGCCGCATTCACCAAAATGTCTGGCGCGCCAAAATTGGTGTTCACGCGCTCAATGAATTGGGGCAATGTGTCGCGATTGAGCAGGTCGACTGTTTCAATGGCTGAGTCACCCCCTTCGCCAGCAATGAGCGCGGCCGTTTGTGCCAGCGTTTCGGCATGGCGGCCTGCCAATACGACTTTTGCGCCCGCTTTCGCCAGTGAATATGCGATGCGTTGTCCGATGCCTGATCCAGCACCTGTGACAAGTGCGACATTGCCATCAAGGCTGAAGAGGTGGTTAATTACATTGCCTGCCATTCCTTGCTCCTTGCTTATTCCGGTTGCAGATTGAACTGATCATCCGGGAAATATTTGGCGAGGCGCGCGTCGCCTGTTTTTGCGTGTGCTTCCATGCCTTCCAGACGAGATATACGGGCTGTTACCTGTGCAACCTCTTTGCTTGCTTCTCGGGTAGAGCGTTGGTAGGTCACGACCTTGATAAACTTGCCTGCGCTCAGGCCGCCTGTGTATTTGGCCGCTCCTTTTGTTGGCAGAATATGGTTAGGGCCGGAGGTTTTATCACCGAATGCAACGTTGGTTTCCTCTCCGAGGAAGAGTGAACCGTAGTTGCGCAGGTTTTGAAGCCACCAGTCGAGATCGGCAGCGTGTACCTCCAGATGCTCTGAAGCGTATTCATCACTGACTTTTACGGCTTCTTCTCGTGTGTCATAGATAATGACTTCGCCGTAATCTCGCCATGCAGCCTCGGCAGATTTGCTGTTGAGTTCGGGGAGTTCAGCAATCAATTCCGGTAGACGTTTCATCACGGTTTCCGCCAACTCTTCAGAGTCGGTTAGCAACCATGCTGGAGTGTTTGGGCCGTGTTCTGCTTGACCAATCAGGTCAACAGCCACCAACTCAGGGTCAGCATCTTTGTCAGCAATGACCATGATTTCAGAGGGACCTGCAAACATGTCGATACCCACGCGGCCGTAAAGCTGACGTTTTGCTTCTGCGACAAATTGGTTACCGGGGCCAACCAAAATATCTGATGGGTGCCCGGTAAATTGCCCAAATGCCATGGCGGCGATCCCTTGAACACCCCCTAAGTTAAGGATGGTGTCTGCACCGCAAAGGTTCAGGGTATAAAGGATAGCGGGATGTACACCTTCTTCGCGCCCCGGCGGCGAGCAGGCAACGACATGGTCGACGCCAGCCACTTTGGCCGTGGTGACAGACATAATCGCGGAAGCGATATGAGAGTAACGACCGCCAGGCACATAACAGCCAGCGGCCTGCATTGGGATAAGTCGCTGCCCTGCGAACAAACCGGGAGAAAGCTCGGTTTCGAACTCTGACAAGCTATCGAGTTGAGCCTGTGCAAAATCGCGAACGCGGTCGTAGGCAAATTGAATGTCTTTCTTTAGTTGCTCAGGCACCTTGTCTGCCGCCGCGTCGATATCGGCTTGTGACACGACGATGTTGCCTTGCCAATTATCGAACTTGCGGGTGTATTCAATACAGGTTTCTTCGCCGCCCTGTTCGATTTCTTTCAGCATATTGGCGACGATTGTGCGGACGTCGTCTTCACCTGTCGCAGCAGTTTTCTCTGCTTTTTTTAGATACTTAACAGCCATGTCGTTAAATTCCTCGTTAAATTTTGGGTGCAACTTCCCTGTCCGGCTTATTCGGGAATAAGCCGGAAAGGGTAATTATTTCAATCTTTTATAACGCCCAGAGCGAAAGCTCAGGGATAAACGCCAGTAGCAGAACTACCGTCAGCATGGAAATCACGTAAGGCCCCGATCGCGCGGCAATCTTAAGTACCGAGGTCCCTGTTATTCCGGATACAACAAAGAGGTTTAGCCCAAGTGGTGGCGTAATAAAGCCCACACCGAGTGCTGTTACCATCATGATGCAGAACTGCACATCAGCCATACCGATCTCCCTCGCGAGCGGAAGCAGTATGGGTGAAAGGATCAGAATGTTGGGTGTTGTTTCCATAAAACAGCCAGCGACAATCAAGATGCCAATCATGATGAGGATCAGTACTGTGCGACTGTCAGTAAACGATGTCATGGTTTGTACAAAGGCTTGTGGTACTTCCAACGCCGCCAGCGTTTGCGCCAAGGGCAAACTCAACACGATGATTGGAAGGATAACCCCGTTTACCTTCGCCGAGCTTTCCAGCATTTTCGGGAAGTCGCTGATTTTCAGCGTACCTTGGAACAAATCAATGATAATGGTCACCACAACCGCGACGGCTGCTGCTTCGGTTGGCGTGAATACACCAGTGTAAATACCGCCAAGAATGATGACGGGTACGAGCAGAGCGTAGCGAGCGTCGACGATGACCGAAAACCAACGCTTGATGGAGAAGCCTTGTCGTGCGTTTTCGTAGCCGTGGATTCGGTTCATGACCACGTTGGTCATCATGATCGCCATCATAACCATGATGCCGGGAACTGCGGCTGCCAAGAAGAGTGTTGACGCAGAGATACCTAGCACTAAGCCAATGATGATGTAAGCGATGGAAGGTGGGATCAGGATGCCAGTACAAGCACCTGCCGCAACCAAGGCACACGCATAGGGCTTGGGATAGCCTTGCTGAACCAATCTGTCGATGGTCATACGACCTACAGCGGCTGCACCCGCAGCATCTGAGCCTGAAATACAGGCGAAGAAATCACACCCCAGCACCGTCGCGCTACCAAAGCCAGCTCTTGCTCCGCCCACACTGGCTTCTGCAACATCTAAGAGCTTATTTGAAAGCCCGGTGCGCACCAATACATCCCCAGTGAGAATGAAAAGGGGAACTGCAATTAACGCAAAGGCATCAATACCATCAAACAGAGATTCACCGAACAGAGATAAGGGCAAAACGTCTGTGATATAGAGTAGGGCAATGGAACCCAATCCCAACGATACCCAGACCGGCACAGCGAGTGCTATCAGCACCAACATGGCGATCACGGGGGCATAAACTCCCAGCCAAGTTCGATGGAGGTTTGTTGAACGTAGTAATTCAGCATCCGTGCCTCCTAGTCAAACAGCTTGTTGCCTTCAAACACAGGCGTATTCTGTGCGAGGCTGCGAATATCCCGACGCATGGACTGCGCCAACCGGAATATCATCATTGAAAAACCCAATGGCACTGCGGCCATAAACCATGCCTGGCTGATCCCTAAACCATGGGTGACGGATCCAAATTTCAGCGAAATTTCAATAGGGTGCATGGACCAATACAGTGCAAAGAGTGCGACGACTAATGTAGCGACATCACCCAATAAGTAGATGGCGGCTTTCCCTCGGTTAGGGAGGTAGTGCAACAACACATCTATACGAATATGTGCGCGCTCTTTTACCGCTGCTGATGCACCTACCCAAGCGAGATAAATAAAGGCGTAGCGTGCAACTTTTTCACCCCAAATAGAGGAATAGCTGAAGACAAAGCGTCGTAACACATCCATGGCAATAGTGAGCACGATGGTGGTGTAGAAAAACAGCAAAAGCCACCGTTCTCCGTTCTCATCGATTTGTTTTAAGAGATTCATTTCGTTCGTCCAACATCCGTTTTAGAGAGAGCGAGTGGCTGCTCGGGTAAGCGCGGAGCAGGTCTCACCCGAGCAGCGTTTTACTCAGCTATTACACGTCGTGCACGAACGGGCCGTCATTGTTGTTGGCGGCATCCAGTAATTTATCAAACGCCGCTTTTGAGCCTGCTAAGTCATTTTTGAAGGAATCCCATGCTGGAAGCTGGTGGCCGGCTTTTGCAGCCCAAAGTGCCATTTCATCTTTGTCAGGCGCATAGAATTGAACGCCTGCCCTGCTCAGTTCCGCCATGGCATAAGCGCGCGCGGCAGGGACTTTGGCAAGGTTCTGCAAAGAGGTCACTTCACTGGCGAATTCAATCCCTTCTTGAATGTTGGGAGGTAGGCTGTTGAACCATTCGAGGTTACAAGAGAACACCTGAGAGTCAGGAACCGAGCGGTTAAAGGTCACCCAAGACAACACATCTTTGAAACCGAAAACATTGAGTGCTTCTACGGATGGGTCAAGTGCATCTGCAACGCCTTGCTTGATGGCTGACGGTGTTTCCCCCCATGCAACTGGCGTAGGGTTAGCGCCCAATAGGCGATAGAACTGCTGCAAAATTTTCGAACCCGGTACGCGGAATTTGATGCCTTCCATCTGGTCGGGCGTTTTAATGGGGCCTTCAAGGCCATTGCGCAAGGCGACGACACGAGGATCGATAACCACATACCAAAGTGGCTTGAAGCCTTTTGCTTCCACTTTAGGATGAATTTCGCTTTTCCATGCGTCAGACGTGACCAGATTTATAAATTTCTGGTTCTCGCCGCACCAGTAAGGAATGTTGATGAGGTCAACAGCCGGCGCGAAAGGGGCAAAATTCGAAAGAGAGTGTTGTGCGGCCTGAATGGTGCCAGCTTGTACTTTTTGTGCCAATGCACCACCGGCACCAAGTTGCCCACCGGGAGCCAGTTTCACGTAAACCGCCCCGTTGGTCATGTTCTGGATGTTCTCTTTAAAATCGAGTTGCATGATGGGGTAGCTGCGGGATGCACCAATGATATATGCCGTCGCAATCGTCATGGTGTACTTCGCTTGTTTCTGTCTTTCTCGTTCTTCGTTAACCGCAGCTTGTGCTGTCGTCGACGATAACAAAGCGCCAGAGGCCCCTGCGACAACTGCGGCCGTAAACCCCACTTTCTTTGCGATTTCCAGGAAACGGCGACGCTCTGCATTCTGAGGGGAGTCATCCTTATGGTGAACAGACATAGTTCTACTTCCTTTCTGCGTTTTAGTTACTCAGTCGAATGGCTATTAGCGTCCTTTTCTGCAAACAGCATTGCGACAACGAAAGTCAGCGCTGTAAGCAGGAGTAACAAAAACTCCCCTACATCACTGATACGAAAGAGCGCTGGATCCCCTGAAGCAATCTGAATTTTTGTGCCGATGACATTGAGGAAATACAGAGAAAAGAAAAACAGAGAAGGTAAGTAACGCTTCTTAATGTTAAAAACAGAGCTCATACATTCAGCCTCATAACATGTGGAACTGCCAATGTGGTCACTTATTGTTAGTTATAGCAGTAACCGCAATGTAGCGAATATGTTAAATGTAAGCGGTTACATTTTGAAGCGTAGTCGCTGAATAAATTCTCTGTCAAGTTTTAGGAAGGACAATTTTTCAACAGCGCTATAATTAGCTAAAGTCTAATAAACGCTCAATCTTGAGACGAATTAGAGAAGAAAGCAGCGAAAACAACACCATGGCTAAAGAAACGAATTCATCTCGTAAACGCTTACAAAAACGAACATCCGACTCACCCAAAGCTGAGGATGTGGCAAGAGTGGCAGGGGTATCGACTGCGACCGTATCTCGCTATCTCGCCAATCACCATTCGGTGAGTGAAAAGCGTGGTAACTTGATTCAAAAGGCCATTGAGGCATTGGGTTATATTCCCCACGGTGCGGCACAAGCGTTAGCGTCTCAGCGAACAAAAACCATCGGTGTGATTGTCCCAACCCTAGACAACGCAATCTTCGCTGAGGGCATCCAAGCGTTTCAGCGACGCTTGCAAGAAAAAGGCTTTACGCTGTTTATTGCCAGCTCTGATTACTCTTTGGATGAAGAGTTGGCACAAGCAGAAAGGCTTGTAACCCGCGGGGTTGAAGGGCTGATGCTGGTGGGGGCAGAACATCATTCTCAGTTATTCGAGATTCTCAAAAAAAAGCAAATTCCTTACCTTTATACCTGGTCGTATAAACCGGATCTTGGCCATCCTTGCATTGGGTTTAATAACCACCTCGCGTCTTCGCGTCTCACTCAGTATCTGTTGGATTTAGGACATGAGGATTTTGCCTTGATCCCGGGCATTGTTCACGACAACGATCGCACCAGAGATAGGCTTGAAGGATGTTTGACGACATTAAAACAAGCGGGGGTTCATGTGCCAACAGATCGTATCGTTGAATGTCGTTATGATTTTTCTGAAAGCCGACAAGTCATGAAAAAATTGTTGGCAATGAACCCGCGGCCGACAGCCATTATTTGTGGTAATGATGTCATCGCAATGGGAGCGTTACTTGAAGCGCAGCACCAAGGCATCATAGTGCCTGATGCAATATCTGTTGTGGGGTTTGATGATTTAGCATTGTCGTCTCACTTTCAGCCTGCATTGACGACTATGCATGTGCCGTCGAAAGCGATGGGAGAGAGGGCAGCAGATTATTTACTTGCCCGCTTGGAGCATGAAGCTGTGCAAGAGTGCCATGAGCTGGAAGCGAAGTTGGTGGTAAGGGCAACGACAGCCAAACCTCAAAAAAAAATCCCCGATTAATCGGGGATTTTTTATTGGGATTACCAAATCCAACTTGTGTCTGTATTGGGTATTCGTTTTTGGATTGGGGTTGTACCGTCATCAAACCAAACTTCTGCGAGTAAGTAGTACTGTGACGTCGTATTGACGATGTCGACAGTACCTTGGCCGTTAATAAGCTGTGCTGCGACCAATCGGCTGTTGTAATCCGCGGAATAGCTACCATCATTGTTTGCCGAAAAGTTGCGATACAAAGTGATGGTCGCATTGGACGCTGCATAACCGGTGACATCTACCACAAAGCTCTGTTGCACATTTGGATTGTAGGAGAACGAGTTTGGAACAACCATTGAACTCATTGATGTGGCCGAACTACCAACCGTTGCGGGTATGTTCGCGACACCGCCTGACGTATCGACCAACATTGATGCAGAGTTAGAGCTAGTTCCCTCTTCCTGAGGTGAGTTATCAGTGGTGACGCCAGTCGTTACAGTTTCTCCGTCTCCACCACCACATGCAGTGAGAAGGGCGGTCATCGCGATAACTGAAATATATTTATGAATAATCATGATGCTTACTCCTCTACACTGTAGTATTTGTTTTCGGTTGCTTTTTCGAGCAAATACCAATCCACGTTATTCTCACCACCTGACTCTGCATAGCCCGCAAGTTCAGAATAGACTTCTACTACGTCAACATGTTCGCGCGGCCAGTGCCAATCGTCAGGTACAAGGATTGCCCAAGGTAGGTTGTCTGATGTTTTGAAGTAACGGTTTGTCGCTGGGTCGCTAGAGTCTGACCACCATCCGTACCAGTATGTATCAAATTTTTCTGTTGGGGCTTGGTCTGGCAAGTGGACCTCTAAACCGCGACCTGGGTTATACCAAAGACCATCACGAACATAAGCACCTGGCGTAGCGAACATAAACGGATTGTATGGCATAGCAGAGAGAGTGCTGGTATCAACATCGGCGTTGAAGTAGATGTCTAATTCAAATTCGAACGACAGCGCTTCCTGACAATGCTGAGCCGTGCGGTAGTACATGCAGCCAGCTGGAATTTTTGTTTTCAAGTCTTCAGCGATAATGAAAATTGCTTCCGTGGAATCCGATTCCAGTCCGTTTTCTGCTTGTTCTACACCGTTATAAGAAAGCGTTGTAGTCGCAGCAATGTCCTCACGGTTTAATCCTTCAAGTCTAAACGCAAACCCGTTGTGATAGCCTGCACCATATGCCGCTAAGTGACCTTGGACGTGGACTCGGGTGATCTCATTGGATTGGTCGAGAGTCTCTGTGATTTTGAATTTGATTGCGACATCGTTCATGTCGAAATCACCTTCTTTCGGCCAGTTATCTTCAAACGCAATGGTTGCGTACTTGCTGGCACTAGGGTAGTAGCGCAGTGAAGAGCCATTTTCCATGATGATAACAGGATGATCTTCAACCTCACCAGTGGTTGCACCACCGTAGTAGTCAAGTCCGGATTGCTGTGCGAAACGGAAACGTGCCCAGCTAGAGCCCAGTGTTGCACCGGCAGGAACTGAAATGTTGTAAGCATTCGAACCTGTGTTGGTGAGACTGTCGGTGATGATTTGTTCGCCACTGTCTGCGAAATCGCCATCGCCATTCCAATCTATCCACGCTGAGAGGTAGCCGGACGTTGATGCTTGAACAGCGATTTGTGCATTTTGACCTGCTCTCAAGCTCGTCACAAACCCGACACCATCTTCATCGGCAACGCCTGCTTTGTTGTCATCCAATGGAGACTGGAAGCCATCGGCTTCGCTGTCAGGTGCCACTGAACCGAGGTAGTAGCCAGAGTTGATTTCGTGACGTGGGCCGTTCGATGCCAAAAGCGTCATATATGAATCGGGTGCATCACCAAAGTCGATGGTGGAATCTTCATCAATCACAGGTGCATCTTCACAACGCGCCCCGTCGTTTTGACCAGACTGAGGCCCATCTGCAAACTTAACCGCGGGTACAACGCCGCTGTCGATTTTCGCTTGCGTTGATAAGTCGATGCGGTAAATGTTGCCATCTGAGTTACGTGATATGTAGTAGTACCCATCGACATCGAAGTAGCCCGCGCCGAATGTACCAGTAACACCGATATCACCGATATAGTCCGTTGAGCCGTCATCTGTGCTGATTGTGTACAGCTTGCCGTTGCTGTTGTTCACCGCGAACAGCTCATCGTTGTGTGGGTGGAATGCGAAGTCCGTAAGACCAAGAGAGACACTGTTAGTGATCGTCTCGGCAGTCAGTGTCACGGTTGGGTCCGAATCTAAAGGTGAGAGATCGATTTTGTACAGACCGTGGCCGTTGTTGTAGAGATAGTAGTAACGGTCATAAACGTCACCAACAAAAAAATGGGTGTTGGGAAGGCCGGTTACACTGACTGTTTCAGCTTGAAAGTCACTGTCTAAACGCACAACACTTAGCGAGCTTTTCTCAAACCCGTAGATGTATTTTTGCTCAAAGCCATCGCCATCACCAATGCCGTTATCAAAGCCGATAGCATTAATACCTTGATTGGTAAGGCCAACATCATTGGTGACGAGTTCAGTAGAGCCTGTAACAAGGTTTACGGTGTATACCTGAACAGGCTTTGATTGAAACAAAAATGCCTTGCTTGGGCAGGTTTCAAAAGGGCCTGCTGATGCGAAGGGAGACAATAATACGAGCCCTGTCAAAGATAACTTGTAAGACATAGGATGCTCCTTTAGTGAGTGTTGGTAACTACAACACAAGGAACGTGCCAAAATTATATTGTTGAAAAATAAGGATTAATATTTGGTCGTCATTTTGGGTGATGATGTTTTTATCAAACTGACAGTCATTACCAATAAAGGAAAACGGGGATTTCTCATTATGAGAAATATGTAGGGCGGGAAATAATAGATAATGGCGTCTCATCATATAGCGGTGGATTTTAGATTTCATAGAAGTGATTAAAAAGCCACGCTGAATACAATCCTATAGCGTGCGGTTTCTGGCGATTCCAATGAAGGGAGAGATGATGAAAAAGACAATACTGCTCACCGGTGCGACGGATGGCATTGGTCTGGAAACAGCGAAAAGATTGGCTTCTGAAGGGCACACTCTGCTGATTCATGGCCGAAACCCAACGAAACTGGACAAGGTGGAACAAGGGCTGAAAGCAATTGAAGGTGTCAGTTTTGTAGAAAGCTTTGTTGCAGACATGTCCTCGTTGCCCGACGTGACAGGTTTGGCGAATGCGGTACGAGCGAAACACCAGCATATTGATGTGCTGTTGAATAACGCGGGTGTGTTTCATATGAATGATGCGTCGACAAAGATAGGGATAGATGCAAGATTTGTGGTGAACACCATTTCCCCGTATTTGCTGACTACCTTGTTGCTTCCTGCAATGACTGCAAACAGCCGCGTTGTAAATCTGTCATCAGCAGCTCAGGCTCCGGTCAATTTCAATGCGTTGGAAGGAAAGGCGCAAATTGACGACGATTTTAGCGCGTATGCGCAAAGCAAACTGGCGATCACGATGTGGACACGCATACTGGCGGATCAACATGGAACATCGGGCCCGGTGTTTATCGCGGTCAATCCTGGCTCAATGCTGGCAAGTAAGATGGTGCAAGAAGGCTTTGGCGTATCAGGGAACGATTTGTCTATTGGTGTCGACATTTTAGCGCGTGCCGCTTTGTCCGAAGCGTTTGCGAATGCGTCAGGCAAATATTGGGACAACGATGCGAAAACCTTCGCTTCGCCACACCCTGACGGTTTGGATGATGTAAAAGCGCAAGCTATTGTCGATACGATTGAACGCATCATTGCGTAGTGATTGGAAAAGAAAGCCCTGCAATGTGTGCAGGGCCTTCTCGTCTAACGCTTTATACGTTTTTGGGTGACAAATGCCAACGCAAGATAGAGCAGGGCGAGCCCCCATAGCTGGGTAATAAACCCTTGCTGGCTTTGGAGTGTGGCTCCCATCTGATTCAATTGTATTGTTGCTTGAATCGTAGGCGTTGAGGGTGACAGTTGTGCGAGCCCGCTAATCCAATCTGGTAGGGCACTGATTGGCCAAACGAACCCAGATGAGAACAGCAAGGGCATTGAGCTGAGTAGAACCGTTAGGGTAATGATTTCTGGCCGCTTTATGGCCGACCCTATCAAGGTTCCTGCCCCCACCGTAGCGAGAAGGAAGGGTACCATGATCATTGCCAATGTCACGGGCTCCGCTAAACGATTCACACCGTTAAAACTCAGACTGCCGCCGAGATAATACATCGACATTACACTGTAAATCGCAAACAGAACAAGGGTGCGAACGGCCAAGTGACGACGTCCGTTTCCGGTAGAACTGGCCTGCAACATGCCAGAAGCGATCAACAGAGTTTGCTGCAAAATCAGCATAAACACGCCTGGCACAACATAGTCACCGTACCCCGTTGAAGGGTTAAAAACCGGTACCATGTTGAGTGAAAACGGTATGTACTGTTTTTCTGCAAGTGGTTGAGGGATATCGTTCATCATGGCTTTCACCACTTTGACGTGCGCACCCAACGTGCTGCCAGATGACACCGCGCCTTCAACGATCGTGCCATAGACAAGGAAGAATGATGCATCCCCACCTACGGAAATGACCGGGCTTTTCCCCATCAATAAGTCACGGTAGAAATGCTGCGGAATGACAATAACCCCTTCAATATCCTTATCTGCTATGTGCGTGCTGGCTTCGGACTCCTGACTCAGGTTCATGACGATATTTAGCTGCGGGGTTGCGTTGAGCATTTGTATGAAGGCTCGGCTTTGCTGACTATTATCATGGTCGACAACGGCTACCCTGAGTTCCCGAGGGAGCTGATGATCGTAGGGTAGCGGGTAAAGTAAGGAGTAAATAACGATGCCGCCAAACACGGTAAACACAACCGCAGGGTTGCTGAACAGGTTTTTCACTTCTTGGATAAAGATGCTTTTCCAGTTCATTTCGATACCGCCATATTTTTGTTAGAGGCACCGTTCGCAATTCGTCTGACTTTGATGTATACGATTGCCCAAAGCGCACTAAAACAAGCCAATGCGAGAATTTCCGGCGTCGCTTGTTTCAACGTTGCACCGTAATTAAATTGTCCAATTTGAAGACTGATGTAATGGCTTGCAGGCAACATTGCGCGCCAGCACTGCGCGAGAAAGGGCATATCCGTTGCCGGAAAGCTAACCCCCATAAATGCAAAAGCCGGAGCCGTAAAACCCGCCACCAAGCTCATTGCCCGAACCACATTTCGCGTTGCGGAATACAACAGCGCACCGATCGCCAAGCCGGCAGACACCATCAGCCCTTGTACGGCGAACACAATGAGCCAACTGCCATTCATCGGCCAACCAAGCGTCATGTGCATTGATAGAGCAAACGCAATGCCCATTAACCACAAGGGTAAAAGCAAGCTGCAAAATTTCGCAGCCAGTGCTTTCGAAGCGTGGTTGGCAAAAGCCTGCACAAACCCGATTCGCTTGTCGGTGAGTGCCATCGACAACATGCCGCTTGCAACGATAGCGATTTGCCAAAGTGCGGGAATAATGGCGGAGACCAAGAATTGGGCATAGTTAGTGCCACTGTTAAACAGGGGAACCAACTGAAAACGGACAGGAAGGGATTGCCCAGCCGCTTGCGCTACAATCGTGGTGCCCTGAAGCATGCGTGCTTTGGTTTCGACCATCGCGGCATACGTGCTCTGACTTTGCATGATGGCTGAACT
The DNA here is from genome assembly GCF_900167155.1 of Enterovibrio nigricans DSM 22720. GTDB lineage: Bacteria > Pseudomonadota > Gammaproteobacteria > Enterobacterales > Vibrionaceae > Enterovibrio > Enterovibrio nigricans. The sequence goes on along the minus strand of NZ_FUXU01000063.1, from coordinate 6,840 downwards.
GACCAGTTTACCGATAAGGATGTATTGGCTGTTGTAGAAGGCGGTAACGTCAGGTGACTCACCACGGATGACCGACGCCTCAAAACGTTCGGGAATCACGATAGTCGCGAACGTTTCCGCACGGTTAAGCGAAGCAGAAGCACGTTGAACATCGCCGAATTTGGTGGTGGCAATGGTTGGGTTGGCATCGTAATAACGGACGAGCGCACGTGACATCGCACTGTTGTCCATATCCACGACGCCAATCGGTAAATCTCTTGCTGTCCCTGCACTAAAGATGGCCCAAACAAGCAGAAAAAGGCCCATGGGCAATACACAAAGCAAGGCCGTCAGCCATCGATCAGTGCTGATGAGCGTCCACTCGTTTATTACCGAACCGGCAAAAGAGGGGGCTTTCATGACTTATCCCTGCTCGTTGGCTTCAGAGACCAGCACGCTCATGCCAGCTCGCAGTCCTTGAATTGTTGAGACAGGGCGCGCTTCTACTTCAAACGTGCGCATGTCGTACCCTTTTTGATTATTGGTTGCGCGCCATGTTGCGAAGTCGCCCATCGGTGCAACATGCGAGACTTTAAAGCGATACGCTTGTTCACCCAATGCAGGAATGGTTGCATCGAACTCGGTACCTTGTTGAAACTGACGCAACTTGTCTTCACGGACATTAAACACTGCCCATGCGTCATTCATGTCGATAACAGTGACGACGGGGAAACCCTGAGGGGCCAGTTCACCTGAGTGCAATAAAATTTGGCTGACTTCGCCCTGGTTCCAGCTGTGGATTTTGGTGTCGTTGGTGTAAGCCTCCACTTCCGCCACGGCTCCTGCAGCCATTCGCGCTTTTTCCTGTGCGGCACGTTTGGTTTCTGTTCGTGCACCCGCCTTGGCCATTTCATACATTTGATGCGCGGCGTTTTCCGTGTATTTGGCGGCTTGCCACTGGGTGTATGCTTCATCGCGTTTCTGTTCTGCGGTGACGCCTTCAATATAGAGCGCATCAACACGGTTATACGTTTTTTCAGCCAGCTGCGCAGCGGCTCGGGCTTTCTGCCACTGGTCTCTTGCGGCATTGATTTCCTGAGAACGGGCTCCGCGCTCTGCTTGTTCAGCCATCGCATCTGCGGCTTGTTGTCCCGCTTTCGCTTGTTCCAATTTCGCTTCTAGCTCAGGGCTGTAAATCGTGAAAATAAGGTCACCTTTTTCAACCTGCTGTCCCTTACGAACCAGCACGTCATCAATGCGTCCCGGCACCTTAGAAGACACGTTGTATTGCTGTGCTTCAATTTGCCCTTGAAAGCGTTCAGGTTGAGGCTGGTAAGCTTGATAGAAACTGTAACCGACCCAACCAACCAACGCGCAAACAGGCACGGCTAGAAATGCAGATTTTAATTTGGTCATGATCGATTACCCTTGAAGTGAAGCGTGATGATGGATGGATGAGGCCGACTGAAATTCAGGGAAGCGGTTCATTTCACCGCTGATAGCGAGCAGACGGCTTAGTGACAGCACGTATTGATAAGACGCCGCAAGCTGTTGCGTTTTAATGCTGGCGAGATACAGCTCCGCATCAACGACATCGAGGGACGTAGATAAACCTTGGGAAAACGCCTTTTCTCGCAGTTTCAGGTTCTCTTGTGCTAACTGAATGCTTGAAGAAAGCCCTTGATACTGCTCGATGGCCTGACCGGCTTCGCGCCACGTCTTTTCAACTAATAATGACAAATCCTGCTCGGCTTGTGCGCGCAGGTAGTTAACTTGAAGGGCTGTGCTGTGGGCAGCTTTGACCTTATCTGAACGTCCACCGTTATCGAACAAAGGAATGCTGACGCCCACGCCAACCGCCCAATCGGGCGTGAGTTCGGCGGTCAGTGAATCCCCTTCATACAGGTTGTAGTTACCGTACAGGAACACTTGTGGGTAGTACTTTCCTTTTTCCATATCAATCAGGCCATCGGCTTGTTTGCGTTTTGCGTCCAGAACTTTGAGCCCTGGGTAGCTGGATAAGGTCTTATCAAGGAAAGGTGACATCGCAGGGGCATTGTCTTGTGTAAAGAGTTCGCTGCTCGGAATCGGAGTCTGATCGGTTTTGACCATGGCTTTCAGTGCCGCTTGCGTTATTTCTAAATCCCGCAGCGCTTTCATTCGTGCAGTTTTTGCTTGGTCGTAAGACACCTCAGCTTGCAGGCGTTCCACACGCGCAATCTGGCCCTGAGCTTCCATTTTCTTGGCGTGAGAGAGGTGTTTGTACAGACCCTCTTCAACGTCAATGCGGGTTTGAACAACTTGTTCCGCCAGAACGGTTGCGAAGTAAATTTTCGCAAGGTCTTCGAATTTGGCTTGCTGCTCCATTTGCATCAGATAGGCTGCTTCATCGCGTTGTGCGGTGGCAATGTCTTCCGCTGCCAAAATGCGCCCGCCGGTGAAAATCGGCCAGATTGCCCGAATTGAGCTGGTGTAAATGTCGCGGTCAGCCAGTGTCGTGGTTGCAAGACTGTCGAGACTGCCGCCGATACCCGGAAATAACCCCGCTAACTGATGGAGTGAATCGCCACCGCTCATGTGTTCCATGAGTTGCGAGGGCTTAAGCTCAATATTCTGGTCGAGACGCGTGTAGTTACCACTCAGTGAGACACTCGGAAGATGATGGGCTGAAGCCGCATTACGCATGTGATCGGCGCGTTCTAGATTCGCGCGTTTAGCGGCAATGGCATCACTCTTTTCTTGAACAGATTTCCATGCCTCACTAAAGCTCATTGGCTGCGTATTGGATGATTGTGCGCTGGCGAGAGGCGAGAAAATCGCGAAAGCACAGCACAGGCTTATTAACCGTGCTGTGAAGGAAAAAGGTGTCTTTCTGATAAACATCGGATTTACCAACAAAGGGGAGAATGGCGCTATTTTAGAGTTAATACTCTATGAAGGCCAGTGTTAATTAAAACGGTGTTTTTTATGAATGCTCTGTTTTAACAAAACAAAGGGTAAGTTGTCGTCTTGCGGTGAATAAGATCAGGTTGATAGCGGGTTTACATAGTCAAACAGCGCTTTCTCTATCGCATCAATGGCCATTCGCACACCGATTGGTGCACTGCTATGGAAAGGGTGTATCGCATACACATTGACAAGCGGCATATCGTGGTCAGGCAAACAAGGCTGTAGGTTGTTGTTTCTACGCACGACAAAGTCCGGCAATATACCCACGCCATAACCCGACTCAATCAGCGCCATGGTGGTTTGCATGGCATTTGTTCTATGACGCGCGTGTATTGAAGGCAAAGGCTTTCACGTGTAACACGGTTCTCTAATACATGCTCAACAGGCCTTTGCTGCCATTGATGGACGATGTAGGGTGTACTGCGAAAATCACCGGAAAAGGCCTTTGCACAGCAAAGCACATCTCTGAACTCTCCGATCCGTCGCTGCTTATAATTACTCGGTGCTGACTGTCCCGCACGAATAGCCAAATCGATATTGTTTTCCATCAGATCGAGTTGGTGGTCGTCGTTAACCAAATCTAACTCAACGTCTCGATACTCAGAAAATACATCTAACAAAGCAGGCACAACAAGAGAGGCCATCAGCGCGTTAGGTGCCGTGATTCTGATCTTACCCTTTGGTACTGTTTGTTGGGTTTTGATCTCTTCCCATGCCTTTTCGGCAAGCCTGTGCATATCGCAGCAGTGCTTATAGAACTGCTCGCCAGAGGGCGTGAGTGCTTGTCTGCGCGTCGTTCGCTTCAGCAGTGTTGTCTCCAACTCATTCTCTAATTGCTTAAGCGATTGGCTTATCACCGACTTAGAGACATCCAGTTTTTCTGCGGCTTTTGTTATCGACCCGGATTCAACAACATTCATGAATACGGTCATTTGTCTAAGATTCTGCATATTGTCAATGATTTCAGAACAATGAATTTTGTTTGACTAATGAATTAATGTTAATGCGGAAATGACTCAATAACGCTTCTTATTAATAAGAAATGTCCGAATTTTCGTCCAGCTTTAAAGGTTGTATATGGCGGCTGTTGAACAATGAAACTTTAACGCACAGTGCGTTATGCATGATAAATATCACAGTAATAATTTCAACAACATGGAATACTCCGCGCCTCCGCTTTATGTTCGTTTTTGAGTTATGCTGAACAATCTTTTTCTCTCATTTTTTATGGTGTGCTTTTCATCAAGCACTTTCGCCGCAGCCAGTGTTACCAGTAAGCATGCAGGCAGTTTGCGGCACATCAGTGGCGATACTATTCATGAAATATCCATCAATCCGCTACGCAAAACACTCACTATTGTGGCAAATGCGCGTGCGTATAAATTTATCGGGTTAGATGAAATCGAAGCAAAAAAGCTGGCGGAGCGTATATTGAAGGGAAAGTCAGAAACAACGGTAGATTTGAGTAAATATTCGCTCACTTCATATTAAAATAATTATTGCCTCCCTGCTTTTTCTACCATCGTCTCGCTGTATTACCTCCTCATGGCTATAGTAGCTTGTTATACAACGGGAGATTACGTAAAGCGGGGCGGTTATGAAACTGACAATTGGTAAGCTGGCTGATGCAGCAGGTGTTCATGTAGAAACCATCCGTTTTTACGAAAGGAAGGGGTTAATTATCCAGCCACTGAAACCCGTTGAGGGCTTTCGTCAATATCCCTCAGAGAGCTTGCAACGAATACATTTTATAAAACGGGCACAGGATCTTTGGTTCACACTAGACGAGATCTCCAGTCTTTTAAAGCTCGGGGATAGTGATTGCCTAGAGGCTCAAGCCTTAGCGCAGCAAAAGTTGGTACTGATAAGAAAGAAGATCGCTGATCTTCAGCGCCTCGAACGTAAACTCAGTAACTTAATTACCCAATGTTCCAGCATCCCTAACTCTTCATGCCCTATCGTTGATTCATTTAAAGAATAGCCACTTGACTCCGTACCTAAGTACGGTTGCTACATTGAGCAATTGATACTTAGCGACTGGTGCTATTCATGAACATAAAACCTACCATCCCTTTGATCAGTGGAATAATAGCCGCTATTGGCGCGAGCTTATGTTGTACGGGTCCTCTGATATTCCTGCTGCTTGGTGTTAGTGGGTCATGGGTAAGTCGCTTAACGGTGCTAGAACCGTATCGACCCATTTTTTTACTTGTTGTCATTGTCACATTCTTTTTCGCCTCAAAGCGTGTCTTTCGGCCTATAGAAGCATGCAGCCAAAATTCGGTGTGTGCGAACCCTAAAACACGAAGATGGCAAAAAGTTATCCTGCTGCTCTCCTCTATAGTTGCGTTGATTTTTGTGGCAACGCCATATTGGATACCATTATTCGCTTGAAGGAACGGATATGAAGCTATTGATATTGGCACTCTTAAATGCCGCGGTCTTTACCCCTGCTCTGGCAAAAGAGCAGATCGTTGAGTTGGATATACCGAGTATGAATTGCCCTGTTTGCCCGATAACGATAAAGGTCGCGTTAAAAAGGATTGATGGTGTATCCAGAGTCGAAACATCTCTTGTAAAGAAAAGCGCACGAGTGACCTTTGATGATGAGGCAACTGACATCGCACATTTGGAGAAGACAACCGCTGAAGCCGGTTATCCTTCAACAGTAAAGAAGGATAACCGTCGTGAATAACCTTGTCCTAGAGTCAGAGATAACATGCCCATATTGTGGAATGAAAAAAGTAGAAACAATGCCAACCAATGCATGTCAGTGGTTTTATGAGTGTGAAAAGTGTCACGCGCTTCTAAAGCCTAAGCAGGGAGACTGCTGTGTCTATTGCTCCTTTGGTAGTGTGCCTTGCCCTCCTATACAGGAGGAACTAGCGAATGACAGAGTAGGATGTTGTCGTCCATAACAAATTAAGGATTTATCGTAAACTTCTTGTGTGTAGAGCCAGCGAGAATCTGAACCTAGGTTTACGCATTGATGAAAATCTCTTGCCGGCTCTTTGTCGATGTTTGGCGACACCCTAATACCTTACCGCTAAATAGGTTTTCAACAGAGCAAAGGGTTACCGTTTTACGTTGAAGGGATCTCTCCGTGTCAACCGCCATTTTCTGCCTTCAACCCGCCATGCAAAACCTTCTCGTTTTGGTCAAGGTTTGCGCACTCACTTTTGGCATCATTTTCAGTGCGTCGGGCAACAGCCTGATATTTTTGCTGCATGAAATCTGGGAAGGTTTCAGCGAGTTTATGATTGAACGCAATAGTCCATTAGGGACTGATTTGTTCTCCTTCTTTATTAAAATTCCTGTTTTCACGCTATGAAGGAGAAGCTGTAAATAACACCGTTCTATTAATGTGAATATCAAAAACATGTAATGACAATAAGTTGGCGCCTGATGACTTTGTTATATTTATTATTTCATGGTATTCAATTTGCGCCTTTATGGTGTTGGCTGTAATGTGTTGTTTTGTAGTGATTATTCATCTCATGTATAAAAAATACTCACAAGTTAATGTGTGGGGTTTTATATTTATTGGCGGTTTTTAGAAGTCTTTAAATGTTATTGTTATTGAGACTTAATAAAGCGTGCTGAATTGTTAGTATCGCTTGTTGAGGGCGGGGTCTGATTTTAAGTTTGTACATATGACTATAAAAAAGTAGATGACCGCTCTTATTTTTAGGTTTAGCAGTAATTTCGTGACATTCACGAAGCATAAAGGAGATGTTTTAATGCACACCAAGAGGTTGCTCTGTTTTTTAATTGCGTTTCAGTGTTCATTTGTCACTCAGGCGGATGTTCAGTTTCCGCAACCACCGGGCTTTGTTGCTTAATTCGGTTGGAAGACATGGCAGCCTAAAGTTGTTCGGTTCTTAAGCAATATACTGAGTTTCAGGCATACCC
>NZ_FUXU01000093.1 GCF_900167155.1 Enterovibrio nigricans DSM 22720 | reverse complement strand
GCCTGAAACTCAGTATATTGCTTAAGAACCGAACAACTTTAGGCTGCCATGTCTTCCAACCGAATTAAGCAACAAAGCCCATTGGATGCTGAGCGTGTTGCCGTTGCGAAAGCAATGGGTCTCCCTACGCAGAATGTCAATGAATGGCTAAATACTGTATATGATGTGCCTATAGATGATTTACATATAATGTTGAAAAACACGCCGTCCTACAATTATTCAGCGCCAGCACCTAAAACATTGTGTCATCGATATCTAACAGAAGAAGTTCCGACTCGGCATGTTCCTCAATTAGAAATGGCGAGAATATTAAATGTGCCACAACCACTAACGCGAGAAATTTGCGATAAAGCATGTAACTTAACGGGGATGAATCTGTTTAATAAAGCGCGAACAATTAAAAAAATGGGTCTCACGGAGGCGGACATTAAAAACTATAAAGCATTAGGTCTACGTCCGTACCTTGAACGGAACAAAACAGTGTGAACCTTATCGCGTGCCCTGTTTGTAATGATAATATACTAAGCGGTGGTCTTGAATGTTGATTATGTTAGCCATATAACGCCTTTGTAGCTTTTTGTGTTGAAGGAGAGGGGAATGGATTTTTATCACGCGTTTCTAACGCTCACGTTAGTGCACTTGCTGGGGGCTGCATCACCAGGCCCAGACTTTGTTATGGTGTCACAACAATCTCTTATGCACGGACGCAGAGCAGGGTTGCTCGTCAGTCTCGGTATCGCGCTCGGTCTCTCCATTCACATTATCTACTCTTCAGTTGGCCTTGCCACGGTGATCAGTGAGTCATCGATGGTACTCAGCGTAATGAAGTACTTGGCGGCAGCCTATCTTATCTACTTAGGTTGGAAAGGTATTCGCAGCAAAGCAGCGGTCGGTGATAGCGATGATGGCGTGGCCGTAAAACCACGTTCCGCGATGAAGCTCATCGGCATGGGGTTTGTGTGTAATGCGTTGAACCCAAAAGCCCCATTGTATTTTCTTTCGGTTTTTACACTTGTGTTATCACCAGAAATGCCAGTGAGTGAACTTGCTTTATTGGGTGCATGGATGATGTTCGTCCAACTAGTATGGTTTGGTTCAGTCGCGATGGTGCTTTCTAAACCTGCCGTTCAAGCAAAGTTCAAGAAAATAGGGCACTGGGTAGATCGCGTATTGGGTTCGGTGATGTTAGCGTTTGGCATTAAGCTGCTTTTTACCAGTTCGACGAAGTAAAAGAACGATACGCGACAAAAGCCCTGCATTAGCGGGGCTTTTTTGATTCATAGTGAACGCCAATCTGCCATGCTCAGTAGGGCGCGGTACCACGAATAGAATAGTGATTGTCTGGGTTGCGAATCCACGTTAAACCATTAACCAGCGTTTCAATATCCGGACGAACAAACGGATTGTTTGATATATCGACGACCTGTACTGTGCCTTGTTCGTTAATCACAAACATTCCGGGCTCAGCAAAGTGATGGTCGGTTTCCTGTTCAGAGCGTGGAACGGAAATGTATAGCCCTAATGCTTTCATTTGCGCTTCGCCAAGCCCATAAACCAGCGGAAAAGAGACGTCCAATTTTGTCAGGTGATCTTCCAACTGCTTACTGCTGTCACCCGATGCAGCGACGATATCAATGCCAATTTCGCCAAGCCTTTCTTTGAATCCTTCAAGTTGGTTGAGGTAGCGTGTACACATAGGGCAATGTCTGCCGCGATAAATCACCACCAATTGCCATGTCGCCCCTTCCTTTGGTTCGCCCAGAGTGCGTGACGAACCATCGAGTGCATTCAAAGTGATGGTAGGAAACTCACTGCCTGCAGCGAGCTTATTTGTCTGTGCCATTTCGACTCTCCTTTTACTTACGATAGGTATCACTAATTCTTTCATCTGAGAAAAGATAAACAGACCGACCCTTTATTATGAGTACATTCCATTTTACTGAATTAGCTTGGTTGAAAAGTGCGCACCCACCTTGTTACAATTGGTTACAACTGTCAACCAGTATACTTTTAGTAACCTAGTGGTCGAGCATGTTAGAGCCAGATAGCACAGGGGGGAGTGGGGCGAAAGCAAACGCTAAACGCGTTTGTTTAGAGCCGTGTCCAATAGAGCGGGGAATGCGAATTCTCGGAGGGAAATGGAAAGCCTCAATACTTTGGCAGCTAAAGGATAAGCCGGTGAGGTTTAACGATCTTTGCCGTCAACTTAGCGGGGCCAGTAAAAAATGGTCGACCAACGCCTCAAGGAAATGGAAGAGATGGGTTTGGTTCAGCGCAATGTCTTGAGCACCAGACCTATTGCAGTGAGTTATGAAATCACTGATTTTGGCCGCTCGGCACTTTGTATATTGGAAAAATTAAAAGATTGGACAGAGAAGTACGGTGTTTAACAACGCTAAGGTCTGCCGATAATATAAAGGATCACCATGGCAAACGAATCAAAGAAAGTGCTGGTGCTATTTGCGCACCCCTCCCAGCGGCGTTCTGAAGTTAATGCGCCGCTTTTTCATGTCGCAAAGCAGGTAGAAGGTGTCACGGTTGTTGACCTGTATGCCGAATATCCCACTTATCATATAGATATCGATCGTGAACAAAAACGCTTGGTTGACCATGACGTCATCATCTTTCAGTTCCCATTGTATTGGTATTCAACACCGTCGATTTTGAAAGAATGGCAGGATTTGGTGCTGGAATACGGCTTCGCCTACGGGTCGAAAGGTAACGCGTTGCACGGTAAGCAATTTATTTGTGCGATCACGGCGGGCGGGAAAGAGAAGGCGTATAAAGCGGACGGATTTAACCATTTCAAAATCAGAGAGCTTTTGCACCCTCTAGAGCAAATGGCCAACCTGACTGGCATGCACTACCTTGCACCGTTTGCGCTCTTTGGCTCTCGAACTGCTGTTGAAGAAGGCAAGGTTGAACGCCATGCTGAGAGTTATAAAAGGTTGCTTAACGCGTTTGTCGCGGATGCTGTGGATACAGATTTGCTGGCCAAAAGAGAAAAAATCACCTCAGCGAACGTCCACTTGGTATTGAAGGAAGGTGCGGTATGACAGGGTTATTTCTTCAAGCCTTTATCTATCTCATTGCGGCGGTCATTGCCGTGTCTATCGCAAAAAGGTTGGGGCTGGGTTCCGTGCTCGGGTACCTTATTGCGGGTGTGGTGATTGGCCCGGTTGTTGGGTTGGTGGGCGATGAAACCACAACCATTCAGCATTTTGCGGAATTTGGTGTTGTGATGATGCTATTTCTTGTTGGCCTTGAATTGGAGCCCAAAATGCTCTGGTCAATGAGAAATAAACTGCTGGGACTTGGCGGTTTGCAGTTAGGTATTACCGCCGCAGCAGTCATGGGGATTGCCATTGCGCTAAGCGTACAATGGAGTGTTGCGTTAGCGATTGGGATGATTTTTGCTCTGTCTTCGACGGCGATCGTTTTACAAACCTTCAATGAAAAACGGCTGACAAAAACGGAAGGTGGGCAAAGTGCATTCTCTGTTCTGCTTTTCCAAGACATTGCTGTTATTCCTATGCTTGCCTTCATCCCCTTGCTTGCCTTGCCTGAATTGGTAGAAAAAGCCCAGTCAGTGGCTGCAGATGCAGCAGAACATCACGAGCAGTTAAGCCTTGTTGCTGGCCTGCCCGGTTGGGCGTTGGGTTTGGTTATTACGGCAACCATTGCAGGTGTTGTGGTTGGTGGTCACTATCTCAGCCGCCCTCTGTTCCGCTTTGTGGCAAGCTCGGGTCTGCGTGAGATTTTCACGGCAACGGCATTAATGCTGGTGATCGGGATTGCCGCATTGATGAGCCTTGTTGGGCTGTCGCCAGCACTCGGGACTTTCCTTGCGGGTGTTGTATTGGCAAACAGTGAATTCCGTCATGAGTTGGAATCGAACATTGAGCCATTCAAAGGGCTATTGCTGGGGCTGTTTTTCATCACCGTCGGGGCAGGTATCAACTTTGGCATCCTGTTCAATGACTTCTTTGTCATCGTAGGATTGACCCTTGGCCTGATGGCACTCAAAGCGCTTGTTCTGCTGTTTTTATCCTTTGTCTTTAAAATCAAAGGCTCTGCGCGATGGCTGTTTGCTCTCAGCCTTGCTCAAGCGGGCGAATTTGGTTTTGTGCTTCTGAGCTTCTCTACACAAAACCACGTAATACCTAATGAACTTGCTCAACTGTTATCCTTGGTTGTTGCTCTGTCTATGTTCCTCACGCCCGGCTTGTTTATTCTGTATGACAAGGTGATTTTGCCGCGTTATGAGAAAGCATCCAATGACAGGGAGCCGGATGAAATCGACGAGCAGGGAACCGTTATTATTGCCGGTGTTGGCCGCTTTGGTCAGGTAGTAAACCGCCTTTTGACAGCAAACGGCGTAAAAACCGTGGTGCTCGATCATGAAGCAACACAAGTTGAAAACTTAAGAAGAATTAATGTGAAAAGCTTCTTTGGTGATGCAACACGTCCGGACTTACTGCATACCGCTGGTATTGAAGACGCTGCGTTGTTGATTGTGTCGATGGATAATCAAGAGGCCGCCACGGAACTGGTGAAACATGTCAAGCATGCTTACCCCAATGTAAAGATACTGGCGCGTGCATTCGATCGTGGGCATGCCTACATGCTTCGTCATGTGGGGGCGGATTATGTGATTAAGGAAACATACCGTTCAGCGTTAGCCATGGGGGGCGAAGCACTGCGTTCGCTCGGTATCCATCCATTTTTGGTTGAACAACAAAAAGCGACATTCCATCGAATTGAACGAGAAAGCTCTGAAATATTGTTCGAATCCTGGAAAGGGGGAGAAGAGAAAAAATCCTATGATGCTAACTACGTAAACCTGTTTATTCAGCTTGAAGAAACAATCAAAGATGCGATGGGTTCTGACCGGATGGACAGGCACAGCATGACAGAGCGTGAGTGGACACCGCCACCGAAAAACTACTTGGATGAACTTGAAGACGGCGAAGACAACCCGTCAGAAACGCCGACGTGATGGCATGCTTACTTTATCCATCAAGATGCTCGTCATTTGAGTGAAAGGTGCGTGACCAGATGGCACTTGAACGAATAAGAAAACACATGAAAAAACCAGACGCTACGTCTGGTTTTTTTGTTATCGATATGCGAAACACATAAGGGGCGTGTTTGTTGTGGGTGAAAAACAGGCGAAATGGGCTGAAAATTGTGATCTTGGTTCCTTTGGTGAGAGCGGGTGTGTGATCTGGCGCATATCTCTGTTGCCAGTGGGTGTTTTCCGACTATTCTTCGCAACACCACTCTTATCGGCAAACTGTTTGAAAAAACAGGACGCAAAGCTTCCGGTCTAAGGGTTCGCCAAATGCAATGTGCGAATTTATGATAGCGGAGCCGCCATATTTCCTAGGAAATATGTATCTTTTGCGACGTTTGTCCGTGTGTGGGTGATGAAAACCATAATCTCAGCATCTTTAGATAGCTGAGTACACAAACACTCAGGAAGTACAAACATGCTCAAACTAAAAACCTCTTTACTGCCTGTTACGGCAGCACTTTTCAGTGCCAGCGTCATGTCTCACGGTTACGTGAGTGCCATCGACGGCGGCAGGTCGTGCAGCATTGTGCAAATATACCTCTGCGACCGGAGAAAAAAACACTGACTGTGGTCAGGTTCAATGGGAACCGCAAAGTGTGGAAGGCCCTGAGGGATTTCCAGAGCAGGGTCCTGACGATGGTAAAATTGCCAGTGCAGGCTTGATCCAATTCTCTCCTCTTGATGAGCAAACGGCGTCTCGTTGGGTGAAAACGCCTATTGTTGCAGGTCAAAATGACTTCGAATGGACCTTTACCGCCAACCATGTAACGCGCACGTGGAAATACTACATCACCAAACCAGATTGGAATCCAAACCAACCCCTCGCACGCAGTACCTTTGATTTGAACCCATTCTGTGTGGTTGAAGGCAACATGGAAAAGCCGCCAAAACGTATGCTGCATGCATGTGATGTACCAGAACGTGATGGCTACCAGGTCATTCTGGCTGTGTGGGATGTGGGTGACACTGCTGCGGCATTTTATAACGTGATTGATGTGCAGTTTGACGGCGACCAACCTGTGTTACCGACATGGTCTCAAGGCGGGCAAATCAACCCAGGCATGAATCTGTCACAGGGTGATGCAGTATTTACGCGTGTGTTTGACGCAAACGGCGAGCGCCCTGAAATGTCTGTACGCTTAGATATCGACAGTGATAAGGCGGGTCTTGCGAATAACTGGTCTCATGCTTTAGCGACAAGCATTAACGCGAGCTACGACAACATCAAAGCGGGCCAGAAAAGCGGTGAAGACAAATTCACCCCAGTATTTGGTGCAAACCCTATATTCATCAAGACTGACAGTGGCTTGGCGCGCGTTGAAGTGGGCTATGACATTGACACCCCAGTACCTGATTACAAGGTAACTGTTGATGGTTTGGCAAACGAATACCCAATCACAGACAACGCGGTAACGCTGGATTTGGCTGTGAGCGCCTCGGGTAACGTTAACGTTGAAATGACTGTTTATAACCATGCTCAAGACGCGCTGGCTTATGAAAAACTGTCTATTGCAGACAGCACGACTGCATCGGTTGAAATGACATTGTCCAATGCCAAAGCGGGTCATCATATGCTGGTGACACGTGTGAAAGACGCGGAAGGCAACATGGTTGATCAGCAAATGCAGGACTTTTTCTTGATTGAGAAAGGCGAGCAATGTGGTACAGACCCCGATGCCGTTAATCACCCTGCATGGTCAGCAGAGACCACCTACACCGGCAGTGAGAAAGTTAACTTCAATGGTCTGGTATACGAAGCGAAATACTGGATTGAAGGTGCAACGCCAGAAACCAGCGATGCCTGGAAACTACTGAGCAACATGCCAGTGGCATGGACGTCAGGCAAAGCCTACAACGCGGGTGACCAAGTGATTTTTGACGGCCATCTGTATCAAGCAAACTGGTGGGTAAATAGCAGCCCTGCTACCTCGTCAGATGCGTGGAGCGATAAAGGCCCATTTACTTGCGAATAAAACCAATAAGAGCAAGACGTTGATAACGGAAAAGGCCGATGCAAACACGCATCGGCCTTTTGTTTTTTGCTCGCCTGATGGCGGGCTACCAGTCGATTTCGATGGCAGTTCCGACCGGGATCAAACTCAAAAATTCATCCATGTCTTCGTTTGAAATGGCAATACAACCGTCGGTCCAATCTTTGCCACGCGTTTCACTGGGGTGAGGGCCGTTACCATTTTTTTGACCGTGGATCATGATTTGACCTCCAGGGCTTACGCCCAATCTTTCCGCGCGTGCAATGTCAGAACTGTTGGGATAGTTGATGCGAATAGAACGATAAAAACGTGACTTTTCATTGATAAGGTCGAGTGTGTAATTCCCTTCCGGTGTTCTTCTGTCGCCCTCTCGCAATTTATGTCCTTGCGGGTTCGCACCTAACGCAATGCGATACCACTTGATCACACGGTTATCTTCGAGAAGAAACATTAGACGTGCCGATTTGTCTACCCTGACGCTGATGTTGTTAGTGACGTCTTGTGTGTCTGCCAGAGCTTGAAAGGTCAGGGCCACTAACCAAACAGCAAAAATTCCTGATTTCATCGCATTCCCATGCACGTAAAACTATGAGTATTGTTGATCTCTCACACAATGAACAATATTCAATCTGAAACGACACCCATGCACTCTTGCCATGCTTGTTTGCTGGCTTGCGCGCGGCTCAAGCCTTCGTCGTAGACATCTTCAATCACAGTAAATGGCCTGACGGTTTTGTAAGGGGCAAATGCAGTGTAGGTATCAAGTATTACTTTTCCGGACTGATACATGTCAGCAGCGCCTCGGGCAACGAGAGATTTTTGAGCACAAAGTGACGCTATTTCTACGCGATCGGTAGGGATGTCTGCGACCTTTTGTGCACATTCTGAAAAGACATTGGTTGAATACTGCCAACTGCTTTTTATATCGCCTCGGTATATATCATCAATCAGCGCACCTTTGATCTGGGCGGAGTCATCGCCAGAAATCGCCGCGAATTGTGTTTGTTTACTCACACCGTTGAGTTTGTCATTGGATACTTGATAGGCCGTGTTGGCTAAGTCATCGCAATAGGAAAGTTTTACCGCTTCTTTGGCGTTATAAAGAAGCAAAGGTTTGGTTGGGGTTGTCTGGATGGTACATGCGGAAATTTGGGTGAGAGAGATGACACCAATCAGGCACCGTGTCGCGTTCATCATACGTCCTTATTGATTCACAAGCGCTATTAAAACGAGGTGGGTAGCCAGTATATCGTTGAGATTCTTCGCTTTAATGTTCTTCTAATGAGACAAAGGGGATTTTCTTGTCTGGAATCCTAGTAATCTGGTGTTTATTTGAGCTAGGAGGGTAAATGTTATTTAATCATCTGTAAGTGACATTAAATGCTGAAAGTACCTCAATTAAAGGGAGATATGTTTCACATTAAAACTAAACAAACAGACAGATTACTGGTAGTTAGCTTGTACATAAGTGTGAGTTTTAAGTGTTTGGTCTCAACGAGAAGATAAATTGGTTGATAGGACAAAAATCTCTGATTGGAGGTGCTCATAGGCCTTTCGTATACTCGAAGCGTCAATGGTTTTTACATCATTGATCGCAATTTCTATATAAAGGTCGTGTAGAGGACACCTATGATTGATTTTTGGCCATTGATTGGCATTGTGATTATAACGGTAGGGCTAGCGTTAAAACTGAATACCCTGCTTGTTATATTGGTTGCTGGTGTGGCAACCGGTTTAGCCGCTGACATAGCGGTAATGGAAATCCTGTCTATTCTGGGCCAATCCTTCACCCAAAACCGCTACATGTCTCTTTTCATTCTTATTCTCCCTATGATTGGTATTCTTGAGCGCTACGGTCTTCGTCAGCGTGCTGAAGCCCTGATTAGCTCCATGAAGAAAGCCTCCGTTAGCAAAATTTTGATGACCTACCTGTTGCTGCGTAAAGTGACTTGCGGTATGGGTCTGCACATCGGTGGTCACCCTTCTATGATTCGCCCCCTGATTGCACCGATGGCAGAAGCGGCGGCGGAAAAAGCGTCACCAAATCTTTCTGATGAAAAGCGTCAAGGCATTCGTGCATTGTCAGCTGCGAGTGAAAACTTTGGTAACTTCTTCAGCCAACTTTTGTTTATTGGTACTGGCGGTATCCTGCTGATCAACGGTGTTATGACAGACAGCAATGTGGACGTGAAGCTAGAAACCATGGCGTTGTGGGCACTGCCAACAGCAATTGCTTCATTTACCGTGTTTATGATTTTTAGCAAAATCGTCGAATCCCGACTTCTTAAGTCCGATAACACTGAAGCAACAGACGTTGTTGCCACATCTAAAGAAGGGTAATTCGGGATGTTAGAGTACATTTATCAAACCACGGGCTTGCTGCTGCTGGCTTTCTCGTTACAAACATTCCTCGATAAAGAGAATTCAAAACGTGTAGGTACTGGCCTGTTTTGGCTTATCTACGGTGTGACCTTTATCTTTGGTGCCATGATCCCGCATTGGATGACGGGCGTAATGGTACTGGCACTGACAGCGCTGGCTGCAGGCGGCTTTATGGGCGTGGGCAAATATGGCACCACGACCGACGAAGAGCGCAAAGAAACCGCGTCAGTATTGAAGAATAAACTGTTTATTCCTGCTGCCATTGTGCCAGTGGGTACGGTTGCTATCAGTCAACTTACATCGCTGGGTGCGCTTGCAGGACTGGGTATTACGTCAATTGCTGCCATTGTCATCGCGCTGTTGATCACCAAAAGTAAACCAATGCACAGCCTGAATGAAGGCCGTCGCTTGATTGACTCTATCGGTTGGGCGGCAATTCTTTCTCAATTCCTTGCAGCACTGGGTTTCCTGTTCAATCAGGCAGGTGTGGGCGATACCGTTGCACAGATCGTCAAAATGATGATTCCTGAAAACATGTTGCTGATCAACGTGATTGCTTACTGTGTGGGTATGATGCTGTTTACCGTGGTAATGGGGAATGCATTTGCAGCATTTGCTGTTATTACCACAGGTATTGGTATCCCTCTTCTCGTATTGGAGTTTGGTGGTAACGCGTCGATTATCGGTGTGTTGGGCATGCTGTCTGGCTACTGCGGTACATTGCTGACACCGATGGCAGCGAATTTTAACGTCGTACCAGCCGCTCTTCTAGAGCTGAAAAATAAGCACCACGTGATCCTGATGCAGGTTGTTCCGGCACTTATCATGTTGGCGTTTAACATCTTTGTTATGTATAGCTTTGCCTTCTGAGGATAGTGATGAAAAAAGTATTGATAACAGGCTTTGAACCATTTGGTGGTGCGTCCATTAACCCTGCTCTAGAAGCAGTGAAAATGCTGGATGGCGTAAAACTGGACGGCGGTGAAATTGTGATTTGTGACGTGCCAGTAACACGTTATGAGGCAATTAAAGCGGTCACAGCGGCTATCGAAAAACACAAACCAAGCTATGTGATCACTGTTGGTCAGGCTGCGGGTCGTGCGTCGATTACGCCTGAGCGTGTTGCCATCAACGTGGATGATTTCCGTATTCCAGACAATGGTGGCAACCAGCCTATTGATGAGCCAATCATTGAAGATGGCCCTGACGCATACTTCACGACGTTGCCAATCAAAGCAATCACGAAAGCACTGCAAGAAAAAGGCATTCCATGCCAGGTGTCTAATACAGCAGGTACCTTCGTATGTAACCACCTGTTCTATGGCGTTCAGCACTTCCTGCGTGAGACGGATATTGGCCATGGCTTCATCCATATCCCTCTGCTGCCAGAGCAAGCTGCGGCGACCGACCAAGCTTCAATGTCGTTGGAAACCATCGCGGAAGGTCTGCGTTTAGCCGCACAGGCAACGTTGGACAACAAACACGATGCCGTGATCGGCGCGGGTAAGATTTGCTAATACGCAATCTTGATTGATAAAAACCGGGCGATTGCCCGGTTTTTTTATGCCCGTAGCATCTACAAGAAGCTTGGGTATAATCCCTAAATTGACTGAAACACACGAACAGTGGGTTGCTTATGAACGCGCAATTGCTAACTGCCTACCGCGGTGAAATCTACGGTATCGCATTCTTTTCTTATTTCGCTAAAAACTACGCTGATAAAACGCGACTGACGCTTTGGGAAACGCTGATTCAAGTTGAAACTGTTACCGCCAATTTGCTCGAACCACACTTAAGAACGTCGTTTATTCCGTTTAAAAAAGACGATGTGGAAATGCAGGCGAAGGGCATTGTTGATGCGGAAAAATGGATCTCACTGCCTTGGGACGAACTGACGGAAATACTGACGGACTGGGTTGAGCCCTACGAAGTGAAATACCGAGAGTGGTATGCTGAAGCCGAGAAAAACCAAGAAGCATTCGCATTGATTGCCGACCATGAAACCGCGATATTTGAATGCTGGAAAGCCTTCAAAAATGGCGAAGATGGCGAGAAATTTCTGCGAAACTTTATCCAACAATATTCCGCTTAAGCCTTCTTTCTCGGAATGGAATCTGGCGCACGTATCGCAGCGAAAAAGCGGTAGGGTGTGTTGATACCCGAGACTAAAATGGCGGCTTTCAACATAACAGATTGGTGCGCTTTTGGGTCTCAGAAGCCGCCAAAGAAAAGGATGAACATGTTAAAACGTAAGCTTGCTGTTTTGGTCGGTTGCCTTTCATTTGGGGTTAACGCCGCAGGGTATGATTTGGTGACCTTGGGAAGTAAAGGTGGCATTCAAGACGGCAATCTCACCGCGTTTATGCTGAAAAGCGAGCAAGACGATAACTACGTTATGCTAGATGCTGGCTCCATTGTTAACGGCCTGATTGTCTCTGAGCAAAAAGGCGCGTTTTCTGATATCGAGGTGCCAGAAGCCTCGCCATACACCAAAGTGGGTTACCTGCTTAAAGAGCGCATCAAAGGCTACTTCATCAGCCACGCGCATTTGGACCACGTAGCAGGAATGATCATCAGCTCACCCGATGACAGCAACAAGCCAATCTATGCCTTGTCAGCGACAAACGATGCCCTGCAAACCAACTACTTTAACTGGTCAGCATGGCCAAATTTTGGCAATGAAGGCAAAGGGTTCAAACTTAGCAAATACACTTATACCGACCTTCCTGCTGCGCAGTGGCAGCCTGTTGCAGGTACAAGCTTAAACGTGAAAGCCATGCCGCTATCCCATTCAGGCGGGCAATCTACTGCCTTCTTGATGAAAGACACTGACGGCGATGTGTTTGCTTATTTCGGTGATACAGGGCCAGATGCGGTTGAGAAAAGTGACGCGCTGAACAATGTCTGGTCTGCGCTCTCAGAGCATGTCAAAAACGACAAGCTCAAAGGCATCGTGATTGAAGTGTCATTCAGCAATGAAACCCCAGATAAACAACTGTTCGGCCACCTTACGCCAAAGTGGCTGCTTGAAGAGTTGAAAGCGCTGGAAGCCAAAAGCGGCAACGGCAGCTTAAAGGCTTGGACGTGGTTATCAGCCACATCAAATACAGCCTAAAGAAAGGCGAATCCCCAGAAAGCATCATTAAACGCCAGCTTGAAGAAGCCAACACTTTGGGTGTGAATTTTCATTTCCCTCAGCAGGGTGATTCTCTGAATTTTTCGGATTAATATTCCTGACTTCATGACAAAAAGCCCAAGGTGATATTGAGTTCGTCTTGGGCTATATAATCTGCATTCGCCATTTCATAAAGCCTTCGTTTTACCCCTGTTCCGTCTTCAAATTTGCATTCCTGCCAATGCTTTGACAGCACCGATATGTACATGGTGTATCAATTTTCGCCTTGATAGTTTGTGGTGCTCCTTTTCTGCAGATTCCATCACGTGACGAAAGCCTAACCTTATAATATAAAAGACTTATGTGATAGGTTGAGTCTAGAGAGTGGACAGTTCTGGCGTGCCGATTGTGGACTAAACGGATAAGCCAACTGTTAATGAATTGTTGTATGCGGGTTGGTGGGTTTATGTCAGAGAAAAAATGGTTACAAGTAGACAGAGCATATACATTCTTCCTTGAAAGTTTTAAAGCTGGACACGAATTCCCATTAGAAGAATTAGCAGAAAAAACAGGTTGGAGTGTATCTACTGTAAAAACGTATTTGCGGAAAAAGTGGGTGTCATTACTGGAGCGTACTTGCACAGGTTATAAGGTCACAGAAGTTATTAGGCTTTGTTGCTTAAATCGATGGAACTAAATCTAGAAGCTACGATCTGATCGGCTACACCCATCAATCGTCGTAGTCTCATGTCTAAACCTCGTTACAAAACAACTAACTGGAAGCAGTACAACAAAGCCTTAATCAACCGTGGTTCTCTGACCTTTTGGATTGATGAGGAAACGATAGCTGAGTGGAAACAAAACAAACAAGGCAAGCGTGGTAGACCTCGCCGATTCAGCGACTTAGCCATTACTACCGCACTGATGGTGAAACGCATTTTCTCTATGCCA
>NZ_FUXU01000058.1 GCF_900167155.1 Enterovibrio nigricans DSM 22720 | reverse complement strand
CAGGACTGGGTATGCCTGAAACTCAGTATATTGCTTAAGAACCGAACAACTTTAGGCTGCCATGTCTTCCAACCGAATTAAGCAACAAAGCCACGCGGAGAGTGGGTCGCCACGTCTTCCTTTTCGCGACGTGCACCATTAACTGAATCTCAACTTCGCACTTACCCCGCATTAAGAGATCGTATAAACACCGTGATGCAATCTCCTGCGCAAAAGATCGTTAAGGCCAACTACCAAACTGTCACCGATGATGTCGTGTTACCACGAAACATCACCTATACGCCAGTCAACCCGAAACCGGATAACAAAATTGTGGTCGAGTTTGCTGGACAGTGGCCGGGCAACGCCGCTTCATTGATGCTGGGTAAAACGGAAACGCAAGGCGAAAAGGTGACTAAGCCTCGTTCTGATAACCACAACAAGCACCGTAGCCTCGCGGTATTTAAAGATCTGGAAATCGAACCGCGCAACCTGTACATGACCATGCCGATGAAAGGCATGAAAGACCCTTTGAAACTACTGCTCGCGGAAAACATTGCACCGGTAAGTAGCGATGAAGACATGGCTGAATGGGAAAACGTGCTCGTGCCAGTTGTTCCTATGTATTTTACGACACCAGAGCAAACTGGCGAATCTGCGTCTCTCTACGAGTCAGGTTATCTGTATATTATTTGGAACAACAAAGTGTGGCGAGAGATAGCGATTGACGCCTCTGGCTATTATTCAGATATAGACCTCAACCATGAGCGTAATAAACCCGAAAACGTTGTTCTACCGACACGCCATGCAGATATTTGTCTTATCGACGCTGAAACCCTTGCTCGATATGTGTCCGAGCCTTTCGCACTGATTCAAAATGGGGAAACGGTGTGTGAGGGAGTGCTTAACGAACAAGGTGAAAGGCGCGTGTTCAACCTTACGGAAGAGAGCGTTGATGTCGTATTGACCGATTATGAAGAGCCACTGGTCTTTCAGGTTGAAACACATCCTAGTCCGTTCAAAGGTGGCAAGACTGCATCGAGAGTAGCGAATGGCATGCCAATGCCACATGTTTGGCTTCCGCACAAAATCAATGGTGAAGACCAAACGCTCTTTATGTTTTTCAGTGAAGACCCGCTTTCAAATGTTGAGCTGATAAAACTGGAAGAAAACCCTTCAACGGTTGCGACTGAAATTACCGGCATGCAGGAATATAGCAATAACAAGGCGTTTTCTGCAGGCGCAACCACGATCCGATCACTCGTAGTACCTGTGATAGACGAAGAAAATAGTGCTAACTATCATGTGCTTACAAACCAAATTGAAACCAATATCGCGGGGGCATATCTGAATCGACCTGCAGCAAGCCTTTTGTTTACTTATCCCGGATGTCGAGAAAATGACGAGTCTGATGATTACTTCGAACTTCGTGAAAGCGAAGGAGAATGGTGCCAGCGTGTCTATCTTCGTGAGTGCGGCATCAATGATGACAACAACAGAGAAGTTCGTTTTTGGGGTTGGCCTTCCAAGGTGGAAAGCGTCGACCTCGTTCGAGGTTATCTTGGGCAAAAAAGGTATGCCCGTGTAAATGAAACCCACATATTGAGAAATGCGCAGCTCACCGACCTATTGGTTGGCAAGAGTGCTGCAGAGACAGCTTAATACCCTATTTGGAATAAGATCTGATACTGCGGAGGCAACTTCGCAGTGACGACAACGTTAGTGAACGAGA
Source organism: Enterovibrio nigricans DSM 22720 (assembly GCF_900167155.1). Lineage (GTDB taxonomy): Bacteria > Pseudomonadota > Gammaproteobacteria > Enterobacterales > Vibrionaceae > Enterovibrio > Enterovibrio nigricans. The sequence goes on along the minus strand of NZ_FUXU01000058.1, from coordinate 27,529 downwards.
ATCAAAATGAAACGACGTCCGTTATTTGGCCTTTTAGCCTTCGTCATGTTGGCTGGATGCAACAATGATAACCCGCCTTCATCACAAGATGTGGAAGCGGCCAAACCTGAACAAGTACAAGAACAGGTGCAGAAAAAGCCGCTGACTGTAGAAGAACGTATTGCCGAGAAGAATGCGCGAGAGTGGCCTGATGGTCGCGTTTACATCACTGAAAACAACTACGTGATTTACGATGAGAAAAACGGTCGCCCGCGTCACTTTATTACCAAAACAAAAGAGTGGCCGAGAGAAGATCTGAGCAATGCTGCATCTTACGATTTGCCTCGCTTAGTGTTCCGTTGGGATAACGGAGACGGTGATGCGGAAGATTTCTATGATCGTAAAGACAAAGTCTGGAGCATCAAAACAGACGGTACAGATTTGCGCGTCGTTGCTGACGAGTTCGTTGGCGCAATTAGGCTAATGCGCATATCGCCCAATAATCGTTACTTGGCGTTGGCGTATTCTAAAAACGAAGGGATGTTTAAAGTTATTAAAGATCTCAAAACGGGCGAATATACAGAGCTAGGTCGTTCTCGCGGTTATCCTGAATTTCTTTGGGCGGAAGACAGCAGCTATCTTTATTTTACCGATAAGTTTGAGGATTGGAAGTATACGCTGGCCAGTAAGAAAACTGAGCAGGTAGAGACGCAATTTAATGAACATTCCGTGATCTTTAGTGGCCAACGTTTTGTTTTCAATGAGTTCGGAGTGGCAGTATATGACGAGAAATTAGACAAGTTTCTCTATAGCACGGGAATCGATGTTGATGAGGATCGATTAAGTGACTTTGAAATGCACAAAAGAGCGATTGATCCTACGGGCTCCTACGCTTGGGGACAATCAAACTACCATCGTTATCTAATTGATGTGAAAAATGGTACGTATCTTTCAGAGAGTGCTGAGAGAAATAAGATAGGAGAGTTGAGTTCTCTAGAGGTTCTTAGTGCAAATGCTAAATATGCTAGGACAGCTGGTGGTGCACAGGTTGTATTACTAGAGCTTGATGACAATCGAAAAATAAAGAACCATTCGATTTGGAGACAAATTGGTACAGGTCACAGTGCCGGAGAGTCTTCGCTTTACAATGCATTTGCGAACGATGGCAACTTTGTCGGAGAAGCAGGTAATGACTAAATCGAATTGTTTGCACTCTCACTATTATCTTTTCGGCATGTATTTCCCCAGCAAATTGAATGCTGAGACTAAACAAAAGGAATTTCCTCCTTGGCACCTTTCAGAAAGTCTAAAAGATGATGACAAGATAAAAAATGTCCGCCCACTTGCCGCGATCCCGATGATCAATGTCACGGACCCAGACAACCCTGAACTTTGGGCAACAAACAGCGACTTTCATATTTGTAAGCTGGATAACACCAAACCAGAAAACGCCGCAGAAGATGGCACACATCCGGTTTTGTATCACAGCGAACCTCTACATGCATTGGGAGAGCCTCTTCCTGGTAATTGTGTTGGGAATAAAGAATTTACTTTTCGTTTCCCGCCACTGCCACTGCTTGCGTCGTTAGCGCGAAAAAATTTGGATAATGCAGATTTAGTTAAAGAAATCATCGAGCTCAGCAATAGTGTAGAAAACCATCAGAGCCAATTGACGTTGACAGAAATTAGCCTGAGTCAATTAGCTAAGCCCAAAGAAGCGGATACTAATGGCAAGTTAAGTGGTGAAGAGCAAGCCTACAAAGATTGGCACGACAAAGTCGTGGCAGACAAAGACAAAAAACCGCTAAAAGGTTTTGTTGTTCCTATCGTTTCATCGTGTGCTGTCGTGTTTTCACACAAAGATTACCGAAACGCATCCGTCGAACTGTTCAAATTTGAAGTCGAAGAAGATGAAAATGGGGCATCTGGGAAATACGCCCTGATCGGGGAGTCTGTGCAAGTCGCGCTTCCCGATGCTATAGACGAAGAAACAGATCAACATTTCCCTTGTGCGTTATTCCATCTTGATCCTGCCGAATTTGAAGAAGGGCTTTACAGTATTCGCGTCACCTTCGATCCGTCAAAGATGGATGTGATTCCCGATTTCGTAAAAAAGGCAAATATCAAAGAGATAGAAATCGACTTCTTAACGGGCTACCAATACGAACTGCGGGAGATGATCCGTTTTGCGCCACATACTCCGCTCGGAAAAATTGCCATTGTTAGCGGGGATATGATCTCGCTCGAAGAGTCCTTAGTGTACCAATTCCCACAGTACCTTGGGAAAATGCAAAGCTATTTAACGGGCGATGTCGATTCTAAAAACATTTCAAGTGGCCCGTTAAAAAGTCTCACCATGTTAAAAGGCATTCGTGATGCAACGATCCAATTGGGTGGTGGCCTTCTGAGTGGTGGTATTCAACACCAAATGTCTCAAGAAGGGCGTATGGCTGTGTTTAACAATATCTCAAAGCTCTATTGGGATAGTGTTAAAAATGAAATGCCTGAACCGATGAAAGCCGCCGGTGAGCTCTACTATGGCGTGTTCAGCACCAAGGCTGCATTTGATGCTCTCACCCAGCTTAATGATCCAAGCCTTGATAACTATGCGAAAAACCTTGGTTGGCAGGCGTTAGTTCGAAACAAGTTCATTGATACGAACAAACTTGATGAGCAAGTACAGCGCTTTTTTGTTGATACCATTAACCGAAACTACACTGCATTATCGGGTAGGGTGGCCAGCAGTTGGTTTGAGGGGATGTCCAGTTTTACAGGGCTCGGGGTCAACGTCGTAAGTACGGGCAGTAACGTTTTGAAAGTCTATCAGGGCTTTAAACAAGTTGATGATATGCAGGAAAAGGCCAAATCTGCTAACAAGACTGTGGGTGACGTTGCTTTTGACTATTTGGATAAAATCCCGGTTTGGGATGAAACCAGAAAAGAGCAGGGGGAGGCCATTTCTAAAGCACTAGCGATAGTGCCTAAGTCAGGTAAGGCAGATTACATTGATAACGAAAAAGGGTCAGGGATCAAAATTGTCTTTGAGTTCAACTCTGTCAGTGATGAATTAACGGGAATAAAGCCTGCGATTGAGGCGTTAGAAAAAGCACTTGAGAAAGAAAAAGCACTGCGCATCGAAATTGAAGGGCATGCGTGCCAAGTCGATACACCAGAAGTTAATCTTGAAGTATCTAAGAGGCGTGCCGAGAATGCGCGGGACTTATTTTCAGAATCACTTCATCCAAGAATTTCTATCGCTGCGTTTGGTGAATTTCAACCCCTATACGTGCCGAAGAACCCAGAGGCGCTCAATCGAAGCAATGAAGAACTAAAGCAAAACAGGCGTGTGGAAATACGGATCTACATTCCTTCTTTAGACATCGTTTTTCATCCAAGCCGCTATGGGTCACAATCCATGGAACGAGCGCGACTTGCGCTTGAAAAAGCCATGTCAGATGAAGACAAAGCAATTAAAGAGTTGAGCATTGCTATTTTCGAAGGCGTGGTCGATGTTGCAACCTATATTCCCGCCGTTGCTTTGCCTGCGAGAGGTCTTTTGTTCCTAAAAGAAGGTGCAACAGTGTCTGTCTCCGCGTTAAAAATGCTGGACTCTGCTTTCTTGGATTACCATTTTTCGGAGTTGCAAAAGCGCACTGATAAGGTGAAAGAAATCCGACGCCTTTCAAGGCTCCACATCGAGCTACTCAAAGAGCTCCGCAACACAGATGTCGTGCTTGAAAAAGAGGTGGCTAGCTATCAGGAGCTTGTGGCATTTCTTGATAAAGACGAGACGCGCAAAGAGTTGCTCAAGCGTTATCAACTTCGCGCACTTGCATTCAATGGCCTTGTTTTACTACTTGCGTGGCTGGGTCAGAAGGTTACGTCACGACGAAGCACCAACTTTTCCGCACTGGTCAAGGAATACAAAGTCCAAGAGTACATAGATCGATACATCGCGAGAGATGATTGGTCCGTCGCCACGATTGCGGGCAATACGATGGCCGAGAACTGGATCAATGACGTGTCCATGGAGCAATATCGTGACCTAAGTTCAAAATCTATTTATTGGCCAGCACCAACTCCTACGCTGTTGGGAAAACCCTCCAACAGTCCCTACCAATTTAAAGCCAGTGGTGAAGTTTCTGGTCAGTTTAATCGGGTGTTCCCCGTCCAAACGAATCTTTATGACCAAGATGAGGATGAGTTATTTGAGGAGTTTTCCAATAACTTCAACATTCAGCAGTACCCAATAACCGAACAAGAAATCGGATTTTGTCGAGTGCTCATTCAAAAAGCGGGTGCCGGAAAGTGGTTTTCTTATGCAGATTGGATAAAACCGAATAAATCAAATCGCTTGGGACCTTACGACAGAGTCAAGATCCAGTTGGTTTTGCGCGAAGATTATCAGACCGTCGTGCCTGTCACTCTCCGTTATGACCGAGTGGATGGTTTGGACATTGAAGGACCTGCTTTTAGTGCTCTGCTGCTCCCGATGAAAGCGGAAGACTTTACCAATGATATAAAGGGAGAGTTGGCAAAGTACTATGAGCGCACGGTCACAAATGAAGAGAAAACGCTGACAGCCATCGAATTTGAGCCGAGCTATTGTTTCGGGAAACTCAAAATTAAGGGATTAAAACCTATTACCTCTGAAGGGCGCCTGTTCTGGTCGGAGAGAAAATATGAGCTGGCTTTAGTGGGCAGTGCGAGAGGTGGGTTTGTAGCAACGGAAGGGATGACACCAACATTTGAAAAGGATAAGTTTGCTCGTTACCAGCAATTTGGCGGCTTCCGTGATATGCGGTATAGCTTCATTCTGAAAGCGACGGAAAGTGATAAAGATCTGACGTTACCTATAGAGTATGTGCATGAGAGTACGAGCAAAATCGCATTCCGGGATCTTCAAAATGAATTGATTGTTGGTGTCCATGGTGAAAACTCGCAAGAAATAACACTTGATATGGGCTTAGGCGGTAAAAAAACGTTGCTCAGAGAAAAAGATGTGCTTGTTGAGAGTTTCACTTTGCACAGCAACGAAGCGACGATGAATACAACGCCTGTTATTGACGAAATTAAATATCAATTCGCGGCTATCGAAACGGAAAGTACGGGGCTGGTTTTCTTCGGTGGTGACTCCTTAATCAATGGGCCTGACGTTGCTCTGTGGCGAAAAGGCTTCCGATGGGGCAAAGAAGGTGTAGGAGAAAAGACGAGTATTTACATGTTGCTTGTCGGGCAGGATTTCAATCAAGAGATGTATGAAACTGCTGATTTAAACTGGAAGTCCGTCGATATGAGCATGCAGTTGGCGGTGAATGGTGGAAAGGGTAAGCAGCTCGGTCCAACTTACTTCACATCGATGAAGCATGTTGGGGCGTTCAGTTACCTTGAAAAGCCAAAGGATAAAGCGTCTAAAAATTCTGATAATAAGGACAATGCAACTGAAAAAACGTGGTGCATTGAGGAGCATATAAATTTTGTCGACGCTAAAAAGGACAACAAGAAGTTAGCGGATTTTGTCACTAAAGCCATCAGTAAGATATCCCACAAGAATGACTTGTCGAAAACCAAAGTGTACACAGTGTATGCGATGAAGTTTGACTTAAAGTACGTTGCGCCAACAGGACGTGCTGTCAATGGTTTACGTCCATTTGGAAAGGTTATCGACGAGAAGTTTGAGCTTTCAATTGGTCAACTAAACCAAGTCGATATGAAGTATACAGGTGGGTATGATAAAAAACGCGACCTTGTTATAGATATCCCTCGTCTGTCGGATGATGCTGCGTTAGCTGATAAGTACTATGCGGATAAGCCATGGGTTGAAGACTCCGTAGATGTCACCGCAAACAATATTGACAAGAGCTGTGCTGAAGCTTGGAACAAGTCGGACTTCAATGAGCGCATGCGATGGATTAAAGACTGGATTGAAAAACAACCGACGGTAGTTGAAGCACCTAATCCGCTTAAAGCGACATTGGACAAATAATAAAAAAACCGCCATCGGCGGTTTTTTTTCAGCGCAATCATATCTCTATGAACACAAAAATAACGCAGCGTTACTCCGCTGCGTTGATTTCGTATTTACGCATTTTATGGTTAAGCGTACTGAGGGGAAGGGCAAGCTGCTCTGCCACGCGTTTGGTTTGCCAGTTGCATGCACTCAAACAATCGAGGATTAGCGTCTTTTCATAGCTGCTTACGGCTCCCTTTAGGCCGCCAGCATCCAGATTGGCATTTGCCTTTGAAGCAGAGGTGCTCGCCGCGAAGATACTGGACGTCTCTTGTAAACCACTCGACACGTTTAGGACTTGCGGTTCAGATACCCCAAAAGACAGTGTATCGAGCGCTTCTGCTGATGCTAATTCTCCCAATTCAACCACAGTGATTATCTCAAAGTCGGAAAGCAACAAAGCACGTTCGACAATGTTCTTTAACTCGCGCACATTACCAGGGTAATCGTAGCCAAGAAGTTGTTGTCGCACTTGCGCGCTGAAACCGGGAGCTTGAAGTAAACCCAAAGAGGCTGCACTTTTTTGCACGAAATGTTCAGCCAGCGGAAGAATGTCATCTTTACGCTCACGCAATGGCGGGAGCGTGATAGGGAAGACATTGAGGCGGTAGAACAAGTCAGCACGAAATTCGCCTTTCTTGATTTTCTCCATCAGGTGGCAGTGAGTTGCTGCAATGACTCTTACATCGACTTCTATTTCTTTGTTGGCACCGATAGGGCGGAATTTGCGTTCTTGAAGTACACGAAGCAGCTTGGCTTGAAGGATGAGTGGCATGTCACCAATTTCATCTAAGAACAGCGTACCGCCGTTTGCGGCTTCAAAAAGGCCCACTTTATCTTTGTCTGCGCCAGTGAATGCCCCTTTTTTGTGGCCAAAAAGCTCTGATTCAAGCAGCTGCTCTGGAATCGCGGCACAGTTTTGAACCACCAAAGGTTGAGATGCACGATTAGAGTTTTCGTGAATGTACTGCGCAATCACTTCTTTGCCCGTGCCAGTTTCCCCACGTAGCAAAACATCAACGGGCAACGCCAAGACTTTGTCGAGGCGACGAATGGCGTCGAGCATCTGTTCACTCTTCGCGATCGGGCCGTTATAGCTCACTTGCTGGCGTTTTTTCAGCTGACGGTTTTCACGTACCAATGCGGCGTTATCTTCCGTCAGGTTTTTCACCATGCTGCCGTATTGTTCCAGCCAAATGGCTTGTCGAATACTGGTCGCGGCCATTTGGCAGAAGGCGGTTAGCGCAGCTTCATTGTTGATCATCGATAAATCAAACAACACTAAGAGACCGACTGCTTTTTGCTTGTCATCAACCAGAGGCCAAACTAAGAGGTTTGCGCTGCGTTGTCCAAGCAGTGTTTCAGTTTGATAGATGTGTTCACAGTCGTAGCCGTTGTACTGGTAAAGGTCGTTTATCAGTACCACTTCACCGTGGTGGATCGCGAAGCTGAATGGGTCATTTTCGCTGGATTGCTCCAGCGAGATAAGGTCCCACGGGTGGTTGGACAGCACCGCTTCGTTATTGTGAACAATGTTTGGGATCAACGCTTGACCGGTCTGATCCAGCACATAGATGATGCCATGTTTTGACAAAGTCATTTGCCTTGCCGCGGTCAGGACAGCGTCTAGCGTGTTAGCCAATTGGCTGCGATCAGCCAGAGACTGACTGATCGCAAGAAGGGCATTATTGAGTTCGTGCTGGTTAGCTGAACGCATATGCCAGTGTTCCTTGTTCATCGACCGAAATGGTGATGGTGGTGTGTGACTCGTCCTTGTCATGTACCAGCAGTTGAGTTGACAGTTGTGGCAAAAGCTGACGGTTGATCACGGCATCAATGTTACGTGCGCCAGTTTCTGCCAAGCGACAATTACCCAGCACAAATTCAACCAAAGAATCGTCATAGCTTAGCGATAGCTTATGATGGCTTTGAAGGCGCTGAGATACCTTACCGAGCTTGTGGTGGATGATGTCGGTCATTGCATTGTCATTCAATGGAACAAACGGCAGCACTGCCATACGGGCAAGTAAAGCCGGCTTGAAGTGGCTGCTTAGAGTAGGGCGAATGGCTTCGGCGATGATGCCAGCATCAATATCGCGAGACTGCTGAACCAGCGACTCTATCTCGTGCGTTGCAAGGTTACTGGTCATGATAATCAGGGTGTTTTTGAAATCGATCGCACGGCCTTCACCATCATTGAGTGTCCCTTTATCAAACACTTGGTAGAACAGGTTCAGTACTTCTGGGTCAGCTTTTTCTACTTCATCCAACAACACAACGGAGTATGGACGCTGGCGTACGGCTTTGGTCAGCATACCGCCTTCACCGTAACCCACGTAACCTGGAGGTGAACCAATCAAGCGTGAAACCGTGTGCTTCTCTTGGAACTCAGACATGTTGATCGTGGTCATGAAGCGCTCACCGCCAAACAGTTGGTCTGCAATTGCACGAGCCGTTTCTGTTTTACCTACACCACTTGGGCCGACCAGCAGGAATACACCGGTTGGTGCGTCAGGGTTACCCAGACCTGCTTTTGCAGTCTGAATACCTTCGGCCAGCGCATCGATAGCGAAACCTTGACCTTTAATTGTCGCGGTGAGGCTTTCTTTTAGCTGCAGTGTCGCTTGCGCTTCGTCTTGCAGCATTTTACCCATTGGGATACCCGTCCAGTCTGAAATGACATGGCTGACTTCGTCGGGACCTACTTCATAGTGAACCAGTGCAGTGCCATTGCGAATGACATCGAGTTCTTCCTGGCATGTCGCAATTGCTTGGCGAACTGATGCTTCATCCATGTCCGCATAGGGTGCTGGCTCGGCATCTATTTCGTCATCCTCTGATGTTTTGGCTTCGGCCAATTCGCCAGAAACCAGTGCATTAAGGTGTTTACGAAGGCCAATCATTTCGTCAATTTTGGCTTTCTCTTCCTTCCACTGTGCTTCTTTTATCACAAGCTCTTTGCTCGTTTCCGACATCGCGGTCTGAAGATCTGGAATGCCCGCTAGGCTATGCTTGTCGCCAGTTTGTTGAAGGGCATCGCGCTCCAGTGCTTCCAGTTCGCGTTGCTGTGCAGCTAGCTGTTGTTGTAGGGTTTCCACTGCGGCAGGTACGGCATTCAAACTGATGTTAACGCGTGCACACGCGGTATCCAGTACGTCGATTGCTTTGTCCGGCAGTTGGCGACCAGAAATGTAACGTGCAGACAGTGCTGCAGCCGCTGTAATTGCATCATCACGCACATAGACGTTGTGTGATTTCTCGTAGGCAGGGCGCAAACCACGGATGATCAGAGCCGCTTGATCTGGTGATGGCTCATCCAGTTTTACCAGTTGGAAACGGCGCGCCAGTGCGGGGTCTTTCTCAAAGTACTTTTTGTACTCAGACCAAGTGGTCGCTGCGATGGTTTTTACTTCACCGCGTGCCAGTGCAGGCTTTAACAGGTTTGCGGCGTCACTGCCGCCAGCCTGATTGCCACCTCCAACCAATGTATGTGCTTCGTCAATAAACAAAACGATAGGCGTTGGCGAGCTCTTTACTTCTTCAAGGACTGCATTGAGGCGTTTTTCAAACTCACCTTTAACGCTTGCGCCTGCTTGCAGTAAGCCCATATCCAAGCCGTACAACTCCACACCTTTCAAGTTGTCAGGAACTTCACCTTGTACAATTTTAAGAGCGAGACCTTCAACGACCGCAGTTTTACCTACGCCCGGCTCACCGACGGCGATGGGATTATTTTTACGGCGACGAGCAAGTATGTCGATGATCTGGCGAATTTCTTGATCACGACAGAAGACAGGGTCAATTTCCCCTTTACGTGCTTTACCAGTGAAGTCGGTAGTGAAACGGCTCAACGCAGAGCCATCTTCGCGCGCTTGCGTTTTTTCCGACGAAGAGACTTTAGCTTCAATGGAGCTTTGTGTGAGCTCGCCAAAGTTGCGCTTTAGGGTGTCTGGGTTAATACCATCCAAAATCGACGCATAGCCATGTTGGCCATAACGCAATGGGTTGCTCACCAGAGTCAACAGCAATGAACCGCTTCGAATTTGTGTTTCTGACAGATCTAAAGAAGAAATTAGCCAGCTTTCCTGTAACCACTCAATCAGTAAGGAGGAGAAGACGGGCTTGCTACCGCTACCAGTAGCGTTTGAATCTAATGTAGAGCGTATCGCCTGGCGTAAAATGTTTTCTGAGCATTTAAAGTGAGCAAGTAATACATCGAAATCGCTGTTAGGGCGCTCAAGCAAACTGAGTAGATAATGCTCGACTTGTACCTCTGTTGCCTTTTCAGATACCGCCAGTGCTGCAGCATCTTCTAAAGCGGTTTTAGCAATAGGATGTAGACGTTGGATAAGAGAAGAAAGATTAATGTTTATCATTTTTTATCTGAACTTAATAGGGCTGAAAATGGCAGGATTATACAAGACTATGAAAAGTTATTTTTTTTGTGGGATAAATTTCAGCCCTATTTTCAGTTATTATGATTAGGTTGAGTAACACTATTTTATATTAAGGAGTTCATGTTTGGTTGTTGTGATTTAATTGGTGGTTAAAAAGCCTGATTGTCTAGTTAAAAACACTTTTTCACGTTTTTTTAAATCGCCCAATTCTCTTTTTAAATACTGAGTAATAAATTAATATCGAAGAATGAATTATTGGTTACTCAAACAACTTTTTGTTATTACCAATAGTTTGTAATTTCGGCATTTTTCGTAAGTGTATGAAAAATAACGATATAAAAATTGGCATGGCATTTGCTATTAGCTATTAGCTATTTAGGTCGCGGTGATATGCGATTTGGTGAACAGATAAACAAGATAAATAAATTCTAAGAAGGATATAGCAATGCCAACTCCAGCTTATATGTCTATTACTGGCGAAACTCAAGGTAACATCACTGAAGGCGCATACAATGCAGATTCAGTAGGTAACTCATGGCAAGAAGCTCACGTTGACGAGTTTCTGGTTCAAGAACTTGATCACGTTCTGACTATTCCACGTGACCCACAAAGTGGCCAGCCTACGGGTCAGCGCGTGCACAAGCCAGTCGTTGTAACCAAGCAACAAGACCGTTGTTCTCCACTGCTGTTCAACGCACTGGTATCTGGTGAGAAACTACCTGAGTGTGCGATTAAATTCTACCGCACTTCAGTTCAGAGCAAACAAGAGCATTACTACACCATCAAACTGATTGATGCGCTGTTGGTTGATATGAAAACTCGCATGGCTCACTGCCAAGACGCTGCGACTTCTGACCGTGTAACTGAAGAAGTACTGATGTTCACTTACCGTGCAATCGAAGTGACGCACGAGACTTGTGCAACAACGGGTAATGACGACTGGCGTGCGCCACGCGAAGCATAATTTATGCTCGTGTAAGTCATCTGGGGCCAACGTAAGTTGGCCTTTTACCCAAGCAATCAGAATTCCCACCGGAATTCCACATCTCCAGATTGCTTGGGTATTCATTTTTATTAGCATCAGGTGAAAGATATGGTGAACGACGTAGAGTTTAAGTTTGAAGTTATCGGCGCTGAACATGAGTTTCGGGTTGAGAGCTTTCAAGTCACAGAAGAGCTTTCGAAGCCTTTTCATGTCAGCCTTTCATTACTTTCACTTGATGCAGATATCACGTTCGATGCATTAATACGTAAACCCGCTGTTCTGACGCTTTTCGGCCAAGGAATGCTCAATGCACGTGTGTTTCATGGTGTTGTCAACGAAGTCCGTTATTTGGGGCAAGGTCGTCGTTTTGCGCGCTATCAAGTATCGTTGGTTCCTCAACTTTGGTTTCTGACTCAGCGTCAAGATTGCCGTATTTTTCAACATAAGTCTGCGCCCGATATTATTAGCGAAGTGTTGGCTGAAGCCAGCGTGACAGATATGCGAATGGAACTGTCAGGCATCTACGCACAGAAAGACTACGTACTTCAATACCGCGAAACCGACAGCCAATTTGTTCAGCGTTTAATGGCGGAACATGGGATGTGGTATTACTTCGAGCACTCAAGCAGCAATCACACCATGGTGATCGTTGACAGCAACGACGCGATCAACGAGCTCTCTAGTACATTGATGAACGGTTCATACATGGGCCCGCTGGTATACCACAGTGATGCTGGCGGTGTGGCAGATCGTGAGCACATATTCGACCTAGAGCTGGTCAACAGTGTCCGAACTGGCCAAGTAACGTATACCGATTACAACTATGAACAACCACTCATTCCGCAAAAAATGGGGAGCAGTGGTGAGCTCGACCAAGACTTGGCACTGTTCGATTATCCCGGCCGATATGTTGATCCGGCAATGGGTTCAATCCGCGCAGGTGAGTGGATGGCGAACCATGTGGTTGATAACCAACAGGTGTTTGCAGGCAGCAACATCATGCGTTTGGCCACGGGCTATAATTTTATCTTGGCAGAGCACCCTCGCTCTTCGTTAAACCGCGACTTCACCTTGTTATCTATTTCACACAGCGGTTATGACCCGAGCGTCCATGAAGACGAAGCGAGCGATATGCCCACCACGTATCAGAACCATTTTGTGTGTATTCCCCGCGAGGTGATTTACCGGGCACCAAAAATGGCCGCACCTTTGGTTGATGGGCCTCAAACCGCCGTTGTGGTAGGGCCGGCTGGCGAGGAAATCTACACAGATAAGCTAGGCCGGATCAAAGTGCAGTTCCATTGGGACCGTTACGGCGCAAACGATGAAAACTCCAGTTGCTGGATTCGTGTAAGTCAAAGCATGGCGGCACCAACATGGGGGGCAGTGTACTTACCTCGCATCGGACATGAAGTGGTTGTGACCTTCTTAGAAGGCGATCCAGATCGACCCTTGGTAACAGGTTCTGTGTATCACGGATTGCATTTTCCCCCGTACTCGTTGCCGGAGAACAAAACACGCACCACCTTCCGTACGCAAACACACAAAGGAGCGGGTTTTAACGAACTGAGCTTTGAAGACGAAGCAAATCAGGAAGAAGTGTTCATCCGCGCCCAGAAAGACATGTCGACAGAAGTGTTGAACAATCGCTACCGTCGAATTGGTCAGGATGAATTTCTTGACGTGGGTAGAAATCAAACCAATGAGGTGAATGGTGACCATGTAGAAACCATTCATGGGCACAAAACGACCACAGTAAACAGTACCTTTACTGAGACGGTCGAGCAAGACGTACAAGTCACCTATAACGCCAACGAAACGCAATACGTGAAGTCCAATGTGTCATTGGAAATTGGCGAGAACCGTACGACTAAAATTGGTAAAAACGACGATATGGATGTTGGCGAGAACAGCAACCTCGTTGTCGGGGCATCCCGCTCTTCAGATATCGGAGCTGATGATAACCAAACCATTGGTGGAAACCTGACTGTGTCTGTGGTGGGGAACACATCATTTAAGTCTGATGCGTCAACTCAGGTGATCAGTGCAGACAAAATTGTGTTGAAAACGGGCGGCTCGTCGTTGGTAATGAACAGTGACGGCTCAATCAAGCTTTCAGGTGCTTCCATCACTATTGAAGGCAGTGACAAAGTTGTCGTGAAAGGCGGTAACGTGGCGATTAATTAATGAACGAACTGTTGCAACACACCCTCCTTTTTGAGAACGAAGAGCAAGCCGATAAATCGGCTTGCTTTCCGCGTTTTGGGCATATTGTTTCTCTGAATGAAACGCGAGACTCCGTAAAAGTTGAGTTTGAACACAATCCATTTGGACAACCGCTTTCCGCCAAGCTTGGGCGTGCATTTCGCAAAGCAGAAATCGAGATGGCGATCGCCAGTCACCTTACATGCCGTATTGAGTTTGTAAACAATGACATCGGATTACCAGTGGTGACCGATATCTTCTTTTCCATGCTGGATGATTCCGATGAAGTCGTTCTGCGTGCCAACAAGCTTGTTATCGACACTTCGCAAGAATTAGTGGTGAAAAGCGGTGAAACGGAAACCCGTTACAGTGGTCGTGATAACCGTATTTCCACTAAAGCGAAGTACGTAACCTCCCAGGCGGAAAAAGCACAAAAAATACAGGGCGGCACAATTTCATTTAATTAGGCCGTCTATACAGAAAAACATTAACAGAATAGAAACCATGCGTTCGAGAATCACACCCGCTCAGATAAAAGAACCTTTCAAACAGACCGACGTGAGTGAGGCGTTGGCGCACATCGATGCTGACATTAAGATACTGGCTGAACTCCCACCCGAGTGGGTAGGTTTTTGCCGTGAAAAAACCTTGTTAGCGAATGAATCATTGGCTTACTTTATTGACCAACGATTGAAGCTTCACAACCAGGGATATCCCTGCCGAAATATTGATTATCTGGCCTTAATTGAAAAGCAGATGGTAGAGATTAAATCGGTTTATCTCTCGTTGTTTCGCTTAGCGCCCGGTTTTGTGTATGAGTTGAAAGACCAATCGCCAGACGTTTTTGTTTGGCTAATGTTGGAACCTGAGTTTGCAGCGAGTAAAACTCACTTTCTTGCAGCATTTACACAGTTGGAGGGGCTGAAGCCTGATTTAGCTAAGATGCTTGTCATTCAATCACGAGCAGAGCAGTTGGACAGCTTAATCGCTTCGCTAGCGGAAGGACTTCCTGCTTACAGTGAGAGAACATTCAGTTTTCTTCGTTTGAGACATTCCATCAGTAATGCATTGACCAAACATTGGTTGAAAGAAGACATACTTTCGGAAAGAAACGCACAATCTGCGTTGGCCATGTCCAATATCGAAGAAGCAAAAGAATGGCTGGATGAGAGCGTGAGTGGCGAAGACCTCTTATTTGAGCGTCTATTGAACAAGCAGGATAGAAACACCTGGTTTCGCCAATACTTTGGTGTCGATAACCAAGCGTTGCCGTCGACCAATGTTGGTTTGTATGCACGCTTACTTGAATTGAAAGAGTTTATGGCGTTCGACCCCAAAGGGGAGCATGCACCTGTGGAATTGATGCTAATAGGCCGATTTGACTGGGTGGAAACAGCGCTGGAGCACATTTTTGAGTTTGATTATGAAGAAGACAAAGCGGAGAAGTGGCTCCAAGCACTATATGTGATTTACGGTGAGCGCTTGCCGTTAGACCCGACCGCTATAGGGGTTGATTACAGTTGGGAGGATGCGCTTGATGTGCTTAACAAATGGGTGGAAAAGAATGACCACTGGTTTTCTGAGCCAGCTAGACTGGGTGAAAAACTCTCGTTTGATACCACGATCAATTCATTGAAAGACCCTCAGATAAACGCTGAATTCAGGCATTGGCTGTGGAAGCAACTGTGTATCCATTCGCGTGTCTATGTCCTGTGGGATGCATTAATGCCAGTACATCAGCAAGATTGGATACTGGAAAGATTGGCTCAATTGAAATTGGCATCTGAGCGCTTCGAGTTAAGGGGGCGCAATGCAACTTTGGGATATTGATGTAAATCCTGAATTAGCCATTAAGGGGCGATTTCAACGTGATGAACACGGCCATGAAATATGGGTTCTTACAGCAAAACGTGCCTGGATGTTTATTGAGAAACAATGGGTGGAACAAGCTCAACCAGAGATCTTCGACGATCCAATCTATGAAGGCGAAGCTGGTTTTTCAGCCATGAAGCATGATCACGAATTTCCTGTTTCGAGAAAAAACACCGACGTAATTGTGGTTGGTAAGGCGAGGGCATATGCCAAACGCCCGACGCCTTACTTAGAGTGTCGCTTGGTGGTGGAAGGACACATTGATAAAACCATTGCAGTGCATGGTCCACGTCACTGGGTTGAGCATGGTGGGACTGTGACATTGTCCAACCCTCAAGCCTTCATTGAGAAAGAAGTGGATTACACCCATGCACTTGGTGGGGATGCGCGCAATCGTGTCGGTGGTGGTATTGCAGAAGATAACGAGACATTGCTGAAACAAGTCCCTCCTTCTGTTTTCTACGTCAACGAAAACTGGGGACCTAGTAACAAACAAACACGAGTAGCAGGCTTTGGCCCACTCCCTCCTTTTTTCCAAGCACGTTATCAATATGCTGGCACGTTTGACACACGTTGGGAGGAGTTACGTCGACCATTGCTACCGACTGACTTTGACAGGCGTTTTTACCAGTCAGCGCCAAGCGATCAGCAATGCGATGGTTTTCTCAAAGGAGGCGAGCGCGTATTGGTCAGTGGTTTTTGTCATGATGATGTATTGTCTTTCCGAATTCCGAATGAACGTTATGCCGCCGTAGTGACTTTCAGTGATGGTGTGATGCATGACAATCTGGAAATGCATACGGTCTTTGTCGATGCCGAAAATAAAACGATTTCTATTAGTTACAGTGCATCTTTTGTGTGTCAGGGCCGTGAACATCTACTCAAAACATCAAATATTGTTGCGGTTTAAGGGCACGTTATGAGTACAACGTTTGGTCGCTATGTGATTGGTGCAGAAGTGCTAGCACCCACTGGCATGAATATCGATTTGGCACTCTCAGTGGCTAAGGCCAATCTTGGGCGTTTCTCCCAGAAGAGCAGTGATGACCAGCTTCATCGATTTTTGTATGCAACCGCCGACTATTTGAAAGAAACAGGGTACACCGAGAGATTGTGCGAAATGATCTCGACGTTGGCGGAGAAATTGTTAGCACCTTTAACCGCATCTATTAAACCGTTGCCCGTCGTCGTGAGTGTGCCTGAGCATGTAGACACAAGCCTGTTAATGAGGCTACTGAGGGAACACCCCGTTAGTAAGTATCTATCCACTTTAGAAATATCAAGCCAACAAGGCGCAGGGTTTGTATTAGAAGCACTTCAAAGCTTAGATGTTCACGATGTCGTGCTTTGTATTGCGGTTGATTCGCTGGTTGCGAATTTAGACAATTATATCGCGGACTTTAACGTACTTTGCAGTGCAAACCCTTGGGGGATAATACCAAGCGAGGGAGGGGCAGGTGTTGTTCTCACGAAGAAGAACATCGTCGATACGTTGAAGCTGAAACCACACGCGCAAGTTGCTTACTTTGATATAGAAAAAGGAGCATCAGATCGACGTGGAATGATGCGTCTCGTACAGAAAGCGACAAAAACACAGCCTAAACTTGGCAAAGTGTATACCAATATGACGAATGCACGGGACAACACTGAAGATTATGGTTTTGCGCTGGGAGCGCGATCAGCGGTATTTACCCATCCTCAAATGCCGTTTTTGGTCAATGATCTCTGGGGGACCATGGGAGGTGGGTCTGCGATGTCGTTGATTGCGGTGTTTATCGCCGAGCAAAAAGAGACAGAGATAGCGTCTCTTCTCATGTATGAATTAAACGGTGACCGGGCGGTTCTTTGTCTTTACAAGCATTTTGACTAGTTTTTCATTCCTACGAAGTTGTGCAAAAAAATTTGACGGGATAAGCAGTCGTTATCCCGTATTAATTATTCAAACTGTCTACATGCTAAGTCTGAACAGAGAGGTGCGGAAATAACAAATAAACACACTCTTTCTTTATGAGACCTAGATCACGTGTGGTTTCTATTGATATTAGCTTGTTTCGAGAGTGTCCTCACCAAATATAAATTCATCGTGGTTTCATGACAAATTGTGATGGCGCTTCAGTAGTTATTTGGTCGGTAATAACACCTTTGTTAGTAGTTACATTAACTAATTTTATAGACATACGGTTCGTTTTATTTTCCACCATTGAAAAGAGTATTAGACACTTATTACTATGCCCTCCGGAATAGGTTTTTCGAAAAGAGTCATACGTGTCAGATTCAACGGGATCAACCAATGGGTTAATTAGCCAGCTGGTTGTTAAAGCGATTGAAAAAAAGAAGCAGAAAGAACAAAGCATTGCCAACAAGAAAAATGTCAAGTTGGAGTATGTTCTATTTTCTCAATTCGATGTGCTCGACTCGTTGCCGTCCAAAAATGGTAACACGACCATTTATCATATTGCCAAACGTGGCGAACCGAATAAGCAGATTTGTTGCAAAGTTTTAAACGAAAACGCAGATGACTTTGCGAAAACAATGCTAATTCGCGAAGCGAGTCGACTTGAACTTTCTCAACATCCTAGTATTGCACAGTTTATTAAAATCGGCAGAGAGTTTGACCGTCCTTATCTTATGTATGAGTGGATCAAAGGCGAGTCTGTTGCCGAGAAGATGGCAAGGCATTCGAGCCAAGGTTTCCGTGTTGATCATGTGGCTTGGCTCATATATCAACTCGCTGGTGCGTTGGAATATATGCACACGCGTGGTATTTGCCACTTGGATATCAAACCCTCAAATATCATTATTGGGGAAGATGATAGCGTCAAACTCATAGACTTTGGTGCAGCACGTTACATTGATAAGCCTGAAGAGCACGCCGAAGTAAGCCTCAAATATGTTTCGCCCTTGTACATAGAAACGGGCGCAGCAAAACCGCAAGACGATGTTTACTCGTTGGCACTGCTGACAGGACATTTATTCTTAGGCGCCATTTATGGAGACGCCTGGCACAAGCAGTTAATGCAAGGCAAGCGTCCATTACTGATCCCAGCCAGTGCTTGGCGCTTAATCCGTCGAGTTATTCAAAAGCCACGTAGTCATCAATATACCGCTATCTCGTTCGCACAAGAGCTCGCTTGTATTGATACGCACACTGCGAAATTGACGGGTAATGCGCCGATATTCCACACATTGCGCAATGCAGACCTCGTGCTTTCAGCGCGTCGCTCTGGTTTTAGAATTGCGTTGGCAAATGCCAAATATCTCGAAGTGAGCATGGTAGCCAGCGCCATTATCATCGCGTGTGGATACATTGTCGGCATGTCGCAGTTCTCGCCGGGCCGAACATCTGATTTATTGATCGCCGAATCAGACACGGCAAAAACTGAGCACATCGTAAAATTCTTGGCGCAGGCTCCCTGGCAAAAAGACGTGATGCTCCAAAAACTGGCTTCTGATAAAGACCAGTTAGACATGTATAAAGACGCCGATCGTCGCTTGGTTTTGGAAATGTCAGCACTTTACAACGACCAGCAATCCTCGCTTTCTGCGCAACAGAGTAGTGCGCGTCGGTTGAACGTCGCGATTGCGGACGCAAGATCTGATCTCATTGCGGTTAAAGAAATCCTTGAGAAAAAGAATAACTTGAGCGGTGACGCAGAAACCAAGCTGATCAATATGATGGCAGATTTGAATACGGCGTATTCCGAATCTCAAATCGCTACTCAATACCTTCGTAGCAATGAACAAGAATTGGCCCAGTTGATATCTACCGGCGAAGCCGATGATGTAAATGCATTCTTACAGTCAGCTTGGGTAAATCATCAAGCCAATTCATATTTTTACGAACATGTTCTGACAGAGAAAGTGTTGGCGAAAGTGCTCGATAGTGCTGATGAAGGGGCGAAGCAGCGATTCTATACAGCGGCCATTGCAAATGTTGAGAGCGCAAAGCAATTCTTTGGTGAGCATCCACAGTTGGTTGAAAAAATCCGCGAGCTTACGATTGCGCGTAGTGAATACATTCTGTTTAGCACTGTGACTGAAAAGGCGAAGTTCTCAGCAGACCGATTGAATGTTGCGCTGAATGATTTGAAAAACAATTCCCCAGAGCAGTTTGATGAGGTCACTGAACTACTTGGAAGAATGGCGGCTGACGCCATTGTTCAAAGTTACAAGAAAACGCGACCTGCAAATGGTGCGTTAGCGGTTCAACGCGCATTGTATGACTTTGATCTTATGGTGAAAGGGTAAGACGTATGGCGGATTTCAACGTAGACCCATTTCTCTCGCCGATCAGTGATGCATCACCAACGGGTGAAGATGCGCGCTATGAGCTTGCCTATGAACTTATGGAAGCAGAAGTAAAAAAGTTTGGCTCACTGTTTGGTGAAACCGTTGACTGGAATGTGGTAGAGAAAAATGCAGCTGAAGTGCTATGCCACTACAGTAAAGACCTAAAAGCGGCTTGTTATCTTGTCCGCGCCATGTTGGAAACGAAACAGCTTCACGGATTAGAGCAGGGTTTTGCGATTCTATTGGCGTTGGTCGAGCGCTTTGGGGGAGGGCTTCACCCAACGCGCAAGCGTGGCCGTGATGGTGCCATCGAATGGTTAAATCACCAGATGAAGTTGGCATTGCCAAAAGAAGAATCATCGTCTCCATCTTGGTCGGTTCTTTCTGAGTGCCTTGAGTTAGTAGAAAAGACCTAGCGTGCATTTAGCGATGTGTTTCCTGATTGCGACGTGGACTTTTTCGATGTGCGAACAGGCCTGAATTCACTGATGCAATACGCAGGAAACAGTGAAAGCACAGCGTCTTTCGCCGCGGTGGAAACACCGTTAACACCTAACGAGATTGCACCAACGACGTCAGAAAATACCGCTCCATCGACAGTATCGGAACCGTTGTCAGTGCCAAACGCTGAGCCACTTACCCAACGACAGGCAGCGTCCAATGCGACGACACCTATAGCGGAGGCAAGAGCAGCGTCAGTACGACCAGCCACGGTAGATATTGATACAGACTTTTCGTCTCCAACCGCCTCTAAACGTACGCTAAAGAAAGTGGCGGAAACCATTTTGGCTTCGGAGCCGAGCGCGGCGTTGTCTTACCGTATCCACCGTTATTTAACGTGGTGCGAGATGGATGGTTTGCCAGACCATAAAGACAATGTGACACCGTTAATGTTGGCAGTATCACAAGATTTACAAGCTGAGTACCGCGACAAAGCGAAGCAGGGAAGTGATGTCGACACCGTCAAGCGTCTGGAAAAGACCTTGACCGATGCCCCGTTCTGGCTAACCGGCCATTACCTTGTCTTTCAAATGCTCGAAAACTTGAACTATAGCGATGCAGCGCAAGCAGTGGCGGATGAGGCTCGACGTTTTGTGGACAACTTATCTGGTTTCGAAAAACTAACCTTTAAAAATTCGGTTCCGTTTGCTGACGAAGCAACACAGCAATGGCTAGCTGCCAGTACATCATCGTTACCTCTTACCAATGTCGGTTTGACCACCGTATTGCTGCAAGACAGCGGTGATGAGCAAATGGACGATATTGCTCTCGAAAACATCGGTGAGCATATGGCAAAAATTGCCCTGAAGCTTGAAGCAGACCGCTCAGGCCGTGGCCAATTCTTGCTTCAGATCAAAATGATAGACGCTCTGAACCGCGTGGGTTTGCATTCACTTAGCCTTCCTTATCTTGAAAAGGTGTGGACAGTTAGCCAAGAAATGAAACTCGCCGATTGGGAGCCCCAGTTGCACGTAAAAATGAGTGCCTTGCTGAATACTTCGCTTAAAACACTTTATCCGAAAAAAGAGCAACTGCCGGTGAACTATCAGGAATGGCAACCCCTTTATTAACAAAACCATAGAAAGGAACTAAATATGTCGCGCGATGGCTCGGTAGCTCCTAAAGAGCGAATTAATATCCGTTACGTTCCAGCAACGGGTGATGCGCAAGAAGAAGTAGAACTGCCACTTAATATGATGGTAGTGGGTGATTTCAGTTCACGTGCGGACGAAACACCTATTGAAGACAGAACACCTATCAGCATCGATAAGGACAACTTCAATGAAGTGATGGAAGGTTATGCGCCAAACATCAAAGTCAATGTTGCTAATCGCCTGTCTGATGAAGAAGGCGCACAAATGGCGGTCGATCTCACGTTCAAGAACATGAAAGATTTCTCGCCTGAGTCAGTCGCGAAAAGCGTTCCTGAACTGAACAGTTTATTGGAACTACGTGAAGCACTGGTTGCGCTTAAAGGCCCTCTGGGCAACGTTCCTGCATTCCGTAAGAAGATTGCATCTGTTTTGCAAGACGAAGAAGCACGCAAGAAATTGCTAGAAGAGCTGAACGTCGGCGAAGAATCGAAAGCAGAATAATTAGGGTTATAGATTAGTATGACAGTAGAAGCATTAGCTCAAGATCAGGAAGCAACGCTTGCCGAGTCTGGTTCCCTTCTTGACAGTATTCTTAACGAGACTCGCCTGAAGCCTAGTGACGAAGGTTTTGACATTGCAAAGCGTGGTGTTGAAGCGTTCATCGGTGAGTTATTGAGCGGTCGAGCGACCGAGAAAGTTGATCAATCGCTGGTTGATCTAATGATCTCTGAAATCGACCAGAAGCTCTCTTCACAAGTAGACGCAATTTTGCACAATGAAGAAGTGCAGGCGATTGAATCTACGTGGCGCGGTCTGAAATATCTGGTTGACCATACAGATTTCAGAGAGAACATCATGATCGAACTGATCTCTGCGAAGAAAAACGAAGTGTTAGATGACTTCGAAGACGCGCCAGAGGTTGTGAAGTCAGGTCTGTATAAACAAATCTATACCCGTGAATACGGCCAGTTTGGTGGTAAGCCTGTGGGCGCGGTTATCTGTGATTTCCAGATGACGTCTACCTCTCCAGATATCAAGCTGATGGAGTATATGGCAAACGTAGGTGCGATGTCGCACGCGCCATTCATCACGTCAGCGTCGTCAAAATTCTTTGGTGTGGATAGCTACCAAGAGTTGCCAAACCTAAAAGATCTGAAAGCGATTTTTGAAGGTCCTCAATACACCAAGTGGCGTGGTTTGCGTGAGCATGAAGATGCGCGTTATTTGGGCATTTGTACCTCTCGTTTCATGCTACGTAACCCGTACTCTGTTGCTGACAACCCAATCAAAGCATTTGACTACGATGAAATGGTGACAGACAGCCACGAGAATTTCTTGTGGGGTAACTCGGCGTACGCAATGGCAACCAAGATCAGTGAATCATTCGCGAAGTACCGCTGGTGTCCAAACATCATTGGTCCTCAGAGCGGCGGTGCTGTTCACGATTTGCCTGTATACAATTTCGAATCAATGGGTCAAATCGAAACTAAGATCCCAACGGAGATCTTGATTTCTGACCGTCGTGAATTTGAACTGGCAGAAGAAGGTTTCATGGCGCTGACCATGCGTAAAGGTTCTGACAACGCAGCGTTCTTCTCTGCGAACTCAATCCAGAAACCGAAAAACTTCCCGAACACCCCAGAAGGTAAGGCCGCGGAGACGAACTACAAGTTAGGCACTCAATTGCCATACATGTTCATCATCAACCGTTTGGCACATTACATCAAAGTGCTTCAGCGCGAACAAATTGGTTCATGGAAAGAGCGTACTGACCTTGAGATCGAACTGAACAAGTGGATTCGTCAATACGTTTCAGACCAAGAGAACCCGCCAGCAGAAGTGCGTGGTCGTCGCCCACTGCGTGCAGCGAAAATCGAAGTTTCTGACGTAGATGGCGATCCAGGTTGGTACCGCGTTTCAATGGCAGTACGTCCGCACTTCAAGTACATGGGTGCGAGCTTCGAATTGTCACTGGTGGGTAAACTTGACCAATAATCGAGTTAGCGCATAAATATTGCGGCCAGTTTGAACTGGCCGCTCTTTTTTAGGATGCACAATGGAAAAAGGCTATCGTCTTCTGGAGCGTATAGAACTGGGAGAACCTAAGAGCAGCTACGAGAAAATGGTTTCTCATCAGCATCTTATTGAATCTATTCATATTCACCTCGCAGAGCTTTTGAACACGCATACCGGTAATGCAATGATCGATGGAGATTATGGCTTGCCTGACTTCAATGATGTTTTGGCAACCAATGCCAACCTCGTTCGAACGATTCAAAAGAACATTCAAGAAACCATCGAACGGTTCGAGCCTCGTCTTAAAAACATCGAAGTCCACTACCGGATGGACATGCACAGCCCTCTGCAACTCAATTTCAGTATTAGCGGTGAAGTGTTTCACAACGGCGACACAGTACCGATGTCTATCAATGTTTTCATGGGCGTAGATGGGCAGTTTAATGTCTAGCCCTGAGGGATTTTCTCGTGAGCAACAGTAAGTATTTTCAGGACGAACTGACCTACCTAAGAGAAGCGGGTGGTGAGTTTGCCAAATATCACCCCAAATTGGTCAATTTTCTGGCTGAAGGTGCCTATGACCCTGATGTTGAAAGACTATTGGAAGGTTTTGCTTTTCTCACGGGACGTGTTCGCGAAAAAATTGATGATGAGCTGCCAGAATTAACCCAGTCTTTGATGACATTATTGTGGCCGCATTACATGCGTTCAGTGCCATCAATGTGTATTACTGAACTTACGCCACATATCGGTAGTGTGACGGAAAAAACGGTTGTTGCGCGTGGCGTCGAAATGGCAAGTGAGCAAGTTGAAGGTACTCAGTGTTTGTTCCGCACTTGCTATGACGTGGATCTATTACCGTTGGACATCACGGGTGTCGAACAAACCAACAGTCGTACTAACTCGCGAGTAGAGCTGAAACTGGCGACACAGCATGGCTTAGAATTGTCTCGAATCAAGATGGACAAATTACGTCTCCACTTACACGGCGAGCAACACATAACGCGATGTTTGTATTTGTGGATGTTCCGCTACCTTGATTACGTGGAACTCGATGTTGGTGGCGGATGTACGCATCGAATCCCTGCACAGCAAGTTGTCCCTGTTGGCTTTGATGATAACGAGGCCTTGTTACCGTATGGCAAAAACAGCTTTGCTGGC
The DNA here is from genome assembly GCF_900167155.1 of Enterovibrio nigricans DSM 22720. GTDB lineage: Bacteria > Pseudomonadota > Gammaproteobacteria > Enterobacterales > Vibrionaceae > Enterovibrio > Enterovibrio nigricans. The sequence goes on along the minus strand of NZ_FUXU01000058.1, from coordinate 3,019 downwards.
TATCGGCTGTTGCAAGAATATTTCTCTATGCCAGAAAAGTTCATGTTCTTTGACGTCAACGGTATGGATTGGCTTCAAGGCGTGCCACAACGCTCGACGGTAAGCATTTCATTTGTGTTTAACCGTGCACTCCCAGCAGAGACTGTGCTAAAGAACAAACACTTTAAATTGCATTGCTCACCGGCGGTGAATCTGTTCGAGATGGATGGAGACCCAATTCGTCTTGAGCACAACAGAAATGACTATAAGGTTCGACCGCAGAACAACAACCAAGAACATTACGAAGTGTACTCGATTGAAAACGTTGAAAGCTGGAGTAAGAGTGAACGTCGCCGTAAGAATCTGATTGAGTTTGAAACATTTGAACACCAGATTAATCAGCGAGATAAACAAGAATTCTATAAAACCAAAGTGTCTGACCGAGTCAGTGGGCAAGGTCTGGAGCGTTACATCTCGTTCCACACACACGTTGGTGATGTCGCCGACTTAGGTTCTGAAACGGTACTGACCAAGTTGATTTGTAGCAATGCCGATTTAGCCGAACGTTTGTCAGTGGGCGATATTACATACACGACTCACAAATCTCCCACGTATGCGAGTTTTATCAACATTACTAAGCCTACCCATTCCGTTAGCCCACAGATTAACGGAGAGTTACATTGGCAATTGATCGCCAACATGTCGCTGAACTACTTGTCTTTGTCGAACATCGATGTGTTGAAGGTGTTGCTTTCAACTTACGATTTCCATTCGCGTATCGACCGTCAGGCTCATCGAGCCTCAATTCAACGACTAGACGGCATCAAATCAGCGTCAATGGCACCTATCGATCGTATCTTTCGCGGTGTAGTGGTGCGAGGTACCCAGTTCAATCTGGTGATGGATTCTTCAATGTTTGTGAATGAAGGTGACATGTTCTTGCTGGCGAGTGTCATCAACGAATTTGTTCGCCTTTACTCCAGTGTTAACTCATTTACTGAGCTGGAAGTGTTTGACGAAAGCACCGGTGAGATATATCACTGGCCAAGCATGATGGGGCAGCAGACCGTACTATGATCAATCATATTGAAGCGAAGTGCCATGAGTTCAGCTTCTTTCAGGCTGTTTCTCTGCTTGAACGCCACTATGTGTATGAAAATGGTGGCTCCTTCAAAGGCATTGGAAAAAACAAGTACATTACTGATGAACGTATCCGATTTACCGTATCGCCAAATCTTGATTTTCCGAAAAGTGATATTGAGTTTGTTCAACATTTAGAGCTTAACGGCAATACATACACGCGTGTAGAAGTGAACTTCCTTGGCTTGCACGGTTCGAGCTCTCCATTACCTTCTGCATATACTGAAAAACTGGCCGGTCGCGAAGAAGAAGATAATCCGGTTAAACAGTTTTTTGATTTCTTCCACAACCGATATGTCTCCATGGTTTATCAGGTTTGGAAAAAATACCGCTATCACATTCAATATCAGGATGGCGCGAAAGATGCGTTTTCCAGTCGAATGCTACATTTGCTGGGCTTGTCGAGCGTTATGCAAGAAGCGGAGGCTTCCGATTTAGACCGGGCCAAACTGCTTTCTTATGTTAATCAACTCTCCACTCGCACACGCTCGCCGAAACTGATTTCAGGCATCGTGGCCCATTATTTCAATTTGCCGCATGTGCATGTTGAAGAGTGGGTATACCGCCGAGTGGAGATACATGGAAGTCAAAGGAACAAGCTAAATCGCGACAATTGTTGTTTAGGTGGTGACTTTCACTTAGGCAAGACCGCGCCAGACTTAGTGGGCAAATTTAACCTGTGCTTTGACGATGTGGATTTCGATACCTATCAAGCGTTTCTTCCTGGCGGTAAAAAATACCCAACTCTCATCGGGTTAATGCGATTCATTCTTCGCGATCCGGTAGCGTGGGATTTGAAAATGCGGCTCAAACTGGATGACATGCCAAAAAACCAATTGGGGCAGGGGAAAGGCAACCAACTTGGTCAAACCATTTGGCTGGGTGGGCCGAAAGAGAAGGATGCCAATATCCGTTTGGTGGGTAGCCTTTGAAGCAGGATCACGGAACATTTAACCAATAGCACCGCCAATTGTGTCGGTGCTATTTTTTTGTTTAAAAACCGCGTTTTACCTATTGTTTTGGTCAGAAAGCAACCGATGCTGCCTGCTATGATTCGCTTCGACAATTGCTCACTAAAATATGCATCAATCACTGCTGTCTGTATTTACGTGGGCGGCAATTTTGCATTTATATTCAATATTGAGCGCAATAAGACGGGACCAATTAAAGACATGTTTGTATTCGCGCCTTCTTGCGTTTATTCGACTGTATGAGAGGAACAATGAAAAAAACATCACTCGCAATTGTTATTGCAGCAGCAGTGACAACGTCTTTATCCGCTTATGCTGAAGTGTTGCAACCTGGGGACATACTTTGGGAACTTGATTGGGCCCATGGTAAAGCGACAGCAGCACTAAGTACTGCTTGGGGATATAGCAGCGCTTCGAACGAAATAAGTACTGGCTGGGGATATTTTGCAGAGGCAAGTGGAAAAGGAAGTACAGCCTGGGGGGAATATGCTCAAGCTTCTGGAAATTTCAGTTCCGCTTGGGGTGTGAGTTCTGAGGCATTAGGTACTTCAGCCACCGCTTGGGGATCTTCAACTCACGCAACAGGAGATTTTAGCTCAGCATGGGGTGTGCGACGTGAAGTCGTATGAAGCGCTGTTCACCGCTCAACGAGTGAACCATCTGTATCACCAGATGAACCTAGGAGCCTGAATAAAGTAGCGGCTCTGACAATGTAACGAAGGTTGGCATTTGCCAATCGGGATTGAAATCGTGAGAGGACGGTCCTCCTGATAACCACATAAATCGGGTGAGTGCTAGGTAGTCAGTATGATGAACATAAGTGAATCCGTTCAAGGTGCGTCATGTGATGAAGCAGCGGAAGTGGTTTATACGCTGTTGCCAAAAGGCATGAGAGTCGGAAAGAGATTGCCCCATGCTCTTTCGTGATC
>NZ_FUXU01000064.1 GCF_900167155.1 Enterovibrio nigricans DSM 22720 | reverse complement strand
TTTGGAGCGACACACGAGGTTCGAACTCGTGACCTCAACCTTGGCAAGGTTGCGCTCTACCAGCTGAGCTAGTGTCGCAAATGGAGGCGCGTCCCGGAGTCGAACCGAGGTCCACGGATTTGCAATCCGCTGCATAGCCACTCTGCCAACGCGCCTTCTCTGTTCCGCCTCGGTAAGTTGCCTTCCTCTGCGGTACGGTGCGCATTCTACGGATTCACGTGATCTAGTCAACACTATTTTTTGAAATTAATGTCTATTCGCTCAAATGCACGCCAAAGGCGATATAAATCGACCATATCGTCGCTTATTCGTGCTGTTTTTTATTCAAAAATTGATATGACGGTATGTGAGATTTATTCTCGGTCCCCTAGCTTTAGTGGTTTTGGGTACTGAGTGCTGCCAATAAATTTGTGTTTTACCCGCCATAATGAGCAAGGAGCCCGAATTTAACTCAAATTCCCGTTTTTCCCCTGACCGCAAATGACGCAAAACAAAACGTCGCGTTTCTCCAAGCGTTACTGATGCAATAGAAGGTGATAAACCCAGTTCGGGTTCATTGTCTTGGTGCCACCCCATATAATCCAGCCCGTCTCTATACAAATTGGCGAGAACAGAGTTAAACGAACTATCAGCAATAACCTCGCACCTCTGTTGCAACCGTTTAAGCGGTTCCGGCATCTTAGCAGGTGACAAGGTAAGACCGGAATAAGTATACGCTTCGCCGAACCACGCTTGTAACCTCGGCTGCATCACCTCTTTACCGTACATTTTAATGGGAAGTTGTTGCCATGGGAGAGAACCAGATAAGACAGAAAACAGGGATTTGGCTTCCTCCGCCAAAATAAAATCTGGCTGCCAATAAAGCAGACCATCTGGAATATCTATCCACCCCACTTCTTCAAATAGATCACCTTGATTCATCCCAATCCCCTTTTCTTTGTTCTTACGTTATCAAAGAGGAGTTAGAAGCGCACTCTCCGTAAAAATAGAAAGGGTGGCCAATGCCACCCTTTCTATTTGCAAGATTACTGATAGCAAAGATTACTTCGCCAGTGCATCTTCCATTTTTGCTTTCCAGATCGCCATTGCCAGTGCAGGCTTACGCAATACTTCCGGCGTTGGAATCCAACCATGGTCAATGCGAGAGAACACGTCAAAGCGACCCGCTTGGCCTGCCATTGCTTCAGCAACAACACGACCGGCAATGTTAGTCAGGCCAACACCGTGGCCTGTGTAACCGTGTGCAGTGTAAATATCATTGCCCAAATGGCGAATTTCCGGCATGTAGCTGCGCGTTACCGCGAATAGACCACCCCAGTGGTATTCCATTTTCACGTCTGCCAGTTGTGGGAACACTTTCAACATGCGCTGACGAAGACGCTCTTGGCTATCTGGGTACTCACCGTTGAATGGGTGGTTTACGCCACCAAACAAAATGCGACCATCTGCTGTTGAGCGGAAGTAGTCCAGACAGTTATTCAAATCTGACATCGCCATATTGTTTGTGATTGGCTGACGATCACCCAGCTGCTCGGTTACACCAATATAAGAAGCAACAGGCAGGACTTTTGATTGCGCCTTACGGTGCAGACCATCTAAGTACGCGTTACATGCCAGCAGAACCTGCTTCGCCTTCACGCTACCCTTCGCCGTTTTCACGGTATTTACGCCTGCGCCTTTTTCAAGCTTGATCACTGGGCTGTTTTCGTAAATTTCAGCACCCACTGAAATCGCTGCCTGAGCCAGACCCAGCGTGTAGTTCAGCGTGTGCACGTGACCACTGTTCGGATCGAACAAACCGCCCAAATAGCGACGTGTATTCGCAACTTCATCAATTTTGTCAGTATCCCACCACTGAGCGACAGGATAGTTGTATCGGCCGTGTTTCAGTTCATGCCAAGATTTCAGTTCTTTTTCCTGGCCTTTATTCAATGCCAGCTCGATGTAACCTTCTTGGAAATCACAATCAATGTTGAATTCGCTAATGCGTTCGCGAATGATATCGATAGACTCGACAGAGAGATCCCAAAGCTGTTTGCCCCACTCAGGACCGTACTCTTCGTCTACTTCACGCAGACCCAAGCAATAACCCACCAACGCTTGGCCACCATTACGGCCTGACCCACCAAAAGCGATACGCTGCCCTTCTAGTACAACAACACTCAGGCCTTTCTTGCGCAATTCAATTGCGGCGTTTGTGCCGGTCAATCCTGCACCAATAATACAAACATCTGCTTGAATATCAGTTGTGAGCTCTGGTTGCTCAGGCAATACGTTTGCTGTTGCTTGGTAATAGCTATCGATATACCCGTGTTCTTTCGCCATTTTGCGATTTCATCCTACAAGACAAAGTTAAATTGAAAAAAAATTGCGCGAATATTCGCACCAACCCTTACTGCTGGCAAGGAGATTATGCAAGGTGTGATGCAGGCACAAATTGTTACTATTTGTGCGGAAGTTTTCATTGACTAATTAGTTACTTGTTCTGATTATGCGCGCTCTATTTTCAGCTTGGTATCTACCCAAACTACCTCAAGGTGCTTTTCACTGAGAATGACGGGTTAAGCCGATGGTTGCAGCTTAATATCGACGTCAAGGGATCGACGTCGGAGCTGCGCCTCTTAGCCCGTAGGCTGTTCCCCAGGACAGGGGGACTGCGCCTTAAGGTAGTTTGGGTATACCGCTTAAGGACTAAAACAAATGAACCAATATCTTAAAGGGGTGAAAGCGGCGAGCATCGCACTTACCGCAACTGTGTCTTTCAATGTTTCTGCAAACAGCGAAGTACTAAACATCTATAACTGGGCAGAGTATATGCCCATGAACGTGATTGAAGCGTTCGAGAAAGAATATGATGTGACAGTGAATTATTCGACGTTTGAAAACAACGAATCCATGTATACCAAGCTGAAGTTGCTTGACGGAAAAGGGTACGATCTTGCGTTCGCATCGACGTACTTTATTGAACGTATGAGTAACGAAGGCATGTTGGCGAAAATCGATAAAACGAAGATCCCACATGTCAAAGACATCATTCCAGGCCTGATGGGTCAGCCGTTTGATAAGAATAACGATTACTCTCTGCCTTACATCTGGGGCGTTACTGGCATCAGCTACAACAGCGATATCGTCGACGGTAGCAATGTCACCAAATGGGCAGATCTTTGGAAACCTGAGTTCGCTGGCCAACTCATGCTGCTAGATGACGTACGCGACGTATTCGGTATGGCGCTGAAAGCCAAAGGCTACAGCATCAATACCACCAGCGAAGCTGAAATCAAAGAAGCCTACGAAATGCTGAAAGCGCTGCGTCCGAATGTGGTGGTTTACAATTCAGATGCACCACACGTACCTTTCGTGACTGGCGAAGTCGGAATTGGTCAGCAGTGGAACGGTAACGCATATTTAGCGAAAGCCGAAATGGAAACCATTGAGTACGTCTACCCAAGCGAAGGCTCTATCATGTGGATGGACAACTTTATTATTCCAAAAGGTGCGGAAAAAGTTGACCTTGCACATACGTTTATCGACTTCCTTTACCGTCCAGAGAACCAAGCGGCAATGGTTGAAGAGTTAGGCTACCCAGCACCAAGTAAGCGTGCGAAAGAAAAGCTAACGGCTGAATACACCGAAAACAACATGATTTTCCCGTCTGACGCAGACGTAGAAAAAGGTGAATTCACCAATGATGTTGGTGAGGCTGTTTCAATTTACAACCGCTATTGGCAGTTGTTAAAAAGCTAAGTTTCTATTAAAGCAAAGAATAACCGCAGCCAACGCTGCGGTTTTTTGTATCCAACTACCGTCGTTTCAATTGGATTTGAAAAACAACAAATGCGCAGCACTGAGTGATATCGCACCGCGAACAATAAGCTTGAGTTGATCAGCAGATATTTTCGCAAACAACTTGTGTCCCAAAAACATACCAAGAAATAAAGCGGGTAACCCTACCGCACTTCCTTCCAGCGTGTCCCAGTTAATCAAACCCAAGCTGACAAGACCAATCAGCTTCAAAAAGTTGAGCGTCATAAACGCCCACACCCTCGTGGCGATATAGCCAGATTTTTCCATTTTTTGTTCAAGTAAGAAAAGCCCCATGAGTGGCCCCGCCGCGTTGGCCAGTACACCAATGAGCCCGCACAATGTACCCGCAACGCTCGCGGCATAGCGATGAGTAAAAATGGGAAGTGGGTGGTAATCCAGCCAAAGGGACAAACCAAGCAGTGCAAAAATCAGTACGCCCAGAATGGTGATAAACGTCGAAGGGTCAATACTGCCAAGGACTAACGTACCAACCGCGACGCCAACGGCACCAAATGGCAGCAATTTCGCTAGCACCCGCCAATTCACGTTCTGTCGATACGTCATGACAGCAATCAAGTCAGTCAGTAAATACAGTGGAACAATTACGCCCAAAGCCTCTGGCCCCGGAAATGCCAACATCATCAAAGGGAGAATAACGAGCCCCAGGCCGCCAATGGAAAACTTGGAAAAGCCCGTCACCAGACACGCCAAAGAGATAAACAACCACGATTGATCCAAATCTCACCTCCCCCTTTGTAAGGCTAATTTGATTGACTCAACATAAGGACATCATCGTAATTCGCGCTGTTTTGTAATTACTTTTTCAACGAAGCAGAGTAATCTGAAAGCAAGATCAACGCAGTAATCAGGATAGATAGAAATGATTGATTTTCGTTCAGATACGGTGACGCAGCCAGACCAAAGAATGCGCGAAGCCATGGCTAATGCGCCTGTCGGCGACGACGTTTACGGAGATGACCCGACTGTCAACGAACTGGAAACGTGGGCGGCGGAACGTCATGGATTCGAAGCGGCTGTATTTACTGCATCTGGAACGCAAGCAAACCTGCTAGGTATTCTGGCACATTGTGACCGTGGTGACGAATATTTGTGCGGTCAACAAGCCCATAACTACAAATATGAAGCGGGGGGCGCGGCGGTTTTAGGCTCTGTTCAGCCACAGCCTATTGAGAACAATAAAGACGGTACATTGTGCTTTGAAAAATTGGCTGCCGCCGTTAAGCCTGATGATGTTCACTTTGCTCGTACCAAGCTGCTTAGCCTTGAAAACACCATTGGTGGAAAAGTACTTCCTTTGGATTATCTGGCAAAAGCGCGCGAGTTCGTTAACACGCATAACCTAAAACTCCACCTCGATGGGGCACGTGTTTACAACGCAAGTGTCGCATTGAATATCGATATCAAAGACATCAGCAAGCACTTCGATTCTATGACTATCTGCTTGTCAAAAGGATTGGGGGCACCCGTTGGCTCTCTGTTACTGGGTGATGCTGAGTACATACAACGTGCTCGCCGCCTTCGCAAAATGGTCGGTGGCGGTATGCGTCAAGCGGGGATTTTAGCGGCGGCTGGCATGATGGCTCTGACAGAAAATGTAGAACGTCTCAAAGATGATCACGACAACGCACGTTACCTGTCAGAAAATCTTGGTGCGATCCCGGGGTTTAATACGTTTATCTATCCAGTGCAAACAAACATAGTTTACGCTGATGTTGCACAGCATATTGATATCCGTGCGATTGCCAACGTGTTAAAAGAGCAAGGTATTCTCGTGTCTCCTTCGTACAAAGCCATGCGCTTTGTGACTCACAAAGACGTCACAAAGGAAGACATCGACATCTTGCTGTCCGCCATTGAGCAGCAGCTATAATTTCATTTATATAAACAATGAATGCAAATTAGGGGCGGTTATCCGCCCCTGATTTTTTGTCACTCAAGAAGGAGCCCCTATGGCCGGTGCAAGCTTACTGACACTGTTAGATGATATTGCCACCATACTCGACGATGTATCATTGATGAGTAAAATCGCCGCCAAGAAAACGGCCGGTGTATTGGGTGATGACTTGGCGCTCAATGCAGAGCAAGTATCAGGCGTAAAAGCTGACAGAGAACTCCCGGTTGTCTGGGCCGTCGCCAAAGGCTCCTTGCTCAATAAACTAATCCTCGTGCCTGCCGCACTCGCAATCAGCGCTGTCGCCCCTTGGTTAATAACACCACTTTTAATGCTCGGTGGCTTATTTCTGTGCTTTGAAGGTGCAGAAAAGATTATTCATAGTTTCTTTCATAAAAAAGAGCACGGAACTGACACTGCACCGATTAGCGATGTACCGAGCGACTATAACGCGGTCACACTCAATGCTGCAGACTATGAAGCGCAGAAGGTAAAAGGCGCGATTAGGACGGACTTCATACTCTCCGCAGAAATCATCGTTATTACGCTTGGCGTGGTATCAGAAAGCGATTTCCTAACGCAAGTGATCACACTGTTTGGAATTGCGTTTATCATGACAGTTGGGGTTTATGGGCTGGTTGCCATTATTGTCAAAATTGACGATGTTGGATTGTACCTGAGTAAAAAGCGCGCGGCCCTTGCAAAAGGTGTTGGCCGAGGTTTACTCGCCTTTGCTCCTTGGCTAATGAAGGCACTGTCATTTGTTGGCACCATCGCGATGTTCCTTGTGGGTGGCGGCATTCTTACTCACGGCTTGCATGTTCTTTCTGAACTGATCACCGATGCAGCACAGGAAACGGCGCTTATTCCTTCTGTCGGCGCTATTATTTCTGCCCTGCTTCCTACGCTACTTAACGGCATAATCGGTTTACTCGCTGGCGTTTTAGTGGTGTTTATTGTCAATATCGTTGGAAAACTGAAACCAAAGAAAACGCAGTAACGTCTAACTTTGACCAAATTGCGTACTTCTACGGATTGCTGCTTGACTCACAGAGTCTTAGTGTAAAAAATGACCACGAGTAAGGGAGCTTTTATGTCGACAAAACACGTTTTGATCACTGGCGGAGCCAGCGGAATTGGATTTGGCATGGCGGAAGGATTCGCCCGGGAAGGCTATCGAGTCACCCTGTCAGACATCAATCAAGACGCGCTTGATAAGGCAGTCGATACATTACGTCACCAATATGATGTCTCCGTGAAAGGCATCATATTGGATGTAACCAATTCCGAACACATCGCCTCTGCCCCTCAACGTGTAGACGCCCCGGTAGACGTACTCATTAACAATGCTGGCATCCAATTCGTTTCAGCCTTAGAGGCTTTTCCGGAAGACAAATGGCGGTTGATCATCGACATTCTTCTCACTGGACCGGCGATGATGACGCGCGCTTTTCTCTCTCAAATGTACGCCCAAAATTTTGGCCGAATTATCAACGTAGGCTCGATTCACAGCCTTGTCGCATCCCCCTACAAATCCGCTTATGTATCTGCCAAACATGGATTACTGGGCTTTTCAAAAACCATCGCGTTAGAAAGTGCCCAGCACGACATCACGATTAACACACTCTGTCCTTCCTACGTCAAAACGCCGTTGGTCGAAAATCAGATCGCAGCGCAGGCGGAAAGCCACCAAATATCGGAAGAAGAGGTCATTAACACCATAATGCTCAAACCCATGCCGAAAAAAGCTTTCATTGCCCTTAGCGAAATGGCAGATACCGCGCTTTTCCTCAGTTCTCCTTCCGCGAAAAACATCACAGCACAAGCCATTGCCATCGATGGCGGGTGGACAGCAACCTAAGCACCATTGACCCACCATTGAAAAGATTGCGCACTTATTGAACAGTTAATACTCAAATAAGTGCGCTAGTCCACATTGCAAGCAGATCCTCCACTCTTTATCTCAAAATCAGTAAGTTAACGACGCTACACTGAATAAAAGATATCCCCACGAGCAAGGAGAGCGCCCATGCCTTATAAGCCTTTATCTAGTGAGAAGCTCTATCGCTCTTCTAAATTGAGCAAACTCAACGTCACATCAACCAAGCATTTAGAACCACTCGATGAAATCGTCGGTCAGGAGCGAGCTCGTCAAGCCGTAGAGTTTGCCATGTCCATCAAGGAAAAAGGCTACAACATCTACGCGGTTGGTCAGAATGGTTTGGGTAAGCGCACCATGGTGATGCGATACCTCAATCGCCAATGGCAATACACCCATCCTGTGTTTGATTGGTGCTATGTCGCCAACTTTCAGGATTCTCGCTCGCCGACAGTCCTTCAACTTCCCGCAGGACGCGGGTTAGCACTGAAAAAGGACATCGAAAAGCTGATGGGTAGAATGAGTAATTCTCTGCCAATGGCATTCGATAATGAAATGTATTATTCCCGTGCCGATGTGCTGAAAAATCGTCTGAGTGAGCAACAAGAAGGCGCTCTGGAGGCACTGAGTCAGGAAGCGAACGCACAGAGCATCAGCCTGTCTATCACCGCTTCCGGTGACTACCAATTTATTGCGCTTAATGGTGAAGAGCCGCATACCGAAGAAACGTTTGATGCGCTTTCGATTAAAGAACAAGAGTCGTTCGATATCGCCATTCGAGAGTTGGAGATTCAACTTCGCGGTTTAGTGAGAAAGCTGACTGAGTGGGAAGAGCACTACGCAGACAAGCAGCAGAAGCTTGACGAAGAAGTCGCTTCCGAAGTTGTTAGCCATCTCATCGCCCCTTTGATTGAGATCTACAGCGACCTTCCTCAAGTGAAGAAGTACCTCAAGGCTATGCAAAGTGACATCCTTGAGAATCTCGATATCTTCCTTCAAGAAAGTGAAGAACAAGCCGCGCTCGCCTATGCAGCATTGGATAAGAAATTACCGCGTCGCTACCAAGTCAATGTACTCGTCAGTCAAAATGATGAAGTGCCGCCTGTCATTGTAGAAGACAGCCCGACTTACCACAGTATCTTTGGCTATGTGGAAAACGCCACGTATAAAGGTACTGTATTCACGGATTTCTCGTTGATCCGCCCTGGCAGCATTCATCGAGCAAATGGTGGTGTTCTACTGATTGATGCGGTCAAAATACTAGAGCGTCCTTATGTCTGGGACGGCTTGAAGCGTGCCCTCAGCTCCCGAAAAGCGAACCTCAGTTCACTGGAACGTGAAGTCACACTAAGCGGCACTATTTCGCTTGAGCCAGAACCGATTCCATTGGATCTCAAAATCATCCTGTTTGGTGATTATCAAACCTACATGCTGCTACAACACTACGATCCAGAATTTAGCGAACTGTTCAGGGTTACTGCAGACTTTGAAGATGACATGCCAAGGAATGACGACACCGAGATGAAATATGCCAAATTCATTTCCAGCATTTGTCATGACAACGGGCTTCTGCACTGTGATCAGGGTGCTATTGGGCGCATCATCGAGCACAGTTCACGTCAATCAGGCGACCAAGATAAGCTTTCTCTGCACTCAGCCGATATTGCCAACTTGCTGCGCGAATCCAACTATCAAGCGAAAAGCACAGGTGCCAACGTAATGCGGGCGTCCCACGTTGAAAAAGCCCTTGCCAGCCGTGATATGCGTGTAAGCCGACTGCGTGATCATGTAATGGAAGGCTTTACCAACGGCACAACGCTGATCGACACCAAAGGCAAAGCCGTTGGCCAAGTGAATGCGCTTTCTGTGTTATCGACCAGCGATTTCAGCTTTGGGGCTCCCAATCGCATTACTGCCACCACGTCGTTCGGCGAAGGCGCAGTATTAGATATTGAACGTAGCGTAAAACTGGGGGGGAATATTCACTCAAAAGGGGTGATGATCCTGACTGCGTACTTGTCTTCGCTTTTAGGTAAAACGGCGAAGATCCCGCTAACTACACGACTGACATTCGAGCAGTCTTATGGCGGCGTGGATGGTGACAGTGCGTCTATGGCGGAGTTCTGTGCTGTGATTTCAGCCATTTCAGGTATTCCGCTGCGGCAGGATTTGGCGATAACCGGATCGATGAACCAATTTGGTCAATCTCAGCCAATCGGTGGTGTGAATGAGAAGATCGAAGGCTTCTTTGATGTGTGTACCATCAAAGGACCAAAATCGACCCAAGGTGTGATTATTCCGTCTTCCAATGTCCATAACCTCATGTTGAGAAAAGACATCATTCATGCAGTCGAAAAAGGCAAGTTCAACATCTACGCCATTGATCATGTCAGCGAAGCCATCGAGCTGTTCACTGGCATGACAACAGGAAAAGCGGACAGCAGGGGTAAGTTTAAACTTGATACCGTGCTACACAAAGCCGCAGAAACGTTAAATGCATTGAGGAAAGCGTCAAATAAAGCCTGATGGCAGCGAAAAAACAAAGCCGACGTTATGTCGGCTTTTTGTTGCTAAGAAAAACGTTGATGTTGGCATCTATCCATAAGCGATGGACGGCAGCCAAAGTACCAGTTGAGGCCAGAATACAAGCATCACTAACGCGATAAGTTGCAGCAGGATAAATGGCACCACACCTTTATAGATATCCATCAGTTTCACCTCTGGCGGGCACACGCCTTTAAGATAGAACAGAGCAAAACCGACAGGTGGCGTTAAAAAGCTCGTCTGCAAGGCCATCGCCACCAACATCACAAACCACACCATTTCAGGATTATCTAGCCCCGGATACATACCAATATCCAAATCCAAGCTAAGGACAACGGGTGCAAGCAGCGGTAACACAATCAGCGTAATTTCTATCCAATCAAGGAAAAAGCCAAGAAGGAAAATAACCAACAAGATAAATGCCACAACGCCATACGGACCGAACGGAAGTGCTTCAAATGCACTCTCAATAAACTCATCACCGCCAAGCTCTCGCAACACCAATGCAAAACAAGTCGCCCCGATAAAAATGGCAAAGATATAGGCCGTGGTTTTGTAGCTGTCCATCAATACGTCTTTCAACACGGAAAGCGAAAAGCGTTTGTAATAAATGGCCAGTAACATTGCGCCAAAAGCCCCTACCCCAGAGGCTTCTGTCGGCGTTGCTATTCCCGCAAAGATAGAGCCAAGAACAACAAAAATCAGCATGAAGGTCGGTATAATTGCTTTCGCCACATTGACAATAACGGCCCAATCAACCCCTTTTGCATCTTCCGGTAACGGCAACGAATCGGATTTCACTACCCCCATGATAAGCAGATAAACAATATATATCGCACCAAGCATGAGCCCAGGAAACATTGCCCCCATGAACAAGTCCCCTACGGATAAACCAAGCTGATCAGCCATGATCACCAGCATAATGGAAGGGGGAAGCAAAATGCCCAACGTGCCAGCAGAAGCTACCGTTCCTAATGCCAGAGGCAAGTTATAGCCTTGTTTCATCATCGCAGGTAAAGACATGGTTGCCAGCAGCACAACCGAGGCGCCAATAATGCCCGTGGAGGCCGCTAGAATAATTCCTATCGCCATCACTGTTATTGCTAAACCGCCGTGCACACGACCAAATAGCGCTTGCATGGCATGCATCAGACGGTCTGCGATACCCGATTTATCGAGCATATTCCCCATAAATATAAACATGGGTAGCGCGACCAAGATCCAATTGTCCATGATCTTAAAGAGGCGGTTTACCACCAGCCCTAGGGTCGTGAAATCTAACCCCGTCCATGTGTCCAAATAAATGTCTGAATAGTAGCCAATAACAGCAAATGCCACGCCGACACCGCCGAGCACCCACGCAACCGGTATGCCCAAAAACAGCAGCAGAATAAAGCTACCAAACATTGCAAGGATAAGGATCTCATTCGCTTCCATGCTGACCTCCCTGACGAATAACGGCCATTGCTCGAAGCAACCTCGCCAAGCTGGCAAATGCCAATAATGCCGCACTGAACGGTATCGCTGATTTAATCAGCCAACGCCAAGGTAAGCCAGATGGCGCATTGGAGCGCTCCCCGACTCGCCACGCTTCATAGACGAAGTCCAAAGAGTGAATAAAGATGACGTACATAAATGGCCAAACAAAAAAGAGCACTGTGACCACTTCTACCCACGCTTTGGCTTTTGCCGTAAAGCGATGATAGAAAATATCAACTCTGACATGGGTGCCCGTGATTTCGGCATACGACAAACCAAACAGCACACCAATGGCGTAGAGGTGCCATTGCAACTCTTCGAGCGCAATTTGGCCATTATTGAAGACTTTACGAAGCACCACCTGCGCAATGATCACCAAGACAAGCACCAGATAACTCCACGCAAACGTACGGCCAACGAGTCGAACGACGTGTTCAATGCTATCTGCTAATGGTGAAGAAAGAGGCGGTGGATGAGAAGGCTGGGTCATAACAAACTCCCGTCACCCAGTTGAAAAAATGGGCGGCATCCCGCCGCCCAAAAACTTAAAGACATCAATTAGAACGCGGTAAGAAAGCTTTAGACTCCCAGATTTCGTAGTTTTGGCGGAAATCAGACATGTCTTTCCATACTTTCGCGAAGTAAGGGTCTTGTTTCTGTTCTTCCACCACGTCTAGCCATGTGCTCTGGAATAAATCCAGCATTTCTTCATTCCAGTAGCGAAGTTCAACACCTTGCTCCTGCGCTTTTTGCATCGCTTCAAACTGCATTGCTTCACCTTCCGCAATGGAGTTGGTCATTGAAGCCATACAGAGCGTTTCAACCGCAGCCTGCTGGTCTTCATCCATCTTGTTCCACGTGTCTTTGTTGATCAGCAATTCAAACAAGGTGGCTTGTTGGTGCCATCCTGGAAAATAGTTGTATTTCACAATTTTGTGAAAGCCAAGGCGTTGGTCGATAGCGGGCTGAGAGAACTCGCTGGCATCGATAGCCCCCTTTTCCAGAGCGCCGAAAATTTCACCACCCGGCAATTGAACCGTACCTACACCCAGTTTCTCCATCACCTGTCCACCAAGGCCAAAGAAACGCATTGTCAGACCTTTCAGATCTTCCGGTTTTTCAATGGGCTTTTTAAACCAACCGGAGGTTTCCGGGGAGATGATGGCACAAGGCAGTACCTTCACGTTGTAGCCCGCTTCGTCGTACATGCCTTGGTACAAGTCCAATCCATTGCCGTAGAAGAGCCATGCCATATATTCCGGTGCCTCAGGGCCAAAAGGTACTGCAGAGAACAGCGTGGCTGCTGGCATTTTCCCTTGCCAATATCCGGCTGTTGCATACCCTGAATTCACTTTACCGCTTGATACAGCATCCAGAATTTCCAGTGGTGCGACCAACTTACCCGGCTCATAGACTTTCATACGAATGGTATTGCCTGAGATTGGCTCAATGCGCTCTGAGACCCACTTAATCGGCGTTCCCAGTGCAGGTAAATGTGTACCAAACGCAATGGGGGTTTTTAACAAAACCTTATCCGCAAGTGCTGCGCCGGAAAAACTCAGTGTTGCGAGCGTGAGGGCTTTGAGGGTATTCGAGGCTGACAGTTTCATTGTCCACTCCTTGGCTGCGCGGTATCACTGAATTACATCATTTATTGTTACCGCTGTTTTAGGTTGAGGATGACAGCATTTTTGCGCTGTTAAATATTTGTTACCATTCAGCCTATCGCCACTACCATAAAAAAAATATCAGTTAGAAAACGGACTTAGTGTCCATAGCAATACGTACTAGGCCTACGTAGTACTACGTACCCTTTTCACAATGTGTCACTTTGAGCGTCTAAATCATGACTACTTTTTCTGGCATAAATACACCATTACGCGTCAAGATCCTTATCTTGACCATGGTCCCTTTGCTGCTGATGTTCGGGCTTATTATTGGGCTTGTGATGATTCAGTCAGACTCACTGTCTAATAATCAAGCCAATGTTATTCGTTCTGAAACCTTGGCATCAAAAAAACAAGAGTTGCTGAAATACGTAGAACTGGCACGAGCGTCTATTTCACCAATTTATGATGCCGCCCACGAAAATGACGCCGAAGCACAAAAAGCGGTCATCGATATTCTCAATAAACTGACTTATGGTGAAGACGGATATTTCTTCGCCTACACATACGACGGTACCAATCTTGTACTCCCCTACCAACCCGAAATGGTCGGAACAAACATATGGGAAGTTGAAGATTCACGAGGATTTAAGTTACTCCAAGCCTTGATTCGAACCGCTCAACAAGGTGGCGGTTACGTTGATTACTACTGGCACAAACCCTCTAAAAAAGAGCAAGTTAAGAAACTAAGCTATGCCATCGGGTTAGAGAAGTGGGGCTGGATGGTAGGGACTGGCGTGTACATTGATGACATCGATACCCAAGTGACTTCCGTCCACCGGAAAATTGCAGAGACGATCAGTAAAACCTTCATCGGCCTCAGCATCGCATTGGTTATTACCATTGGAATTATGGCAAGCCTTGCGACCAGTATTCATATCAACGCACGCGAGTTGGCAAACAAGAAACTGCAAACATTAAACAGACAACTGATTGAATCGCAGGAAGAAGAAAGAACGCGCATTGCGCGTGAATTACATGATGGGATCAATCAAATGCTCGTTTCGGTTAAGTACCGACTCGACAACATTCAAGAAGCCAAGACACAAGAAGAGCTAAACCAGAATATCGCACTTGGGCAAGACACGTTGGATATGGCCGTCACCGAATTGCGCCGTATATCGAAAGATCTTAAACCTGCGCTATTGGATGACCTCGGTCTCTTGGTTGCATTGGAAGACCTCGCTAAAGAAGTGTCCTTACGATCAGGTATGCAGGTGCTATTTGACCACCATATCGACATGAAACACGTATCGAAATCAGCAGAAGTTACCCTCTATCGGGTAGCACAAGAGGCGCTTCACAATGCCGAGAAACATGCCAAGGCCGAAGCCGAAGCCGTCGATATGATTCTTCAGGAAGAAGAAGGGGAAATAGTGCTGACAATTGCAGATGATGGCGTGGGGTTCGAGGAGCATAGACTAACCGCTACAACCCACTCAATGGGACTAAAGAATATGCGCGAACGTATCGAGAATCTCGACGGTGTTTTTTCGATTAGCAGCCTGTTAAATCAAGGCACAGAGGTTCGGGCGATTTTGCCCTTCATTCACTAAGTGCTATGGCTAGAAAAGTAAGGGAGAAGTTCTATGACAACGCTACTGCTCGCAGATGATCATGTCCTGCTTCAAGATGGCCTAATAGAAAGGCTTTCTAGACAAACACAATTCGATATTGTCGGCACCGCGAATGACGGTAAAACGGCGCTCACTCAAGCATTATTGCTAAAGCCCGATATTGTACTAACTGACATTACCATGCCGAATAAAACAGGGTTGGACGTCCTAAACGAATTGCGGGAAAAAGCACCTCAAATCAAAGTTGTAATTCTCAGTATGCACAACAACAAAGAGTACGTGTTGGCAGCAATGAGCGGCGGCGCAAAAGGCTATGTATTGAAAGATGTCTCCTCTCAAGAGTTGGTTCAGGCACTGGATGTTATTGCGGGCGGCGGCACCTATTTCAGCGCAGGCGTATCTGAAACGTTGATGGAGAGCATGACGGAGCTTGAAAAGCCAGAAAATGACGACAATACCCCTACACCACGAGAGAAAGATGTGTTGATACTGATTGCAAATGGGGCCTGCAACAAGACCATCGCACGTGAGTTGAACATCAGTGTTCGAACCGTCGAAACCCATCGTCTTCGCGTAAAGAAAAAACTGGGCGTAACGTCAACCGCTGGACTTGTAAAATACGCCATGGAACAAGGCTGGGTGAAGCAAAACAGTGAAGTATAACGATAGCCACCCACGTTTTGTTACGTTAACTAACAGAATTATCAGACATTTTTCAATATTTTTGACATCGTCGAGCGATTTTTTCATAGAATCAGCTAGAGTATATCCACCCCCCAGAGACGGAGAATATTACCGTGCACCAGGAGCAATTCCCGATACCCCAACTTCCCTCTTTGGAGTTCAGAGGAATTTCTTTACAGGCCTTGAACAGCAATATGCCGGACTATGTTTCTACGGCTCGCTGGCATGCCCGACTGGTTATTTCTCTCGCTTTTCTGGTTTTTTCTTCATTAACAAGTGTTGTCTGTTATTACTTTGGCCTTGTCGAAGACATTTTTTTCGTTGCGACACTGTCCCTGACACTACTGCTTTACCTAATGACAATGCCTATGCTAACGCGCTCGTTCGTAGAATCGCCACGGATACAGGAAAAGGTAAAAACGAACCGACAGCAGTACTACCTAAAAGCCCTTTCCATCACACCATTGGAAAACCGCGCTATCGTGTCGACAAAAATTTGGGACGCACTGAGAAGCGATGAGTGGATGGGCTGTATTAGTTATGCCAACACGCTAGATCGAGCTAGAACTGTTCACTGTTGCCAACAAATTGGAAAAATTGCCTCAGATTTGACGTCGAATGACTCAGACAGATTCTGTGATGCTATGCTTAAAGTGATGAATAATCAAAGAGGTAGCGTGCGGTATTTCTTTGACATTCTGATCATGCTTGGCGAGCAGCAATTTCAAGACGAACACGAAGAAAACAAAAAGGTCCGCAGCACACAAAAACTGATGCTGGACGACATATTCATGCACCGCTAGCCAAGTTTCCCCCTATGTTCAGCCGGAGCACACATGAAAATTGTTCTTGTGACCGGAGGCAGCAGTGGTATTGGCCTTCAAACCGTCCTTGCGTTTCAACAAGCAGGTTATCGTGTCATCTCATGTTCTAGAGATGAAAACAAATGGAACCACGCGCTGGCGATGCATCCCGAACTCTCGGCTGTCGATTATCTTCCTGTCGATCTTAAAGACGTTCATCAAACCGACCGATTCTTTGGGTATATCCGTGAAAGCTATGGCCATTTAGACATTGCCATCAATAACGCATCACCAAAACTCGAATCACGCGGTGAATTCGCGAGTGTGCCGATTGATGCATTATATAGCACAATGGTCACTGACTTTTGGATCCACGCTCTTTGCCTGCGGTATGAATTGAATTTAATGCCTGAGGGCAGTGCCATTGTGAATTTAAGTTCCGTGAACGGTATCCGTCCCACTCCCAATGCTGCTATGTATTCCGCGGCTAAACACGGGATCGAGGGAATAACCCGCTCAGTTGCCGTTGAAGCTATCCGTAAAGGTATTCGCGTCAACGCCATCGCGCCGGGAGTGACATGGACACCTCGCTGGGAGCAGCAGCAAGCAGAGCTCGACATCAACCTTCGCGAAACTGTTTCTAGGCAAGTCCCCAGTGGCCGCTTTGCTTCACCGGAAGAAATAGCCAGTGCCATCCTCTGGCTAAGTTCAGAGAAGGCGGGATACATTGTCGGCCACACCTTGGTCATAGATGGCGGCCTCAGTTTGAGCTAACGAATAAAGGCCGCAATGTGCGGCCTTTGCTGTTCCCGTTTTACGTCGTTTATTTTGCAGCCACGATCAATTTCCTGCCAAATGCCAACAGTCCCAATACTAAAATCACCAGCCCACTTGTACTACCACCACCACTGCCTCCACCTGAATGCGTTGGTGCTGGTTGACTAAACATCGGCTGTTTCGCGTCTGCACGACTTGTTGACACTTTTTCGGCTTTACGCTGAGTCCTTGCTTGCTGCTCTGTCTCCACACGCGTTTTGTTTTTTCTGTCAATGCCCAGTTGTGCGAACACATCTTCTTCGACCACCAGCAGTGAGGTGTAATCTGTTAGTAGACCGTACTCCAGTGCGATATCTTCAATGGCAGACTCCGTATCGCTATCTTTTTCCTCAAAGTAATCCATGGTCGCCTCAAGATCCTTAATCGCAGAAAGTGCCCACATCCTTTCTAGCTCAGGATTGCGCGTAGCCGTTTCCGGGAGCATCACATCTGTGGTGTAGCGGCGCGTTTCTCCCTCTACATCCATCGATAACGTCACTTTCCCTTTTCCTGCTTTAAAGTAGTGCCCAAACATCACCAACTGCTCGCCTCTGTATAGAGACCCAATCTCCTCAGGTGTGAGGTCTTTAATTTTCACACCATCGATATCTACAGAAACGTTGCGATATGCCTGATGAGTCAGTTTGCTTGAAATATTCATCAGGTGTCCGATGATGTCATCCGAGTTTGACACCGAGGTTGCCACCCCAGTCGATACCTTGGTCATTGGAATTAACAGTGGTGTATTGGCACTGTTCCCCATGATGAAGGTGAACAAGCGAACATCGTGTTTTACCATCATCTCTAGAAACTTACGCTTCGCGGTTACGCCCACATTCGCGACACCATCTGTCACCAATACAACACCTGTTGGTCTGTCTTGGTCGAGCTTTTTCAATGCAGCCTGCATGCCTTCATAGAGGTTAGTTCCATTATCCGGCTGCACATTTTCGATGGCAGCAAGTACCTGATTGACATTTTCTTTGTTGGCGGGCTGAAAGCCATTGGTCAAATCGTAGGTGCTGTTATCGAACATCACGACGCGAAAACGATCCTGTTGAGGCAGCTTTTCAAGCCCTTGGCGAACCCCTTCCACCAGCGTGCTGTATTTACCCGACATCGACCCAGATTTATCCAAAATAAATACCCAATCTCTTCCTTGCGTTACAGGCACCAAGTCATCACCCGGCGTAAAGGTGAGTTTCACCGTACCTTTACTGGAGATGCTCGGGTCACGATATGCCACGAGGTCAAGTCGTCCAGGTAGACCATCTTGCAAACGCCAGTAAAACACGACATCTTGGTCCAATCGCGCAACAGGTGTTACGGTTTGCCCAGTATTCGCCTCTCCTTCTTCAACCACAGTACTCTGCTGATTAGACAGCAACACCTGCCATTGAATGTGTTCACCATCGGGTGTTTCAGTAATGACTGCGTTCGGGTGCGAAGGTAACCTTACGCCATCAACCGGATAAGCAGAACGTAGGGTCACATTGAATGTAAATGCTTGCTCTACTGCATCATTGCGCGTCCAGAAGCTGTTTTTCTCTTCATCTACGCCGCCCTCTTCCATCGGATATACATATCGGCCAATGCCGTGATCCAATAAAGCATCCTGAAGGTAGACCAATCGCACTTTTACAGTCTGTTTCGGCTGAACAGGAAACACCCGCATTTCAAATGTTTTGAAGTCATCCTTTTCCGTTATCGCCGTTGCATTGCCTTTGGCTTTTTGATCTTCATAGATTTCGCGGGCTTCTTTTTTTTTCACCGCCTCTGCAATCACAGGCGTACCGTCAATCCAGTAGATAAATTCTCCGACCACGGCTTTTTTGGGGACAGGAAAAGAATAATTCGCCTCAAGGGCATCATCATTTGGGTTATAGAAGACTTGCTCAATGGACGTGGTTGCATAGCCATCTTCAATGACAACATCCACATGGTGAGTTTGGATCGTAAGATCCTGGTATGTACTGTTGACGGGTTTGAGTAATCCACTTGCCTGTGCTCGTGGCATAAACATGCTGCTCAATAGAGCCAGCAGCATGACAAAAATTGCGTAGAAACGAACTGAGGTTATCGGTCGCATTTGGTGCCTCCTTTGCTTCGCTAACAGAAGAGCATCTGGCTCTTTGGACATGAGCTTGCAACAAGGAAGCGTGCAGAGAAAGGCATACAGTGAAAGTGACGTATGATGATACGCCACGTCTTATCAGATGAGACTATTTTTTCGAATGCGTTGTATCTGAAGGCTTTTCCTCAAATTCATCAAACAGTGGAAACGTCCATCGTCGCATGGCAATCACCATCGACGTACCATTACGTTGTTGCATCGTTAATGCGTTATCACTGTTGCACGCTTCATAGAACTCCCCCACCAAACGCTGGATTTTCTGCTGAAACTTGTGATTCGAAGGCAAAGACATGAGCCCCGTAGACATGACAAGTTTTTCGTCATCACCCGAGAAGGAGGTACTAAAGAAGGTGCGAATCACCTGCTGTTGGAAAAACTGTTGAATCGGCCCACCCGCAATCCAATGAAATGACGGAGAGATCTTTAGCTTAATGCGGTTCTCGGGAAGCAGTTCGATGACGTTCAGGCGATCAAGGTGCGCCAGCTTTTGGATCAACACATGCTCAGAAAGGTTATATTGCGCCAAGATCTGTTCAAAGCGATAACCATTGGTAATGCAGACGGCGACAAGCAATAAGGCCTTATCAGCCACCAGTTCTTCTTCTTGTTGCTGAGTAAGCTGTGTCAGATGCGTTGCGTTTTCCGATGCCAGCTTAAACAACTCGGACATTTCCAGCCCTATCGTTTCGCAAATCAACGCCAACCGCTCAAGGCTAATACTGCCGCTATTCGCAAACAGCCGCTTTACTGACCCCTCACTAAGATCCAGTACTTTTGCAACGTCTTGATACTGCAATTCTCTGAGCTTTAGTTGCTGTTTTAGTGTTTGAATAAGCTGTTCACATTCTGCCATAGCGCCTCCTTGCAAATACCTAAACACCATCAGGTGTCACCGGCAATCATTCACGCCACGTTAACTGCAATAAAGCCTGAATGCCAAAAAGAAACGGTAGGCGTCACCCAAGCTTGCTGTCTCAGTCAAAAAACAATCAAACACGAAACACCTGATTGCAACGTTTTGAATATCAGGTTCACGCTCAAGAATCCCCTTCACCAGTCTATTTTCATACTCACCAGCTTCTCATTTAATAACGTCCAACTAGACCAATCATGCCGAGCGGCGCAAACATCAGCCCCTTTAATGTCATCGATAGACACCTCGCAATTTGGCAAGAATTGTATGATCGATGGCAGTCGCTATCATTCGTTTATTTCTCTATCTCGGTAGAATAACCACATGCCCACAGATAGAGTAATGTCCATGAAACGTAGAGATTTTTTTAAAGCACTCGGCGCGGGAGCAGCATCAGCCGCGGTTCTAACCTCTCCCATTGCCAGAGCAAAATCAAGCGCTACTGTGGCGACAAATACCTTAGCAGGGACACCGTTGGATGGCATTGCCATGGCTGACCTCGTTCGCGCGAAAAAGACGAGCCCAACAGAGCTGATACAAGAAGCCATCTACAAAATAAAACAAACCAACGATCAGGTTAATGCCGTGGTTGCTACCTGTTTTGATGATGCGCTAAAACGCGCTGAAACCATCAATATAAACTCGGCCTTTGCCGGTGTACCTTTTCTGGTGAAAGACTGTGTTGACGTCAGAGGCGTTGAGAGTACCAATGGCTCGATCCTCAACAAAGGCAGAAAGCCAGAAGCAACATCATGGTTTGTCCGCGCGTCTGAAAATGCAGGTCTCATCAACATCGGTATGAGCAACATCCCTGAGATGATGTCCTTAGGTTGTACGCAAAATCCGCTCTATGGGGCCACACGCAACCCTTGGGATCTGACTAAAAGTGTTCATTCATCGACTGGCGGTGGTGCGGCCGCAGTTGCTGCCGGATACGTGCCACTCGTTCATTCTACGGATGGTGGCGGCTCATCGCGTATGCCAGCATCTGCTTGTGGCATTTTTGGTTTTAAACCCAGCCGCGATCAGTTGATCACGGGGTTGAGCAATGGGAACACAAACGAAGACTTTACCCATCAATCCTTTATGTCTCGTTCAGTCAGAGACACGGCTTTGGCAGTGTCCCTCACGGAAAACCACACCAAAGATGGTTTTGATACGCCTTTTTCCCGCACAGCAACAGGTTTTGTTACCCAGCCACTGAGAAGAAAACTCCGCATTGCTGTTACATTGGAAGACCTGTTTGGCGCAAAGCCTGATATCGAAACGCGAAAAGCCTTCTACTCAACGGTGAAGTTACTGGGTGAACTGGGGCATGAGGTGATAGAAGTTAAACACCCTGTCACTAACAATGATGATTTCCTTTGGAACTATATGGGCGTATTTGGCAACAAAATGGCAGCCTTTGCGGACATGTTTGATGGAATGGGTAAGCCGCTAGAGTCTATGCCAGAAAAGGTCAGCGAGAACGTCACCTATCTCGCTAGAGAGATGCAATCGAGAGTGAGAAAACACCCGAACTTGTACCCCGACGCAGTCGCACAGTGCCACCAATTTGCGATTCAACATAACAATACATTCTTTGCGGATGTCGATGTTTGGCTGACACCTGTTTGCTCAATTATTGCACCTGATTTAGCTTACTTTGACCAAAAGACTCACAGCGGAAAAACAATATGGGAACGCTCTGAAAAACTCATGTCTTATACTCCCGTTGAAAACGTTGCGGGCAATCCAGGAATGTCCGTTCCACTCTATTGGACACCTTCTGGCATTCCGGTAGGAAGTCATTTCTCTGCTGCCAGAGGCAATGATAGATTACTGCTTGAATTAGCGTATCAGCTTGAAGAAGCGAAACCTTGGGCCCATAAGAAAGCCCCAATATATGTGTAAGCCATGACCCCAGAAAAACACGCACACGCTCTCCTTCCTGCATATTGGTTGCGGGCGATCTCGCACACAACCACAGGGGAGGAACCAAGTGTGAATGTACACACAACCAATAGAGTGGTACTGCGGCAGATAGAATCCTGTATTGCTACTCGGTTCGATCAGCACCCAACCCTTGCCCCACTATTTCAGGCCGTCGCAAACATTGAGTTGCTGGATATCGGCCCGAGCGCACTCGCCTTTCACTCTGCATGTACTCTCAAAGATGCGTTAACAACCTTGTCGGAACTATTTTCGTTGATCAACCCGATGCTCAAATTGCACTTAGCCATACAACCCAATGGTGACGCAGAGTTGTGGTTGTTGGATCACGAAGATATCGCCACAGAAGAGCGCTCCTCCGCCTTGAGCCAGGTGTATTTTTTCGCGTTAATTATTCGGATGATAAGAGAGGCATTGGGAAGGACTCAGCAGACTTTCGAGCTAGGACTGATGCAATTTCAGGTTGACAATCATACCATTCAAGAACTGTCTGAGTTATCAAATTGCACGATCAGTAACGGCCATCCAGTCAGACGCCTGTTCCTGACCAAGGACATCTTAAATAAAGGTTGCCGCTTCGCTAATCCTGCTCTTTATCAGTCATCAATGACACTTGCCAACAATGAGCTGCTGACAATAAGACAGCAGTTGGTGTCTCAACACGTCATCTGTGTAATGCAGAATATGCCGTTGGATGCCATATCATTGGCTACTATCGCGCAGGCTATCAATATGAGTGAACGTTCTCTTTCGCGCAAACTCAATGCCGAAGGCGTCACCCCAAAACAGCTCATGGACAGATTTAAAAAGGAAAAAGCCCTAACACTGTTACTCAGTGGCAAAGAAAATGTCACGTCCGTGGCCTATACACTGGGATATTCTGACCCCAGCGCATTTAGCCGCGCCTTTAGACGCTGGACAGGACAAGCGCCCGCATCTCTGATCCTGTCTTAGTTATCGTACGCAAGTATGTCGGGGACAGACAAAATGACTACAATTTGTCTACATTTCAGTTCATTACAAAATTTAGAGAAGACTACTGCAATATCTATAACTATTTCCGATAAAGGATGACCCTGGAGGCAACACAGATACAATTTTCTATAGCCATAATCAGGTCAGCTGTTCAGGAGAAAGGCTATGCGAAAGATTGTAGTTTTATGTGGCTTTGTTGCTTAATTCGGTTGGAAGACATGGCAGCCTAAAGTTGTTCGGTTCTTAAGCAATATACTGAGTTTCAGGCATACCCAGTCCTGTAAGCTTGTTCAGCGCTTTGATCATAGCGTAAGTCTCGCCAACCTGAGCATTGTAATTTCTTAGGCTTAATTTCCCACCTAGCAGCTGTTTTACTCGGTACATTGCTGTCTCTGATAGTGAGCGCTTGTGATAGCCATACCGCTTTTTCCACTTCTTGTTGGAGCCGTAGAGCTTTTGACAACCTACTGCTAAATTGCGAGGGTGTCCTTGTTCCCAG
>NZ_FUXU01000175.1 GCF_900167155.1 Enterovibrio nigricans DSM 22720 | reverse complement strand
AAAAGTGACGCCCTTTGAAATCAGTCATGCTTAATAAACGACGAGGAAGGTGACACTAGATTGCCTGAAACTTAAAACTTTGCAACGGAGCCCTATCCGCTTGAACCTACCAACTGTGCTAGGTTCGAGTCAGTTATTTTTGGGTATAAATCAAAATTTGCGACATAACCTATATCCCCGCCCTCATCGGGCGAGGGTTTACAGCGTTTTGCTAATACACCTAATTATTTACAGAGTCGCTATCTGAACTGAAGTCAATTTTCGACCCATTGATAGCATGCACCACCCTCGCTACATTTATTTTCGGCTTTACATGATGATGATGTACTGTAGCGAGGGAAAATTACCCACTCCCATTTATTATTATAATAATTCAAATGTTCACATCTTCCTTTTTCTCTTTTTTTCCATTGAAAACATAGGCCACCATTATCATTACACATATTCGCATTTTCACACGTATTCTTAGAACTGTAATAGTGACCGAAGCTACCATTCCAAAGCCACTCTTTGCCATTTGAGTTATACAAGTGTTGACACTCTGATACAACTGATGGACTGTTTGTTTCATTTAGGTTGCGTGCGCCATAGCAGCGAGAAATTTCACCTGATTCTGTAACGCATAAGTTTTGTATACTATTTTTTTCTTGTGTTTCCGGAGTTAATTTCCCAGTGCCGCGACGTCCATCTTCCCCCTCGCCTGTACAATTGCCAAATGAAACCAAAGGATTACTAACAATCGTTATTGGTCTAATGTTTACTTGGTTAATCAACATTATATTGGAAATGTTACCGAAATTAACATTGTTATGACCATTGATGAAATAAGGAGATCTGGTTTGAAAATAATTAAAAATCGCTTCTGAAGCTGTAGGAAATCTAGCTCTATTATATCTATCCACTCGAGATAGTGTTGCATTTGGTACCGCTACTTCCAACACACTCCATCCATCAGAAAAACGAACCAAAGGAACAGAATGGCTATCTGGTTGATTGTTTGAAAGATAAAATTGAGTCACTACTATTGCCGTAGTGCCTACTGAAGCAGTATCATTCGGTAGTATTGAGTTTATCTGTTGAGTCATATCGTCTGTATAACCCGTAAATCGGAATGTTGAGGGTGATACCTGATAGAAATCTGGAAGAAAATTGTTCTGTGTAGAAACATGTAGTTGTTCAAATCTTGTGTGAAAACTAGTCAAATATTGCTCTTCAGTAATTTGGCCTGCTCTATGCTGATCCGTTAACGCTATGCTATCAGATAAAGCTTCTTGCCAAATAGTTTCCAATGAAGCATAAAGAGCAGGGTATGAATACGATAATTGGTCAACTGCAGTAATTTGCTCAGTGGGATCGAAATAATGACTATTTGGTACACTACCATTCAAAGACTCATAAAATTCTCTTAAAATTTCTAGAGTTTCTAAATAACATGCTCCACATACTCCTAACCCAATATGAACCCCTTGAGTTGGTGATGCTGCAATTGTTAATAAGCGAAGATACCAATCATCTGTAAGGTGGAAGGAATCAGGTAAAACACGTGGTGAAATCGCAGTGTAATTATTGGCTGGTGCAGGGCAATGTTGAGACCTCACCTGCTCGTTGGCCGATAAAAACTCAACCCAATCTGATACTGCGGCGTTGACAAAGAACTCGCTTTTCGATGTGGTAGCTATGTACTCATAGCTTGGTAATGCATCATTAGGAACTGTAAAAGCAATTCCATTAGAGCCACCTCCAACCCATATTTTTAACGGGTTACCTAAATAATCAAAAAACTTCACCATAGCTTCATTATTGTTTTGTTTTTTAATCGGAACCATGTCCCATTGTAATTCTTTTGGTATAAATGAGCTTGTCACAGATGGGCATTTATAATTATTTGATAATTCAGAATACTGCCAAATTTTTTCTTTTTCTTTATTGTTGCTTTTTAAACAAAAAGCAATGCTTTCGTTAGTTCCTGATTTATGTTGGAACGATAGTAGTTTTGTATAGGGTGAGTATAACACACGATAAGAATCATCATTTGTAGTTCTAAAGGCCAAATACGAATCAGATCTATAATTTGAATAGTATTTGTTATTGTTAGCATCCTTATAATTCATAGACAAGGAGAAGTTATATGTTCTTGGTATTGAATAATTATCTATCCACTCGTTGAGATTAGGTGAAATTCTATGATCATGTTTATCATCATTCTTGATACTTATATATAGTTGTTCATTGTAGTTTTTTATTTTAAAATTACCTAAATATGATTTGAAATGCATATCATTCACATACCACTTTTGATAGTTATTTGACATATCACATCTAAACACCCTGACCAGATCGTAGTCGACCTTTTCGTTTATAACACTATCTGGCGCAGTTAAACAATAATCCAATCCATTAATAACTGTAGATATTCTGCCATTCACATCGAATGACCAAGTTTCGTCGGTATCCGAACAATAGTTTATTCCAGTTATAGAGTATTCACTTATTACATATGTAAACGAATCTCTGGGTCTTACTGTGTAGCATCTAGCTGTACCAAGATTAGTTATTACTTTTATTTTTTTTTCGATTATTTCATTTGCTGGAGTGTGATTTTGAAATGCAAAACTGTAATCACAAGATAAAAAAAAGAAAATATATGTTATGATATACCTATTCATCACGTTATCCCTTTATGAGGTGGAATTATATTACGATAAATAACTAAAAACAATAAATTAATGTTATTTTAATGTAATATCTCAACTTTATTATGTCAAATAACTATATAGTAAATTAAAAAGAAATAGATAGAAGTATCTACAGAGGATTAAAGTTATTCTTTTTTCTAGTATTTAATAGACTAACTATCTAAAAATAGGTACTTAGTAAACCATTTAATGTATTTCTTATGGGAATATAACAAATAATTTAGAATTAAACTGTTGTATTTTTGACAGTTTACATATTTTCTCGGCTCTGTTGCAAAGTTTTGGTATTCAGGCAATCTAGGGCTTTGTTGCTTAAATCGATGGAACTAAATCTAGAAGCTACGATCTGATCGGCTACACCCATCAATCGTCGTAGTCTCATG
>NZ_FUXU01000133.1 GCF_900167155.1 Enterovibrio nigricans DSM 22720 | reverse complement strand
AAGGGGCTGCATTCTGGGAACAAGGACACCCTCGCAATTTAGCAGTAGGTTGTCAAAAGCTCTACGGCTCCAACAAGAAGTGGAAAAAGCGGTATGGCTATCACAAGCGCTCACTATCAGAGACAGCAATGTACCGAGTAAAACAGCTGCTAGGTGGGAAATTAAGCCTAAGAAATTACAATGCTCAGGTTGGCGAGACTTACGCTATGATCAAAGCGCTGAACAAGCTTACAGGACTGGGTATGCCTGAAACTCAGTATATTGCTTAAGAACCGAACAACTTTAGGCTGCCATGTCTTCCAACCGAATTAAGCAACAAAGCCCCAATCCAACCCAAATAAACGTTTCTGAGAACAAGGAACCCAGCGCCGCGAGGGGAAGCGTAAACAATAGCGTTTTTGCGAGCGTTAATTTTAATGACAACATCGGCAATTGAATGCCATTAAAGAACGATGCGGAGATCAATGCCAACCCAAAAGCCGGAAACGAAAATCCGACAATCAAAAGGTAGCGATAAGCAGTATCGACAATCTGTTGTTCGGGAGTGAAAAAAGTGACCAGCATTCGCCCAATTAACGCCAAAATGACATAGAAAATCACGCCCCAATAGACGGCAATACGACCGGAAAGCGCGATTATGTTGTCGAGTCTGAGGAAACTGACATTCCCTTGGCGATAAGCCCCATAATTTTGTGCTACGAGCGGCGTAATGATCACGCTGAGCGCTAAAATTCCCGTTAAAGCAAGAGACTCAATCCGTGTGACAATGCCATATGCTGCTACGGCATTCTCTCCGTATGCAGATACAATACGCGTGATGACCGCAACGGATAGCGGAGTAAGGATTTGTGCGGCAATCGCAGGTGTGGCAAGCCGAGCAGTATCTCTGACATCAGCATAAAGTGCCACTTTGTCCAGCGACTCTGCAAAATGAAGAGGCAGCATGTGTTCTTTGACCAAGAGGATGAGCATCAGGCCGAGCATGATCCCCCATGAAATAACTGTCGCAATTGCTGCGCCGGTCAACGCCAAGGCGGGGACGGGTCCCCATCCAAAAATAAAGACGTAGTCAAGGATGAGATTAGTAAAGCCGCCGACCGCCATGACCAGCATCGGCTTTAGCATGACCCCTTTAGCCATGAGAGATGCGTTTGCAATTAAAACAGCACTTAACAACGGCATGCCAAAGAAAAGGGGATTGATGTAATCAGCGACAAGCGGATACAAATCATCAGACATGCCCAAGAGCTCAAACACGCTGGCACCGAGAAGGTAGCAGACGAGGCCAATTATGGCGGATAGAAAGCCAAAAATAACCAGCGACAGTCCAATTAGATATGAGGCTCGGTCTATATATCCTTCACCCAGTAACCGGCCAATTACCGCAGATAAGCCTGCAGAAATCCCCATGAATAAGCCAACAATGAGAATATAAATAGGGTAAGTAAAACTGATTGCCGTGAGGCTTTTAACACCGAGCTGACCGATAAAATACGTATCGACCAGTTGAAACAAGAAGGTCAGTAACATGCCAACTGCGGTAGGCGCGGCCATTGAAACCAACGCGCTACCGATCGGCTTTTTCAGCAATGCATTATCCATGTGCCAATTGCCTTATTGAAATGACCACCCGTTGTGCAGTCAGTACATTTATACAGCCAGTACATTGACCGTTGTTTTCAACGCGTCGAGTAGTTCAGCATTGTTGAGCTTTTGTGCTTCCATATCGAAATTGTCGTAGAAGCTAGGTACGGACAGTGAGCCTTTAAGGTCTACACCAAAATAGGGAGCGCTGGTTACGGCTGAATTTAATACGGTTTGTGCGCCGCCCGGGCCTGGTGATGTAGCCAGATAAACGACAGGTTTGCCTTGATAAACCTTTTGCTCAATACGAGATGTCCAATCAAACAGGTTTTTATATGCAGCAGTATAAGAACCATTATGCTCAGCAAAGGAAACGATGATGGCATCAGCTTCACCTATCTTTTTAAAGAACGCTTGCGCTTGTTCTGGGTGCCCGAGTTCGGCTTCACGATCTGTGCTGAAAATGGGCATCTCGTAGTCATTGATGTCGAGAATTTCGACGCTTGCACCTTCGACTAAACTGGCTGCATGTGTAGCCAGTGCTTTGTTGATGGATTGTGCGCTGCTAGATGCGGCAAATGCTAATAGTTTCATCATGGTTTCCTTATAAATTCGATCTAAAGTTGGCGAGTGCCCATGTATTCAATAAATTCGATCACGTTTCTGTCGGGATCTCTGATGAATATTGATGTTCCCGTGGGATGATTCATCGGCCCACCAGAGAGAGGAATATCCATCGCGGTTAAGTTTTCTATGACAGCGTTGATATTTGAAACTTCGAGAGCAACATGCGTATAACCCGTTAATTTTTCCTGCGTATCCATCAACACATTTACACCGTCTTTATTCGATGCGTTTAGAATAAAGTTAATATTGATGCCGCACGGGTGTTCGACAATGGCGACTGGCTCTGGTCCACTAGGGCCTGCGACATATTCAAAACCCAGTTTGCCATAGAAAGACGTCGCAGCTTCAAAACTACTGACGCGCAATCCGATGTGGTTCACTCTTGTCAGTTCCTTCATGGGACCACCTTCTTCCTTTTCGTAACGTTGTACTTACTTTAATTGCTAATCGTTAGAAGATTAATAGCCTGCATGTGGAAGGATTGTTTCCATATGACAGCTAATGTCGTTATGCTTGCTTGAATGGTGAGTGATTGGAAAAGGCGATGAATACACAACTGTTTGATGGAATGGTCATTTTCACAGAAGTGGTTAAGTATGGCAGTTTTACAAAGGCCGCCGAAAAATCGGGTCATTCGACATCATATATAAGTAAAGAAATCAATAAATTAGAAGAGAGGCTCGGTGTAAGGCTTCTTCACCGGACAACGCGTTCTCTAAACCTGACGCCTGAAGGGGATCTTTACTATGAGCAATGCCGACAAATCGTGCAGGATGCAGCGCAGTTAGAAAGTGCGATGCTCGGCCATCAAAACACCCCGAAAGGACATCTGAAAATCAGTTGCCCGACAAGCTTTGGTTTGATTTCACTCGCTCCACTTATCAGTCGTTTTACCGACAAGTACCCAGACATTACGTTCGACGTTGAATTAAATGACAGGAAAGTAGATCTGGTCGCGGAAGGCATTGATATTGCTGTTCGAGCTACGCAATCCCTCGAAGATTCCAGCTTGATCTGCAGAAAGTTTATGACATCGGAAGGTGTGACAGTCGCATCTCCTGATTATTTGAACGCATTCGGTACCCCCAATCACCCTAATGAACTGACAAACCATCGCGTGATCAGTTATAGAAATTTACCGAATTACAATACATGGCGATATACAGAGCCTAACGGCGATGTGATTGAAGTGAATGTCGAGAGCTTTATGACGTCGAACAGCTCTCAATTGATTTTGTCACTGTGTTTGGAAGGGCGGGGAATAATCCGTACACCTCGGTTTAATCTGCGAGATGAACTCTCGTCGGGAAAGCTGGTGGAGCTATTTCCGGAATACCCGAGAATTCCAATAGAAATTTTTCTTGTTTACCCAAGCAGAAAACACATGTCCTCTAAGGTACGGAGTTTTATCGACATTGTTATTGAAGAGCTTGGCGATAATTAAAGCCCCTTAGAGGGGCTTTAATATCGGGTAAATTTTCAACTTCGGGGATATTAACGACCGAAACCATAATGTCGGATATAGCCAAAACTTACCCAGGCCACCAGCAGCGTAGCAATAACCAGCTCAAACAGCCCCAGCCTTTCCAGCCATGACCAGTGAGGAAAGTCAGTGCCAAGCCACAGTGTTAAACGCTCCATGGCAACCGCGCTGATGACTGATGGAAAAGTGAGTGCTGCGATAGTGGGTTGAAACGGTTCTTTGAGTAAATCGAAATAACAGAGATAGACAAACAGCGTCATCATAATACCGACACCCGCTAATGCGCCCGCTAAGACGGGATCTGGAGAAGGAAGATTGACCAAGTATGCCGTGAGTGCCAGATTCACAGGGGCGGCCATAATGGCCAGAACAGGACGAGAGTTTCTCGGTAAGGTTTCTAAAAAACATAGGCGGTACAATACGAACGGCAGCATACAAAAGTATGCACCAATACAGACATGTGCGAGCATGGCCGATTCGTGGTCAAAACCAAGCTTCGGACCAGCAAGCGTACTACTGATAAGCCCTACCGGATAAAGAAACCAACTTGGATAGATATTGCACTTCTCAAACGATTTTGCTTGATGAAAGAAAAAGTAGCAGGCCATGAAAATGTGCATTGTCATGGCGGGGTACCACACCAACGCGGCGGCCTTTACATGAATTTCGGCAAGGAAATCGGCCATCAATAAGAGTGACATGGTCATAGGCGCCATTAAGCTACCGTAGAGCGGATCTCGCAGATCTTGGAAAAAACGTCTGGGTTCCAGGGCGTATTTCATCCAAACCGGTGTGATCAGCAAAATGCCGATGAAAGACAAAAGAGGGCGAGAAATAGAGCCAGTTATCGGGTGATAAAGTGCCCAAGCCGTACCCAATCCAAAAAATGCCATCGCCAATGAGGCTTGAGCGGTGGGTATAAAACGAAAAGGCGAGTGGAAAGCGGTCAATCTAACATCCATGAATTAAAATGAAGAGCACGAGATCTGGGCTTTATTATACGCATATCAATAACGGTTTTGACTGTATGCTGACATTTTCTTTTTTGTTTTAATAGCATGCATCGAATCGCGCTGTAGGCCGCGTTCCTAAGCATAATCCTTGCCTAAAATGGGTGTCTGTAGCCACCAAAATCTATATTCGGAAAGCTCGTCACAATCGTAATAATGAGACGTAGCGGTAGGAATGGGTTGCCCTATAATCAAATGGCACTCAGGCAATTTAGACGATTAGGACGAGCATTCTGCTCGATTCAGCCAGAAAGTGAGACTGGCAGCATGAGTGACATAACAATTTGGAATGTTACATCAGCGTAGAAATACGCCACTTTAAGTGAAAGACCTCGCTAGTCCAATGAGCCCATGTGAATATGTCCACGAGGCTAGGTCGCTCGACATAGTGAGCAGGCGAGTAAAACGCAAATTATAGCAACACTACAGTATTCTAATTTTCAACTTAAAGAGATGAACCAAAAAGCCACCGGAAAGGTGGCTTTTTTTCGTTTGATAGAAAAGACACGTTCGAGAAATAGCCATCTAATGATGTAGACGCAATGTGATCTTTTTGAACTGGATCGATCCAGTTTTCTGGATGTCATATCTTCAGGTTTCATGGTGTGGCCGTGAAGGGTTTTAAAAAATAATACAATGCGGGAGGTGTATAATCTCCCGCAGAGGCGTCTAAACAAAACTTTTCGGTGCTGATATTTATGTTTTAACTACGATTTTATAGCGACTAGCTCGATATATCCTCTTGCACCGATGGGTTCAAGTTGGATTCTAGGGTTTCGTTTATCCCAAGAGTAACCTATGTTACTTGGGTCATATTTACTAATGGCGCTCCACATACCTTCAATTTCTTGTAGGTAGTCTTCTTCAGCAAAAGGCTCTCCTTGGAACTTAAGGTATATTGCCGAAGGTAAATCAATAATATCGAAACCGTCTACAATCTCGCCATTGTAGTCATTGGGGAGTTCGACACCCTGTACATACTCAGAGGTACCCGGTTTTATATAAGCGGGCGGTAACCAAAGACAGACAGGCTCTTCGCTAATCGACGTAATGCTGGTAAGAAGTCCCCAAATATCTCCGCCTACCTCATCACAATATTCAAAATAGTTTTTTGCGTTGATTCCCCGTTTTAACATCACCTTGCGCGCTGGCTTTTCAATTACTTGGATAAAAATATTGGTTACGTTTTTCATCGCAATGCCTCTATTAGCTAAGGGTCTATATTTAACACCATAAGGAATAAAAAGGTTGACGGGTGTAGGCTTCACTGCGTAGCGACTAGGGTTTAAACCAAATTCTTTTCTAAAGGCTCTTTGGTAGCCATCTACACTCCCAAACCCTATCTCAAATGCAATATCAATTATTTTAAGATTTTCGTCTCGAAGCTTTAATGGGCTTTGTTGCTTAAATCGATGGAACTAAATCTAGAAGCTACGATCTGATCGGCTACACCCATCAATCGTCGTAGTCTCATG
>NZ_FUXU01000101.1 GCF_900167155.1 Enterovibrio nigricans DSM 22720 | reverse complement strand
CTTACAGGACTGGGTATGCCTGAAACTCAGTATATTGCTTAAGAACCGAACAACTTTAGGCTGCCATGTCTTCCAACCGAATTAAGCAACAAAGCCACACTGAAGTACACCGCACTGAACCTTAATGGCGATAACAAATTGCCCTATATCCGAATTGATGGCAGGTGTGGTTACTCAGATAGTGATAATGAAATCCCAATGGGAGAAAATGTCACATGGACGACGCCTCCTCTCCCTAAAGGTTGTCAATACACTATATGGGGCGATTCTTGGGTAGGCAGAGGTTTAATAAGGCATGACCGCATTTTCTCCGATGATGATATCGGTTCAAGCGGCCACTGGACAACCGGGTATTTTAAAAAATTCACACTACTCCCAGACGATCCGGATGCTGCTTTAACATACCGAGTAGAGTACGACCTCCATAAAGGAGCACTGGATTGTGGGAAAGTTGGCCTTACGCTGTATTACATGGACGTCTACCAAAGCAAAGATGTAAGCAGTAATGAAAGCAGTGAATTGGACTTTGGTGTAGGTGAACAGATTGTTATTGATGATGTTCCACCAGAACTATATGGTGTTTATCAACGA
Organism: Enterovibrio nigricans DSM 22720; assembly: GCF_900167155.1. Classification (GTDB taxonomy): domain Bacteria; phylum Pseudomonadota; class Gammaproteobacteria; order Enterobacterales; family Vibrionaceae; genus Enterovibrio; species Enterovibrio nigricans. The sequence goes on along the minus strand of NZ_FUXU01000101.1, from coordinate 10,692 downwards.
CTCGTGATGGGAAGTAGAAATGGTCAATTGTGTAGTGGATCTGATACAAACGAAATGAATGAAGCCTATATAAAATAGCGACGAAGAAAGAGTATTTTGAAATAGCCTCAACACATAGGGGCTATTAACTTTAATACCTATAAATACTGTTTTAAATCTATAAACGTCGTCTAGAGCCCCTCAAGTAAGGGGCTTGGTTTCGTAGATAACATGATGCTACTCGTACTACTGATAGTGGTTTTCGCTCAAGATCGCTCATAACACGAAAGCCTTTCTGCCGCAGATATCGACACTCTTCAAGAACAGCATGGGTACTTTCTCGCGCTACGTTGATGAATATTTTATCAATACACACCTTATTTGTGCGTTGCTTCAATGTATTGATGTCGTAAATATCAACCTAGTGACTATTCACAGTAAAATCACCGTCTTAATTATGAGAATTCACTCTACCAATGTTTCCTTTGGCTGATTTCATTCTCTATACATACATAACACCAAATGAATACCACAAATACACTATTGCCATCCGTTTTCCTACCGACGATTTCTGTCGGTTGTGCGCTCTCTTTGGAACTGAAATACAAAGACAACATCAGCGCTTTTACTGGCGCATCTAAGCTCATTGGCTACCGAGACAAAAAATACATCTTGCTTGAAACACCGTCAGATCCGGAACTCAGTAAATTGCTGAGCGATCCCTCTGGCTTACAAATCGTTGTTAAAGGTCTTAACGCTTCCCGATATGGCGAAATTTTTGCTTTTAAATCTCACATACTCAGTGTGATGCATCGCCCCGAAAAAATGCTGGCGATAGCCCTGCCAGATATCGTGAATATTCACCGTATGCGACAACACGCCCGCTACAACGTTTCACGGATTGTTCAATTAGAAATTGACGGACGAAACACCTTGGCGAAACTTGCCGACGTCTCACTCGGCGGTTGTGCAATTCGGACGTCTTCAAATCTTTTTGTCGATACAGGAGAAACCATTCGCGTCATCATCAATTCGTTGTTTGAAGAGCCAGTATATTTTGATGGTGTGGTCGCCTCTGTCAGCGGACACGGTGAAGGCATCCAACTGGGTATTCAATTCAACGAACCCGAGACTGACTTGCTAAAGAACACGCTAGGCCGGTTAATCGTTCAGGCTGATATTCTTGCCGAAACAGCGAAATCATGTGAGGAAACGACGGCATAAATACGTTAAATTCTGTTGATAGTGACACGGCCACTTGCAACAGGATGAACAATGCAAAAAGAATTTATCGCTGACGGCTTATTTTACCGTCAGCATTCATTTGATTTACCGCTCGATCACCAACAACCTCAGTCAACACGCATCAACGTCTTTGCACGAGAAGTGGTGGATTTGGCTAAAGATCAGACCGAGCTTCCTTGGCTGGTTTATTTTCAAGGTGGCCCCGGATTTCCTTCACCAAGGCCAGATGCATGCAGTGGTTGGTTAAAACGCGCATTAAAAGAGTACCGCGTACTGCTTCTCGATCAACGTGGTACAGGTCTTAGCACGCCGCTCACCCTCCAAACCCTCTCTCATCTGTCTTCGGATGCTCAGGTCGAATTAATCCAGCATTTTCGGGCAGACAATATCGTACGCGACGCAGAAGCCATTAGAGATCGGCTAGGTATTGATAAGTGGTCGATATTAGGGCAAAGCTTTGGCGGTTTCTGTGCATTAACCTATCTGTCTTTTTTCGCAGATAGTCTTGAGCGCGTCTTTATAACAGGGGGTATCCCGTCTTTAACACGCCATACAGATGATGTGTATCGCGCCACTTACCAACGCGTCATCGATAAAAACGACGCCTTTTTCGCTCAATTCCCTGCTGCGCAAAAAATGTGTCAGGACATCGCTGACTTTCTTTCGGTAAACGACGTTGCTTTACCAAATGGCCAGACGTTTACGGTTGAACAATTCCAGCAGATCGGTATCAATTTAGGTCGCAGCGGTGCCAACTTGCCGATGTACTATCTGTTAGAGGATGCATTTGTCGACACGCACGAAGGCATGGTGTTGAGCCATGCATTCCTGTTGGCGATGCTGAACGAACAAAGCTATCAAACCAATCCTATCTATGCCTTTTTGCATGAGCCCATATACAACCAGATTGCATCGTCAAATTGGTCAGCTCACCGCGTGCGGAATACCGCGTTTACCCAATTTAATTATGAGAAAGGCAAACCGTTCCTGTTCACTGGCGAGATGGTCTACCCATGGATGTTTGATCAAATGGCCTGCCTCGTACCGCTAAAAGATGCGGCTAACATGCTGGCGACCAAGCAAGACTGGCCCACTCTTTATGATAGCAACGCGCTTGCAAACAACAAGGTGCCCGTTGCCTGCGCTGTCTATGCCGACGATATGTATGTTGAGATGGATTATTCTAGAGAGACATTACGAGGGTTAGCAAACAGTCGCGCATGGATAACGAACGAATATGAGCACAATGGACTAAGGGCGGATGGGGAAAAGATATTAGACCGTTTAATCAGTATGGCCGATGACATTGCTCAACGGCCAGAAAACCGCTAATTCTCTTCAAAATGTCGGCTCGGAGCGATCAGTCTAGACCGAGCCGAACGCTTTTAGCTGTTCCCTACAAGCGACCAAGCGTAAACGTCACCACTTTCCAGCATTTCAATTTTCACCAATGACAGCTGTTTTTCACAGATAAGTGCCATTACCTGAGAAAACGGGATCGCTTCGATATCAAAACAGGTCAGATACAATTTCTTTTTCGTTTCCGACGCTAAATGGATAAGCTGGAAAAGGTCTTCACTTTTAAGCGTATGCACATCTATTGCAGCAATAAACGGGCAATCACGCGATGTCATTTCCAGCCATTCCTCATCGGTGATTGAAGGGTTCCCACCGCTGTATGCTTTACTCGCTTTATACACATCGATAGATGGCTGGCGATCGCCGTATTGCTGAGTAATAAACTCTGTTTTTCCTGAACGGTGTGGGCCTACTACGATTGCAACATCATGCGTTTGCAAGTGAGTCTGCATATCAATCCATTTCATTAGTTCCCTTATTTAAGCAAAAAACATAAGAAGGTTCGGAATGCCTGACTCATCCTTGGGGACTCAATCTGTTTCATCATTCCTGAGTTGATATCACTCTAGCAGATCTGAACGTATGTTTTCACAGAGAAAGCCCAGTCGCATTCGCACTTTCTGAAGTCTTTTTACTCACCGAGGGTGTAGGCTTAAACGTGCAAGTATTACGAAACAATAAAAACAGGCATCCGGACACCTAAAAATACATATAAAGGTGTCAAAAATGGAGACTTAAGGCCGACTACACATACAAAATCTCTTCAACAAAGTACGTTTTAAATTTGTAGCAATACTCTTTATATTAGTGAGTTAAAACGTTAGCGCTTTTCACAAATGTGACTTTTTAAGCATTACCTATTATTCGCAAACTGTGATTACGTTTATTGCCTTTCTATCACTTTACAAATCGCCTATTCGCTATACAATCGCGCATCCTCCTCCCTTTTTCATTCAGGTACATTTCGATGACTCCGACACGTTATGGCAACGTGATGGCGGCGATCGCCTTCGTCTTGTGGGGCTCGCTACCGCTTTACTATCAATTTCTACCCAATGCCGCCATGGGCGAACTGTTAGCATTCAGGATTGCGGCTTCCGTACCTTTCCTAATCCTTATTTTGCGGTTGAGAAAGGGATATTCTCCTAACTGGAACTCACTGATTGCAGACAAAAAATCGTTTTTCTTTGCGTCAGTCGCATCCGTTGCGATGTGTATTTCATGGACAGCATTTACCTGGGCAATGACAAATGACCGTGTATTAGACGCAAGTCTTGGCTTTTTCATCAACCCTTTGCTTGTTATTGGGTTAGGTGTCATCGCCTTCAAAGAAAAACTCACACTCGGCCAATACGCGGCGGTGGTTTTCGGTGCACTGGGGCTGAGTTACCAGATTTGGCAGTACGGTGAGATTCCCGTGGCAGCCATGTTGATGGCAGTGTTTTTCGCGTTATATGGCTGGAGTAAGCGTTACGTAAAATACGATGCAATCTCCAGTTTGTTTGTAGAAGCCATTGTTCTATTGCCATTTGCAGCACTCTACCTCGCTTATACAATGGCGACGGGAACCAGTCAGGCAATGTCAGGCGATACGTCTACCTTGCTGCTCTACATCGGTGCGGCACCTATTACCCTGTTACCGCTGTTCTTTTTCTCAGAAGCGGTGAAGCACGCAAAAATGTCGATGGTAGGCTTAATGCAATACATTGAACCTAGCCTTCAGTTTTTACTTGCGGTGATTGTGTTTGGTGAAGCTTTCGACAGCGTGAAGACAGTGAGCTTTGGCTTGATTTGGTTAGGGTTGGCGATCACGATAATCGAAAGCTTAGTGAGGGTAAAACCCAAGCCGGATTTACCGCAGCACTAACTCTCCCTTTCAACGGTCAGTACGCGTTTTCGCCTACTGGCCGTTTTTCTTTTTTCGTCGTCAGATCATCAAATAAATCGCATCTTCTTCAACAGCAACACTTCTACGGCCACCACAACCAAAAGCGCTACGCAAAACACGGTAAATGCCAATGGGTTATTTAGACCCGGCATCCCGCCAATGTTCACGCCGAGAAGGCCGGTAAAGAAGCCCGCGGGAAGAAAAATACCCGCCACGACCGAAAATAGATAAGTGTTTCTGTTCATTACTTCCGATTGTTTTTGATTCACGCTGGCTTGATAGAGATTAATTTGATCAATATAAAACTCAATCGATTCATTGATACGGGAGATCGTGTCTAAGCAGTTCTTTACATGGTTTTTCTGCTGCTTCAAAACAGGTAAACGCGCGTTGATGAGATCGTCAAATGCATAACCCTGCGGCTTCAAATAGCGGCGTAACCTCAGCAATCGGGAATACAGTTGATTCAGTGCTTGTGGCGTGATCGTCGATGCGTCATCTAACTCATCGATGGTGTCTTCTACTGGGTCTAGAAAATCCGAAATGATCTCATTTACACCATTGAACATACCCAGCAGCAAAGAAGATAAATCTTTTGGCCCCTCCCCATTTTTCAGCTTTTCTAGCAAGGTTGAAACGGCTCGTGAAGGCACCTTTCGGGTGGAAACCATTGCACCGTTAAACCAAAGGATCCTTAAGCTCATCATGTCGTCAGGATCAGAACCTTCATTCATGTTGATACTGCGTAAGATGATAAGGAAACAATCCTCGCTAAATTGTTCAAAGCGAGGGCGCGTGTCATCCGCAAGCAGAGAATCAATAATGGCTTCGGGGATGTGGTTTTGTGTTAGCCACTCGCGGCCCCCTTCGCCATCACGCTGACAATGAAACCAGTTTCCCTTTTCGATACGAACTGGCTTGGGGTCGTTTTGTTTTGCTGTGCCTGATGAGAAATCCCAGCTCGTGACAATAAAATCGCTCATATTCCGCCTCCGTGTCGGTCAAACGCTATGGAAGCTAACATGGTAGAAAACGGTGAATAAATCCAATCTAAAACCAGCCAATCCCCGAACATGAGACAAAAAAAGGGTGCCCTAAGGCACCCTTTCTAGCATCGGTTCTCTTTAGTCATCCAGCTCAATCAGCTTGGTTGACCCTCCGTGATGTTTCTCACGCGCTCGTTGAATCGCGGCGAAGAAACCAGGGATCAAGAAGGTACCTGCAAGAAGTACAAACAGCAGACCACCTGTCAGGGAGATACCCAGTGAATTCTGGCTAATATGACCCGCGCCGCTTGCAAAAATCAGCGGCAAGATACCCAGAATGAATGACCAGGATGTCATGTTAACCGCACGGAAACGCAGTTTACCGCCCGCAACTGCAGCATCATTGATGGAGAGTTCTTTCTCTTCACGCCCATACTTACCGAATTCAACGATAAGAATCGCGTTCTTCGCGGCCAATGCAATGAGCAGAACCAAACCAATCTGCGCATACAAGTTCAGCGGCGTGCCTGTCATGGCCAATGCGAAGAAGGAGCCTAACGTCGCAACGGGAACGACAAGGATGATTGCCAGAGGAATACTCCAACTTTCATACTGCGCCACCATAAACAGGTAGATAAAGATCAACGCCAAAGCAAACGCATAGATAGCAAGATTACCGGCTTGCTTCTCTTGGTATGCCATGCCCGTCCATTCAAACTGGTAGCCCTGTGGCAGCATTTCAGCCGCTACACGTTCCATTGCTGCAATCGCATCACCTGAAGAATAACCAGGTGCCGGTGAGCCTTGAATGACCGCCGAACGGTACATGTTGTAACGCCAAGCAACATCCGGCTCAAACACCTGTTCAACATCAATTAAGGTACTCAATGGGATCATGTCACCCGATGTCGAACGAACGTGGAAACGCCCTAAGGAATCCAAATCGTTACGGTAATCCGTATCTGCCTGAATCGTTACACGGTAGTTTTTACCGAACAGCGAGAAGTCGTTAATGTACATACCCGCAAGGTTACCTTGCAGCGTGGTAAAAATTTCAGAGAGCGGGATGCCCAACTGCTTTGCTTTTTCACGGTCTACATCAATGTAAAAGTGCGGAACATTGGCGCGGAACGTACTGAATGTTCGCCCAATCTCTGGCTGTTCATTCGCTTTAACCATGATCTGCTGCATCAGCATTGCCAAATCACTTCGGCTACGGCCTAAGGTATCCTCCAACACGAACTCAAAGCCTGACGCGGCTCCCATGCCCGGCACGGCTGGCGGCCCCATTGCAAACACAACCGCTTCTGGAAGCTGCATTGCCGCTGCACCATTAATGCGGTTAGTGATCGAGAATGCGTCATGATCACCTTCAAGATTCTGGCGGGTTTCCCAATCCTTCAGCTTGATAAACATCGATGCACCGTTTGATGCCGCTGCACCCGTCAAGAACGCAAAACCGTTTGCCACGGTTGCCGCCTCAACGCCCGGTTCATTTTTGATGATTTGCGTCAGCTTGCGTGTCACTTCTTCCGTACGCGATAACGATGCGGCATCTGGCAACTGAATGTTAACCAGCAACACACCCTTATCTTCTTGAGGAACGAAGCCCGTTGATGTGGTTTTTGCGAAATAACCAGCAGCACCTACCGCCACGGCAAATAACGTACCCAGAATGAGTGTCTTGCGCACCAAGAAACCGGCAATCGAACCATACTTGTTGGTTACCGCTTCCAGACCACGGTTAAACGCCGTAAACCAACGGGCATGGTTTTCCTCACCTTGCTTCAGCACAAGTGCACACATCGCTGGCGATAAGGTCAACGCGTTAATCGCTGAAATCAACACCGAGATACAGATGGTCAATGCAAACTGTCGGTACATGATCCCCGTGATACCGGGCAGCATGGCAACAGGAAGGAACACCGCCAGCAGTACCAACGTAGAGGTGATGATAGGGCCTGTTACCTCTTTCATCGCAATCAAGGTTGCTTGACGCGGACTAAGGGACGGGTCCTTTGCCATATTGGTATCAACGTTTTCGATAACCAGAATGGCGTCATCCACCACGATACCGATTGCTAGGATCAAACCAAACAAGGTTACGGTATTGATTGTAAAACCGGCCGCCAACATGATAGCAAAGGTACCAATAAGCGATACCGGAATGGCAACAACAGGGATCAAGGTCGAGCGGAAGCTACCCAAGAATAGATAGGTAACTGCAATCACCAGAATGACCGCCTCAATCAACGTTTTAACAACGCCTTTGATCGATTCAGATACAAACAGCGTGGTATCGTAACTTGCTTCGTATGCCATGCCCTCTGGGAAGCCATGCGACAACTCTTCCAAGCGATCCATGATCAAACCGCCACTCTCCAATGCGTTTGCATCAGATTGGAGGTTCAAGATAACAATAGACGCAGGACGGTCACGGTATTTACCGTTACCTGAGTAGAATTTACGGCCCAAAGAAATATCAGCGATATCTTTCAGGTAAACCATGGTGCCATCCGCATTCGCACGGACGACAACATTCTCAAACTCTTCCACAGAGCCGAGGCGGCCTTGTGTCACCAGCTTGAAAGTCATTTCCTGAACGTTGTCAAAAGGTGGTGCGCCGATATCACCCGCAGCAACCTGCACGTTTTGTTCAGCAAGCACTGAACGTACATCTGACGTCGTGATACCGAGGTTCGCCATCTTTTCAGGGTTCATCCAAACACGCATTGCGTATTCACCGCCGCCCACGACGTTAACCTCACTGATGCCTTTTACACGCGCCAGCTGGTCTTTCACGTTCAAGTTAATGTAGTTAACCAAAAACTGATCATCATACTTGCCTTCAGGCGAGTAAAAGTTCAGTACCATCAACAGGTCAGGCGAACGTTTTTTTACCGTCACACCCACCTGACGAACTTCCGGTGGCAACTTAGATTCAATCTGCGCGACACGGTTCTGTACATTGACTTGCGCCATGTCAGGATCCGTGCCGATATCAAACGTCACGTTTAAGCTGTAAGAGCCGTCATTGGCACTTTTAGAAGACATGTAAATCATGTTTTCTACGCCATTGACGGACGTCTCTATCGGGTCAGCCAGTGCTTGTTCTACCACTTCAGCACTCGCACCCGAGTAAAGCGCAGATACGTTAACTGACGGAGGGCTAATTCGAGGGTATTCCGCGACGGGCAAGCTCATCATTGCGATGGCACCCGCCAGGGTCAGAATAATGGATATAACCAGCGCAAACTTAGGTCGCTGGATAAAGAAACGACTCAGCATCTGCGTTACGCCCCTTCACCTTGAAGACGTACCGTCATGCCATTGCGAACACGCTGCAAGCCTTTCGTCAGCACTCGCTCGTTTTCATTCAAACCTTCGCGGATAATAATTCCTTTGTCGGTTTGTTCGCCCAAAATGACATTACGACGTTCTACTTTGTTGCCTTCTTTCAGCACCATGATGAAATCACCTTCCAAATCTGTTTGAACCGCCAGACGCGGAATAATGATGCTTAGTTGTGATTTTTTATCTTTGACGATGACATCAACGTATTGACCAGGAAGCAATCTATGCTCAGGGTTCGGGAAGCTTGCACGCAGGCCGATTGTGCCCGTTTTGACATCAATACGGTTGCCAAGGTAGTCAATGTTACCCACATGCTCGTAGTCATAGCCTTTGCCCAAACGCAGATAGACTTCGACCAATCCTCCACGTCCTTTGCCACTGCCGGAGACCATGTCTGCGCCCATTTCCAGACGCTGTTTTTCACTCATTGAAAAAGAGGCTTGCATCGGGTCAAGGCTCACAATGGTGGTCAAAACGCCAGTAGACGGCGACACGAGATCACCCAGGCTTGCATTGCTCTTGCTGATTCGGCCCGTGAATGGTGCAACAATCGTGGTGTGTGATAAGTCCAGCTCTGCCGCTAGCAGTTGCGCGTCTGCAGATTTCACACCCGCTTCCGCTTGCAATTTCACTGCCGTCAAACGGTCAAATTCTGATTGGCTGATGCCACCACGAGGCAACAAATCCTGACCACGCTCGTAGTCCAGATTTGCATTGTGAAGGCCCGCTTTCGCTTGAGAAACCGCCGCTTGAGCACTGGCGACTTTTGCTTCATACAGAGAAGGGTCTATTTTATAGAGTAATTGCCCCTTTTGAACCAATTGCCCTTCTTTGAAATAGCGCATTTTCAAATAGCCAGAAACCTGCGGGACAATGCCTACATCTTCCACCGCTTCTGTTCGTCCGACAAAGGTTTGAATCGGCTGATAGTTAATCAGCTCCGCAGATTGAGCACTGACGAGAGGAACGAATGCTTTATTTTTTGGTGCTTGATCATTTCCGCAACCAGCAATAAAAACGACGCTAATAAGCGCAGGAAGCATTAACTTCCGGTTGATCATGGTGTTCTCCTTCCCTAAATCACGAAGCAATTAGCTAAACGCTGTAGGAACAAAATGGGGGTTAAAACGTTCTCAGAGATTGACGTAACGGCAAACTAATTTGACTGCATTATCAGCAATATGAGCAAAAATCACGCACTCAAACCTATTTTCCAATTTATCGCAGTCAGTATGCATAGGATTCCTTTCTCGAAGCTGTACAGCGTTATAAAAATCCGTGGGATTTAAACCAATTAATAACACTTCGGAAAACAACCTGAACGAGACAGGAGCAGCACAGCGCCGTGTTTTTTTCGGGGGTATGAGGAGGTTATAGAAGTCAGAAAGCCCCCTTTTTGTCTATAGATTCAGCACGATGGCGCGTACGTCTTTTCAATATATTTTTCCATTAAAATCAATGCAATGAACAACATACTGCGCACTTATGAGTCAATAGTCCCATAAATGCACCAATGCTTAACTACACTTTCTTGTAGTTAAGTACTGAACAAACAAACTTTTAACACGTGGATAAATGTATCAAGGTAGACGTTATGAAGGTCGTAAAAGCCATTGCTAAAGTACTGACGCTAATCCTGTTTGTCCCAATGGTGGCGTCTGCGCAGCCCGTTAAGGGCTCACACCTAAAAGTGTTTATTCCCAGCCTGCCCTATATCTACATTTCCCATTCAATTAACGCCGCATTGCTCAAGCCTGCAAATAATGAACGCGGTTGGGAATACGACATGGCTGTTGCACACCGGCTTTGTTGCTTAATTCGGTTGGAAGACATGGCAGCCTAAAGTTGTTCGGTTCTTAAGCAATATACTGAGTTTCAGGC
>NZ_FUXU01000027.1 GCF_900167155.1 Enterovibrio nigricans DSM 22720 | reverse complement strand
CTCTGATCAAGGCGTTCAATATATCTCGAGCGACTGGCGCAGTTTCCTAAAAGAACACAATATGGAAATTAGCATGAGTAGAAAGGGAAACTGTCACGACAACGCCGTTGCTGAGAGTTTTTTCTCGCTGCTCAAGAAAGATAGAGTAAAACGAAGAATCTATAAAACCCGTGAGGAAGCAGGCTCTGAGATATTTGAATATATCGAGTACTTCTACAATCCAAAACGGAATCATGGTACTAATGGTGGACTGTCACCGAATGAATACGAAAGACAGTATTATCAGAAGCTTGAAAGTGTATAGAGTTCTGGGGTCTTACCACAGCCTCTTAGCTTTAGTTATACCAGTAGGTGCCCAATACAAACCAGTTGGGTCAATCTTTGTATCAACATCCACTGTTCCGTTTTCAAGGCTAGACATGAACTTACGAAGTTGGGTGCGGCGATCTGCGTTAGTATTACGGCAGGCAGTACAGTAGTCATAAAAGAGACCAACCGCACGAGCAGTGTCCCGCATCCATGTTTCACTTCTTGATGGGTATGCAATGAAGTAATCAACCAACGACCACATGATTGTGTAACCATCTTCTCCTTCAAGGTACAAGACAGGAAATGCAGTAGCAGGTACTACTGCTACCTTTTGCTTTACGACGAAGTGGTATCGACCATGCGCGGAAAAATCTTTCATAGACATCCTTACTATTATAGCTCTTTAAATGGTAACTATTTGCAAGGGGTTACGCAAATGATTTGTGGATGGAAAAATCCCCTGAAAATGCTAAGGCGTGAAGAGGTTAGACAAACTTTAAGGGAAAGTAGTAATATGTAGTAAGTTAAATTTAGGGTGTTAAACGAGCAACGACCTTCTAAGTCGTGGGTCACAGGTTCGAATCCTGTAGGGCGCGCCATTTCGACTTCTTCTTGCAATAAAATCCCTTTTTTATACACCGTTGATTCGACGCCATTTTCTAGCCGTAGTTGCGCTTTTTCGTTCAATTTTTTGCCCGATTAAAACGTTTATTCGTTTTTTAATGCGTATTTCTTCTGTTTTCCCCTTGAAATCTTTTTTAGTGCCCCAATCTCACAGAAACACGACGATGGACACGGCCCGTCTCGACTCATCAGGGCCATGCCGCTATAATGGCGCGTCTTAAAAATCACGCCTCGTGTTTTGAGGTTTATCGATGCTGGCGTATTGACGCTAAGTGTCCCGATTCACAGGCGCTATGGCGATAATTCGTTGTAGCACGAAAGGATGCTAACGGCAGGAGCCGTGCAACATCACTCAGCAAACCTGAGTAAGTTTTGAGGTTAAATATACAATGCAAGTTACCGTTGAAACCACAGAAGGCCTAGAGCGCCACCTGACTATCACTGTTCCAGCAGCAAACATCGAAGATGCAGTTACTGCTGAACTACGCAACATTGCTAAAAATCGTCGTTTCGATGGTTTCCGTAAAGGTAAAGTGCCTTTGAAGATGGTTTCACGTATGTACGGTCAAGCAGTACGTAACGACGTGATGGGTGAAGTGATGCAGCGTCATTTCATCGAAGCAATCATCAAAGAGAAGATCAACCCAGCGGGTGCGCCAACTTTCACTCCAGTTGACACTGAAGAAGGCAAAGACTTGGTATTTAAAGCTTCTATTGAAGTTTACCCAGAAATCGCACTGAAAGACCTGGACAAAGTAGAAGTGGTTAAGCCACTGGCTGACGTTAAAGAAGAAGACGTTGCTGAAATGATCGATACCCTGCGTAAGCAACAGGCTTCTTGGTCTGAAGTTGACGCAGCTGCTGAAGAAAACAGCCGTGTAACCATGGACTTTACTGGCTCTATCGACGGTGAAGAGTTTGAAGGCGGTAAAGCTGAAGGCTTCGCGCTGGTTATGGGCCAAGGCCGCATGATCCCAGGTTTCGAAGACGGTATCTCTGGTAAGAAAGCAGGCGAAGAATTCACTATCGACGTGAACTTCCCAGAAGATTACCACGCAGAGAACCTGAAAGGTAAAGCGGCGAAGTTCGACATCAAACTGAGCAAAGTTGAAGCGCAAGAACTGCCAGAACTGACTGAAGAGTTCGTAGCACGTTTCGGCGTTGAAGACGGTAGCGTTGACGGCCTGAAAGCAGAAGTTCGTAAAAACATGGAACGCGAACTGAAGCAAGCGGTTAAGAACAAGATCAAAGAGCAAGTTATCGACGGTATGGTTGAGCAAAACAACATCGACGTACCAACTGCCCTGATCGACCAAGAAATCAATGTTCTGCGCCAGCAAGCGGTTCAACGCTTTGGTGGTCAAATGGACAACGCGCCAGAATTGCCACGTGAACTGTTCGAAGAACAAGCGCGTCGTCGCGTAGTTGTTGGTCTGCTTCTGGGTGAAGTGATCAAGTCTGAAGAACTGAAAGCTGACGAAGAGCGTGTTAAAGCACTGATCGCAGATATGGCTTCAGCTTACGAAGATCCAACAGAAGTCGTTGCATACTACGAGAAAGACCAGCGTTTGATGGAAAACATGCGCAATATCGCACTGGAAGAGCAAGCAATCGACGCTCTGCTAGCGAAAGCACAAGTTTCTGAAAAAGAGCAAAGCTTTAACGAACTGATGAACCCAGTTCAAGCTTAAGTGCTAGAATTGTTGAGTGGACATTTGACTTAGAATTCACTCTTCTGATAACAATGGTCCGAATGAAGTAATTTCATCCGGGCCATTTATTTTAGGGAAATAAGACTATGAGCTTTCAAAATAATAACGGAATGCCTTCTATCATGGATGCGTTGGTGCCGATGGTTGTTGAACAGACTTCCCGAGGCGAACGCTCCTATGACATTTATTCCCGCTTGCTGAAAGAGCGTGTGATTTTTCTTACCGGTCAGGTAGAAGATCATATGGCGAATCTGGTTGTTGCGCAGCTGCTGTTTCTCGAATCAGAAAATCCAGAAAAAGACATTTACCTCTACATCAATTCACCAGGTGGTTCAGTCACTGCGGGTATGTCAATTTATGACACCATGCAATACATCAAACCTGACGTGAGCACAGTGTGTATGGGGCAGGCGTGTTCAATGGGCGCGTTCTTGCTTGCAGGTGGTGCAAAAGACAAACGTTTCTGTCTGCCAAACTCTCGCGTAATGATTCACCAACCTTTGGGCGGTTTCCAAGGTCAGGCTTCAGATATTCAAATCCATGCGCAGGAAATTCTGACAATCAAGCAAAAGCTAAACACCTTGTTGTCTGAACATACTGGTCAGCCTTTGGAAGTCATTGAGCGTGACACAGACCGTGATAACTTCATGTCATCTGCCGATGCAGTTGAATATGGTTTGGTTGATGCAGTTTTGGCGAAACGTGATTAATTTTTAATTCTGAGGCAGTTAGGTCAGATGACTCGAACTGATTCGGAATTGAGTCTCTCAGCACTCTGTAATTTCTGCCGAGATGTTATAGACTCAGATCATGGCAAACATGGGCGAGAGCCTAAAGAGGTTAGCGAATGACAGACAAGCGAAAAGACGGTGGCAGCGGCAAACTGCTGTACTGCTCTTTCTGCGGCAAAAGCCAGCATGAAGTACGCAAGTTAATTGCTGGACCTTCTGTTTATATCTGCGATGAGTGTGTTGACCTGTGTAACGACATCATTCGTGAAGAAATAAAAGAGGTCATGCCGAAGCGCGACAGTAACGAACTTCCTACACCACAGGAAATTCGTGCGCACCTTGACGACTACGTTATCGGTCAGGATAGAGCGAAGAAAGTGCTTTCCGTAGCGGTATATAACCACTACAAACGACTGAAAAATGGCGACACAAACGCAGACGGCGTAGAGCTGGGCAAAAGTAACATTTTGCTGATTGGTCCTACGGGTAGCGGTAAAACGCTGCTGGCAGAAACGTTAGCGCGTTTCCTTGATGTACCGTTCACAATGGCGGATGCGACCACCCTGACTGAAGCAGGCTATGTGGGTGAAGATGTAGAAAACATCATCCAAAAACTGCTACAAAAATGTGATTATGACGTCGCTAAAGCGGAACGTGGCATCGTGTACATCGATGAGATCGACAAAATCTCCCGCAAATCCGACAACCCATCAATCACCCGCGACGTTTCTGGTGAAGGTGTTCAGCAAGCACTGCTGAAACTGGTTGAAGGCACAATTGCATCCGTGCCACCTCAAGGTGGTCGTAAACATCCGCAGCAGGAGTTCTTGCAGGTTGATACCTCTAAGATTCTCTTCGTGTGTGGTGGTGCATTTGCAGGCTTGGATAAAGTGGTTGATCAGCGTGTTGCGAAAGGCAGCGGTATTGGCTTTGGCGCGGAAGTGCGTTCTAAAGACCAAGAAGCGACGCTGAGCGATCTATTCAGTCAGGTTGAGCCAGAAGATCTGGTGAAATACGGTCTGATCCCAGAATTTATCGGTCGTCTTCCAGTCACTGCGATTTTGAGCGAGCTGGATGAAGATGCACTGGTTCAGATCCTGCGTGAGCCGAAAAACGCACTGACCAAGCAGTATGCAGCATTGCTGGAAATCGATGGTGTGGAACTGGAGTTCCGTGATGATGCGTTGACAGCGATTGCGAAGAAAGCCATGGACCGTAAAACCGGTGCACGTGGTCTTCGTTCTATCGTTGAAGCGGTACTTTTGGACACCATGTACGATCTGCCGTCAAGTAAAGATGTGACGAAAGTAGTTATCGATGAATCGGTAATTAAAGGCGAATCTGACCCACTGCTAATCTATGAAGCAGCGGAAAATCAGGCTGCTGGTGCTGAGTAATACATCAATTTGTGCGGTTATTCTGCTGCAAAATTAATCATTTGTGCGGTCAGAGTACAGAAAAAAGGGGGCTAGGGCCCCCTTTTTTACATTCTGCCGCCTGCGCCGTTGAATCCTGACAAACTATCCCCATATACTCTTTAATATCAAAAACGGAAGAGAGAAAAATATGAACTTGGAGCGTTCCGAGCGCATTGAAATTCCGGTCCTGCCTTTGCGTGACGTGGTTGTTTACCCTCATATGGTTATCCCGCTGTTTGTGGGAAGGGATAAATCAATCCGTTGCCTTGAAGCAGCGATGGACAATGATAAGCAGATTTTGTTGGTTGCTCAGCGTGACGCAGCGACCGATGACCCATCGATTTCTGACCTCTATGAAGTAGGTACAGTCGCGTCAATTTTGCAGTTGCTAAAACTGCCAGATGGCACAGTAAAAGTCCTTGTGGAAGGCCTGCAACGCGCTGAAATTAAGAAATTCCGCGAAGATGATTTCTTTACTGCGGATGCAGAGTATCTTGTTACGGCGGAGATGGACGAGCGCGAGCAGGAAGTGCTTGTACGCACCGCGATCAGTCAGTTTGAAGGTTTTATCAAGCTGAACAAAAAAATCCCGCCAGAAGTACTGACGTCGTTGAACGGCATTGATGAAGCAGCGCGATTGGCCGATACCATTGCCGCGCACATGCCGCTCAAGCTGCATGACAAGCAACAAGTGCTGGAAATCATCGACATTGCAGAGCGCCTTGAGTTTCTGATGACCATGATGGAGTCAGAAATCGATCTGCTGCAGGTTGAGAAGCGCATTCGCAGTCGCGTGAAAAAGCAGATGGAAAAAAGTCAGCGCGAGTACTACTTGAACGAGCAGATGAAGGCTATCCAGAAAGAGCTGGGTGAGCTGGATGACGCGCCAGACGAATTTGAAAGCCTGAAGATGAAGATTGAAGAATCTAAAATGCCTCAGGAAGCGAAAGAAAAGACAGAACAAGAGCTTCAGAAGCTTAAGATGATGTCGCCGATGTCTGCAGAAGCCACGGTTGTTCGTAGCTATATCGATTGGATGGTCAGTGTGCCATGGTCGAAGCGTTCAAAAGTGAAGAAAGATTTGGCGAAAGCGGAAGAAATTCTGAATGCCGATCACTTCGGCTTGGAGCGTGTGAAAGAACGTATCCTTGAGTATTTAGCGGTACAAAATCGTATTAACAAACTTAAGGGCCCAATCCTGTGTTTGGTCGGTCCTCCGGGTGTAGGTAAAACCTCTCTGGGTCAGTCGATTGCGAAAGCAACAGGCCGTAAGTACACCCGCATGGCGTTGGGTGGCGTGCGTGACGAAGCGGAAATTCGCGGTCACCGCCGTACATACATTGGTTCGTTACCGGGCAAACTGGTTCAGAAGATGGCCAAAGTGGGCGTGAAAAACCCGTTGTTCCTGCTTGATGAGATCGACAAGATGTCATCAGACATGCGTGGTGACCCGTCTTCAGCACTGTTGGAAGTGTTGGACCCAGAACAAAACAATGCGTTTAACGACCATTATCTGGAAGTGGATTATGATCTGTCGGATGTGATGTTTGTGGCGACCTCGAACTCAATGAACATCCCGGGTCCATTACTTGACCGTATGGAAGTGATTCGTCTCTCAGGTTACACCGAAGACGAAAAACTGAATATTGCTAAGCAGCACTTGGTGGACAAACAGGTTCAGCGTAATGGCCTGAAACCTCACGAAGTGACCATCGAAGATTCTGCCATCATCGGTATCATCCGTTACTACACGCGTGAAGCGGGTGTACGTAGCCTTGAACGCGAGATTTCTAAGCTATGCCGTAAAGCAGTGAAAGAAATTCTGCTGAACAAAGAGTTGAAATCTATCACCATCAATCAAGATAACCTGAAAAATTACCTCGGCGTACAACGTTTTGATTTCGGTAAAGCTGACGAGAGTAATCGCGTTGGTCAGGTTACGGGCCTTGCATGGACATCGGTAGGCGGTGATTTACTGACTATCGAAACCGAATCTATGCCGGGTAAAGGCAAGCTGACACAAACCGGTTCGCTGGGCGATGTGATGCAAGAGTCGATTCAGGCGGCAATGACAGTGGTGCGTACTCGTGCTGAGAAGCTGGGTATCAATAACGACTTCTATGAGAAGCGTGATATTCACGTTCACGTGCCTGAAGGTGCGACACCAAAAGATGGCCCGAGTGCGGGTATCGCAATGTGTACAGCACTGGTATCGAGCCTAACGGGCAACCCTGTGCGTTCGGATGTTGCAATGACAGGTGAAATAACCCTGCGTGGTGAAGTGTTGCCGATTGGTGGTTTGAAAGAAAAACTACTGGCAGCGCATCGCGGTGGTATTAAAACCGTGATCATTCCAAAAGAGAATGAACGTGATCTGGAAGAAATTCCAGACAACGTCAAAGCGGATCTCGATATCCATGCCGTACGCTGGATTGATGATGTTCTGACGTTAGCGTTACAGAACAATCCGCTTGGAATCGAGCTTGTGACGCCGCAAAAGAGTGACGCGCAGCAAAATTAAGCAACGTAAAACGCTGACAGTCGGTAAAAGGCTTGTCAGCGTTTTTTTTGAGGGCTAAGTTAATGGAAACGCTGCAAGCCCTTCATTATTAACAGCTACAGCGTTTGTAGGTCTTGTTTAATAACTTAGGTGGACATTTGTTGTTCGCCGCCGCAAAAAATGGGATTTGTGGTTCGTTTGTAAAGGGGATATAAAGTGAACAAGTCGCAGTTAATTGATAAAATTGCACAAAATGCTGATCTGTCTAAAGCGTCTGCTGGTCGCGCGCTGGATGCTCTGATTGAAGCGGTTTCAGACAGCCTGAAAGACGGTGACCAAGTGGCTCTTGTAGGTTTTGGCACTTTCTCTGTTCGTGAGCGTTCAGCACGTACTGGCCGTAACCCACAAACTGGCGCTGAAATTAAAATCCCAGCAGCTAAAGTCCCAGGCTTTAAAGCTGGTAAAACTCTGAAAGACGCGGTTAACTAAATCTAACTTGCCGTTTTGCTCTTTGTCGCGAAGAGGCTGTTTTAAGGCTGTAATGTCTGCGACATCAGCGTATAATCAGGTCAAATCAGAGTGTAAAGGCGCATCTCGGGATGCGCTTTTTTAGTTTTAAAAAACGAACGTTTGAATTAGCAGGAGAGACGGCACGTTATGATGGAGCGACTACGCGAAGGCGTTAACAGCCTCGCCGTTAAGATCATCTTAAGCCTTATTATCTTTTCTTTTGTATTTGCAGGGGTGGGGGGCTACTTAGCGAGCGGCACTACAGAACCAGCAGCAAAAGTGGGTGATCAAGAAATTAGCCGCAATCAGTTTGAGCAGGCCTACCAGAACGAGCGTCAACAGATGCAAGCTCAGGCAGGGGACTTCTTCTCAACACTGTTGAGCGACCCTACCTACCTGGCTCAATTCCGCCAAAATGTGCTTGACCGTATGGTGAACCAAGCTTTGCTTGATCAACAAGCAAGCAAGCTGGGCCTTCGCGTCAGTGATGTGCAGGTGAAAAATGAAATCCGTTCAATGCCTGCATTTGCAAGCAACGGTATTTTTAATAACGAGCAATACCTGGCTGCACTGCGTCGTACTGGTCTATCACCGGATCAATTTGCGGAATATGTTCGTCAAGATATGGTTCGTGCACAGTTGATTGGTGCACTGACAAACAGCGAATTTGCACTGGAAAATGAACTGCAAGCGATTTATCAGCTGGAAGGCCAAACACGTATGGTTCGCACCGTTACGTTGCCGCTTTCAGAGTTCGCAGACAAAGCTGACATCACCGATGAGCAGAAAAAAGCGTACTACGAGCAGAATCCATCTCAGTTTGTTCGCCCAGAGCAATTCAAGATTTCTTATGTTGAGTTGACGGGCAACAGCATTGCTGATCTTGCCGATGTCACTGAAGAGGAAGCTAAAGCTTACTACGAAGCGAATAAAGCAACTTACGGTACGGCAGAGCAACGCAAAGTAAGCCACATCATGATCCAAGGTGATGACGCTACAGCGAAAGCGAAAGCTGAAAAAGTACTGGCTGAGTTGAATGCAGGTGCGGATTTCGCTGCACTGGCGAAAACAGAATCTGATGACACCTTTAGCGCAGAGCAGGGCGGTCAACTGGATTGGTTCGATAAAGGCGTAATGGATCCTGCATTCGAAGATGCGGCTTTTGCGTTAACCAATAAAGGTGACGTGTCGGGTGTTGTTCAATCTGAATTTGGTTACCACATCATCAAGTTGGATGACGTGAAACCATCAGATGCAAAACCTTTCGCAGAAGTGAAAGACGAGATTCTTGCGACACTTAAGCAACAGCATGCTGCGGACAAGTTCTACTCTCTGTCTAATGAGCTTGCTGAGAAAGCATTCGAAATGCCAGACAATCTGGATGAAGCTGCTGCTGCGGTGAACGCGAACGTTGAGAAGACCGATTTTGTTTCACTGGCTGATCTGCAAGGTGCGTTGGCAAACCCAACTGTGCTGCAAGCATTGCAGCAACCTGAAGTACAGGAAGATGGTCTAAATTCGAACATCATCGAGATTGCACCTGAGCATGTGATGGTTGTGCGCATTGACGATTCTCGTCCGGAAATCGTACTGCCTTACGAAGATGTTGAAGCGCAGGTGACTGCATTGCTTAAACGTCAAGAAGGTGAAAACGCAGCGCAAACACTGGCGAATTCTTTGGTGAAAGAGCTGAGTGAAGGCAATGACGCAGGTTTGAATGCGTCAGGCTACACGTTCGGCACAGAATCAGAAATTAATCGTGGGTCTCCTGAGCGTGAAGTGGCCGAACTGGCATTCACTATGGCGACACCTGCTGACGGTAAGAGTGAGTATGGTTTCACGCGAGCGGTTAACGGTGACGTGGTTCTGGTTGCGCTGGACAGTGTGAACGAGCCAGAAGCGGCAGAAATCAGCTTGGAAAGCCAGTTGGCTGATCGCGTATCTCGTACGTTGGCAAACACTGAACTCGCGTCAGTGGTTGAGCAACTGAAAGCGGATACCAAAGTGACCTATTCACTGGAGCAAGTCGAGCAATAAGGCTTACTCATAGTAGAAAACGCACTTAGTTGTAATTGATAAGTCACACCGACGGGGCGCATTTCGCGCCCCGTCGTTTTTTTGCCCTCTCAAATGGTTTTCCTCTCTTTGCTCATTACGCTAGTACTTGTCAGGCCCTGCCTTTGACAGAACCTTCGGATGTATAACTCAACAAGGAACGTTAACCATGAAAGCATTTCTTTCTGCAGCATTTGTCGCTGTCGTACTCGCCTTTTCGCCTATCAATTTCGCGTCTGCCGCAGATCATCAGACAGCGGTAAATATCAACACGGCTGACGCCGAAGAGCTGGATAAGTATCTGGATGGTGTGGGGAAAAGTAAAGCGCAAGCCATCGTCGACTACCGTACTGAAAATGGCGCATTTGAAAGTGCCGACTCTCTGTCTGATGTAAAAGGAATTGGTTCGGCAATCGTAGAGAAAAACCGCGATCGTATAACGCTTTAATCCTTACTGAGCGATCGCAATGATGAAGCTGTGTGCTGGGGAGCACGCTCTCCCTATCTCTACGTTTATCTCATCGCTGCATACTTCGCACGGAATGAGGCAAAAATAGAAGTGCAAGCTTGAGAATTCGGCGTATCGGCAACAGAATGGTAGAAGACCAACCGTTACCTGAGTGCCAAGGACGTTATGAGTAACAAACCCAGCCATTTTTTTGCCTATTTAGCCAGAATGAAACTTATCTATCGCTGGCCGTTGATGCGCAATGTCTCGAATGAAAATATCTCCGAACATAGCCTTCAGGTGGCTTTTGTCGCGCATGCACTGGCTTTGATTGAAAACAAAAAATTTGGTGGGAAATACTCACCGGAACGTGTGGCGCTTCTTGCTATGTTCCATGATTGCAGCGAAGTATTGACTGGCGATCTTCCAACCCCCATTAAATATTTTAATCCTGCCATTGCTGATGAGTACAAGAAAATTGAGCAAATCGCGGAAGACAAACTGGTGTCCATGTTACCAGAGGAGTTTCGTGATGATTATCGGCCGCTGATCGATAGTGATTCGATTGACCCTGACGACTACCAGTTGGTTAAACAAGCGGATGCGATTTGCGCATACTTAAAATGCTTAGAGGAACTGTCTGCGGGTAACCACGAATTTGCGAAGGCCAAGCGCCGTTTGGTAACGACGATGGAAGAGAGAGCGAGTGACGCGACAACCTATTTTATGGAAACGTTCGCGAAAAGCTTTAGCCTGACATTGGATGAAATCAGCGATGAGTGATTTTTCCGTGAATATCGCGTGGGAAGCCCGCCTTGCTGATGAGCACAAACAACGTCGAAACGATAAACGCTCCGTATTTCAGCGCGACAGGGCTCGTATCCTGCATTCTGCTGCTTTTCGTCGCCTTCAAGCCAAAACGCAGGTGCTAGGCGCTGAACACAGTGAGTTTTACCGAACTCGCCTGACGCACTCTTTAGAGGTTTCCCAGATAGGCACGGGTATTCTTGCCCAGCTTAAAGAGAAGCAACCGGAGTTCCGGTCGTTACTCCCATCGACCAGTTTGATGGAAAGTCTGTGTTTAGCACACGATATCGGGCACCCACCTTATGGTCACGGTGGCGAAATTGCGTTGAATTACATGATGCGAAACGATGGCGGTTTTGAAGGCAATGCCCAAACATTTCGAATTCTCACGCTTCTAGAGCCGTACACGCAACATGACGGCATGAATTTGGCACGTCGCACGTTGCTGGGCTTGTTGAAATATCCTGCATTGCTCACTAAAACGCACAAATGTATTGCAGAGGAAGAGGTTAGTGACTTCCGCCGTTTGAAAGCGTCACAGTGGCACCCAGCTAAAGGGCTCTATGATGATGATATCAGCCGTTTTGATTGGGTACTTGAACCGCTCTCTGACAATGACAAGGCGTTGTTTTCGTCATTAAAAACCGAGCCGACAGATTATTCGCATGGCCGGACAGGGTTCAAATCTTTAGATTGCTCTATCATGGAGCTTGCTGATGACATCGCATATGGCGTGCATGACTTGGAGGATGCCATCGTGATGGGGATAGTGAATCGTGATCAGTGGCAGGAGGCAGTAGCGAGTCAGATTGCGGAATGTGGTGATCCTTGGCTCGAAACGAATATTGGACACTTAAGCGAACAAATGTTTGGCCCACACTATGAGCGTAAAGATGCCATTGGTGCGTTAGTGAATACTCTGCTGACGGCCATTCAGATAGAGCCTGCGGTGCAAGATGGGGTGAACCGGTTCGATGATCCACTGTTGCAATGGAATGCCATGCTGTCAGATACCATGCACCGTGTGTTGGATATCTTAAAACGCTTTGTCAGTGAGTATGTGGTGCAAAAGCCTGAGCTACAGGTGATTGAGTACAAAGGGCAACAGTTGGTGATGGAATTGTTTGATGCCTTTGACGCCGATCCGAAACGCTTATTGCCTGTCGCGACCCGAGATTTGTGGCGTAAAGACCTCGAAGAGGGAAAAAGTGGCCGCCGCGTGATTGCTGATTACATTTCAGCGATGACTGACGGTTATGCACAACGCCTGCATGCCACGATGTTTACCGGAACCAGCCAAGGGCCGTGGTACCCGATTCGATAAGCAAAACGAGCCAGTCATTTTTGCCATCAGCTTTCCTTACCATAGTGCCGCTCGAATACTCCGGGTGGCATCTGTTTTATCTGGAACTCAATCATGCCGTTGAAAGCATCGATCAGTGGGGTGAATCTTTCTGTGTCACCTGACAGTTTAGCCAACGCGTGAAACCCTGCTTCAACCGTCGACAGCCCGCCTTCTTTAGGGGATTTTCGAATGCGATAATTTCCATTTGCACGTTCATCGAGCATGACGCAAGGGAGTGCCTGCAAATTATTGGAAAGCTGATACATTTTGAACGCTTTTCGCCAGGTGCCATCAAGGAGGATGATGCCTTGTTGTTTTGTTTCTTTGGGCGTCCATTGGTTGATGGGGGTAGCGGTTTCGGCTGGATAAAGCAGCGCGTACTCTGTGTCCCCTTTGCTAAGAAGCGAGTTCAGCTGTTCGTTGCTGGAAAAGTCCTCACCGACGATCAGCGTGCAGTTAGGCAAAGACAGAGACAAAATACGGGCAGTGCCAATCGGTTGATTGACCTCTGATGAGTGTTGAAGCACCACAACAGGGATATCACTATCAATTCGCGTGATGAGATGACAGATACAGGCTTTCTTGGCTTTTCCGCATTGTTCGCAATATCGGCTGGCTTTCTTATTCATTCCCACTGTACGCTATAACTAAATGAAAATACGATGTTTGGAGACGCGCTTGTCGGTTATTCGCATTCTCTGTTTGATTGTGATTGTCACCCTTATTGCACAAATTCCTGTGGTTCACCAATTTCTTGTTTGGGAACGTACAGAGATCTTAGCTGGGCAATGGTGGCGCATCGTAACAGGAAATATCACTCACACCAATCTTGCCCATATCGCGATGAACCTATCGGCATTGGTAATTATTACGTTTTTGCACCGTCAGTATTATCAAGTGCGTTCAATGGTCATCATCGTGTGGTGCATGATGCTGGTTATCGGACTGGTCATGTTCATCAGCCCGTATGATTGGTATGCTGGTCTTTCCGGCGTATTACACGGATTGTTTGTTTGGGGTGTTGTCAGAGATATCCAAAATAAAGTGCCGCTAGGTTGGCCATTGCTGGTGGGTGTCTTCGGCAAGATGAGCTACGAAGCTTACAACGGTGGAGATGCATTGACCGCGCAGATTATAGAAGCAGGGGTCGCCTATCAGGCGCATTGGGCGGGTGCAATTGTGGGGCTTATGTTTGCGTTGCTGTGGAAACCGTCGGGTGATGCTCTTGAGGCAAAACAAAAAAAGCTTGGCTGAGCCAAGCTTTTTTCTGTTTTTATAATCGAAACAGTTACTGACGATACGTTGTCAGGAAGCGTTCAAATCGACCAATTGCGGTTTCAAGATCGTCCACGCGCGGTAGCGTTACGATGCGGAAGTGATCAGGTTTGTGCCAGTTGAAGCCTGTACCATGAACCATCAGAACCTTCTCTTGCATCAGGAAGTCCAGCATCATTTTCTCATCGTCATGAATGCTGTATTTTTTGATGTCAATTTTCGGGAACAAGTACAGTGCGCCTTTCGGTTTCACACAACTAACACCTGGAATCTGATTCAGCAGTTCCCATGCCTTGTCGCGCTGCTCCAGTAAGCGGCCACCAGGCAGGATCAACTCATTGATACTTTGGTAACCACCTAATGCTGTCTGTATTGCATGCTGCATTGGCACGTTTGCACACAAACGCATAGAGGCCAACATTTCCAGTCCGGCAATGTAGCCCGTAGCTATTTGCTTTGGACCTGACAGGATCATCCAGCCTGAACGGAAACCGCATACGCGGTACGACTTTGACAGCCCGCTGAACGTGACACAAAAAACGTCTGGTGCAAGCGGTGCGATTGAGTGATGTTGCGCGCCGTCATACAGAATTTTGTCGTAAATCTCGTCCGCAAAGATGATGAGGTTGTTCTGACGCGCAATTTCAACGATCTCAAGCAGGAAGTCTCGGCTATATACTGCACCTGTTGGGTTGTTTGGGTTAATCAGAACAATCCCTTTGGTCTTTGACGTGATCTTCGCTTTAATGTCGTTTAAGTCTGGGTACCAATCAGACTCTTCATCACACATGTAGTGAACAGGATTACCGCCTGACAGAGACACTGCAGCAGTCCACAACGGATAATCTGGTGATGGCACTAGTAGTTCATCACCACTGTTCAACAGAGCTTGCATTGACATCACAATCAGCTCAGATACACCATTACCCAGATAAACGTCTTCGACATCCAAGTCCAGCATGCCGCGTTTTTGGTAGTGTTGAACGACCGCTTTACGCGCAGAATAAATGCCTTTGGAATCGCAATATCCTTGAGAAGTAGGAAGGTTGCGGATCACATCGACCAGAATTTCATCTGGTGCATCGAAACCAAATGGAGCAGGGTTGCCGATGTTCAGTTTTAGAATTTTATGGCCTTCTTCTTCAAGGCACTTTGCCTGCTTCATAACCGGACCACGAATGTCGTAACAGACGTTATCCAGCTTTGACGACATCCCGATTTCTTGCATCTTGGTTCCCGAACTTGAATTTTTGATATTTGCAGTAAATTACACTAACGAAACGGCATTTATAAGTATCTAATAATAAAAATAAGCCAAAAAGCAGAAAGTTAGTGATTTAATCCTGTTTGGCTGGAATATTATGCTAGATCATTCGATTTTCATCAGAATCAATAAGGTTGTAGAATGCGTTTCCAACAGGAAATATTATTGAGCTTGTCGCAAATCAATGTCTATTGATGCAAATTCCATCAAAGTGGTTGTGTTTCGTTCGGCTTGTTCAGTCTTATTCTCTGTGTGTAACTTCAGTTGCTGTCGCAGGGCTTAGCGAAGCAGGCATATCTCCAAGGAGTCGGGAGTTTTGCAAACTGGTTGTAAGTTTTAAGCGAGGTTATTTGACCGATTTAAGCCAAGCGATAGCTCGGTTCATTGAAACCCTATCAATAGCGGCACCCATTGAGAAGCGACTGTCTTTACCCTTTACATGGCCTTCAGCTCTCGACCCCATTGCTTGGTTGGATGCACAACCTCTTTTCCCCAAATTCTATTGGCAGACGCGTGACGGTAACGAAGAAGTTATTGCGATGGGTCAGGTTAAAACGTTTTCAGATCCACAGGTGGCAGAAAATTATTTGGCACCGGGACAGCGCGTGTGGGGTGGCCGTTCGTTTGACGGGAGAACGGAACGAAATCATCGCTGCTTACAATCGTTTTTTTTCCTGCCATGCATAGAAATATCGCGGAAAGGTAACGATTGGTCTGTCGCGATCAATATAAATGAAGAGCCGTTGAGAGCGCAGGCTGCGTTATCGAAAGTGACGCATATCCCACAGCGTCTTTCGGAGCCTGAGTGCAACATTCTATCGTCTGAACATTCCCCAGCATTCCCTGAATGGTCAACCATGCTTGACCGCGCGCTAACAACCATTGAAGCGACTGAACTCCAAAAAGTGGTATTGGCCAGAAAAACATCCCTGACCCTTGATCGCCCCTTATCGGCTGCCCAGCTGATGAAAGCCAGCCGTGATCAAAATGTGTCCAATTTCCATTTTTTACTGGCGCTGGATGAAAAGCATTGCTTCGTGGGGTC
Source organism: Enterovibrio nigricans DSM 22720 (assembly GCF_900167155.1). Lineage (GTDB taxonomy): Bacteria > Pseudomonadota > Gammaproteobacteria > Enterobacterales > Vibrionaceae > Enterovibrio > Enterovibrio nigricans. The sequence continues at coordinate 36,966 of NZ_FUXU01000027.1, read as the reverse complement.
CACCCCTGAGCGTTTGTTTGAACGTCATGATTGTGAAGTGAAAACGGAAGCATTAGCGGGCACAATCGGACGTGGCAAGGACACGCAGCATGATGATGAACTCGCACAATGGCTGCTAAACGATCAGAAAAATGTGTATGAAAACCGTTTGGTGGTCGATGACATTACCTCGCGGATGCAAGTGTGTACCGAGAACCTAGAGGTGGAAGAAGCGGCACACCTTGTGCGGTTGCGTAAAGTTCAGCACTTAAAACGTGACATATCTGGTGTGCTGCACGCTGATGTCCCGAGTTCGACGTTACTGGAAATATTGCAGCCGACCGCCGCGATAGCGGGTTTACCGAGACAACAAGCTGTAGATTTTATCGTTGATAATGAACCGTTTGTTCGAGGTTGGTACAGTGGTTCAGTCGGTTACCTCAGCGCAAAAAAAAGCGAATTTTGTGTAGCAATTCGAAGTGCACTCGTGATGGATAATGTACTGCATTTGTTCGCAGGCGCGGGCATTGTTCCCGGTTCTCAGCCAGCATGCGAATGGAAAGAATTAGATCGCAAAGTGTCAACGCTAATGAGCTTACTAAAGCCCGTTCCTGAAAAGACGGCGGAGAAAAAATACGGATGAAACAATTCATCTTAAAACAATCCACCCTAAATCGTGTATGGGCTCGGCTAGCGCTGACTTGCTTGTATCGCTCTGGTGTTCGTCATATCTGTATCGCGCCAGGTTCACGTTCAACACCGTTGACGTTGGAAGCCGAAGCACTCAGCCAAATACACGCGGATGTGACGCTTCACACCCACTTTGATGAACGTGGATTGGGTTTTCTCGCGTTGGGTCTTGCCAAGGCCAGCGAGGATGCCGTTGCTGTTATCGTCACGTCGGGGACTGCGGTAGCAAACCTTCTTCCTGCGGTCGCCGAAACGGGATTAACCCGAGAAAAGCTGGTTCTACTAACGGCAGACAGGCCGCCTGAACTGATTCAAAACGGCGCGAATCAAGCGATTCAACAACACAATATCTTTGGCGACCATGTGTCTGGTGCACTGCATTTACCTTCGCCAACACAGTCCCTTTCTCCGGCTTGGCTTCTTAGCGCTATCGAAGAAAAACGTCATCAACAGGAACAAGGCGGCGGTAGCCTACATATAAATTGTCCGTTCCCTGAACCGCTGTATGGCGAGATGGAAAATGCTGACGCTTACCTTTCTCCTGTCTCAACATGGTTGGAGAGCGATACGCACTTCCTCTCTTTTACCCAGACCGTGCCCAACCTCGATACAGCGCTGTCAGATTGGACCTCGTTAATGCACCAAAAAGGCGTGTTGATTGTTGGCCGAACAGATCGAAAAACGCGCATTGCCGCGGGGGATTTAGCTGAGAAGCTAGGCTGGCCATTACTCTGCGACCCGCAAGCGGGGCAAGGGTCAGACTATGCGGGCTTTGATGTATGGCTGCAAAACCCAGCTTGTGCAGATGTCTTAAACCAAGCAGAGGTTATCCTGCAATTTGGCGCGCGTTTGGTATCCAAGCGGTTGGGGCAGTTTCTTGGACAGTTTAACGGCACCTATTGGCTGATAGATGAACATCCTGGGCGGTTAGATCCGAGTAATCGCTCATCATTGCGCGTCGTTGCTAAGGGTGAGACGCTGGCTAACGCAATGTTGGAACACTCCACATCAGCAGAAAATGCGCATTGGGCGGTGTCGCTTTATATTGCGAGAAGCACCTATTTTTCGATTATTCAAAAGCAATGCCGTGCACCCGCAGCGTTGACAGAAAAAACGCTGGCAACCGATTTTGCAAATTGGTTGGCACCTGACTCCGATCTGTTTATCGGTAACAGCATGGCCATTCGTCTGTTAGATATGTGCTGTTCATTGCCCGATGTACCGGTTTTTGCCAATCGTGGTGCCTCCGGAATTGATGGGCTGATTGCAACAGCGAGCGGTGTGCAACGCGCGCGCCGTCGTCGAATGGTGTGCCTCGTTGGCGATACCTCTGCTCTGTATGATTTAAACAGTTTGGCATTGCTAGCACGCAGCACGTTGCCATTGGTGCTGATTGTTATTAATAACGACGGTGGCGGTATTTTCGACATGTTGCCTGTGCCAGATGCGAACAAAGACAACTACTACCGCATGCCGCACGGTTTTTCTTTTGAGCATGCCGCACAAATGTTTGCCTTGAATTACATAGCCCCAACCGACTTGTTGGAAGCAAGAGCAGCTTGCTTAGAAGCGCAACAGCATTGTGGCACCACGCTAATGGAAATCCGTGCGCCAGCTGGTGAGTGCGGGAAAGATTTGAAGGCGTTGTTTGAAGAGATCACGCATGCAAGTCTGTTCTGACATGCTCGCCGCTACGCTGCAAAAACATGAGAACGCCAGCGCACCGACGCTGGTTTTTCTTCATGGTTTGCTGGGGTCACAAAAAGATTGGCAGCCAGTGGTTGATCAACTCGCCTGTCACTATTCGTGTTTAACCCTCGATCTTCCTGGGCATGGCGCGAGTGCTGATGTCGACGGCGTGGATTTTGATACCACATGTCGACTTATCCTTCAGAGTATCGCACAGCATGTAGACGGACCGATTTGGTTGATTGGTTACAGCTTAGGTGCGCGATTGGCAATGTATATTTCGTCATTTCACACGCGTTTGTTGCCGAATGCTGCGTTTTCAATCGACGCGTTAATTGTGGAAAGCGGGCATACAGGCATACCGCCGCAAGAGCGAGAAGCGAGATGGCAAAATGACAAGCAATGGGCAATAAGGTTTGAACAGGAACCCATGAGTGATGTGCTTCAGAATTGGTATGAACAACCCGTATTTTCCTCGCTAAACCATGAGCAAAAACAATGTTTGGTTGCAGTTCGTGGTGGTAATCTCGGAAATAAAGTAGCCAGCATGCTGCGTGCCACATCTTTATCTAAGCAGCCGCTGTTGTGCGATGCGCTTCGAGATGGAGGGATTCCTGTCCACTTTATCTGTGGTGAAGGTGATGGCAAATTTTTGACGATTGCGAGAGGAGCGGGATTTGATTTTCATATTGTCCCAAACGCTGGACACAATATTCACGCTGAACAGCCCAAGCTGTTTAGCCAGTTGGTCAAACAACTGATAGAAACAATTTAACTGACGATTTAATGGAATCACTATGGCCAGAACAACAGGTTTAACCGAACAAGAACTCTATGCACCTGTAGAGTGGAATGATTGCTCAAGCGGTTACGAAGACATTATCTATCAAAAGTCTGTAGACGGTATCGCGCGTATCACCATCAACCGTCCTGAAGTGCGTAATGCATTCCGCCCTCAGACAGTCAAAGAAATGATCAATGCATTGGCTGACGCCCGTTATGATGAAAGCGTTGGTGTAATCGTGCTGACAGGACAAGGTGAACACGCATTCTGTTCTGGCGGCGACCAAAAGATTCGCGGCGACTACGGCGGCTACCGTGATGACGAAGGTACTCACCACTTGAACGTGTTGGATTTCCAACGTCAAATCCGTACTTGTCCGAAACCTGTGATCGCATCGGTTGCTGGCTACGCAGTGGGGGGTGGTCATGTTCTTCACATGATGTGTGACCTGACGATTGCTGCTGACAATGCGCAGTTTGGTCAAACTGGACCGAAAGTGGGCTCGTTTGACGGTGGCTGGGGCGCGTCGTACATGGCGCGCATCGTTGGTCAGAAGAAAGCTCGTGAAATCTGGTTCCTGTGCCGTTTCTATGATGCACAAGAAGCGTTGGATATGGGCTTGGTGAACCACGTGGTTCCTTACGCAGAGCTAGAGCGTGAAACTGTTCGCTGGTGTCGTGAAGTACTGCAGCACAGCCCAATGGCACTTCGCTGTTTGAAAGCTGCGTTGAATGCTGACTGTGATGGTCAAGCGGGCTTGCAAGAACTGGCGGGTAACGCAACCATGCTGTTTTACATGACGGAAGAAGGTCAGGAAGGGCGTAACGCGTTTAACGAGCGTCGTCGTCCAGACTTCAACAAATTCCCTCGTAACCCATAAAGACATCAGATATGAAACAGGCTGTTTTATATCGCTATTGTTTGCCTATGGACAGTGGTGTGATCTTGCGTCACACCCGTCTGGTAAACAGAGACGGATACATCGTTGAGCTGCGTGACGGCAACAAGGTTGGACGTGGTGAGATTGCACCACTACCAGAGTTTAGTCGTGAGAATGCGGAGCAAGCGGGTGAACAGGCACAAGAAGCTCTCACTCAATGGCTACGCGGCGATGCTATCGACGTAGATTCGTTGTATCCATCCGTTGCGTTTGGTCTTTCAATGGCAATGGCGGAACTTGATGCCGAGGTGCCATTAGAAGGTAACTATCAGGCCGCGCCGCTTTGCAATGGCGACCCTGATGATTTGGTGCAAAAACTGGCGGACATGCCGGGGCAGAAAGTCGCCAAGATTAAAGTGGGCATGTACGAAGCCATTCGAGATGGCATGGTCGTGAACATGTTCCTTGAAGTTATCCCAGACTTGATGCTGCGATTGGATGCAAACCGTCAATGGACGGCCGCAAAAGCCGCGCAGTTTGCGAAGTATGTGCACCCCGCGTATCGCTCGCGTATCGCTTTCCTAGAAGAGCCTTGTCAATCACCGAGTGACAGCCTCGCTTTTGCACAGGAATCGGGCATTGCGTTGGCGTGGGATGAAACGGTGCGTGATGATGGCTTTTCGCTAGAGATGCATGACGGTTTGAAGGCAATTGTCATCAAACCTACGCTGGTGGGGTCGCTGGACAAGGTGAAAGCACTGACAGCGCAAGCGCATCAGATGGGATTAGAGGTGGTGATTAGCTCAAGTCTGGAATCAAGCTTCGGCTTGATGCAGTTGGCGCGAATTGCTCACTGGCTGACCCCAGATTCCATTCCAGGATTGGACACGGTAGACATGTTTGGTGTGCAACTTGAGAACGCGTGGCCAGACTGCGAACTGCCAGTGATGCCGCTGTCCGAATGCGACAAAGCTTGGGAAGCGTCGTGCTAAATCCGCGCGAACTGAATCCGTTCAAAGAATGGCCGTGGCTGCATTGGAATCTAAAGGGTTCGCAGCAAACGGCCATTTTAATCGACAATCATGCCAAAAGCTGGGCTGACCTTTGCGCCGATATCGCGAATGCGCGTTCGAGACTCCCAGTTCCTGTCCCGACATTCCTCGCTCTCGAAAGTCAAAATACCTACCAGACGCTGGTAACAATGCTTGCGGCGTGGGAAGTGGGTATTCAAACGCTGATGCTGAACCCGACATTGGGTGAACCCTTGCGCGAAGAGTTGTTCGCGAATATTGGCATAGAGGCATATTTGTCTCCCGACAATATGCCGGAGCAACAAGGTGACGTACTGCCCAGCCCTGTATTTGATATCTCACGCGTCGTGTCATTGACACTCACATCAGGGTCTACGGGGTTACCCAAGGCAGTTGCTCACACCGCAAAAAATCACCTCGCGAGTGCACAGGGACTCTTTGCGTTGATGCCGTTTGAGCGTCAAGATTGTTGGCTGCTTTCTTTGCCGCTTTTTCATGTGTCTGGTCTTGCGATTGTCTGGCGCTGGTTATCTAAAGGTGCAGTGCTGAAAATAGCCAATACTCAGGGAGATGCATTGTCCCAAGCACTGGAAGGGGCAACGCATGCGTCTTTGGTGCCGACGCAATTACAGCGGTTGCTCGACAGTGAACGTTCATCGACTTTGCATTCGGTGCTCTTGGGTGGCGCGGTGATCCCGCAGGACCTGGTGGACAGTGCGGAGCAGGCTGGCATTCAGTGCTGGTGTGGGTATGGTATGACGGAAATGGCCTCAACCATTACCGCCAAGCGTGCTAATGGCGCATTTTCGGTGGGTAAGCCGATGCAGTATCGTGAGTTGATGCTCTCTAATTGCTCTGAGGTGCTGGTGCGTGGTGAAACACTCTCACCGGGTTATGTGAAGAACGGACAATTGGACTCTATTACCAATGACTGGTTTGCCACGAAAGACAAGGGTGATTGGGAAAATGGCGAACTGAAGATTCTGGGCCGACTGGACAACATGTTTATATGTGGTGGCGAGAATGTGCAGCCGGAAATGGCTGAGCGTGTATTGGGTAAATACGACGGTATTCGTCAGATCTTTATCTTGCCTTTGCCTGATGCAAAATGGGGGCAGGTGCCGGTTGCGATTGTAGATGGCGACGTTGATGTTCAGGCGTTCCTTGCTTGGGCAAAGGTGACCGTTTCTCCTTACCAATGCCCAACGCGTATTTTCCCCTTTCCCCAAGACGTGTTAAATGGCGGAATCAAAGTGTCCCGCCGTGATCTTCAACACTGGTTAGCAAACATCACCTCTTAGCTGCTTCACTTCATTGAATAAACGTTCAGAGGTGGCGTCTTCCGGCAATATAGGCGAGCCTGCGGATACAACAATGCGCGACCAGAATCTGCAGGGTAACTTCAACAATGCTCTGCCACCTTTTCGGCTGAAATAGCTGCCCCACAATCCCTGTAACGCCATTGGAATCACAGGTACCGGTGTTTGCTTGATGATTAAATCGATACCGCGCTTAAAGGGGATCATCTCTCCGTCGGACGTCAGTTGGCCTTCCGGGAAAATACACACCACATCGCCCGCTTCTAACTGGGACTTCACTTGTGTCAGTGCATGACGTATTGAACCGCTGCTAAGCGTAATTGGGATAGCGCGGCTAGCGCGGAAAAAATAATTGAGTAGCGGAAGATTAAAGTAATCGTCATCCATCACGAATCGGATGGGACGAGGGCAGGCGCCAGCGAGCAGCAATGCATCAACGTAACTTACGTGATTGCAGACCAACAATGCGCCGCCTTTCTCTGGAATGTTCTGCAAGTTCTTGTGTTCGACGCGATAGAAGGTATGGCTCAGAACCCAGATCATAAAGCGAATGACAAACACAGGAACCTGTTTTCCAACGTAAAGTGCAACAAGCAAATTCAACATCGCCAGTATGAAGAAAAACACCGGAATACTGATGCCGACCACACCCAGTAGAACAATGGCGAGTACTGCACTAACAACCATAAACAATGCATTGTAGATATTGTTAGCGGCAATCACCTGTGAACGCTCGCTGTCTTTGGCCCTTGCTTGCATTAAGGCATAGAGCGGCACGATAAATATCCCGCCAAAGACACCAATAAAAAACAAATCGGTAAATACCCACCAAAGCGTTGGTTGGCTTAGAAAATCCGTAAAGCTAGCGGTGACAGGCACGGTCTCTGGTGTCGATAAAAACAATCGCGCACCAAAAAATGTTAACCCCAGCGCGCCAATCGGCACAATACCCGGCTCGATGCGGTGTCCTGACAGCTTATCGCACAGCAGTGAGCCGATGGCTATACCGACGGAAAACAGCGTAAGCAGAAAAGACACTGACGCCTCATTGCCGCCAAGATACAACTTCGCGTAGTTGGGAAATTGGGTTAAATAGCTAGCACCCAAAAACCAAAACCAACTGATCCCCATGATGGCTTGTAACACCACTTTATCTTTGTGCGCGATGCCAAGTGTGGTTTTCATTTGTCGGATCGGGGAGTAGCGAATGGTCAGTGTTGGGTTTCCTGCTTCGGCTGCCGGAATGTGCCTTGCACTCAGGTAGCCAAGTAAGGCAAACAAGACGACAGCAAGAGCGGCAAGCTCTTTTGCATCCTGTTGATTTGCGATGACACCAGCAACCATGGTGCCGATCAAAATGGCCAAAAACGTTCCGGTTTCCACCAAAGCATTACCGGGAACCAGCTCTTTTGATGTGAGTATTTGTGGTAATAGGGCGTATTTTACAGGCCCGAAGAACGCAGATTGCGTTCCCATTAAAAACAGCAGGAACAGCAGCAACATGTAGCTTTCATAGATAAATGCGATGGCAGCAAGGCCCATGATCGCGATTTCAATGAGCTTCACTGCGCGGATGAATTGCGATTTTTCGTATTTGTCAGCCAGTTCACCCGCGAAAGCGGAAAAAAGAAAGAAGGGAAGGATGAACAAGCCAGCAGCAAGGTTAATAAATAAGTTAGTGCTTACTCCAATTGCACCAGGTGCGGCGAAGGCAACAAGGATCAAGAGAACGTTTTTGTAGACGTTGTCGTTAAATGCCCCAAGAGCCTGCGTGATGAAGTAAGGGAGAAAGCGTCGCTGCGTCAAAAGGCCAGATTGTGTTGCCATGAAATCGTCCTATGAATTGCTCATCTTCCGCATTACAACATTGGGGATGATACGGGAAGGAAATGACGATGAAGTATTCACATCGTCATTTGCATGCCTTTTAGTGGCTAACCCAGCCCGATAAGTAACCTGAAAGCAGGTTATCAATCAGCTCGCCACCATTGACCGGAACATCTGTGAAAAGTTTGTCGTCCACACTGAGTAGGGTAATGCCATGAACGCCCGCCCATAAAACGCGGCTAGCCTGAATCACGTCTTCATCAGATTTGTCGGGAGACAGCTTTCTCAGTAGTGCCTCTAACAATCCTGTCATGCTTTGAATGCGATCATTTTGCCAATCTGGGAGTTTGTCTCCTTGCATACTGTGCTCGAAGATCAACTGCCAGCGATAGCGGTTTTCAGCGGCAAAATCGAGGTAGAGGTGTGCAAGCGCAGACAGTGATGTTTTGGGCTCCGATGTGGCCGACAGTGCTTGTGCCGCTTGGCTGCGAAGCTCATCAATGGCTCTCGCCACAATATGCAAAAGCAGGATGTTATAACTGCCAAAAACATTAACCAAGGTACTGGGGACATAACCAATCATCGCTGCGATTTTACGGAGACTGAGTGAGTGATAGGGTTGAGTCTTAAGGTAGTCTTCAACGCAAGTTAGCGTCAATTCAACCAATTCTTCGCGACTATGGTCGTTCCTGCGGGCCATTACTGAATGCAACCTAGAATAGTGAACATTGTTCGATATTTTAGAAGTGACGAAATAAAAGGGCAAGCAATGCGCCTCTCATAACCAACACATAGGGGTTTTAGAGGCGCATGGAATAGGTGAAATCTAGGAGAAACGCTTGGCGTTCTTGATAGACACTTGTTCGTTCAGTGTCCAAAAATCGTAGATGATACCAATGAAGAAGAAGCCGAACGTGAACAGGTAGAGAATACCTGACAACCACTTGCCCATGTACATCCGGTGTATACCAAATACACCTAAGAAGGTGAGCAGTATCCATGCAACAGAATAATCATATTGACCGCTGTGGAAACGAAGGTCTGCTTCTCTATCCATTGACGGGATGAGGAAGAGGTCGATAATCCAACCAATGCCTAATAATCCAAAAGTGAATAGCCAAATGGTACCGGTGACGGGTTTACCGTAGTAGAAACGATGTGCGCCGAGGAAACCAAAAATCCACAAGATGTAGCCGATGACTTTGCTGTGTGTATCATTCATGTACTGAACCTAAAACAGATGAAACAGCTAGAGTGTAAAGCAAATCGTTTGCAAAATTCGCCCCTATAGGAAGATTTCCTTACGTTTTTTGCTGAATTGTCGCTAAAGAAAGAAATGCAGCCGTGACGAACAAAATGATTCGTAACATTTTCCCGTCAAACTTGGTTTGACTTTCAAGAGCGTCAGTCTAGCATGATACTACCTTGTACTCGGTACTCTTGTTGAGCTAGAGTGCAGTAATGGAATGACTTTAAAGGTTCAGAATGAAACGCTTTTTCTCTCTATTCGCGCTGATGTTTGTGATGGTGGTATCTGCCCCACATGCAGAAGCGAAGAAATTTGGCGGCGGTAAGTCTTTTGGTAAGAGCTTTAAGACCGCACCTGCGCCGAAATCTCAACCTACAAATACAAACACACTTAACAAGAAAAGTGATCCGTCTTCTGCGGCTAAATCTTCTTCTAAGAAGGGATTAATGGGAGGCCTATTGGGTGGCTTACTGGCAGGTGGATTGATCGCTGCAATGTTCGGTGGTGCGTTTGATGGCTTCCAGATGATGGATTTCCTCATCATCGCGGTAATTGCGTTCGTTTTGTTTAAGATTTTCAAAAGTCTTATGGCAGCGAAAAATGGTGCGATTAGCCAGCATAACAAGCAAGCCTATGCGGGTGGCCAGCAACAGCAGCCAGAACAATCGCAACAAAAAGGTTACTACCACGAACAGCCTCAGTTCCGTGAATCAGCAGCGGCGACTTCATCTACAGGTGGTTTTGGTGCAGTAAATAACGACGTACCTTTTAACTTCCCACCTGATTTTGATATGTCTGGGTTTGTTAATGGTGCGCGTGAACACTACCGAATCCTGCAGGGTGCGTGGAACCACAACCAGCTTGAAACGATTCAAGAGTATGTTACGCCTGAGCTATATAACGATTTAGCGGAAGAGCGTCGGAAACTGGATGGCGAGCAACATACTGAAGTGATGTATGTGGATGCAGAAATCGTCCGTGCTGATTACGACAGTAACCGTGCGCAACTCAGCCTTCAGTTCAGCGGCCGCTATAGCGATCGTCAAGAAGGCGTAGAAGATGACATTACGGACATCTGGCACCTTGAGCGCGATATGACGCGTCCAAATGCGCCATGGTTGATTGTTGGTATCCAAGCGTAACAACAAGACTTCCTCCAAATGCGAAAGCGGCTGATTATCAGCCGCTTTTTTTTTGTTCATTATTTTTGTTGGTTCGTTTAAAAAGGAAAATGCAGGTAGAGTAGTAACAACTGTCAGGGAACGATGACAAACAACATATAGGACGATTTTCTGTGTCAATACTTCGTACACCCCCCGTATTTCTTATTGCGATGGCGTTTATCATGGCAATGACGTTTTCTGTCTGGAATGTACTGCTAAATAATTTTGTGGTTGAGCGCGCCAGTTTTACAGGACGTGAAATTGGGATTTTGCAGAGCCTGCGCGAAGTGCCCGGCTTTCTCGCTTTTACCGCCATCTATCTTTTGCTTTGGATTAAAGAACAACGCTTTGCCATTCTCTCGTTGATTGTCATGTGTATTGGTGTCGTGGTGACAGGCTGGTTCCCGAGCGAATATGGACTCTACTTAACCACACTCGTGATGTCTGTTGGGTTTCACTACTTCGAAACAGTAAATCAATCACTCACGCTGCAATGGATAGACAAAGACAAAAGTGCCAATTTTATGGGGCAGGTGCTTGCGTGGAAAGGTGCGGCCAGCCTTCTTGCTTACGGCACAGTATGGGTGATGATGGAATTGTTCAGTGCCAGTTACAATGCGGTGTATATGCTGTTTGGCTTTTTTGGTCTCATAGCAACTCTTGTGCTGTGGAGCAGTTTTCCATCCTTTTCGTCTCCACATGTTCAGGCAAAGACGTTGATCTTGCGTAAACGCTATTGGTTGTATTATGGGCTCACGTTTTTAAGCGGTGCCCGCCGGCAGATTTTCATCGTATTTGCGGGCTTTATGATGGTGGAAAAATTCGAATATTCGGTGGGTGAAGTAAGCCTCCTGTTTATCGTCAACTATGTGTTCAATATGTTATTTGCTTCACGCATAGGATCGTGGATTGGAAAAGTCGGTGAGAAGCGCGCGTTGACCGTGGAATATATTGGATTGGCAGCTGTGTTTACCGGTTATGCATTTGTGGAAGACGCAACAATGGCGGGTGTGCTTTATGTTGTCGATCACCTGTTTTTTGCTATGGCAATTGCCATAAAAACCTATTTTCAAAAAATCGCCGACCCAGAAGATATCGCATCGACGGCGGGTGTGAGTTTTACCATCAACCACATTGCTGCTGTTGTTATCCCTGCGGTGATGGGTTTGGTGTGGTTACATTCCCCTAGCGCAGTGTTTCTCTTTGGTACAGGCCTCGCATTGTGTTCTTTGATGCTTGCCAGAATGGTACCGTTATCTCCAGAGGCGGGAAATGAAGTCGTGTGGTGGAGAACCAGACCTACCGAGGATGTGGGCTAAATCATATTTTTTATCACCGCTTAATATTTTTCTAGCACGCATTAACCTGTTCTTGATCTCGGCACAGATTCCCATACGCAGGAAGGGCTATAGTCATATCAAACAGAAAGAAACAGCGGAGGCGATATGCCATTTACTTCTGAGTTAATTGATGAAATGAACGTGTTGGTAAAGTTTTCTTTGTCATCGGAATTGACGGGCATTAAGGTTCATAGCGATGCGGATCCTATTTTGGTGGCAGCGACTGAACGCTTGTATGACAAAAAGTTGGTGACGGCAAAAGACGGTGGGTATTTGACTTCAATTGGTCGTGATGCTGTGGAGCATGCCAAAGAGGCTTTGAGGATTCTTAAATCCGTACATTGATTGATATAGACAAAGAAAAGGGAGCCTAAGGCTCCCTTTTTTGATGTTGTGTTGTTATTTTTGTTTACCAAACATCTTTGTCGATATCTCTGTCCAGCTTAGGGAACTTCTTACGATCAAAAGTTGGGTTCTTGCCTGCTTTTACTTGCGATTCATAGTCTTTCAGAAGTGCAATAACGATACCTGACAAAGCCAGAATCGCGATAAGGTTGATGATAGCCATCATACCCATCGATAGGTCTGCAAATGCCCAAACAGTTGGCAGGTCAACAACCGCACCGATAACTACCATCGCCAGTACCGCTGCACGGTAGATGTTGATAGCCACTTTGCTCTTGAAGATGTATTCAATGTTCGACTCGCCATACGAGTAGTTAGCAATCAGCGAGGTGAATGCGAATAACAAGATAGCAATGGCGATAAAGCCTGCACCCCATGGACCAACTTCCTGAACCAACGCCGCTTGCGTTAACGCAATACCGGTCAGTTCGCTGCTTGGATCCAGCATGCCAGAAAGCAAAATGATAGCGGCGGTTGCTGTACAGATAACGATGGTGTCAATGAATACACCCAGCATCTGAACGTAACCTTGAGCCACTGGGTGGTTCGGACTGGTTGTCGCTGTTGCTGCGGCGTTAGGCGCAGAACCCATACCTGCTTCGTTTGAGAACAGACCGCGCTTGATACCTTGCATCATCGCCGCACCCAATGCACCACCAGCCGCTTGTTCGAAGCCTAGCGCGCTGCCAATAATGGTCGCGAAGACGTCTGGCAGCAAAGTGATGTTGATAGCGATAACGTAAAGCGCAACCAGCAAATAACCAATCGCCATAAATGGCACGATCAGTTCTGCTGCTCGTGCTACAGAGCGCATGCCACCAAAGATGATTGGCGCAGTTGCCAGTGCAAGGATGATACCCACCCAGGTGTTATCCGTACCAAACGCTGTGTTCATTGCTGCTGCAATTGAGTTTGATTGAACACCGTTAAAGGCCAAACCAAATGCGATGATCAAACAGATTGCGAAAGCGATACCCAACCAACGCTGACCCAAGCCTTTTTCAATGTAGTAAGCCGGACCACCACGGAAGGTGTTGTCTTTGTGATTAATTTTGTATGCCTGTGCGAGCGTAGACTCGGCAAAGCTGGTGGACATACCTACAAGGGCTGTTACCCACATCCAGAATACGGCACCTGGGCCACCCAGATAGATTGCAACTGCCACGCCAGCCATGTTGCCGGTACCTACACGTGCTGCAAGACTGGTACTGAATGCTTGGAAAGAGGAAATACCACCATCGGCACCTTCACGGCTACCTTTGATGAGTTGAATCATGTGCCCAAACGAGCGGAATTGCAGGAAACCGGTACGAAAAGTGAAATACAGACCCGCGCCGATCAAAAGATAAACAAGTACGCTTCCCCACAATAAGCCATTCCCGGCATCGACAAAGGAAACAAATAGTTCTTTTAGTTCCGTCATAACAAACTCTACTGTCGTCAAAATAAAAGAAGCAGTTGAGCGAGTAAGGAGGCGACAAACGATCTGAAACTTCCTTATTCAGCTCTCTGCCTTGGGTGAAAGCCACCCTGGCGACGCTTCCGTGCAGAGATCAATGGCCAGTATGCGTGCAAGGATTGCTCCCTGCTTTCTCCAATTCCATTTGAGTTTTCTTCTACGGCCAGTTTCTTAATTGGCGAAGAGCCAGACTAAGAAAAACGGCAGGATAATACTTCAAATTTGTGGAATGGGCATCTTATAATTTGCGCGATTGGCTAATAATTAGACGAATGAAATATAAAAACCAATTCATAGCAACAGAAAGTGCTAGTCGAGTTAACATGAAGGAAATGATTTTAAAGAGGAAAACGATTGCGGCGCGTTTTTGTTAGCTTATTCTGACGAGGAGTCGGAATTTGGGCTGTCTTCACGGATTTTTCGCTCTAAATCTTGTTTCACCATGTTCAATGCACTAAGTGCAATACGAGGATCAACCTCATTGCTTTCCAGCAAGTAGATTAAATCAACAGCCAGTTTTACATCTTCTAGCGCGTTTTCTAGTCCGTGGTCAGTCATGGTTTGTATTCCAAGTCGTGGGATAGTAGGTATTGATTGCTGCGCGAATGAGTTCTGCGTGTAAAGGTATCAATTGCGTATGATTAGTGTGATAGCCTCCCCCAATCACAGCGGCAACAGGAACTTGGTGGGCACTGCAAGCTTCAAAAACGGCAGTATCTCTTTTCGAAATGCCATCTTGGCATACGGAGAGATACCCGAGTTCGTCGGCGTGGTGGATATCTACGCCTGCATCATAAATCACCATGTCAGGTTGGTGCTGGGCAAGTGCAAGACGTAAACAGGGTAAAAACGCGTTTAAATAATTTTCGGAGTCGGTATCGATAGGGAGCGGAAAATCGATATTCGAGTCGGGCTTGCGAGAGGGGAAGTTTTTTTCGCAGTGTACCGATAAGGTGATGATGTCTGCTCGGTTTGCAGTCAGACTCGCGGTGCCATCGCCATGGTGAACATCACAATCTACAATAAGAACTTTATCGATATTCTCGAATTTCAACGCATGGTTAGCTGCTAACACCAAGTCATTAAATAGGCAAAAACCGCTTCCGAAATCGTAATGAGCGTGGTGATAGCCGCCAGTGAGGTGAATAGCGACGCCGTGCTCTATAGCGAGATCTACGGTTAATGTTGTGCCGCCTAAGGATGTTAGGCTTCGCGTCACAAGGATATTGCTCCAGGGAAATCCAATCCGTCGCATTTTGACCAACGGGATGCTGCCAGAAAGGAGAGTATCGACGTATTCCGCAGCATGGATTTCTTTCAGCGCGGAAGTATCAATAGCTGAAGGTGTATACACACTCACTGGCCATAAGTTGTCGGCCAGATACTCATTTAACAACCGGTACTTTGAAAGGGGGTATCGGTGTCCATCAGGTATAGGAAAATCTGAGTATATCGGGTGATAAACGACAGGTAGCATCAGCCTTTCTTTTCCCTGAATGAAATTCGAGACTCGATTTTTTGCTTTGCTTCCCTGCAGCGTAAAAGCCTTTTCTCGGTCGTTAACAGAAGCTTTTGTGCCGCTTGCTGCTCAGATAGCGATCCACAGTGCCCTAGTTTGGATTCAGCGTCTCTAACCATATCAGAAAGCCGTCTTTCCCATTCCTGATGTTGCGCTAAATCCTGGTAAAGCTGGCTGATAGAGGATCGCATTTTTGGGGCGTACGTCTTTTCTTTCGCCCTGACTGATACCGTAGCGACTTCTCGTTGAAGGGCACTTATTTGATTTACTAATTTTTCGCAAAGGTGTGCTGCACGAAGGCTGGAGAGTCTTCCACTCTCCTTTTCACGTTCGAGTGTATCAACAACACTTCTCGCTTCTGTCACGCATGGACTTAACAGACGCGACAAACAGGTGAATAGACGCTCGTCGAACAAAGGTTTTGCGCCTTCACCTCGTCGTCTATCAATGTCTGCAGCCTTGGTTGCGAGTGACTGCAACTCTGACTTTAATTGGGTTAAATCCATGGGTTCTCAACAGTGGTGTTAAAACCAAGCACTATAAGCGAGTTTTACGGCAAGTACGACCACTACAGTAACAAAGACGGGGCGAATAAATTTTGCGCCAAACTTAATGGCGGAATTTGCACCCAAGTATGCACCGCACATCAAGCATACACCCATGGTTAGCCCGATGGCCCAGTTTACATGACCGAGCATGATAAAGGTCACGAGCGACGTGATATTACTGGTGAAGTTCATGGCCTTAGCGAGACCAGAAGACAGCAAAATGTTCATCTTATAAAGAGACATTGAAGAGACTGTCCAGAATGCACCCGTGCCTGGGCCGATGACTCCATCATAAAAACCGAGTGTTAGGCCTTGCCCCCATTGCTTTTTGCTTAGGTTTGGGTCGACTTTCGGTAAGAAATGATTGTCAGCTTTAGGTTGTGGGTGCCAGATGGTGTAGACCGCAGTGGCCAAAATGACGAGCGGAAGGGCCTTTTCTAGCCACTCAGTACTTATGTAATCAACCAATAGTGTGCCGAATATGGCGCCAATGAAGGTAGCGGCGAATGCGTGTTTCCAAAATTCAGGAGAGAACAGTTTTTTACGGTAATAGGTAATGGCAGCGGTTGAAGAAGCAAACGTGGCGGATAGTTTATTTGTACCCAAGGCAACGTGGGGTGGAAGGCCAATAGAAAGCAATGCAGGGACGGTGAGCATGCCACCTCCACCAGCTACTGCGTCGATAAAACCAGCAGAGAAAGCCACCACAGCCAAAATGGCGATGGCGGTAGGATCCATAAGTTCAAGCATTCTTATATTCTTACGTGTGTTCGATAATACGTTGAAACGGAGGTAAGGAATCCAGCAGGGCTTTTCCATAGCGTCGGCTTATGATGCGCCGGTCAAGCAGTACGACTCTTCCCGAATCATGTTCTTTGCGTAGTAGTCTACCCGCTGATTGTACAAGCTTTTTACTGGCTTCAGGTACTGCAATTTGCAAAAATGGATTGCCACCTTTACTTTCAATGTATTCAGCATGTGCCTCTTCGACGGGCGACGTCGGTACGGCAAACGGGATCTTAGTAATAATGAGGTTAGTAAGCTGGTCGCCGGGTAAATCAAGGCCTTCAGAGAAGCTACCCGTACCAAAGAGGACACTGACTTTCCCTTTCTCGCAACACTTACGGTGGGCATCCAAAATTACGGAGCGTGAAGACTCGCCTTGCACGTGCAGTTCCCAAGCATTCTTTTTCATTTGCGCGCGCATTTTGTCGGCGACTTGGTTCATTTGCCAGTATGAGGAAAAGAGCACCAAGCTCGATGTCTGCCCCTCCAGATATTCGAATAGGACATCTGGCAGTATTTCAGTGAACTTGTCTTCTTGTGGCTCACAGGGCATTGATGGAACGACCAGTCGCGCATTTTCTTGGTAGTTAAATGGCGAAGGCAGCGCAAGAAACCGTGTGCCGTCATTTTCATCCAAACCAACCTGACGGCAAAAATAGTTAAAGCTGTTTAATGCTCTGAGTGTTGCTGATAATAACGCCACGCCTGCCGCTTTCGACCATAGAAGCTGATCAAGTCGCCATCCGATTTCCAGTGGTGAGACATGAACAATGAGATCACTTTCTTTTTCTGGACACTGCTCAATCCAACGTGCTAGCGGTGCACCTTTGTCAGAATTGGGCTGCGCCATCAATGTCCAGACCTTTTCGAGATTTTCGAGACGCTGTAGAAAGAAAGCGGATTCGGCCATGATCGGGTCAGCAAGGCTGCTGCGGATTTCTCCGTCTTTTACCCGTTCCGCAATCAGATCGTGCAACTTCCCTAAAGATTGCGTCGCTTTTTTTGCTGCTTTTTGTAGTTCTTTGGCTTCGGTAACCAGCGCATCGGGTAGTTCGCCATTTTCAAAACGATAGGTGCCATCCTTGCTCAATGGCAATTGGCGTAGCATGTCTCTGACAGTGCGTAACGAAGGAATGAGTACTTGAATGCCCGACTGCAAGCTGTCTAAAAACCGATTACTTCTTTTTATATCCCCGGCATTGGCAATTTTTGACGCAGATTGGTTCAGTTTTTCTAACCATGCTGACGCACCGAGTAAGCTGGCTGCGGCTGACGAAAAGTCTCTGGCGACGATTGGCAGGTGATGCGCTTCGTCAATCATATATAGCGATTGCTCTGGCTCGGGAAGAATGACGCCACCACCTAATTCGAGGTCCGCCATTAATAAGCTGTGGTTCGCGACAATGACATCGGCTTTATCGAGGTGCTCTCTGGCTTTCGCGAAAGGGCATTGGCGGTGAGCACTGAGTCCGGAGTGACACGTGTGCTTATCTGACACAATCGTTTGCCAGATATGGTTAGGAATAGGTTTTGGCCAAGCATCTCTATCACCATCCCATTTGCCGCGAGACAATGCACTCAGCATGGTATTGATAAGTTCAATATCCGATTTTTTAGGTTTTTGCTCAAAAAGTGTTTGTTGTCCTGCTCCCTCTGCACCAGCGGCAGAAGCCAGTTTTTCCGCACAACAATAGCGCTGACGCCCCTTCGCTAATACAAAACTGAATTCTTTTGGAAGTACGCGACGAAACAGAGGGAGGTCTTTCTCAAACAGCTGTTCTTGTAGCGCAACTGTCGCGGTAGACACAACGACTTTCTTATTATTGTTGAGCGCAAACGGTATTGCACCCATTAGGTAAGCCATTGATTTCCCGATGCCTGTTCCAGCTTCAGCTACGATGATACGACGTTTAGGGTTGTATTCCCCCGCAAGGGTTTTGGCGATTTCTGCTACCAAATAGTTCTGTGCCTTTCTTGGTATAAAATTTTGCAATTGCGCTTTCAAATTCTCGTAGCTGCAACGAATGTCTTTTTTGACTGATTGACTAAGCATGTTTGGCACAAAGTTAGGTTGGGAGCCGTAGTATAACACGCTTGTAGAATGTGAAAGAGTTCAAGTATTCGTGCATTTATTTTATTTTTTGAGACGAGGATCACGAATACCGATTGAACTAATATTAGCTATCACTATGAAATCCAAGGGGAATGCCATTCACTATTTATGTTGATAATTTGTAGTTTAATATTCTGTTTTTGTGTGTTTTACATGGTGAATTAGGTTAATTATTCTGGTGGTGTTTTGCGTGTAAGTTTACAGAAAATTGACAATAAGATTTCAGGATTGTGACCTAACTCGGTATATATCCCCTATGTGGTTGTGGTGTAACGCAATTTTGTTTTTTTGATGTTGTTTTTTGCTGATTTGACAGATTTTAGATTTCTCTGCACTCTAAGTTTCGAAGTTAAAGCGTACTTGTTGTGACGTCGTTGAGACTTTGTGACGGGTGCAATTATAAAAGGGATCCTGGAACAGGAATTCCATTCTAATAAAGAAAAGGCAGTGGATTAACATGAAAAAGACAGTTCTAGCTATGGCAGTTCCAGCTCTGCTGACTGCTGGTGCAGCACAAGCAAGCGTTAACCTATACGACGCAGACGGCGTAGTAGTGGACCTTAGCGGTGCAGCTGAAATTCAGTATTTTAAAGGTTATAGCAAATCCGAAGACGCGAATCTGCGTATTGATGATGCGGACTTGATTTTGACAACAGCAATCGCTGTTACAGATAGCCTTGATGCTGTTGCCGGTATGGGCTTCAAGTACGAAGATCAGTTCAACGGTACGCTATCAAACGACAGCGGCGCTGTTAAGAATGACGAGCTGTGGGTTGGTTTTGCAAGCGACGAGTTTGGTACTATCACTTTTGGTCGCCAACTGCTGATCTCTGATGATGCGGGCAACCAAAAAGACTACGAGTTGGGTACAGAGCAAATCAGCTTTGTGCAAACAGAAGGTGGTCAGGTTATTAAATGGGTTTACGACAACGGTACTTTCTATGCAGGTGCTAACGTAGACTTAGACCAAGACAAATCAGAAACCACAGATGGTCGCCAAATCGTAGGCGGTCGTATCGGTGCGCGCTTTGAAGGCTTTGACGGTCGTGTATACCTATACGATGCAGAAGATATCTCTGGTGAAGATGTAAGCGGCTTTAACGCTGAGCTTGATTATGCGATTGATGCATTTGACATCGCAGTGAGCTATGGCCAGGTTGAGTACAAGAAGCATGCTAATACTTCTGATAAGAAAGACGTAGATGTGTTTGGTATTTCTGCTGGCTACCAAGCGGATGAGAAGACTTACATCGCAGTCGGTTATGACATCATCGATATGGACCCATCTTCTGGCAGCAGCTTTGCCAAAGAAGAGTCCACTAGCCTGTATGCAAACATCACTTACAAACTGCACAGCAACGCGAAAGTGTATGCAGAAGTAGGTGTAAATGACGACGAAGTAAATGGCGCAGACGTAGATACTGATACTGGTTACGTACTGGGTATGGAAGTTAAATTCTAAGCAACCGCTATTTTACGTAGTAAAGCCGCCTGCTAGGGCGGCTTTTTGTTTCAGGGAGAGTAAATATGAAAATGCTAATTGCAGCTGGATTGTTGGCCATCCAAGGTGGGGCGGTGGCAGCGGAGTTATCCGCTGACAATGGTCTGGAATTTCTAGTTATCAATGGTAAAAACGTAAAAACACTGGGCAGTGAGGGAGATAAGCGCCTTGATCTCCAACCCGGCAGCTACCAAGTTGTCGCGCGCTTTGACGATGAGGTGAAACGTGGTTCAAAGACGAGTATTTTTACATCGAAACCGTTTGTATTCGACATTGATATCGGGAATGACGATATGGCATTAACGATTCCAAAATTGAAGTTTGAGAGTCGGGCAGCAGCATTTTTTAGAAATCCGGAATGGGAACTTGAAAATCTGACGACGGATTCAACTCAGAAAATCAATGGCGTGAAACTGACAGGCAGCGGCTTTGGTTCTTATAACAATATGGAAAAAGCTATTGCCAAGTATAACCAAGAGAACGGCATCATCTTTGAAGGTGGCTCACCACAAGACCTTGAAGAAATTGTTGTAGCTATTGATGAAAAAGGCAATGTTGATATCAAAGGCGATACAGTGACACAACTCAAGCTGTGGTATACCAAAGCATCAACGGAAGAAAAGAAAGCGTTTAAACGCTGGATGATTGACCAAGATCTTTAGGTCATAGCGGTTAGGTAGACCATGGTGGAGAGGTTTTTATGAGAAGTGCTGTCGCAGTATTATTTGGTTTAGGGATTGTGGGTTGTCAAAGCTCATTGGTCGATAAATTACCCGCTTCTGATTATCAAGGCCATGTGCCAGATGCACTTAATCAAGAACTCCTGACATTTAATGATGCACCGATTCAATCGCTGAGAGGCGAAACTATCCACTATGTCTATGAAGAAGATAAAGCCTTGCTTACTGTTGTCCGAAAACTTCGCAGTGCTAGATGGAACTGGGACATGAACAAATCCGATATTTCAGAGGATGTTCGGGTGTTCACGTGTGAGCAGCTTGGCCCTGCCATTGATATGGGGCTGGGCGTGAGAACATGGTACGCAGGCAGTGGCGGGTTTGTGACAGATGTGGTTCAAGCCGGGGACTGTAATGGCCTCTATTGAGGCCTATCGTGAACATAGAGGCTGTGCTCTCGACAGCTAACGCAGCGAGGTTCAGCGGCATCTATTTCTAAATCTGTTGTTGTGATTTCTTCTTCGCAATCGGCGCATAAACCGAATAATCCGGTATGAATTGCGCAAATTGCAGCATCAATCTTTTCCAAACGAAGTCCATCCTCATGGAGCTTCTCACTTTCATGGCGGCATAGCTTAATCAAATGCGCGGTTGGTACGTAAGATGCGTCCAGCCCCGTTAAACGAATTAGCGCATCTTCAAGCCTGCTGCGAACCTCTTCTTTCTCTCTTTCAAGGTTTTGGCGTAGCTGTGCTACCTTTTTATTATCGAGCATGTAAATGCCTTTGTGCGCTTATCAAGTAGGACAGTGTAGTGTTTCCGGTTTGTTGCACACTGATTTACATCAAGACAAATGCCATAAACCCTGAGTTTTGTCGGTATTTAGGCTCAAGCGAAACGGGTATATTGGCGGGCTTAATCGCCAACGTGGAAACAAAGGAAGTTAACGATGGATACTGAATACAAAGACCCATTTAACGCAATGTACTTTATCGGCATGGTTGCTGTATTACTGATACCAACTTTACCAGCGACGCTGACGTGGATAGGAATGTTGAGCCGCTGATCAATTTGTAAAGGGAGTAAGAGTGAATCTTTCGTTTAAAAGAATCGTGCTGTTAAGTGTTGGCTGGATCTGCGTAGCACTTGGGGTAATTGGTATCTTTCTCCCGCTATTGCCGACCACTCCGTTTATGCTGCTCGCCAGTGCCTGCTTCATGCGTGGTTCGCCACGCATTGCCAAATGGCTTCATGATCACCCCAAGTTTGGTCCCCCCCTCAACAACTGGCATCAGCACCGCGCGATTGACCGTCGAATAAAGCGCCGAGCCAATGTTTGTATTGTTGCGAGCTTTTGTTTGTCTATCGCAATCGTGCCGGAAACGTGGCAAAAAGTAATGCTATTCGTTATGGCAACCATACTTTTAATCTGGTTTAACCGTTTACGTGAAATAGAAGCGGTTGCCCACACCCCCGAAAATACATAACATGTGCTCTTTGGAGTCTCGGCGGTATATGTTTGCTCAGGCTCTATCTTTATTCCTGTAGTTTCATTGGAAGCCACGTTGGTGGTGAGACATTATGAGCCAAGACAAAATCGCATTTATCAAAGACAACATTAAAACCGTTCCTGATTATCCTAAACCAGGCATCATGTTCCGTGACATCACGAGCCTGATGGAAAATCCAGCGGCTTACAAAGCAACGATTGACTTGCTGGTAGAGAAATACCAAGGTCAAGGTTTCACGAAAGTTGTTGGCACTGAATCTCGTGGATTTCTTTTTGGTGCGCCACTGGCACTGGAGCTGGGCGTAGGTTTCATTCCTGTGCGTAAACCTGGCAAGTTGCCTCGTGAAGTGATCAGCGAAAGTTACTCATTAGAATACGGCGAAGACACGCTGGAAATTCATACTGACGCGATTGTTGAAGGCGACAAAGTATTGGTTGTCGACGATCTGCTTGCGACAGGTGGCACGATTGAAGCGACCACGAAGCTTATCCGTCGTCTTGGCGGTGAAGTTGAACACGCGGCATTTATCATCAACCTGCCAGAAATCGGTGGTGAAGCGCGTCTGACTACGCAGGGCATCAAGGTTTACAGCCTGTGTGAGTTTGACGGACACTAATTGTTCGTTTAGCCCGGATTCAATGAAAGAGCGTGATCGTCAAGATCGCGCTCTTTTTGTCTGTGTGCTAGGATGGCGTCAATAGAAGAATAGATTTTATAACGCATGAGTTATCAGGTATTAGCCAGAAAATGGCGCCCGCACCAGTTCCGTGATGTCGTTGGCCAATCGCACGTGCTTACAGCACTGGCCAATGCACTCGATCACAACAGACTTCATCATGCTTACTTGTTCAGCGGCACGCGAGGGGTTGGTAAAACGACGATTGCGCGCATCTTCGCGAAAGGATTGAACTGTGAGCAAGGTATTACCTCAACACCTTGTGGTGTTTGTACGACCTGCCAAGAAATTGATCAGGGGCGCTTTGTCGATCTGTTAGAGATTGATGCGGCGTCTCGCACCAAAGTTGAGGACACACGAGATTTGCTGGATAACGTCCAGTACAAACCAGCTCGTGGTCGTTTTAAAGTCTATCTCATAGACGAAGTTCATATGTTGTCGCGTCACAGCTTCAATGCGTTGCTGAAAACGCTGGAAGAGCCGCCAGAATATGTGAAGTTTTTGTTGGCAACGACTGATCCGCAAAAACTGCCGGTCACTATTTTGTCGCGTTGCCTTCAGTTCCATCTGAAGCATCTCGATGCAACCCAAATTAAAGATCAACTGCACCATGTTCTAGAACAAGAACAGGTAACAGCGGATCCCCGAGCGCTATCATTGATTGCTCGCGCCGCCGAAGGCAGTATGCGTGATGCCTTGTCCTTGACCGATCAGGCGATCGCACTGGGCAACGGTGCGGTTGTTGAACAGCAAGTCACCGAAATGCTCGGCACGCTAAGCACCGATCAAGCGTTGCTTTTATTGGAAGCACTGTCTGAAGGTCAGGCCGATCTTGTTATGCAAGTGCTGACACAACTTGCTGAAGTGGGTGTCGAGTGGGATGGTCTGCTGAAAGAAATCGCTGCGCAATTGCACCGCATTGCGATGGCGCAGGCATTGCCCGCATCGATTGATACAGCACAACCGGATGCGGAGCGAGTAAGCCACCTTAGCCAAGTCCTGTCACCGCAAGATGTACAGTTGTATTATCAAATTACGCTCCAGGGGCGCCAAGATTTGCCGTTTGCGCCGGATGGACGCGCGGGTCTGGAAATGGTGTTGCTGCGTATTTTGGCATTTAAGCCGGTAACATCCGCACGCTATGAGCCAGCCCCTGTCAATGTGCCGAGTACAGAGCCTAACAGTGCACAGCCAGCTCAACATTCACAGGATAAACTGGCCACGTTAAAAGCACAGGTTGCGTCGGTGCGCGCGAACCAAGGTGCACCGCAGAGCGCTACGCGTCAATCGCGAGTTACGCCTGCGGATTTGCCTCCGCCCGAATCTCAGCCTAGTCAGCAAATGCCCCAAGCAAGTTCGCCTGTAACGGAAGACCCGCAAATGTCTTCGCACATGGCGGCAATGGAGCAGGAATCGATGCGTGAATACGACCACTCACCTATCGATGAACAGCAGTATCAGCCAGCCCCAGCGCAACAGGCTCAAATCGCGCAGCAGTCTGCCCAAACGTCGCAAGGTTCGCCTTCGCAAGGAACTGCGTCGGGCAGTATTCTCGCTGCGCGTAACATGCTGAGAAGCAGAACCAAGCAAGAGGGCCAACCGCCAAAAAAGGGTAGTCCGGTATCGGTTGGCAGCAAACCGCTGTCAGTCATTGATCGTATTGCAGCCAAACACAAGCCTGCTGATCCGGCGACTTTTCAATCTGTACAAACTCAAGCCTCTACGGTGAAAGACGATGCCTATCGTTGGAAGCCCACGCAACAAGTTGTTGAAGTTAAGGCCGTGACCGTAACGCCAGAAAAAATAAAAAAGGCGTTGGAGCACGAGCGGACACCAGAAATGCGTGAAAAGCTAGAGCAAGAGTCGATTAAGCAGGATGAGTGGTGTCGTATTGCCAACGCCTTGAATGCCCCGCGTTTAGTGAAACAAATGGCGTTGAATGCGTCTATGGAAAGTGAGGGTTCAACGCTAACGTTGACACTGCGTTCAAAGCAGAAGCACCTGAATACGGAGCAAGCACAAGTAAAATTGCGTGATGCGCTGAGTGAGCAATTAGGGCACGCAGTGACCTTGTCTGTCGTGCTTGGCGAAGAGGGTGTTACGCCTCTAGAATGGCGAGACAAGCTTTACACTGAAAAATTAACTCAGGCCGGTCAAAGCCTGAACGAAGATCCACATGTTCGCTTTATCTGTCAGCGGTTCGCTGCAGAAATTGATGAAGAGAGCATTAGACCGATATAAACCACGTGATGCTGCTTGCCGTATAGGGAAGCAGTTCCAGACTATAAAAGAGAGATTGATATGTTTGGTAAAGGCGGAATGGGCAACCTGATGAAGCAAGCGCAGCAGATGCAAGAGCGCATGCAGAAAATGCAGGAAGAAATTGCAAACATGGAAGTAACCGGTGAGTCGGGTGCTGGCCTTGTGAAAGTTACCCTAACGGGTAGCCACAGCGTTCGTCGTGTTGATATCGACGAAAGCCTGATGGAAGATGATAAAGACATGTTGGAAGATCTGATTGCAGCAGCTTTCAATGATGCAGCGCGCCGTATTGAAGAAGCGCAGAAAGAAAAAATGGCTTCTGTTACTGGCGGTATGCAACTACCACCAGGCATGAAAATGCCATTCTAAGAATGCGTACCAGCCAACTACTTGAACAATTAATGGAAGCGTTGCGTTGCCTGCCGGGCGTTGGTCCGAAAAGCGCACAGCGTATGGCTTTTCATCTCCTTCAGCGTAACCGCCAAGGTGGCGTAAAGCTTTCTGAGTCATTGCTTGCTGCAATGACAGATATTGGTCATTGCGATAAATGTCGAACCTTTACTGAAGAAGAGGTCTGCGCCATTTGTGCTAACTCTCGTCGTCAGGAAAATGGGCAGATTTGTGTGGTGGAAAGTCCCGCAGATATCGCCGCGATTGAAGCGACAGGTCAATACTCTGGACGTTACTTTGTCTTGATGGGGCATTTGTCACCACTTGATGGTATAGGTCCTTCGGACATTGGTCTGGATGTGTTGGAAAAACGTTTGGCTTCAGAGTCGATTGCTGAATTGATTTTAGCAACGAATCCGACCGTGGAAGGGGAAGCAACCGCTCACTATATCAGCGAGCTTTGTGCAGAGCATGATGTGGTTGCCAGCCGAATTGCTCACGGGGTTCCGATGGGCGGTGAACTAGAATTAGTTGATGGCACGACGTTGTCTCATTCTATAATAGGACGACATCGCCTCCGATGAAGAAGGCCGCGTAGCGGCCTTTTTTTATCGCTAAATGTGTTTACTGACGCGGGATAAACGCACGTGTTGTAGCAAAATCACCATCAGGCGTCGTGGCTATGATCTCAATGCTTTTTGCTGGTTCGCTATCGACATAGACAAATACGCGTCCATTTTCAGCTGTCATGAATTGATCGTTAATACTCGCGCCTGATACTGGCTGACCATTTTGTGTCAGTTTCACCCAAGCGCCGCCATTGGCAGGGGTAACATCAAGGTTGAGGTCGTGAGAAGGCATCGCGACTGCAGCAGATGCACCAAAAACCATAACTAGAGCGATAATTGTCGTTTTCATAATCGTATCTCCTTCTTGGTGTGCTTCTTGAGCAACAACTAAACGATATGAGGAGAAGCGCAGAATGACAACAGACTGACTTGCTTAAAATGTTCTAAAAATTGGCGCAAGAATCCGATAAATATCCGGTCAAACCCGTTAAGAAGCTAAAAATTCCTATAAATGCAGAGTTAAAAAACGCCAACAAAGTCGGCGTTTATGTGTTTTGGCACTCAAAAGGCATCAGTACTTACTGTGCAACACCATCGAACCATGATTTAAGCTTGTTAAAAGCAGAGAACCATCACCGAGTACATCGATACGTCGAATTTTCTCTGCACCCATGCGGTAGATAGAGCGGACAAAGGTTAAGTCTTTTTCGGAAAACTCGGTAGTATCACCCGTTGTCACGTCTTTCAACTCCACCAGATTCAACTTTAAATAGCCGCCACTGACTTCCCACTCACCGGATTCAGACACTGACATCATTATTTGAATGTTTTCGTCCTGATTTTTTAGAGTGATCTGCGTATCTCGTGAGTACGTGTTGTCCGGGAGAAAGACCATATTACTTTGCTGCTCAGACATGGTGAGTCCGCTGGCATCACGGTATGCAGATTCTTGGAAGTAGTTAAACGTTTTTGATTTCCATTCGCGTGATTTTAATAAGCTGGCTGTGCGGACATCTTCGCCTAAAAATATCCAGCTGCTGCCGAGAAGTGATATCAACAACAACACAAAAGGACAATAGCGTTTGAACTGGTCGCGTCGACGTTTTTCAGGCGTTATCGACATAATGAGTGGCTCCCTTCTTCGCTTGTCAGGACAACATACGTCACGTTGTCATTTGCGTCTGCCGCACTGTGTATGTAATTCAAGGAAATTTGATTATCTTGCCCACCAGTGACAATCACTTCTTCAAGTTTGACACCGTCGCTGTAGTGACTGATATACCTGTTTACGCAGCGCTCGACCATTGGTTTCCACTGCTCAATACGTGCATTGGTGACAGGAATATATACTGGCACATCTTGGGTCTTTAAAAGTTCACGAAATGCTTCTGATTTGGGGGTTGAAGCAACAAAAAAGGCAATCGGAAGAATGAGTGCTAATAAAAAGGCAACCCAAGAGCCCAGTGGCGTTTTAGGGTAAATCGGTGAAGCAGAGAGGGTGACCGGGATGGGCTCAGGAAATGTGTCTTCAATTTTGTCGTCGGTGGCGTGACTAACCTCTTCAATAGGCTCTGGCGTATCAACGACGTCATCCGACACTTTATCGACAGGCTCCGGTAACGTTTCCTCCTGAATCTGTGCTCTCGGCTGTGGTATATCAACTGGCTGGTCATTGTAGACTTCAACAGAACAAACAACCTGATAACCGCGTTTAGGCACCGTTTTGACGAACATCGGATTTTTGGTCGATTCTTTCAGCGCTTTTCTCAGTGTCGAAATAGACTGCGTCAAACTGGAATCATCAACTTCAAAGCCTTGCTTACGCCAAACAAAGTCGTGAATTCGGTTCCGTGTAACGATGGCATGAGGCTCTTCGATGAGTACCATCAATACGCGGCATTCATTGCTCCCTAACCGGACTAAATCGTCATTCTCATGAAGATCGACCAGAGAGCTATCGCTGGGAGAAAAAACAAAACGCTCTCCCAGTAGGTATCGGTTCGATTTATTTAACATTCGTAATTCTAACCTGCACGAATTTTGGGCAATTTTAGAGGAAAAGGCCGATTTATAGGTGTAATTGAAGATGATTATACTCGAATTGCGAAAAAGACCTCAATAAATGAAAAAATGCCTAAATAGCCTTGAAAAGTAAACCTGCGACCCTATCTACATAGAGACAGTTAATAAATTACATTTGGTTGGATTAAAATGAGCGATCAAGCGACTCTACAAAGTAAGGAAACACGTGGTTTCCAATCTGAAGTGAAGCAACTTCTTCACTTGATGATCCATTCTCTTTATTCAAACAAAGAGATTTTTCTTCGTGAATTGATTTCTAATGCGTCAGATGCGTCTGATAAATTACGTTTCAAAGCACTTTCAAATGCAGCCTTGTATGAAAGTGATGGCGATCTGCGTGTAAGACTTAGTGTCGACAAAGACGCGGGCACGTTGACCATTGAAGACAATGGTATTGGTATGAGCCGAGAGGAAGTGATTGATAACCTCGGCACCATTGCAAAGTCGGGCACCGCTGACTTCTTCAAGCACCTTTCCGATGAGCAAACCAAGGACAGCCAGCTTATCGGCCAATTTGGTGTAGGTTTCTATTCAGCGTTCATCGTTGCTGACAAAGTCACAGTAGAGACTCGCGCGGCAGGTACTGATGCATCAGAGGCTGTGTTGTGGGAATCAACTGGTGAAGGTGAGTACACCATTGAGGGCATTGATAAAGCTTCTCGCGGTACCGTGATTACGCTGCATCTACGTGAAGATGACAAAGAGTTTCTGGATGATTGGCGCTTGCGCGAAGTGATTGGTAAGTACTCTGATCACATTGGCATTCCCGTTGAAATGTGGGCGAAAGAGCGCGATGAAGAAGGTAATGAAACTGAGCAGGGCAAATGGGAAAAAATAAATAAAGCTCAAGCCCTTTGGACTCGCTCAAAATCAGATGTTTCTGAAGAAGAATATAAAGAATTTTATAAACACCTTTCACACGACTTTGCGGATCCGCTGCAGTGGAGCCATAACCGTGTCGAAGGCAAGAATGATTACACCAGCTTGCTCTATATCCCATCAAAAGCTCCTTGGGATTTGTTCAATCGTGAACATAAGCATGGCCTGAAACTATACGTTCAGCGCGTATTTATCATGGACGACGCTGCGCAGTTTATGCCGAGTTACCTGCGATTTGTTCGTGGTCTGATTGACTCCAATGATCTGCCTTTGAACGTGTCGCGTGAAATCCTTCAAGATAACAAAGTCACACAAGCGCTTCGAAACGCCTGTACCAAGCGCGTGCTAACGATGCTTGAGCGTCTGTCGAATAATGACGCTGACAAGTACCTGAGCTTCTGGAAAGAATTTGGTCTGGTACTGAAAGAAGGCCCTGCGGAAGACTTTGCTAACCGTGAGAAAGTGGCGGCGCTTTTGCGTTTTGCATCAACGAACACTGACACCAGTGAGCAAAGCGTGTCGCTTGGTGACTACGTGTCGCGCATGAAAGAAGAGCAAGACAAGATTTATTACCTGACAGCTGATAGCTATCAGGCCGCGAAGAACAGCCCTCACCTTGAGCAGTTCAAAGCAAAAGGCATTGAAGTTATTCTGATGTACGATCGCATCGATGAATGGCTGATGGGTTACCTGCCAGAGTTTGATGGCAAACAGTTCCAAGCGATCACCAAAGCGGATCTCGACCTGAGTAAGTTTGAAGATGATGCTGAGAAAGAGAAGCGTGAAGAAACAGAAAAAGCGTTTGAGTCTGTTGTTGAGCGCACCAAAAACTACCTGGGCGATCGCGTTAAAGATGTGAGACCAACCTTCAAACTCTCTGGCACACCCGCTGTTGTGGTGACGGATCAGTTTGAAATGGGCACACAGATGGCTAAGCTACTTGAAGCGGCAGGCCAGCAAGCGCCTGAAGTGAAATATATTTTTGAGTTGAACCCTGAACATACGTTAGTGAAACAGATGTCTGATGAAGCTGACGAGGTTGTTTTTGGTCGTTGGGCTGAGATGCTGCTTGGACAGGCAATGTTGGCGGAACGTGGTGCAATGGACGATCCGTCTCAATTCCTGACAGCCGTGAATCAACTTCTGACTAAAGGCTAATTGCGTCACAGCTTTGAATAGATAACCATTAACTATCAAGCCCAGCAGGATCGCTGGGCTTGATAGCGTTTACATAACCGTGTATTTTGCATTTTTTTGCGAACACTCCAAAGTAAAGAAAGGGGATAACTATGCGCATCATTCTTCTGGGCGCTCCAGGTGCAGGTAAAGGAACTCAAGCGCAGTTCATCATGGACAAATACGGGATTCCACAAATCTCGACGGGTGACATGCTGCGTGCAGCAATCAAAGCTGGCACTGAGATGGGCAAACAGGCGAAAGCAGTTATCGATGCTGGCCAGTTGGTGTCTGACGATATCATTCTGGGTCTGGTTAAAGAGCGCATTGCACAAGAAGATTGTGCCAAAGGCTTCTTGCTGGATGGCTTCCCACGTACTATTCCTCAAGCTGATGGGCTGAAAGAAATCGGCGTAGACGTAGATTACGTACTGGAATTCGACGTTGCTGATAGCGTTATTGTTGAGCGTATGGCAGGCCGTCGTGCTCACATCGCATCTGGTCGTACTTACCACGTTGTTTACAATCCACCAAAGGTTGAAGGCAAAGACGACGTAACAGGTGAAGATCTGGTTGTTCGTGATGACGATAAAGAAGAAACAGTACGTGCACGTCTAGGTGTTTACCACGACCAAACAGCACCTCTTATCGCTTATTACACGAAAGAAGCGGAAGCGGGTAACACTAAGTACCTGAAATTCGATGGTACTCAGCAAGTTGCAGCAGTTAGTGCTGAAATCGAACAAGCACTGTCGTAAGACACGCATAGCGATTTGATAAAAAGGGCAATCGAAAGATTGCCCTTTTTTGATCTTATCTTCTAGGAAAGCAGCCATGGTTTCGTGCGGTATGTTATTCTTCTTGACGTAACTAACTGTTAAAGAAGGTTGAAATGGAAAGTACTCAAAAAGTTGGGGTGTTGCTGGCAAACTTGGGAACGCCTGAAGCACCGACCGCGAAAGCAGTGAAAGCCTTCTTGGGTGAATTCCTCCATGACAAACGTGTCGTAGACATGACGCGATGGTTATGGTGTCCGTTGCTGCATGGTATTATTCTTCCGGTACGCGCGCCTAAGGTCGCAAAGCTGTATGCCAGCGTGTGGATGGACGAAGGCTCACCACTGCTGGTGCATTCTAAGCGTCAAAAGATGGCGCTCGAAGCGGCGCTTAATCTGCCGGTGGAACTTGGGATGACCTATGGCTCCCCGAGTCTTGCTTCTGGCGTAGATGCATTGAGAGCTCGCGGCTGTGAAAAAATCCTCGTTTTTCCGCTTTATCCGCAGTACTCAAGAACGACCACCGCGGCGATTTTTGACAAGCTGGCTACGTCGCTAAAGCAACACCCAGCATTGCCAGAGCTTCGCTTTATCAATCACTATTTCAGTGAAGACACGTACATTGAAGCGTTAGCGCGGTCTGTTGAATTGCAATGGGAAGCAAACGGTAAACCGGACATGTTAGTGTGCTCTTACCACGGTATACCAAAACGTTTTGCAGACAATGGCGATCCGTATGCGGAACATTGTCAAGAGACAACCATCAAGCTGGCTGCGCGGTTGAATACCGAAGTGCCAGTTAAGATGACGTATCAGTCGAGGTTTGGCCGCGAAGAGTGGCTTCAGCCGTATACGGACAAAACGTTGGAAGTCTTACCCTCTGAAGGCGTTGAACGAATCGATATCATCACGCCAGCGTTTTCTGTTGATTGTCTTGAGACCTTGGAAGAAATTGCAGAGCAAAACCGCGACATATTTATTACCGCTGGTGGAAAAACGTACAATTACATTCCGTGTCTTAACGATTCCCCTGCTCACATTGAGATGATGTGTCATCTTGTAGAAAGACATACCAAAGGCTGGTAGGTCTTAAGCGGGAAAATTGCGCCTTTCTATACTGAATATACCCAAATGAAATAGTTGTCACTTGGGTATATTTGTAATGGGTGTCTTTATCATACAAATATGTGTGATAGAATTCGCATTTTTCGCCACTACTACGACGCATCGAATCATGAAATTCCCAGGCCAACGCAAGTCTAAGCACTATTTTCCTGTGCACGCACGTGATCCATTGGTTGTTCAGGCAAGTGAACAACGTAGGCTGAAAAGCCCTTGTGTAATCGGTATTGACCAAACGTTGGTAGATATCGAAGCGAAAGTCAGTGACGACTTCGTGAAGAAGTACGAGTTGAGCAAAGGCCACTCTTTGGTTATTGATGACAAGCGTGCAGAAGCCTTGTATCAAGAGCTTAAAGAAAACAACATGATCAGCTACGAATTTGCGGGTGGCACTATTGGAAATACGCTTCACAATTATTCCACGTTGGCAGATGACAAATCGATTCTGTTGGGTGTAATGAGCCGTGACATCACCATCGGTAGTTACGCATATCGCTATTTGTGTAACACGTCTAGCCGCATGGATATGAACTACCTTCAAGCGGTTCAGGGACCAATTGGTCGTTGTTACGCGCTGATCAGTGAAGATGGCGAGCGTACTTTTGCAATCAGTGAAGGCCTAATGAACCAACTTCACCCTGATTCCATTCCTGAACATGTGTTTAAGAATGCATCGGCGTTGGTTTTGACTGCGTACCTTGTTCGTTGTAAAGAAGGCGATCCAATGCCAGAAGCGACGATGAAAGCGATTGAGTACGCGAAGAAATACGATGTGCCAGTTGTGATGACGCTGGGCACTAAATACGTTATTCAGCAGAATCCTCAGTGGTGGCGAGATTTCCTTTCTGAGCACGTAACCGTTGTTGCGATGAACGAAGAAGAAGGTGAAGCACTGACGGGTGAAGCGGATCCGCTACGCGCAGCCGATAAGGCGCTAGAATGGGTAGACATGGTGCTGTGTACTGCTGGCCCAGTGGGTCTGTACATGGCAGGTTATACTGAAAACGACGCGAAGCGTGAAACCTCGTTACCGTTGCTGCCAGGTTCAGTAGCGGAATTTAACCGTTATGAGTTCAGCCGCCCAATGGTGAAAAAATACTGTGAAGACCCAATAAAGGTGTATTCACACATTGCACCATATATGGGTGGTCCAGAGCGCATTAAGAACACAAATGGTGCGGGCGATGGTGCGTTATCAGCTGTGCTGCACGATATGTCAGCAAACCGCTACCACCGCGAAAATGTGCCGAACTCAAGTAAGCACACATACCCATTCCTGACTTATAGCTCATTCTCACAGGTTTGTAAGTACGCAAACCGTGTAAGCTACGAAGTGCTTGCGCAGCACTCTCCACGTTTGTCGCGTGCGCTTCCTGAGAAGGAAGATAGCTTGGAAGAGGCATACTGGGAACGCTAATTTCGTCATCCTTGGCTCTGATTCTGCGTTAGCTGCATGAACTCGCACTAGTCACTTAGTAAACTAAGCTCCCAGTGACTCGCTAAATTGCTGCCCTGCCTCAGAGCCAATGATTTAGAAATTCGTCGAGAGCTGAGTTATTCCTTGTTAACTTTGCTCCCGGGGATTCGTTCAATTGTCGCCTTGTCTTTATAGCAAATGCTTTGAGATTAAAATCAACGACGTTGAGTTTTGTTTCTGGAAAGAAAAAATCCGCCACTAGGGCGGATTTTTTTTGTCCATTGCTGATGCAGTATTAAGCATCTAGCTTATGTGAGCTTCTGCACCCAAGCGTCAGTTGCGCGCACTAAGGTGCGAAAGAGAGAATCAAAGGCCTCTTTGGGCTGGTGGATGGGGTCGTCTATATCGCCTTGACCAATCCATTGCCCTAAAAGCATGGTTTTGCTTCTTGAACCCGGTAAAAGCTGCGCGACTTCGTCAATGTGGTCATGTGACATAACCAATATCAAGTCGAATTCAGAGCACAATTCGGGACTTAGCTGTTTAGCAGCGTGGTCGGATAGGTCGAACCCACGTTCGGCACTCACTTGCTGGGATAAATGGTGCGCATTGGCGTTTATTAAATGGCTAGACGCAACCCTGGTACCTGCTGATGCAATCACGTGATCGGGTAGGCTCGCTTTCAAGAGTGCCTCTGCTATTGGTGAACGACAGATATTCGCCGTACAAACGACAAGAATACGATTAAACATGATTGGCGCTCTCTATATTCTGTCGGAGAGCTTGTGAAGAGCTCGCTGCGACTAATGTTCCCGATGCTGGCAACACGGCACTCGCATTAGCAAGAAACAAAATCAATATGAAGGTGAGGGCATTCGCCATAGGCTGAAGATTAAAGTCGACACTAATGTGAATAAGCATCCCAATGATGGACATAATACACCCTAGCGCGATCCCTTTCATCGTCTTGCTATGCCGTTTTCTGATGGTAGAAAAAGCGCGCGCAAATGCGTAAAGCACGACAAATCCCAGCAGAAGTGTTGCGGGAATACCTGCTTCGACCATAAATTGAATGTAGTCATTATGCGCATGGTCGTAGAATCCAATGTCAGCTCGTGAGTACATGGGGAAGATGGTATAAAAACTCGCCATGCCTGTCCCAGTTAGCGGAAAATCACGAATAATATCGAGTGACCAAATGACAACCTGGTCGCGAGATTCTACGCCTAGCGAAGTTTCAACCAAGCGCTGCTTCACTTTTTCCAGACCAAATAACGCACCGACGACAATGGTATCTATTGCAATAACACTGGCAACCAACACTGTTAACGCACGGGGTTTATTTTTATAAAACAGCAGTGCTAAGAGCCCGCCGATAGCGGTTGCTGCGAAAAAAGCGGTGTTACCCATGCGCGAACGCGTCATGACGAGTGCGATAACCATAATAACGAGACATAGGCGGATGTACATTTTTCGGCTTAGGATCCCTTCTAGAAGCCGTTTTATGAAGACAAAGCGTGAGTCAGAAGGGCTGGTGTGAAGCTGTGTAACAATTAAACCCAGCCCCATACACAATGCCATCATAAGGTAATTAGCAAGGTGGTTTTTATAAATGAATGAACCTGTGGCAATACCTTCCTCAGCAAAGTCAAATACTGGGCTTTCAGTTATATCAAGCAACACAACCATAGCGGCATAAAATGCCTGTAACGTCCCACTTATCACGATGGCCAATACAACGTGTTTGAGCCGTTTGCTAGAACTCACCAAAAAAATAGCATTTAGTACAAAAAGTGTATAAGCAATCCCTTTAAACAGTGCGGTAAGGGTCATACGTGAATCAAGCGAGACAAAGCCTTGTGGTGCGCCAACAAGTTGGTAAATATCGGCACTTTTATGAGAAAAGAAAGCGAGGATTTCCCATGGAAGGGGAAGCGTTTGAAAAAACACCCATACCTGAAATAGAGCTAGGCCAAACAGTAGGCAACTATAACGCTTTATTGGCTCCGAAGGTAAGTTTCCGCGATAGACGAGAATCAGCGTTACCGATTGGAGCGCTATCCAGATTTCTGCGATTGCCCAAGCCCAATCTCTATTGCTGCCAAGTGGGATTGGTAGCCAAATAATAAGTAAAAGAAGGGAATAAAAAGAAAGTTTCTCTAAGGAAGCCATACAAAATCTCTTGATGAGAGTACAACAAAAAGCCCAACAGATGTTGGGCTAATAGAAGGCTAATATTTTGAATCTATACCCTAATTAGGGGAGATAACACCTGTGCCACCACCACCTTGTCCACCTACAGTAGGAGCAGAAGGTGGAGCGGGACCTGCAGTTGCAGTTTGAATACCCGCGGCGGTTGCTTCCGCAATTGCAGTTGGGTCGAGCCCGGCTAGCAGAGCAGCAGTCGTTATGTTTTCATTGCTCACTCCGATATCACGGGCAAGTTGGGCAATCTCAAGTGCGCTATCTGGGGCTGCCGTCATCGCGGCTTGGACGGCAAATTGAGGGTCAACGCCTTTCAGACTAAGTAAAATCGCCAATATATCGATAGCGAACTCAGCATTTTCGATTAAAACGTTTTGGTACGTTTCTTCTGTCGGTGTTTCACCGAGCTGAAGCAGTATTGCGTCGCGTTGTTCATCGCTTTCGAAAGCAAATGCTAACGAAGATAATGCAAGGGTAGTCGCGCTCAAAAGAGTGGCTGCGATTTTCATGATTCTTCCTTGAAAGTGGATTCAAGAGGTTGATAAAAATAACTATATCAAATTTGAGATGATATAGAATGGATAAGGAATTCAAGGTAGGGTGATCTAGCGAGACGCTATTATTTTTGACCAAATCATCGCAATTACACTGCAAAAATATGTACCAGCTAGAGCGCCAAAGACGTTTACCGCCATATCTAACCAAGAGAATTGTCTTGAGGGGATGAGCGATTGTATTGACTCATCTAACACGACCAATACCAAAACGAAGAGGGTAGCGGGTGGTAACCCAAAGCTGCTTTTTCTTTGTGTAGTAAGCCGACAAAGCGTGCCGAGGATAAAAGAGCGGCTTTGTTGCTTAATTCGGTTGGAAGACATGGCAGCCTAAAGTTGTTCGGTTCTTAAGCAATATACTGAGTTTCAGGCATACCCAGTCCTGTAAG
>NZ_FUXU01000067.1 GCF_900167155.1 Enterovibrio nigricans DSM 22720 | reverse complement strand
GCTCTGAGATATTTGAATATATCGAGTACTTCTACAATCCAAAACGGAATCATGGTACTAATGGTGGACTGTCACCGAATGAATACGAAAGACAGTATTATCAGAAGCTTGAAAGTGTATAGAGTTCTGGGGTCTTACCACAA
The DNA here is from genome assembly GCF_900167155.1 of Enterovibrio nigricans DSM 22720. Lineage (GTDB taxonomy): Bacteria > Pseudomonadota > Gammaproteobacteria > Enterobacterales > Vibrionaceae > Enterovibrio > Enterovibrio nigricans. Next base: position 22,566 of record NZ_FUXU01000067.1, on the reverse strand, counting down.
TACGAATCAACAGACACGCCGAGTGACGTTCCAGAATACTACAGTCATGTACTTCAGTTGAGCTATTGCAAACTGAATGGCGATTGGAGTCCGGCCATTGCGTTCTCAAACTTATCCAAAGCTGCGGGAACGGGAGAACTGGATGATTTTTTCCTCTCTTACTATCCACCCAAAGATGCGATATTGGCCATTTTTTATAGTGTTTCAAATGATAGCGCAGTTGCCTATGGGCCGAACGAAGATGATGGAGATGGAGATGAGGGAACGACCAATGTTCTAGGCTCTTGGGCGGGCGGCTTTATTAGCAATACCATGTCATTCTCTGACGCAACGACAGAATATGACAAGAACTCCATCAGCTTGTTTAGTTATTTTTTCCATAACTTAAACACGACTTCATCACCGAACAAGATCGTACGCTACATAAACTCTGTGCAGTTCTCGGCAGACCACGACAAAAACGAAACCGTTACCAACTGCGACCCAGACTGGTTGAAGGTCACACCTCAAACGTCAACAACCAGTGTCGAGAACACCATTTTACCGCCGGTATTAGACTTCTCTTCTTCTGCAAGTATTAACGTCAGTGACAATCCTGTGGAACCAACGATTACGCCAGCAAGTTCTGAAAGCGATGACAAGTCGGGTGATGTGTATGATGTGACATCAAGCGGCGTAACTACGGAATATGCCGTAAATCGATGCACAAGCACGGCAACGATTGAGATTAAAAGCTTCAACATAGACAGAACGCAAGAACCTAGTCAGTTTACATCCTATGCAAGTCATGACTACGCATTTCATGGCGGTGATACCAATTGTACGCTCGAATTCGAACAGAGTGGCCAAACGGTGCCAGTGACATCAGTCTCAATGAATTTCGTTGTTTATCGACAAAGCTCCCGTGTAACCAAAACAAAAACCATGTATGTCTATCGTGTAGGCGAAGGGCAAAGCAATACAGACAAAGACTTGTCGTTAGTTTGGTCTCAAAATGTGACTCCTGACGGCAATGGAAACCTCAAGTTTCACCTGACTGACGAATCGCCTTACATGGTAGATTTGGGTTCTAATAAGCTGAAATGTGAATACACGGTTTGTGTGACCGACGACTTGGCGCACAATCATCAAAAAGATTTGTTTTTACCGTGTAAGTTTGAAGTCCAAACGAAGCCTTATGCACCTGCCTTTGAGGTTGGTTTTGGAGATGATAAGCAGCAAATAGAATCTGGCCCTGCCAACACCCATAACGTTACGCTAAAACAAACGAACGCTCTGTCGAAAGACAGTGAGGTTGGTGATATTAGTATCGCACTCAGTGTTCATCCCACATCCCATGGTGTGTCGTCAAACACATGGAGCCAGCCTTGGACAATGTCATACAGTGGCTTTGTGACGTACAAGAATACGGATTACCGATGGACGACGGCTAACACACCAGAACCGGAATACACATCGCTTGATGCGGGAACCCAAAAGGATCTGACTTACAGCCAGCAGGTTGAAATTCCACCTTCAGGTTGTCAAACCAACCAAACGTTGGAAGTCCGGCAGTGGGCGCCACATTTGGAAAGTGCGCCTATCGTCTATTCCGTTACATTCGCCGCAACAGCGACGTCGACAGAAGAAGATGTCGAAATAAACCCAGCGGATTATTTCCAAATTCTGACCAGCAGTAATCAGGCTTGTTATCTTGAAGCGACGAGCAAGCCCAAACGCATCCGTCTCAATACATTGTTTGCTAACGAGTTGATTCGAAGAGCGAATAGCAGCTTAGACAATCTGTTGTGCTGGGATGCGCAGCTACTTCCTGAACCACAACTGGGGCAGGGAACGTATGTCGACATCGTTTTAGATGCTTACGACGACAACATTCATGGTGAGAACCTCTTTTACAAACTCTACAACTCGAACGTTTACAAAGATGGTGACAAATTCTTAATCCATTCAGGTCAGTTAGATGAACAGTCTTCAATTACGGTGCGTGTGTTCTTGCCTCGGGTGACAAACGCCTACGGGAATAAAGACCACATATATATGCGCGCTGAGTATCAATCTGGGTTGACTGATCAAATTCGATTTGTACGAGCAGACACCTCAGATCCACATGGTTGGGCGATAGATGATACTTACAACGAGGGCACATTTAGCGGACTAACTTCTGCAACTGCGCTTAAAGTTGATTCCGAGCCTATGGATTTTTGTGGTGCCAATGGCCTCTATTTCTGGGAGTTGTTTTATTACACCCCGATGTTGGTCGCAGAGCGCCTCCTTCAAACCCAAAATTTTGAAGATACCGAACATTGGTTGAAATATGTGTTCAGTCCGGGCGGGAATGTTGAAGGTGATGACGTTAGCCCTTCTTATGTCGAACGCCAATGGAATGTGCGACCGTTAGAAGAAGACACCGCGTGGGATGAAACCCAAACCGACAGTACCGATCCGGATATAGTCGCGCAGGGTGACCCCATGCACTACAAAGTCTCAACTTACATGAAATTGCTGGATCTTTTGATTGCGCGTGGTGATGCTGCTTACCGCATGTTGGAGCAAGACACGCTTTCAGAAGCGAAAATGTGGTATGTGACTGCCCTGAATTTACTTGGTGATGAGCCTGATATTCCACTTTGCAGTGATTGGGGCGAGCCGAGCTTAGCGTATGCGGTACAGCAGTTGCCGCTTAACGAGCAGGCGCTCGAGTCTTTAGCAATTAAAGGTTTTGCAGCGACTGTGCAATCTGCAGGAACGGCAAACAGTTTACTCTCCATTTTCCTACCTGAGGAGAATGCTAAGTTAGCAGGATATTGGACGACGCTAAATCAGCGCTTGTATAACTTGCGACACAATTTGACGATTGATGGGCAACCCTTAAACCTGCCGCTGTATGCCACGCCAGCCGATCCAAAAGCACTGCAAAATGCAGCAGCGGTGGGAGGGGGCGCGTCGAGTTCTTTGAGCGCAGGTGCCATTTCAATCCAACGCTTCCCTGTGATGTTGGACAGTGCCCGTTTGCTAGTAAACCAGCTAAGCCAATACGGCAGCAACTTGCTGTCGGCGATTGAACGTAAAGATGGCGAAGCGTTGAATATGCTCATGCAGACTCAGGCGCTAGATCTCATGCAGTTAAACATCAACTTGCAGGACAAAAGTATTGAGCAGCTTAAAGCTGAACAAGACAGTCTTACCGTCAGCCTAAGCCGTGCCCAAGCATCGTTAGATACCTATCAAGCGTGGTTAAATGAAGGGGTTAGCCGTACCGAACAAAGTGCAATGGATGCGCGTATTGCTGCAGGGAGCCTAACTGCACAAGCCAATATATTCCGAACGTCTGGCGCGGGATTAGATATGGCACCCAATATATTTGGTATGGCCGTCGGTGGCATTCAATTAGGTGCAATGGCGAATGCCAGTGGTTATTGCTTAGACGCGACGGCTTCGGCCAATACCACAGCAGCCGAGGCAAAAGAAACCTCTGAACAATATCGCCGACGGGCACAGGAATGGGAAAGTGCCAGAGATGATGCCCAATTAGCGGTAAACGAAATTGAGGCACAACAAAATGCACTGCAAGTGCAGTTAGAAGCCAGTGAGATGCAAAAATCAATACTGGTAACCCAACAAAGACAGTTGCAGGCTCAACAGGACTTCCTCAAAAACAAATACAGCAACCAAGCACTGTACAGCTGGCTACAAGGAAGACTGTCTTCTTTGTTCTACCAATTCTACGACTTAACCGTGTCCCGATGTCTTAAGGCGCAGGCCGGTTATCAATGGGAAACGCAAGACAGCTCGACCTTTATTCAGCCTGGTGCGTGGGATGACAGCCATGCTGGCTTGTTATGCGGTGAAACCTTACTGCTAAATCTAACCAGAATGGAGTCATCGTATCTGGCTTGGGATAAACGTGCGTTGGAAGTTAACCGCACTGTGTCCTTGGCGGATGAAATGGCTAAAGAGCTGGCCGGTGACGATTCGTATACCAACTTCAATGCTGCGGTACAGGCTGCAATAGATGAAGGCACTAAAACGGGAACGACCTTCTCCGTTTCTCTGGATAGCGAGTCCTTATTGGCCACCATTAATCTCTCTTCACTGGAACTCGAAAAAGACTACCCAACGAATCTAGGTTCGGTAAGGCGCATCAAGCAAGTCAGTGTTTCACTACCTGCGCTACTGGGGCCGTATCAAGATATTCAAGCGGTGTTGAGCTACAGCGGCAATGGCAATGGCATTCATCAAAGTTGCCGTCAGGCCGCAATTTCTTACGGCATTAATGACAGCGGGCAGTTCCAGTTGGACTTTAACGACAGCCGCTATTTGCCGTTTGAAGGGTTGCCTATTGCAGGTGATGAGACGGATAGCTGTTTGACGTTGAGTTTCCCGAACGCAAAAGGAAAGCAGCAAGCGATTGTAGAGAGTCTGAACGACGTTATTCTGCACATTCGCTACACCATCCGCGATTAACCTATAACGCCATTTGAAGGAGTAAAGCTTGCCCACATAATGCTTATCGCTTTGTGTGGGTGGGTGACGAATGCTTATGAATAATCCGTCACAACAGAATTTGGTCGTTTCACCGCCGAGCTTGCCAAAAGGTGGTGGTGCAATCCGTACCATGCAAGGGGCGTTAGGTGCAGCTGGGCCCGATGGTGCCTGTTCGTTTAATCTTCCTCTTCCAATCACGTCCGGAAGGGGACTCTCGCCAGAGCTAGCATTGCAGTACAGCAGTGCGGCAGGTAACGGTGTATTTGGTATTGGGTGGCAACTTCCTGTGTTGAGTGTTGCTCGTCGAAGCAATCGCGGCGTCCCTCTTTTTAATAAACACGATGAGTTCGTAGGCCCTGAAGGCGAGGTCTTGGTAGCACAGCGCAACGCGAACGGTGATATAGACACGCGCGTGGCATCAACTTACGGCGATAAAACACTCGACCAAGAATACTTGGTGACACGCTATCTTCCCCGTGTTGAGACCGACTTCAACCTGATCGAACACTGGCAAGTCAAAACGGACGAAGACGACAGTTTTTGGCTTGTTCATGGCAGTGATGGCAGCTTGCATTGCCTAGGTAAAACGCCGGAAGCACGCACAGCTCACGCAAAAGAGAACAACGCCCGTATTGCCCAATGGTTCATAGAAGAAACGGTTTCTCCAACTGGTGAGCATGTTTGCTACACCTATCAGAAAGAAGATGAAAAGGACGGGCATGCAACAATAGACACCGCGCGAACACTGGGTGCACTGTGTTATCTCGTTCAAGTACATTACGGAAACCTCGCACCCGCAAAGCATTTGTATGCGTGGGATGACGCGGAGACGCCAGATTGGCTTTTCAGCCTTGTTTTCGATTACGGAGAGCGATCTTCAGACCCGAAAGTCGTGCCGCCAATGCATGCGAACTCTTACTGGTTAATGCGTAAAGATCCATTTTCTGGTTATCACTTCGGTTACGAAACCCGCTGTTTGCGCTTGTGTCGACAAGTACTGATGTATCACCATTTCCCTGATGAACTAGGTGAAGCGGATACGTTAGTACAGCGCCTCATACTGGAATACAACGAAAACGCATTACTGACACAGTTGAGAGGTGTGCACGCATGGGCATACGGAGAAGATGATTCCGCCATGATGCAACCGCCACTGGATTTGTCTTATACCGCATTCAGCGGTGAAGACATTGACGCTGCTTCTTGGCAATCGTGGACAGGATTGCCGGGACTCAATACAGGTCACCCCTTTCAATTAGTGGATCTTTACGGAGAAGGTTCATCCGGCGTTTTATATCAAGGAGAGCAGGGATGGCATTACCGTGAACCCGTGCGCGGTGATAATGGTGACGACATTAGCTATGCCCCTTGGCAAAGCGTCCCTCAGCTGCCGAGCATGCAAAATCAAGGGCAATTGCTTGATTTAAATGGAAACGGCAAGCTCGATTGGGTTGTCGCCATTCCTGGGTTGGCAGGGTGTTTCAGCCTGAATCCTGACAAAACATGGTCAGCATTTACGCCGTTTTCAGCACTACCCAACGAATTTTTTCATCCTCAAGCACAACTGGCAGACCTCATAGGTGACGGCTTATCTGATCTCACCCTCATCGGCCCAAATAGCGTCCGATTTTATGCGAATCAACGGACAGGTTTTGAATCCCCTAAAGATATAAAGCAAGCCGATGGCATTACGCTTCCTGTGGCAGGTAGAGATGCACAAACCCTCGTTGCTTTTAGTGACATTCTGGGCTCCGGCCAAGCACACCTAGTGAAGATCAGCCAAGGTACAGCACAGTGCTGGCCAAACTTGGGACGGGGTACTTTTGATACGGCAATCAACTTTAGTTGGGAATGGATCGGAGAGAGCGGCGAAGCATTCAACCCCGATCAGCTATATCTTGCCGATTTGGACGGCTCCGGTGCCAATGATTTGATCTATGTCCACCATGACAAACTGGCTATCTACGCTAATCAAGCAGGCAACAGTTTTGCTGCACCCCAAATATTGCCTTTCCCTGACAACGTCTTTTTTGATCAACTCAGTCAACTCAGCATTGCTGACTTACAAGGGAATGGCACGGCGAGTTTGTTGTTGACGACACCGTACCCAACTGCGCGACACTTGCGACTCGATTTTTGCAAACAAAAACCTTATCTACTGAATGGCGTAAACAACAATATCGGCGCTGATACCCAATGGGTGTATCGTAGTTCAGCGCAATATTGGTTGGATGAGAAACAGGCTAATGCCAATGCAATATGCCACTTACCCCTGACGCTCCCTTTACTCTCTCGAACGATTTCAACCGATGAGATCACTAGCAACACCTTGAGTCAGGAAATTAATTATGTTCAAGGCTTCTATGATGGAAAGGAGCGAGAGTTTCGCGGCTACGTGTTCGTGGAGACCAAAGATGTCACTGAAAACTCCAAAGGCACAGGCGACGCAGACAGTTTTAGTCCGGCTCTGGTGACACGGACTTGGTATCATAGCGGCAGAGAAGAGAGTGAAACAACACTGCCAGCAAAACCATGGAACGGTGACCAAGATGCATACACGTTACCGTGTTCAAGACTGACAACATGGCAGAATAACGCGGATGTTTTGCTGTCAGATGTCGACGATGAAACCAAATGGTGGCTATACCGTGGGCTCAAAGGGCAGATTTTGCGTCAGGAAGTGTTTGGAGAAGATGCCACACCTTATGGCGTGACCACCTATCGTTATCAAGTACGAGTCTGTCAGGCCAGCCAAGCGACCAGTAGCCCTGTTATCTCCCCCGCATTGCTCGAGACCTTGTCATATCGATATGAATGCATTTCAGAGGATCCCCAATGTAATCAAAATGTAGTCCTTATGAGGGATCAATATGGACTTCCTCAGAAAACGGTCGCAATAAGTTACCCTCGACGTGCCTACCAAGCCACGAATCAATATCCTGATGACATACCCAATTCGTCTGTTGAAAGCTCTTACGATGCCCAGCAAAACGTGTTGCGATTCGCTGAACAACGTCAAAGTTATCATCACCTTGAGGAGCCTGATGCTTGGCTACTAGGCGTGCCCGCACAAAGTCGACTAGACCACTTAACAGATGACTCGTTGCAAGGAACATACTACAGCTACGAGGCACTGACAGCGGCAAACAGTCCATTAGTTACGCTACCGAGAACGTACGGGGGGCAGCAATGCGTCGTTTACAAGGAGTCCACACCAACCACCTTGCCGGTGCTTGTTGATCATACCGAGAGCGCCGAGTATGACCAGATAGCGCTCAAAGCGTATGACGGGAGTTTGTCACCGGAGCAGTTAACACAAATGTTGCAGCAGGGGAGATATACCGAAAAACAAAAAATACTGGGCGATAACGACAATGTGGAAGATACCGTTTGGGTTACCCAGCAGGGTTTCAGTGACTATGATGACACCAATTTTTACCTTCCAAAATGGTCACAAAATACCTTACTCACCGGAAAAACGACGTACACATACAATTGCTATGGTTTGCTGACAAAGGCTACCGATGCGCTGAATAACGAGACAGCAATTACGACGTTTAACTATCGCACTATGCAGCCTTCGGTATTACTCGATGCGAATAGAAATACACAAGCGGTCAAAGTGAATGCGTTGGGTCAAGTGATTGCGATGACCTGGTTTGGAACCGAGCAAGGCGAGACAGTTGGCTTTGCGAGCTTCACTGACACAAACTGCAGCGCACTGACCGTTTCTGATTTGATCGAAAATGGACTGAGTGCAGATAAACAAGACGTCGCAGCACGATTTGCTTATGACGCATTCAGTTGGATGGGACAAATTTCCAAAATTGCCAACCAAGATTGGAATGCGCTCATTGAACAAGGATTGGTCGTCCTTTCTGACAGCGACGCCAATCTCGCCTACATTCGCTCATCAGGTCACTGTTGGGCTACCGACCCCGCTAACAAGGAAAACCCTTATGTAACACCGATGCTTCAAGCTTCGCGTGCGCCCGTGCATAGCGCAAGCGTGGTGGCAGATCGTTACCCTGACGATCCAGAGACCCAACAAAAGGCTATCGCGATCATCTACAACGATGGCTTTGGACGTACGCGTCAAAGCGTGATGAGAGATGTACCAGGAGAGGCATACTGCATCACCAATGCAGGGGAGTTTGTGTTGGACAACAGCAATCAACCCACTCAACAAAATGCAGATCCTCGATGGGCGATAAGTGGCCAAGTTGAATATGACAACAAAGGACAAATGGTACGGGTTTATCAGCCTTATTTTGCCAACAATTGGGTGTATATCGTGGACAGTGAGCAGCGAGATAAAGGTTATGCCGACCTGCATTATTACGATGCGTTAGGACGCGAAAGCAAAGTTGAAGTTGCAGCAGGTTTTTATCGACAGACCCGTCATTTCCCTTGGTTTACTGTCGCTGAAGATGAAAACGATACGTTGACCGACAAGGAGGCATTATGAGCAACGTCTATTCTCTCTGTCACGGCCCCCCTTCAATCGCGGTTTTGGGTCAACAAGGCCAAGTTTTGCGTGGATTGGCGTATCACCGCACCGAGGAAGGCGCGGAACTGGATGAGCGTATTACCCGAAATGACTTCAATGTACAGGGGCATCTTAAAACGCAGGTAGACCCGAGGCTTTTCACCCAAAATGGTGGAACCGTCAATTTTCAACGTCAGTATTCGTTGTCCGGTCGAACGCTTTCTAGCGATAGTTTGGATAAGGGACTCAGCAAAGCATTTTATGACGCAGAAGGGCGTGTACTTTGGCAGATAGATGCGAAAGAAACCGAGCAGTCGTTTGCCTATGATGAACTAGGCCGCCCAATAACCCGCACTGAAACTGATAAAGACCAACATAGCCGCATCGCAGAACGATGGGTCTATGGCGAGAAAGAAGGCGCTCCCGAAGAGAAAAATCTACGAGGAAGGGCCGTCCGTTTCTATGATACAGCGGGCCTTGTTGACTACAGCGAGCTTGGCTTTGCGTTAATAGGGCAGCCATTACAACAAAAACGCCAGCTTCTCCCAATGACCACAGAAAGTGATTGGCAAGGCGAGGAAGAAGCACAGTGGCAATCTGTGTTGGAGGAAACTGTGTTCAGCACGCTTTGGCAATACACAGCGTCTGGACAGCTTGCACAACAAACGGATGCTAAAGGGCACATACAACGAAGTCACTTTGATGTTGTCGGTCGGTTAGCCCAGAGCTGGGTAAAGGTAAAAGATGGCGCAGAGCAAGAAGTATTAAAAGCGGTCAGTTATAACGCGTCTGGGCAAAAGCTGACCGAGGTCAGTGGAAACGGTGTTGAAACCCGTTTTAGCTACGAGCCGAAAACCTTACGCTTATCGACGGTTAAAAGCACACGTTCAAATGGTGAATGTGTCCAGTCACTCAGCTACCTCTATGATCCCGTGGGCAATATTACAGACATTCAAGATACCAATGTGGCAACGCGCTATTACAAAAATCAGAAAACTGACGGCAATAAAACATTTGTTTACGACAGCCTCTATCAATTGATATCCGGTGGTGGTCGCGAAAACAGTGACGGTAGCGGTAATCATGATGACGCGGCGCTGCAAAGTATCGACAGTGATAACTACATTGCTTACACACGAAGTTACGGCTATGACCGTGGTGGCAATTTAACTCAAGTGAAACACAATGGCGCCACCCAGTTTACTCGCAATATTGCTGTTTCAGAATGCAGCAACCACGCCCTGATCGATAAAGACAATAACCTCACAACTGATGGCATCGAAGAGCAGTTCGATGCTGCCGGGAATCAATTATCACTCGACAATGGAAACGCGCTTAGTTGGAATACAGCAGGCCAACTAAGCTCCGTCACCATGATTGCCCGTGCGAATGAACCTGATGATGCAGAGTATTATCAATACAGCGGTAAAGGCATGCGGGTTCGTAAGAAAGACAGCCGCCAAGCAAGTGGTACCGTTAACACGCAGGAGGTAATTTACTTACCCGGCTTGGAATTAAGATGCAGTAAAAATGGCGACGTCATCAGTGAAGCGCTAGAAACACTGACGCTAAGCGCGTCAGGGCAACATCAAGCAAGATTGCTCAACTGGACAGAAGGCAAACCAACAGATATCGACAATCATCAGGTACGTTTTAGTCTTAATGATCAGCTAGGTTCCAGCGTAATCGAACTAGACTACAACGCCAATATTCTTACCAAAGAAGAATACTATCCCTTTGGTGGAACATCGGTTAGAGCGTCAAAGTCAGAGACCGAAGTGAAATACAAAACCGTGCGTTACTCCGGGAAAGAACGTGATAGCAGCGGTTTGTATTATTATGGATTCCGATATTACCAGCCTTGGTCAGGGCGATGGCTCAGCGCAGATCCGGCAGGCACGATAGATGGGCTGAACCTTTATCGGATGGTAAGGAATAATCCTACGACGTCGCGGGATCCCAATGGCCTATTTTCCATCGCAAATACGCTAGTTCATAAAGGATTGAAAAAAGCAGACAAATACATTGATAACAAGATCACCCATTATCTTGAAAAGAAGGGATGTAAAACGTCCACCATTCTCAAGGTCAACAAGGTTCGAAGAACAATATTTATGGGAATCGGGTTAGGGAGTCTCATTGGGGGAATTGCTTCAGGATTTGGCGCTGGTTTGGGTGTGGCGATCGGTGTTGGTGCTATAGGTTTCGCGATTGGTGCATCTGTAGGTTGGTTTGCCAACAAGCTGTCCAACAAGTTTGCAGGCGCAATGGCAGAAAAAGTTCAAGGCAGCTCGGACACCGTTCAAATGGCCGCGGGAGGCACCGTCGCGGCAGCCTCCGCCACGTTACATAATGCCAGTGCTCGCGGAACTGTGATTGCCACAGGCGGCGGCGTCGTTTCAGGTTATGTTGGGGCGAAGTTGGATGATGCCAAAAGAGGTATGGGAGGCGCGAATGCGGCAGGTGCTGCTGTTGGCTATGTTGATAACAAGACCGCCGGCGGTAAGGCTAGAATACCTGTAGAAGTTGGTGCAGTGGCTGGCGGTGTTGTGGGTGGTTTGATGGTAGGAACTGACTATGATACCGCGGCCATAGGTGAGTGGGCTGGATACGGTGCAATGAAGGGTGGTGACTATGGTCGACAAATCGATAAAGCGATCACCAAAGCAGCGATATCAGTATCTGTTGACGTAAGTTCATATTGTTTAAACCTCCCAGAGCTTCCTATACCAGAGAAACTGCGAGATGGTGCGGAAAACTTTGCAGCAAATTATCTGCTAAAAGATGGCGGTGCTTTCGAGTGGGCTGGCGCAGCAGCAGGTGGTGTAGCAGCCGGCAGTTACAAAGCCGCCGATGAATACACCGAAGGTGAAGTGACCCGAATCAATGAATCGGGTCAAGAAGCCACAAGTACAGTATCGTGGGAGAAACTATCCAACGCATTCTGGAATTACTTTGGTAGCGGCATGGAGGCTTCTGAAGCCTGATGGCGCCATTAGCATAATAGTGCTGCTTAGTATGAAGGGGGCACTTGACGAAGAAGTGGCCCCATAATTCTGGAAATGACTTTAAGTAATTGATCTGTATCGATAGTGCCCAATAATATTGGAACCGATTATGACTGGAAAATATTTTTTCGTTAATTGTCGATTTATTTGCGTCGGTTTTTTTGGCCTTTAGCAAAGCAGGTTGCTGTGCCTGTCCTCGATTTTGATGGTCTACATATGATTCCGGGAACATTAACACGGGCTACATATCGGCACCTAGGAGCGGACGCATGTCAAAAGTGATATTGAAAGGGCACATCCTAGTACCAGAGTCTGATTTTGACGTTGTTAAAGCTGAATTGGAAAACCACAGCACGCTAACGCGCAAAGAGGCTGGATGCCTTGTGTTTGAGGTTAGCCAAAACGCGGGCAACCCATTTCGATTTGACGTTTATGAAGAATTTATCGACAAAGCAGCGTTTGAATTTCACCAGAGTCGGGTGAAATCTTCCTATTGGGGAGAAGTGACCTCGAATGTTGCTCGTCACTACAGTATCTTTGAATAAAAGGGCTGTCCTAATGTCCTTTTTGCGGTGAGCAAACACAATTCATTATTACCACTGAGTAATAATGAATTGTGTTTTATGATGATTATCTTTTTTTGATTCAGGCGTAGACTCTCCTTAACAACGAAAAGAGGAGACAAAGATGGACTTGCAACGAGCAACAAACCTTTACTATTTCCTCAGAGAGCAAAATTCGCCTCAGGCTAAAATTGATGAAGTGATTTCACAGTTAAACCAGCGATATGGCATTGATCTGAGAAAATTAGATATCAATTACCGCAAACAGCGTGGTTATTCACCCAATCGATACGATATCAACACTTACGGTACCGCGGGTTCAAGAACCATGAACCAAACCCGCCAAATGCAGCAAAGTCAGTAGACAAAAGCCAGCTAGATGCTGGCTTTTTCGATCTGAAACCGCTGGTGGCTGAAGGATTACAGCATCATATCCATTTCGACTACGCCATCTTGAATTTGAACATCAATACTGAAACCGACACGTTGTGCGAGAGCGATCATCCCTGAGTTAGATGGCATTGTCATGCCATTGAGTCGTTTCAGGCCGCTTAAGCGTCCATAGTCGATGACTTTATCCATCAATATACGTCCAAGCCCTTTTCCTTTCAGATCTGAGCGAACCAATACCGCAAACTCCGCATCTGTGTGCTCGGGGTTTGCCAGTGCACGAACAACGCCCAGAATTTCATCACAGCCATTGGCTTCACGCTGCACAGCGACGAACGCCATTTCGCGGTCGTAATCAATCTGGGTCAGATTCGCGAGCGCTTCATGATTCAGTTCGCCGACATCGGAGAAGAACCGTTTGTACAAATCTTCGACAGACACTCTCTCAACAAACGATTTATGGTTGGGCTCGTCTTCGGGAAGGATAGGACGTAGCAAAATAGGCGTCCCGTCTTTTAATATAGCGTGTTGTTCCAGCTCTTTAGGATAAGGACGAATTGCCAAACGAGTATTGGCATCGCCTTGGAAGGCGCAAAGCTGAATAGATGCGTCTAGCACTGTGATATTGTCACCCGTAATGAGCAATGGATGGATATCGAGCTCCTTTATTTCAGGGTAATCGATAATGATTTGTGACAGTGTCACTAAAAAGTGACACAGGGCATTCACATCCAACGTGTAAGGATGGCCATGTTGACGAAGTTGCCCGTTTTTCAGGGCCCCAATCACAAGATAGCTCGCCAGTGTCATGTTTAAGGGGGGGATAGCAACGGCGGCATCACGGTTAACATTCCATTCAGAACCCCCTTCGCCTAATAGGATGACAGGGCCAAAAACAGGATCGTGTCGGACGCAAACGCGCAATTCTTGGGAGCCAGCACGGTTGGCCATGCCTTGGATTTGAAGCCCCTCAATACGCGCTGTCGGATAAGAGAGTGATACTCGGTTCAGCATCAATTGCGCGGCGTTTGCTACCTCAACAGCATTATTCAGATCCAGCATGACACCGTTCACATCAGACTTGTGTGGAATGTCAGGCGATCGAAGCTTAATGGCGACAGGGTATCCTACCTGTTCGGTAATCTGTGCGGCTTCTGCGGCGTCTTCGGCCAACCACGTGGCCATTACATTGATGCCATACTTTGCTAAGAAGGGCCGTGCTTCGTGGGTGGTTAACGACGTTTGTTGGCTGTCAATGGCTTGTTGGATCAGTGTGCGTCCACCATCAACATCATAATCAATTTGCCCAATAGAGGCGGGGGTTTCCATAAGCTGTTTTTTGTTTCGTCTGTATTCCACCAAGTGCATAAATGCCGTGACAGCACTTTCTGGTGTTCGATAGGCGGGGAAACCCGCGTGTGCGAATGCCAATCGGGCAACGGTGGCGTCATCGCTTTCACCTTGCCAATTAGTCAGAATATTGAAACGTTTTGCACGTTGACTATTTTTCAGCATGTCTGCAAGGGCTTTGGCCGTTGCCAAACCGGGCGCGGTGACTGACGGGGAGTGGAGGATAAGCAGTGCATCTGCTTCATCGCTCTCAAGCAGTATTTCAGTCACTTTCTTGTAGCGATCTATATCCGCATCGCCCACGATATCGACAGGGTTTCCTTGAGACCAACTCACGGGAAGAATGGTATTGAGTTTATCAATGGTTTCTTCACTCAGGACGGCTAGCTTTCCGCCCATTTCCAGCAATGCATCAACCGCCATTACTGCAGGGCCGCCCCCGTTTGAGATGATCGCCAGTCTTTCTCCCCTAAGCGGAACAGAGTGGGAGAGTGTTTCTACCGCTGCAAATAACTCATGGGTGGTTTTAACGCGAAGCATACCAGAACGTCGTATCGCAGCGTCATAGGCACCATCGAGACCAAGATCGTCAGCATGCAAATGCGGAAGTGACGCAGCGCCTTCAGGTGTTCGCCCACTTTTAAGCACCAAGACTCTGCGGTTGCGAGATGCCGCTCGTGCAGCGGAGATAAAGGCACGTGCGTTCTGAATATTGTCGATATACAGCATGATGGCATCGGTTTTACTTTCGCGGCTTAAGTAATCCAATAGCTCAGGGAAATCGATGTCGCTGGCCTCTCCCAAAGAAATGAATGTGGAGAATCCAATACGTCTGTTTCTAGCCCAGTCAAGAATGGTGGTGCATACCGCGGCAGACTGAGAGACGAAGGCGATATTGCCTTTGTTTGCAGGTATGGGTGAGAACGACGCATTGAGATTAAGCCAAGGCAAGATCATACCCAAACTGTTGGGGCCAATAACGCGCATCGCGTAGCGCGAGGCAATATCGCGCATCACCTCAAACTCGGTTTGCCCGTTTTGAGAGAGCGTTTTTTTCATGCCCGCAGCCAGTATAATGGCGACTTTTACGCCTTTCTCGCCGAGTTGACGGATCAATTCACTATTTCTGCATGCTTGTGTGCAAAGTATGGCGAGGTCGGGCACCAAGGGTAGAGATTCTATCGTTGGATACGCGAGGATACCTGCAACAGCTTGGTACTTTGGGGTGACGGGCATAATTGGCCCATTGAAACCGCCGGATTGCAGGTTACGGATAATGACATTTCCGGCTCTTCCTGGGGTATCAGACGCCCCAATTACGGCTATGGATTTTGGTTTAAAGAGCAAATCTAGGCCAGTCATATCCTTCTCCAACGTACACTATCAGGCATGCTTATATTATCGTGAATAGGAGTACGCTGCTTTCGTACATCGCCTTTGCTGTGATCCACGGCGAAAACAACTTACCTTTGTCGTCAAAAGCTTACTGCCCTCTATTAACCTCTGAGAGGAAGTTAGCTCATCTTGCAAATCCTACCTCTCTAGGCAGTCTCGCAATACACAATTTAAATGTAAGTATGTGTGACCTGATGCAGAGTCTTGTCAGGCCCCTCGTACTTTCTATTGAATGAATACGTTCCTAGGTTCAAAATAGAGAGTAATGGCTCATAACAGTTGAATATTCATGAAGAAAATTTTCCCCATCGCGTTAACGTTTGTTCTTGCTGGTTGTGTGGGAGGGGCGACAACCTCTCAGATCCTGACACAGACAACCGAAGAAGAAGTGATGCCAGTGACACAGACTGTTGCGGTGAATCTGGCTGATGAAGCAACAAAACCAGAACTGAAACCAGTAACTAAGCCTGCGCCAAAACCGGTTGTAACAGAAAAACCAGTGATGACCAAACCCGTCAACACCGCAAAACCCGCACCGAAACCTGTTACCAAGCCAGCGATGACGTCTGGCAGCAAGTACACCATTCAGGTTGTTGCTTTAAGCCACAATAAGGGCTTTGGCGATTACGTGAATAAACTGCCATCGGATAAGCCTGTTTGGTCTAACAAGAAGATGGTGGATGGACTGCCTTGGTATACCTTGCTTTATGGCGAGTACGGGTCGAAAGCTGATGCTAAAAAAGCACTGAATGCACTGCCAAAAAACATTAAAGCCTTTGGTCCGTTCATTCGTTCTATGTCATCCATTGAGTCTTCAGCAACACCGGAAATGACAAGACTGAATTAGTCGTCATTAACAGGATAAAAAGAGAGCTTCGGCTCTCTTTTTTCTTATGTGCAAAAAGAGAAACGCCAATTTTTGAAGAGGAATGTCGCATGATGCGCTGGGATTTTGCGCAATCACGCAAAATTTACCGGATATTTGCTTTTCTTCGGATGAAAGGCGCAAAACGATTGTCTACTATAGAGCGGCTTTCTGTTATGCACCGGATTGTGCAGATGAATATTTAATGCCCCTGAATATTGTCAGGGCAGAGTAGGAAAGGTCATGAACCCAACTCAAGTATTGTTGTTGTGTGGCGGCGGTGGCGCCGAACACGAAGTCTCATTGGTATCCGCGAATTACGTAGAGTCTGAATTACGTAAATTGCCTTCTGTATCTGTTATTCGCGTAGAACTGACCAAAGAGAACGGCTGGAAAGACATGGACGGGCAGGATTGTCGCCTGAACATGGATAAGACGCTGAATATTGGCAATGAAACGGTCAGCATTGATTATGTAATACCGTGTATTCATGGTTTCCCCGGAGAGACTGGCGACATTCAATCGCTGCTTGAACTGGCTGGTTTGCCTTATATGGGCTGTGATTCTTCTGCCAGCATTGTTTGTTTCAACAAAATCACCTCTAAGCTTTGGTTTGATGCCATTGGTATCCCAAACACTCCATATGTTTTCCTGACTGAAAACACCTCGGAGAGTGTAGTGAAAGCAGAAGAAGCGTTTGATCGCTGGGGCGCACTCTTTATTAAAGCGGCGTGTCAGGGTTCGTCGGTGGGATGTTACAAGGTCACCGAAAAAACGGGCGTAAAAGATGCGGTGAAAAATGCATTTACCTACTCGAATCAGGTGTTAGTAGAAAAAGCGGTACGTCCTCGTGAGCTTGAGCTCGCGGCATACCACTTTGATGGGAAGGTAATCGTAACAAATCCGGGTGAGATTTGTAGCCCGGAGGACAGCTTCTATACCTATGAAGAAAAATACAGTACCGGAAGTCATAGCCTGACAACGGTAGAACCGACGAATCTGACCGATGAACAAATCGCACAAATGCGTGATTATGCAGAGAAAGCATTTGTTCATTTGAAATTGAAAGACTTGTCTCGTATTGATTTCTTCCTGACGTCTGATGGTGACGTGCTTCTTAATGAAATCAATACGTACCCAGGTATGACGCCAATTTCAATGTTCCCAAAACTAATGGAACACAACGGACATACATTCTCTGATTACCTAGAGAGTTGCATTCATTCTGGTTTGAATAAGCGTTAATCTTTTTCTATTTTTCGCTTAAATTTGTCCATGGCCTCGCTACTTGCCGTTTTGTTCCCTACATATTGGGCTGGCATGGCGGGGCTTTTCCATCTTCCTTGATGTTGAATTTCTTTGATGGTTTTCCCAGCCTCCGCCAATTCTTGGCTTGCGCCAACGCGTGGTGATTGGCCTGAGAATGTCAGCCTGCCTTCCAAACCCAGTTCTGTTGCTGCACGACGAAATACACGGTAAATGGAGGAATGGTCCATGGGGGCTTCGCTCAAATGTCCGTGTTTATTAATGCCGCGAAGCAAAGGCCCGTCAGTTATACCCGTTGCTTCTTGCCATTTTTCAACTTGTTCTTTGGCTTCTTCGCTCAATTCAATGAGGTGTTCGTCTACAGCCAAAACAAAACCATCTTCGGTTTCTCTCGGTGCGTCGTGGGGTAATGCTGCCAGTTCACTTCGCTTTAGCATACCTTCAAAGCAGAGCATCCAAATCAGTAAGTCACGAATGTCCTTTAGCTTTTCACTGCTGCCAAACTTGTTGGCCAAATCAGTGAGGTGGGACAGCATAAACGCATTGGCTTGCAGCGCATCATCTGATTTTTCCTGATACAAGCGATTGAGTGTGAAGCGCACTTCACGGTTGCGGGTTGGGTCTGGCAAACTGTGAACGCGGTGCATCAGGGAAAGGGTAATGATGTATCTTTTTATGCTTGACGCTTTTCGCGTTTTTGCCGAATGCTCAATAAATCGACGTACAGCAGTCACTGCGGCGGGAAGAGGCGACACATTGACTTCGCGGCAGTAAGTCACGAAGGTTATCCAGTCGTTCTGAAAGCTGAGAAGGGAATTGTGACTGTACTTATTATTAGTAAGCGTTGACCAAGCTTCTAAATCGACCGGTCCTTGTTTAAAAAGGGCCATGCTCTCTTTCTTTTCTACCTGATCAAGTATTGGTTCAATCTTCTTCATTCTTTAATGCACTATAACTAATATGCTGTGTTCCGTATTATTCCATCATTATCGGGATTAAAAAAGTGTCAGGTTCACATAACCCCCTAAACAAAAATCAGTTTTCCTTGCTTATACCAAATGGAAATTTGGCAGTATTAGTGAATCTGGTCTAATTTACAGATTGAAAACCATAAATGTTACATCTGTAACGTCGAATAGACTTTTTGGCTAGGTGCTTACAGTGAGAAAACGTCTTTATCACCGCGGGTATAATGTAGAGTTAGCCGATGAGGCGACGGAGGAGTACAGTGCCCGAGTTGGCGGGAAGCGAGTTCTTGGGAGCTTGCTTGGTGTTAAGCAGTCTATCGATTGGTGGCGTGACACAAACATCTTTCGTGAACCAAATGATTTTGAAAAACAAGATTTTGAAGATGCAAAAGCGAAGAAAACCGAAGAGTACAAAGGCATTCAAATCATGAATGACTCTGAAGACGACGAGAAAGCATGGTACATGATTATTCAAGGAAACCTGCTAAAAGGCTCACTACCAGCATTAAAACTGTTCGTCGATAAAAACGTTACTACCAAGCAGTAACATTGGCTTAACCATATGTAACCTTCTGTTCGTAAATGAATATATTTTTTGAATTTGGTTCCAAATTTTATATTCATCTCCAGCTATATTCTTTAGAATCTCCCCCGCAAAATAATTCGAACTATGAAGAACAGGTAGCTAATGAAAAAACGGTATTCTCATCGTGGGCATCAAATTGAAAGCCTTGGTGATCACTATACCTCGATAGTAAATGGTAAGAGTGTGTCAGGAAGCCTCTTGGGTGTGAAACAATGCATTGATTGGTGGTGTGACACGCGTATATTTCGTCGTCCTTCTGAGTTTGGACGCCAAGATTTCCGTGCTGCTCGAAATGCTCGCGCTGAAAATTATAAAGGTTTTCAGATCATGAGTGATGAGAAGCAGCCAGGGCAATGGTATATTCTGGCTAGAGGCCAGTTGATCAAAGGTTCACTGCCCATGATCAAGAATTATATCGATTCGCACTCTCTGGTGCGCTAACGTCCAATGCAAGTAAACTTGTTGTACGCTATTTTACTTCAATCGTTTACGCATCTTTTGATAACATGTATGCATTGCAACGCGTCAAAGAGTGGATTATGAAAGACGATAACAGCCGTTTGGTTTATTCAACCGAAACCGGACGAATTAAAGAAGAAAAACAAGCACCGGCTCGCGAGAAAGGTGATGGCATCGTTCGAATTCAACGTCAAACAAAAGGACGTAAAGGCAAAGGTGTTTGTCTTGTGACTGGGTTGGACTTGGAAGAGACACAATTGAAACTTGTGGCAGCCGAACTGAAGAAAGTCTGTGGCTGTGGTGGCTCATTGAAAGATGGCGTAATAGAAATTCAAGGCGACAAGCGCGACCAAATAAAAATGTACCTTGAAAAGAAAGGACACACCGTCAAATTAGCGGGTGGGTAAGAAGTACCCATAACGGAAAAAGAGATGCCATTTGGCATCTCTTTTTTTATTGCTGACGATGATTAGCTTTTGTGGCGAACAATCGCACCGCTTTCAAGACGAGCAAGGTAGTCGTTCATATCTGCTTTAATTTCTGGTACCAAACGGTACAGACCGATGATGTTGATCAGTGCCATCGCAAAGATCATTGCATCGGAGAAGTCGATAACTGGGCCAAGGTTCATTGACGCACCAATAACAACAAACACACAGAATAAAAGTTTGAACGTAATTTCTGCGCGGATGCTTTCACCGAATAGATACGTCCACGCTTTCAGGCCATAGTAAGACCAAGAAATCATGGTTGAGAAGGCAAACAATACCACCGCAATTGCGAGGACGTAAGGGAACCAGGAAATGGCACTCTCAAATGCCGCAGATGTTAGATCAACACCTGTCAGTTCCTGTCCTTCATACAGTTGACCTGTAATGATGATAACCAGTGCGGTCATTGTACAAATTACAACAGTATCAATGAATGGTTCAAGCAGTGACACGAAACCTTCTGACATATGTTCATTGGTTTTTACTGCTGAGTGCGCAATCGCCGCCGAACCTACACCTGCTTCATTCGAGAATGCCGCGCGTTTGAAACCTTGAATCATTGCGCCGATGACACCACCTGCGACCCCTTCGCCCGTGAATGCACCGTTGAAGATTGCGCCAAACGCATCGCCAACATGGCTAATGTTCAGCATGATGATCACAAGTGCTGCACCTACATAGACAATCGCCATGAAAGGAACGACTTTCTCAGTCACTTTCGCGATTGACTTGATACCACCGATGATAACGACACCGACGATCACCGCCATGATCAGGCCGAACAACCAACCTTTATCCGCGAAGAATGACATGTCACCACCGGTAACGCCAACCACTTGCTTAAATGCTTGGTTAGCTTGGAACATGTTACCGCCACCCAAGGCTCCACCGACTGCACAAACTGAGAACAAAACGGCTAACGTGCGGCCAAAAGCAGGATTGCCAAGGTTTTTGAGGCCTTTGCTCAGGTAGTACATTGGACCACCAGAGACAGAACCATCAGGATTCGTATTCCGGTATTTAACACCCAACGCACACTCTACAAATTTGGTGGACATACCCAGAAGGCCCGCAAGGATCATCCAGAAGGTCGCACCCGGACCACCGATAGATATTGCTACAGCAACACCTGCGATGTTACCCAAACCAACGGTACCAGACAGCGCTGTTGCGAGAGCCTGAAAGTGAGATACCTCACCGGGTTCGTTTGGATCCGTGTAGTCACCTTTAACTAATCGAATTGCGTGAGCAAATCCACGGAAGTTAATAAAGCCGAGATACAGGGTGAAGATCACCGCTGCGACAACCAACCACAACACAATCCATGGTGCTTCTGCATCAACGAAGGGGAGTGGGATGGTGGAGAAAATCATACCTACGAAGGGGTTTACGATGGGGGCGATCATTTCGTTAATCGCCTCATCGATCCCTTCTGCTGACACCGAGCTGGCAAACAATGCCAATGCTGCAGCCGAAATAAAACGTTTCATTACCGAGTCCTTTTCAGTTTTTTTATAGCTTTAAGTTATCAATTCAATGCGAGATGTTGCATTTGTGTTAACATTTGTTGCGCCGCGGATTATTTCACGTATAAACATATTTGCAATATATTTCGAGGTCTAAACTCTTCCTTTTTTATAAGTAGATATCGAGCTCACATTTTTCTGATTTAATATCTCCATGATAATTTCTCATGCGAATTAAATAAGGTAGAGAAACTCGTGCAGAATATGTTGAAAAACCAAGACTACGTATTTGGCGGGGAAGGTTGTTCTATAACACACTACCGTGCAATCAATGGCTTATAAATTCATTCGGAGACGTGTCAAATATTGGAGTGAAAATGTGACTACTGATTGAATCATAAGCATTAATTTTCCCTGTAAGGGTTCTCAGTAATGACACGGAATTGATTTAATATAAATTCAGTACTCAATTAAAAAAGTACCAAATCATATTTTTACATGAGCATTCTTATAAATGAGTCACTCTTTAAATGCTCCCATTTCTCTGTGGGCTTAAAATAGTAACGTTAATTATCGAATTACTATTAGACAGAACTGACTTAGGTGTTTGCATTATTAATCATAAATAGTGAATTTTTCATTCGTTATTCGCCTTTCATTTTTGGTCAAATCCATTTCATCTACGTCAAGGGGCTTTGTTGCTTAAATCGATGGAACTAAATCTAGAAGCTACGATCTGATCGGCTACACCCATCAATCGTCGTAGTCTCATGTCTAAACCTCGT
>NZ_FUXU01000068.1 GCF_900167155.1 Enterovibrio nigricans DSM 22720 | reverse complement strand
TGGCAATTTCACGGTTGGCAGAAGATCATGGATATGGATTGTCAGTTCAATCTGTTTCAAATAGCTAAGGTGCCAATAGAGAGACATGTAAAAATCAGGAGTGCCGCTACGCCTTTTGATCCTCAATACCAAGAATACTTGGCTAAGAGAAAATCAAAGAAGCAATGCCGTAACTCTTGGCATGAGCCTGCTCTCGCTGCTTTATAAGTTGCTGGGTGCCAATCGGTGCCTTCGTGAAGGCTTGAGCCTAGTGCGGTGAAAGTTGCACGCTGGGTTCTTAGAGGGACGACACTTGGTAACAGGTGTCGTCTACTCGACATCATCATGTGGTTTTTTCAGTGGAATAGTTTAGGCGTTTCATTGCTGTACGCATTCAATGCGTCGATGACGACAGGGCTTGTTTTCGGGTTGATGATGTCTAGTTGGTACAAGCTAACTGCTAAACGCAAAAAGCTGCCTCAATGGGCTGATCTCTAACAAGTTTGGTTTGCCAGTTGTCATCATTTGGGGGAATGGACAACTGGCAGGCCAACTTACTCTTCAATACCTCTCATACGCGCACTACGTCTTCTTAAGAACTCCAACGTTGTAAGCAACGCAATCGACAAAACAACCAATAACGTTGCCGCCGCCAAAATGGTGGGACTGATCTCTTCCCGAATCCCAGCCCACATTTGAATCGGCAATGTTGTTTGCTCAGGACCTGCGATAAATAACACGACGACCACTTCATCAAAAGAGGTGATGAACGCAAACAAAGCACCGGAGATCACTCCCGGTGTAACCAGCGGTAAAACAACTTTAAAGAATGTCTGAATTGGATTCGCACCAAGACTTGCCGAGGCTCGGGTCAAAGAATGATCGAAGCCACTCAACGTCGCCGTTACGGTAATAACAACAAAAGGCAGGCCCAAAGCTGTATGCGCGAGAATAACGCCAATATAACTTTGTGTAAGCTGGAAACGAGAGAAGAAGAAAAACATCGCTGCGGCAGAGATAATCAAAGGCACGATCATGGGTGAAATTAAAATCGCCATGATTACGTCTTTATATGGCATGTAACGACTGGATAAACCTAAGGCCGCTACCGTACCCAGTACTGTCGCGAAAATGGTTGAGGCAATTGCTACTATCACACTGTTTTTCACCGCTTTTTGCCATGCATCAGACGTAAAAAAGTCCTCATACCATCTCAGTGAAAAACCTGATGGGTCAAAACTCAACATCTCCGGCGTGAAAGTGAAATACGGTTGAGTATTAAAACTCAGAGGAATAATCACCAACAAAGGGCCAACTAAAAAAAGAAAGATCGCCGCACAAATCAGGCGGAAAACTACATACCACACTTTTTCGCCTGTGGTCGCGCATTCAGGCATTGCCATGGTACTTCTCCTATCCCAACTTCACGTTATCTACACCAATCAATCGGTTGTAGAGCCAATACAGAACAATGACGACCACCAGCAAAATCGACGCAATGGCCGCTGCCAGCCCCCAGTTCAAAGAGGTTTGCATGTGATAGGCAATGAAGTTCGTGATAAACGTCCCTGTCTGTCCACCGACTAACGCAGGTGTGATGTAGTATCCAATAGCGAGAATGAACACTAAAATTGAACCCGCACCAATTCCCGGTAACGTTTGCGGAAAATAGATACGTCGAAACGACGTAAACTGTGTCGCACCCATTGACCGCGCAGCTCTGACATAGCTCGGCGAAATGGTTTTCATGACCGAATAAAGAGGCAGGATCATGAATGGCAACAGGATGTGGGTCATTGCAATTAGTGTCCCTGTCTGGTTATAGATCATCTGAATACGATTCTGATCATCCAAGATCCCTACCCCGACCATGAGGTCATTTAATACCCCTTGCTGCTGCAAAATGGCAATCCAAGTAGCCGTTCGAACCAGCAGTGACGTCCAAAAGGGAAGAAGTACAAAAATCATCAATACATTTGCATGCTTTAACGGAAGATTCGCCAACAGATACGCCACAGGGTAGCCAAGGAGCAAGCACAGGAAGGTAATCGCAACGCTCATATAGAGAGTCCGCCAAAACAGTCCGTTGTATATCTGCAAATGTTCCGGCTGAGCGACGATATTGCCTTGATCATCATATCGATGGTCGACGGCATTTAGGTAATACGAAAGCGTATACGGTGAAGATTCACGTTTGATCAATCGCCATACACTGATGTCTTTCCACCGTTTATCGATTTTTTCAATTTGGGCTTTATAGGGGCCTTCTTCAATGCGTTTTGATTTACGCGAAGATTTCATTAACAGAGAACGCATGCCCGATTTTTCGTAATTTAAGCGAGAAGCAACTTTACCAATATTTCGCGCTTTAGCGCCGATTTGAAGATCTTCCACTAACGCAGCATAGACCTGCTCATCCGGAAGGGCTTGCCCATCCCAACTTTCCAATGCAACCGTCGTTTTGGGTAGATAAGTCGACACTTCGGGGTTTTCAACACTTCGCTGTAGCATGTCCACAATAGGCAGAACAAATGCCACAAGCAGAAAAGCCAATAGAGGAGCGACGAGGAGAAATGCCTTTCTTTTGTTTCTGCGAATAGAACGCTCTTGGCTGACTCGAAGAGATACACCATCTGCGGTTTTGATTTCATTGGCTGGACTTCCCTGCACCAGACCTCCCACTACTTACAAAAACGAAAGTGGCGGGCAATCTCTGCCCGCCACTACAGCTATCAATTATTGCGCTAACCAAGCGTTAAAACGCTGAGCCAGTTCATCACCATTATCCGCCCAAAACTCATCATCTTTTGGAATCGCAGTGACAAAGTTTGGTGCATACGTCGGCATGTGCGGTTTCATATCAATACCGGTTACCGCGTGCTTGCTGACCATACCCGCCGAAGAATTACGTGCTGGACCATAAGAAATGTATTTA
Source organism: Enterovibrio nigricans DSM 22720 (assembly GCF_900167155.1). Lineage (GTDB taxonomy): Bacteria > Pseudomonadota > Gammaproteobacteria > Enterobacterales > Vibrionaceae > Enterovibrio > Enterovibrio nigricans. The sequence continues at coordinate 18,923 of NZ_FUXU01000068.1, read as the reverse complement.
GCTTGGTCCGCCAGACGCTGTGAATCTGTGGCAAAGCGCAGGTATTCCTTCACTTTATCCAGTTTACCTTTAGGTACAACCCAACCGTCCAGCTCGAATACCTGACCATCCCAAATAATATCGAACGGCTGATTTTCATTCACGGCGGCATTAAAAATACGACCGTTATACGCTGATGCAAAAGCCACTTCTTTATCCGCCAAAAGTTGTGGCGGTTGCGCACCTTCTTCCCACCAAATCACAGAATCTTTGATGGTATCGAGCTTTTTAAATGCACGTTTCACGCCTTCTTCAGTAGAAAGCACCTCATACACTTCTTCTGCTGGAACGCCGTCTGCAACCAATGCCCACTCAAGGTTATTGATGGGTTTTTTCTGAAGCGCACGTTTACCTGGGAAGTTTTTCAGGTCAAACACGTCGTCAATTTTTGTCGGTTTTTTCCCGCCAAACAGCTCAGTGTTGTACGCAATAATGTTCGAATACACGATGGATGGGACAAAACACTCCGTCAATGAGCCAGCCAGAAAATCTTTAGTTGCTGGCGTACCATCCGGGGCTGCTGCGAGAAGCAAGTCATGATCAAGCGGCTCGGCCAAGCCTTCATCACATGCTACGATTGCGTCAGAAGGCAGAATATCCACCAAATCCCACGTGACATTATCAGACTCAACCTGCGCACGCAGACCAGACAGAGCGTTCGAAGATTTATCGATATTGACAACCTTCACGCCCGTTTTTTCAGTCCAAGGTTCATGATAAGCCTTCGTTTGACTCTCAGTGTATGCACCACCCCAAGACACTACATTTAGCGTCTCGTCTGCGGCGACACTGGTCGCCATGCCTGCGCACCCTGCAATAATTGCGGCATGTAACGCTAGTTTCTTCATTGTTTTCTCCTCAAGTCTTTCGCTTGGTCAGCCTGAGCAGGACAGGAGTTCACTTTTGCACGTTTCCGCAGTGCAAAAACTACAGCGTTCATCGCAATCCATATTCAGTTCTTATCGCTAACAGTGATCGTTTTTAACGCTTCAATGTCAGCTAATAGGTTAAGGTCAATGCTTAGGAAGCATCTAGGGCTCGGCAATCTTCTTCAGACCAACCGACTCTGATCATGTCGCCACGACGTAAATTTGGATGCCCTTCGGCATTCGGTGTTTTTATTATGAATTCATCGCTTTCACACACTTTTACGCGTGTACGCAAGTGGTCGCCAAGGTAAATTACCTCTTCAACTTTAGCGTCAAATATATTGGGTAGCGTACCGTTAGACGGATTGATGATAATTCGCTCAGGACGCAAGGAAAGGGTTGATATTTCCCCTTCTTTCCCGACGGCGATTGGTTTTGCTGTGATGACATCGCCGTTGGGTACCTTTACCTGACAGCGTTGGTTATCCAGCGAAATGACGTCTCCTTTCAGACGATTATTCTCACCGATGAATTGTGCAACAAAGGCATTAACTGGACGCTCGTAAAGCTCCTCCGGTGTGGCCAATTGTTGTACGACACCATCATTGAAAACAGCAATACGATCCGACATCGTGAGCGCTTCTGACTGGTCATGCGTTACATAAATCATAGTGACGCCGAGATCTTCTTGTATGTGCTTGATCTCATATTGCATCTCTTCACGCAGATTTTTATCCAACGCACCTAATGGTTCATCCATCAAAACAAGTTCAGGTTCAAAAACCAAAGCGCGAGCAACGGCGACACGCTGTTGCTGACCACCAGAAAGATGAGCAGGTCGTCGGTGACCGAATTCTGATAAACGCACCATATCAAGCGCACGTTTTACCTTCTTTTCGACCTCAGACTTAGATAAGTTACGCACTTGTAACGGAAAGGCGAGGTTCTCTTCCACTGTCATATGCGGAAATAGTGCATAATTTTGGAAAACAAGACCGATGCCTCGCTTGTGTGGGGGCAGGTTTTTTATGGGATTCCCTTTTAGGTAGATATCCCCGTGGGTTGGCTGTTCAAAACCCGCCATCATCATTAGAACTGTCGACTTACCTGAACCAGATGGCCCTAACAGAGTAATGAATTCCCCTTGGTCAATGTCCATTTCAAATCCTTTGACCACCAAGGATCTTCCATCATAACTCTTCTGTACATTATCGAATCGAACAAAAGGAAACCCTGTATTATTCGCGCCATTACCCGATTGCATAGTTAGTAATTTCCTTTACACCTCTAAACAACCTAAGCGTATAACAAGGTATTAACATTAATCAAAGTCCATGATCTCTAGTGAGAGACGGATCAATACATCATGTACTCAATAAGAAAATTGCTGCTTAGAAAGCGTCAAAAACCGCGCAACTTTCATCACATTTGGAAACCAAGCAGCAACAATCATTACATTTAGTTTGTTATCTTAGGCTCCTTCAATTCAATAAAGCACCTTTATCTAGGTCGGAGATGTAAGCCATGCTCGTCCGCTATTTTTCGCTGCCTTTATTCGCACTCTCCCCTTTCGTATCAGCTCAGGAATGTGGCGACGTCACAATTGCGGATATGAACTGGAATTCCGCCACCTTGATGGCACATGTCGATCAATTTATCCTCGAAAATGGTTATGGCTGTAATGCGGAGTTAGTGCCTGGAGACACCATGCCTACGGGCATTTCGATGTCAGAGAAAGGCGAACCCGATATCGCCCCAGAATTTTGGAGTAATTCACACAAGGAAATGCTCGAAAAAGGCGAGAGAGAAGGAAAACTGCGTTTTGCAGGCAAAGCGTTCTCCGAGGGTGGTGAGGAAGGATTTTGGGTTCCCAAATACATGGTAGATAAGCACCCTGCGCTTGCCACCATTGAAGGCGTTAAAGTCAATGCGCATCTCTTCCCACATTCAGAAGACGACGAAAAGTCCAGTTTCATGACGTGTCCATCGGGTTGGACGTGCCAGATCACTGCCAACCATTTATTCAATGCGTTGGAACTTGATAAAGCCGGTTTTGAACAGGTTGATCCTGGCTCGGGCGCTGCACTGGCGGGGTCCATCGCACGCGCATATGACCGAGAAAAACCTTGGTTTGGTTATTACTGGTCCCCAACACCGGTGTTGGGACGTTATGAAATGGTAAAAGTCGATTTTGGTGTAGCACCCGATCCTGCCCATTACGAACAGTGCATCACACAAGCCAACTGTTCTAACCCGAAAGTCACCGCTTATCCGCCTTCAGCGGTGAATACGATCACAACAGAGACGTTCGCTCAACAGTCACCCAATGCCTATGCCTTTATCAGCAACCGCTCATACTCCAATGCAGATATGAGCGCGATGATGGCCTGGATGGAAGAGAATCAAGCGGACGGTGAAATTGCAGCGTTTGAGTTTTTAGAATCTTATCCTCACGTATGGACACGTTGGGTACCCGCTCAGGTTGCTGAGAAAATCAAAGACGCACTCTAATCGTTTCTCTATACCAAAAAAGAGGCAAATTGCCTCTTTTTTGGTACCTGTGTTTAATCCCCACTCAACAAAACAATACCTTACTCACTGCTTTATCCCAATCGTCCCAAGTTGGAAACACGCCACGCTGAACCCTTGCTTATACTTCTCTGTGAACATAAGGCATACAGCGAGTGAATATGACGCACATTGATTATTTGCGAAATATGTTAACGCATTTCAAAAATCACTCACACAGCGCGCACTCTTCCGCGAATTTCCGCCGTTCGACCTCAAAAACATTCACCAAATACAGCGCTTGGAGTATCACCAAATGAATAGATGGGTAGTAGGGATGATCGTGGTCGCAGTGCTCGCTTTTGGCACTGTTATCGGCTTTAACTTGTTTGTGAATAACAAAATAGAAACGGCTTTGGCTAACCTGCCGGAGCCTGTTTATCCCGTTACGGTGCAGAAATTAGCGCCAACGGTTTGGCCGCAAGGTATTCAGGCAATCGGCTTTATCGAGCCAAACCAAGGGGTGAATGTATCGAATGAAGTCTCTGGCATTGTGACTGCCATTAATTTTGAAAATGGTGCGTCTATCGAATCGGGGGCTGTACTTGTCAACCTTGATTCTTCTGTTCAGCAGGCAGATCTCAAAGCCCAACAAGTGCAATTGCCTTCCGCGAGAGACGACTACCTTCGATTGCAAAAACTCTACAAAGAGCGATCCGTCTCAGAGCAGAGCCTCGAATCTGCCCAGTCAAAATATCAAGCAATGCAAGCCAATATCGAAAGCTTGCAAGCCACCATCGCCCAACGTGAAATCAAAGCTCCATTTACCGGGCAACTGGGTATTCGTAATGTGAATCTGGGGCAATACGTCTCAGCAGGAACCGATATCGTCCGTCTGGACGACCTCTCCTCCATGCGTGTTCGCTTTAGTATCCCCCAGGCTGATATCGGTAAAATTTCCATTGCCCAGCCAATTTCACTGACCGTCGAAGCTTTCCCTGGCCGAGAGTACAAAGGAAAAATCAATGCTATTGAGCCTGTAGTTAACAACCAAACAGGCTTAGTCGCCGTGCAAGCCGAACTGCCCAATGACGATCGCTCACTACGTGGCGGTATGTTTGCCGACGTAAATATCGCGTTGACCAATTTAGATAAACAGTTTGTTGTCCCTCAAACAGCCATTGTATTTGCACTCTACGGTAATTCTATTTTTGTCGTCGATAAGAAAGACAATGAGACGCGCGTAAAACAAGTTACGGTCGACGTTCTAGCGCGAAGCGGAAACAATGCGCTCATTTCAGGAGACTTGAAATTTGATGAGGACGTGGTCACGACAGGCATATTAAATTTGGGGAACAGTACGGAAGTTAACATCGTGCCTAACCCAATTACAGTACCCGACAAGATGCCGCAACTGTAAGGAGCGAGGGAATGAAATTTACCGACATTTTCATCTACCGCCCCGTGATGGCGGCATCATTAAGTATTTTGCTTTTGTTGCTAGGTATCAATGCAATGAAAGACCTTCAGGTGCGCCAGTATCCTGAAATGACCAATACCGTTATCACGGTTGGCACTGCTTACCCCGGTGCAGATGCGGAATTGGTTGAAGGCTTTATCACTCAGCCGCTGGAGCAAGCCCTGTCTCAGGTCGATAACCTCGACTTTATGACGTCATCCAGTCAGCTTGGCGCGTCCAGCATTGTGCTTAACATGTTGCTGAACACGAACCCGGAAGAGGCGTTAGCCAATGTGTTGTCTCAGATAAACTCTGTTGCCAATCAATTGCCTCAAGAAGCTTATGACCCTTCGGTCACCTCTTCCACTGGCTCCACCACGTCTATCATGTACATCTCCTTTTACAGTGGTGAACTGAACTCCAGCCAGATTGCGGACTACTTGGAACGCGTGGTTAACCCTCAACTCTCAACCGTGAATGGAGTATCGAACATCGCGATGATGGGCGGGGCACCGTTCGCGCTGCGAATATGGCCCGACCCCACCAAGCTGGGGCAGTATGATTTATCCACCAGCGCCCTTATCGGCATCCTTCAGCAGAACAATTACCAATCTGCGGTTGGTCAATTCAACAGCTACCTGACCGTCTTAAACAGCACGATCGACAGTCAAGTTGATACCGTTGAAGGGTTGAAGAACTTGGTGATAAAGAGTGATAATGGACAAGTGGTTCACCTGAGTGATGTCGCTGAAGTGAACATGAGCAAGAACGGTGACAGCACACGCGCTCTGGCAAATGGTCGTGAAGCCGTTATTGTTGGGGTGAATGCGACACCCACAGCCAACCCGCTCGATGTCGCTGCCGGCATCCTTGTTCAATTTGATTCCGTTAAGCGAAATCTCCCCTCTAACATTGAAGCCTCTGTGCTCTATGACTCTACAGAAGCCATTACCGATTCCATTGACGAAGTTGTCAAAACTATCGCGGAAGCGGCGATTATTGTGATTGTGGTCATCTTGCTGTTCTTAGGGTCATTTCGTGCAGTGGTTATTCCTATTGTGACGATTCCGCTCTCCCTGATTGGCGTCATGGTCGTCATGCAAGGGCTCGGATTTACGTTGAACTTGATGACACTACTTGCGATGGTTTTGGCAATTGGCTTGGTGGTAGATGATGCCATCGTGGTGGTTGAAAATGTTGATCGCCATATAAAGATGGGCACCAAGCCCTTCAAAGCGGCGCTTGAGGCAACGCGTGAAATTGCAGTTCCCGTTATCTCCATGACCATCACATTGGCTGCTGTTTACGCGCCAATTGCACTGATGGGGGGTGTGACAGGATCGCTCTTTAAGGAATTCGCGCTCACTCTCGCGGGGGCGGTATTTATATCTGGCTTTGTCGCTCTGACTCTTTCGCCAATGATGTGCTCTAAGATGTTGAAGCCCCATACAAAGCCAGACAAATTCGAAGAAACCGTTGAACGCATTCTTGGCGGGCTGACCAAACGCTACCAAGCAGCTTTGCACGCAGTGCTGGAACATAAAAAAACCGTTGTCATGTTCGCGCTGATTGTTTTGGTCACATTACCTGTTCTATTCAGTTTTATTCCGTCTCAATTGGCACCCGATGAAGATCAAGGTGTGGTGGTCGTTATAGGCAATACGCCTTCTACTTCCAACAATGATTATATTCAGGAGAACATGAAGCTCATCTCAGAGATCATTGCGAAACAGCCACAGGCGGCAGCGTCTTTGGCATTAGTTGGCGTACCGACCAGCAGCCAAGGTATTGCGATTGGTCCATTGATCCCTTGGAGCGATAGGGCTGAAAGCCAAAAGGAAATCTCAGACACGATTAACAAAGCCGCCAAACAACTGCCCGGCATTAACGCAACGGCGTACCAAATGCCGTCACTACCAGGAGCATCCGGTGGATTACCGGTTCAGTTCGTGATCACCAGCCCTGCAGATTTTGAAACCCTATATAACATCGGCAGCAAAATACTGGAGAAAGTAAAAGCCAGTCCTTTATTTGTGTATTCCGACGTAAACCTGAAATACGACTCCGGTCTGGTACAGCTCAAAATTGATCGTAACGCAGCAGGGGCATACGGCGTGACCATGCAAGCCATTGGCCAAACACTCGGCTCCATGATGAGTGGTGGTTACATCAACCGCGTGAATATCGACGGCCGTTCCTACGAGGTTATTCCACAAGTCGAACGTAAAGACCGTGCGAATCCACACCTTATTAGTAACTATTACGTCACGGCACAAAACGGCAAAGCGATTCCACTGTCCAGCCTCGTTAGCTTCGAAGTAAACGGTCAGGCAAAATCGTTACCGCACTACAACCAGATGAACTCTATCTCAATTGAAGCGGTGCCAGCGCCCAACGTGGCAATGGGTGATGCTATCAGCTTTATGGAAGGTCTCGCGTCCACGGACCTCCCCCAAGGCTACACGTACTCCTTTATGGGGGAAGCGCGGCAGTTTGTTGAAGAAGGCAGTTCGCTTTATGTGACTTTCGCGCTCGCACTCGCCATTATTTTCTTGGTGCTGGCCAGCCAGTTTGAGAGTGTTCGCGATCCTCTGGTCATTATGTGTACGGTTCCGCTTGCGATCAGCGGCGCGTTGATTGCGTTGGGCTGGACACACATGTCCGGTGAAACATCGATGAATATTTACTCTCAGGTCGGGCTCATCACCTTAGTGGGGCTTATCACCAAGCACGGCATATTGATGTGTGAAGTTGCGAAAGAAGAACAAATCCATAAAGGCGTATCCAAGCAAGAGGCAATTGTTGAAGCGGCGACTGTGCGTTTACGTCCTATTCTTATGACCACATCAGCGATGATCGCCGGCCTCATCCCCCTCCTGTTTGCTACCGGAGCGGGTGCAGCTTCTCGTTATAATATCGGACTGGTGATTGTCGCCGGTCTTGCTGTGGGAACCTTGTTTACGCTGTTTGTACTTCCCGTTCTCTATACCTTTATTGCAGGCACTCACCGTTTGCATGAAGGCGATATGGATGAAAACGAAGAAGAAGCATTACATGACACATTGGATGAGCAGCCAAAACCGCAATCTTGATAGGAACTAAAACGTAAAAAAGGCAGGGGTGATCTTATCACCCCTGCCTTTTTCTTTATTGATTGCTTTATGTATATTGGTTGATCACTTAGCTTGGCGTCTTCGAAAAGGTTCGATAACTCCAGGTTGCCTGCGTAGGCTGTTTCCCGCAACACAATGCCATGATGATACCAAAGCAAGCGCCTTGAGTGATCATCGCCGTACCACCGTAACTGATAAACGGCAGAGGGCTACCCATTACAGGCAACAGACCGCTCACCATGCCTAAGTTGATAAAGGCATAAAGGAAGAAACTCATCGCAAGCGCACCACTTACCAAACGAGAAAATGGTGCTGCAGCATTTGCCGCCAACCAGAGAGAGCGACCCGCAATAAACAAGTACAACAGGACAATAAGGCTACTACCTAAAAAGCCCCACTCTTCCGCAAACGTTGAAAAGATAAAGTCAGTATGGCTTTCAGGAATGAACCCTAACTGACCTTGGGTGGCATGCATAAAGCCTTTGCCTTTAAACCCGCCCGATCCTATCGCAATCAACGACTGAATGATCTGATAGCCCGCACCGAGAGGATCAGATTCAGGGTTCAAAAACTGGGTGACACGTATTTTTTGGTATTCCTCCATAAAGAAGAACCACATCAACGGCACAGAGGACGCTACCGTCACCAACACAGAACCAATAATTTTCCAGCTCATTCCCGCCAGAAAAAGCACAAACAATGCATACATGACGGTAAAGATTGAACCATCAAGATCAGGCTGAATCACGATCAACGCCGCAGGGACTGCCGTCACGAGGGCACACAACATGATTTTCTGAAAGTTTGGCCTACCGGGGTCTTTTACAATCAACCAAGCAACCATCATAGGTACCGCCACTTTCACTAATTCAGAGGGCTGAAAGCGGATTGGACCGATAGCAAGCCAGCGTTTTGCACCGTTTGTGGTGTCACCAGCAATAATAACGCCAATCAAAAGAATCACGGCCAGACCAAACAGATGCGGCGCAGTATCTTTAAATTTCTTAGCAGGGACGGTGGACAATGCGAGCATGGCAAAAATTGCCAAACAGGCTCGCGCTAAATGACGCTCAATAATTGGTACGCTGTAACCACTCGCACTCCACACACTCATTGAGCCTAAAGCAATCAGTGCGCAAATAGCAAAGAACAGCGGATAATCGAGCCGAGGGCGAATCATCGACACGGAAAGGGATCTCTTACAACAACAAGGAGAGGCACTAGTATAGGGGGTTCTCGGAAAAAGTAACGCCTCTTTTCGAAAATGCAGAAGTGTTCTCTGGCACCTCTAAGCAAAGCCTTGTTCTTCCAATAAGTTATTTTAGAAAGAAACGGGTCTGAAGCGTACTAGAAAAGAAAAAAGCAGGATAATCCTGCTTTTTTCTTCTAACCGCTATGCACTCGTCGGTGGCTGCTTCATTGTTTGAATGGCCTTTTTGACTCGCCAAACAATGGCGGTCGATATGGCAATGCAAAGCGTAATCACAGGTGCCGCCATCAAACCCATTGTCACGGCGCGACTTAGCGGCTCCGGCAATTCTGGTAGTAAGAAGCCCAAACCCGCCAACAAGCATACCCTCAAAGTCGCACTCAACCATGAGAAATACTGGAACTTAGGCGCTTCGCCAACGCGCATCCCCATCATCATAGGAAGAACGGAACGTACTGCAGGAATAAAACGTGCACAGAACAATGCGACTAAACCGTGATGACAAAGCAGTTTGTCGACAGTTTGCATGTTCTTTTCAGGCACTTTTGACAGCCATGACTGAACCAAAGGCAGGCGGTTTAGCCAGCGACCTTGCATAAACGCCATCCAGCTTCCGAACGCAGCCGCAAAAATAAGTAATGGGAATGCGATATACGGGCTTAAAACCCCCACAGCCGACAAGGTACCAACGAGAACAACAACGCTGTCACACGGAAAAGGGGCCGCGGGTAAAAAACCACTTTCCAGCGCGATCAGAATCGCGACAATCACATAGATAAGCGTTGCACTGCCAGGGGCAAGCAAGGCATTGAAATCTTGGTGCCACAAGGCGACCAAAACTTCCTGAATAGCTTCAAACATGGGGGCTCCAATAAACTTAGGTCATGACGGCGAACACAACGAAACAAACGGACGAGAAACAGAGACAAAGTAAAAGCATTCACCAGTGTCGCTCGGTACAAGAAGACAAGCTAAAAATAGGTATCGCTTTTCCTTTTATGTCATCTTGGCTTATGACCTAAAAAATAAATCAGCCAATATTTACTGCGAAAACCGATAAAAAACAACAAGTTTGTCAGGGAGAAAATGGTGATTAATTCCACAAAAAATCATCACTCCTCCTCACTCAACGGGATTCTGCGCGCAAATTAACCAGTTCAAAATAATTAAAGCGGGCAATTTCAGCCAGTTAGCAATCGCTTGCGTCCCTCGCACGAATTTCAGCCACGCGTCGATCGCAACACTTCTTTACAATTCACAGGCGATAAACAAGGTGAATACGCGGGTTAGTCATCCCATTCCCGCTCCGAGCGACGTGCTCCAATGACCTTAGCGAAAGGTGGGCGCGGTTAAGCGCCCACCTTTGTGATGCCGCTTTAAGGCATATCGTCAACCAGATCTGGCCGAGGCTGATAATGTATCGGGTTTAAACCCAACAACTCCTGGACTGTCGACGCAATGGTAACCGACGACCATGTTCCCGTTACAACACCAGCAAATAGCGTGATTGAAAATCCGTATAACGCTTCTCCGCCCAGAATCAAAAGACAGCCGATGGTAAATAGTGTGGTGCCAGCTGTAATGAGCGTCCGGGAGAAGGTCGCTTTCACCGCCAAATCGGTGCTTGAATATATGTCAGCATCCGGACGTGCTTTCAGTACATCGCGCAGTCGGTCAGCGATAACAATCGAGTCATTGAGTGAGTAACCGATAACGGCGAGAAGGCCAGCGACAACATTCAGATCCATGTTTACACCGAGTACTGCCAACAAACCCAGCGTGATGATGGCATCATGGATAAGTGACGCAATGGCGGCCAGTGCCAGTCGCCATTCAAAACGCATCGCGAGATAGATCATGATGGATAAAGACGCGGCCATCAGAGCTAATCCGCCTTGGCTATAAAGCTCTTCGCCAACTTGTGGACCAATAACGGTTGCCTGAATCAGTTCAACCGGCGATTGTGTTTGTTGGCTGAACATAGACACAATGGTTTGCGGATCGACTAGAGGAGCATTGGCTGGAAGTATCAGTTGCCAAACTGCAGGAGACGAGCCCACCTCTACTGTCACCCATTCAGCAAGAACACCAGACAGCATAGCTTGGATCTCCGTCGCTGGTGAAAGGGTCTGGAAAGCAACATCAACGACCACACCGCCCGTGAAATCGATGCTCATGGCAATTCCGTAGTGGAAGATGGCAAATAAGCTCGAAGCCACCAGCAGCAAAGACCCCGCCAGCCCCATGTATCTGATTTGTGTAAGTGAGTATATCTTCATCATAATTATCCCTAAATCCTGACTGCTCGACGATTATCTCTGCCCCAAATAGGGTTGATGATGGCGCGGGTACCCCAAATGCCACACACCATACTGGTTATTAGCCCTAAAATGAGTGTTGTGGCGAACCCCTGCAGAGGACCTGACCCAATTCCATAAAGACAAAGCGCAGAAATCAACGTGGTGATATTGGCGTCGAAAATGGTGACAAATGCTGATCGGTAGCCAAAATCGATAAAGGTCGCGAGCGAAGCGCCTTCTCTTAGTCGATCTCGAATACGTTCGAATATCAACACATTAGTATCAACCGCCATGCCGACAGTAAGCACTAACCCCGCAATACCCGGAAGTGTCAACACTGCGCCAGGCAACAGAACCAACAGGCCAACCTGCATGATCAAGTTCGCGCAAAGCCCCACAATGGCAACCCAACCAAAACGTCGATACCAAAGCGTCATGAAAACGGCCATGCCTATCATTCCCAGTGCCAACGCACTGAAACCTGCTTTGATATTTTGTGCCCCCAAGGTTGGGCCAATTGCCCTTTCTTCAACAATTTGAATCGGGGCAGTTAGGGCACCAGAACGAAGAAGCAGTGAAAGCTCTTGCGCTTCGGCAGAATTATCCAGTCCAGTAATGCGGAATGAGTTGCCCAACGTACTTTGAATCGTCGCCACGTTGATCACCTGATCATGGGGCTCTAATTCACCGTTCTGACTGAGTTTGTATTCGGTATAAACCGTTGCCATGGCCTGCCCAATATGATGGCGACTGAAATTCATCATCTGGCTACCACCATTCCCATCGAGTCGAATATCAACTTGCGGCAAGCCCATTTCATCCATGCTGGCACGCGCATCGACGATATGATCACCTGACAGCACTGGCTGTCGTGACAACCTTACTAACGCGCCATTACGGTCTGGTATCGCGTTAGCACCTGCTGGCGTTGCTTCGTAAAACGCTAGGGATGCCGTCGCACCAATCACTGACTTGGCTTGCTTTGGATCGTGAACACCCGGCAGTTCAATTCGAATGTAATCACGTCCCTGACGCACAACACTCGCCTCAACTATGCCTAATTCACCAATTCGACTTCTGAGAATTGAAATATTCTGCGTCATCGCGGATTGCGCTTGCAGCATCAGTTCTTCTTCTGTGAGTTGGATGGTAAATGTCTCTCCCTCGTGCACTGTCTCCCATTGCCCCGAGTAGGACACCAAAAAATGGTCCCAGAATGCTGGGTTGGCAGTTCCTGACACCTTCAACTCTGTCGAAGACATTTTCCTGACGGTCACGCCACGAATACGCTCTTCTCTTAATGCCCGTCGAAGGTCGTTCACCATGGAATCGGCTTGCTTGCTATACACCGCATCCAAATCCACGAAAAGCAACAGTTGAACACCACCCCGCAAATCAAGCCCCAGCTTTACAGGCTCTGCGCCAAACGTGCTGAACCACGCAGGTGCCGCGGATTGATACTGAATGGTGATATCTGCGTAGTTAGACAAGCTCTCGTTTAACACGTGTTTCGCGCTTTGCTGGGCATCTATATCATCGAATGTCACGATGACCTCTTCACCTTCTGTCATTGCCTCCCGAAACGGAATACCCTTGTCTGTAAGCATATTTTTCACGACGGAGAGTGACGTTTCATCCCCCCGTTTGGCGTGAACACCTAGCGCGGGTACATCCCCATAGAAAGTGGGAATCGCTTGCAGCAAAAGCGTCAACAACATCAGCAGCAACAACGCGTATTTCCACATACCCATACGATTTATCGCTGCTTCTGAAACAGATCGCGTCGTTTTCATATCATGGCTCCCCCACTGTCATTGACGCGACTTTCGGCAATTTTTTCATGCGTAAAGTAATCACCGCGAGCAGCGCAAAAAGTAGGGTGATCGCTGGTGCTAGCATCAATCCCATCGTAATAAATCGACTGAGTGTGTCAGGCAGAGATGGCAAGAGAAAGCCAATGCCTGCCAACAAGCAAACCCACAATGTGGCACTCAACCACGAGAAATAGTGAAACCGCGACATACTGTTCAGCCTTGCCCCCATCATCATGGGTGTTATCGAGCGGGCACCGGGCACAAACCGGGCACAAAACAACGCAATGGCTCCGTGCTGGCAGAGCAAAGCATCTACCGTTTTCATTGTTTTGCTAGGCACTTTTTCAAGCCATCGACTCACACGGGGAAGACGATTTAGCCAACGGCCCTGCAAAAACGCTAACCCACTGCCCATAGCGGCAGCCGTGATCAACACAAACAGAACGAGGTAAGGGTTTAAGACACCCACCGCAGCCAAAGACCCAGACAGCACGACAACACTGTCACAAGGCAAAGGAGCGGCAGGTAAAAAGCCACTTTCAAGACCAATAAAGGTCGCAATTAACAGGTATATAAATACAGCACTGCCTGGCGCGAGCAGCGCATTGAAGTCCTGATGCCAAAGGGCAACCAGCACTTCCTGGATACTTTCAAACATGGAAACTCCATCTTATCGACAAACAAAATTCGTAATGTGATTGAACGATGGAGTGAGATCAGCGGATATGAATAAACCGGAATTGGATATTAGAGTCCTGCCAACCCGCTAGGCGATGGTTGTCAGAGAGAAGGTAGCTACGCGGAAGGGATTGTAAGACACGAAACAGCGATAGCAACATCGCAACAGTCAGTAAGACTATCGGCCAAGGCACCGGATTATTGTCCGAATCTTGCGGTTCAGGTTGAGTCGCTCTGGACGCCGTAAAACGCGGCAAGGCGATATCCAGCGAGGCGTCAGGTTGTGTGTCCTGACTCGCTGTTAACACTAACGGAGCCTGCAAAAGATCTTGGCTGACAACGGCGACGGTATTGCCTAACAGCAATGCTACCAATAGCGTTATCAAAAATGGCAGTTTCTGTATCAACTGTCTCACACCAAAATCCTTTTTATGCGGCTCACTCACTTTTACTGCTAACCCTATTAAAAACAAGGTCTTTTTATTGCTTTTAACCGAACAGTTTGTCTTTTAACTGTCCCACAATATCCCGCTGAACCTTTTTGAGACTGCGTAAACCAACGCGCAGATTACGGCTGCAAACCCTATGGACGCCAACACATCAACGGGCCAATGCATACCAAGCCAAATGCGGCTGGCAACGACAACACCAGACCAACCTACAATCAGCCACGCAGCCACGCAGCCACGCAGCCACGCAGCCACGCAGCCACGCAGCCACGCAGCCACGCAGCCAAACGATAACCTTCAGCCATGAGTAAGGCACCCCAAAATATCGCGCTTGCCGCAGCAAAAATGGTGTGTCCTGAAGGAAACGAGTAGTTCGTTTCCCCCTTCCAATGCACCATCCGCCACGGACTAATGTCATGAGAAGCGGAACTTAGGATTTCGGCGCGAGATTCAGGAGTACTGTCATAAAACGCGGCACTGGATGGTACTTTGCCAAGGCTGGCCAACGTTTGCGTGTAAGGGCGAGGTTCTTGCGTGACATGTTTAACGACCGTTTTAGTAACAAAACTGGCCCCTAGAACTACCCCAAAACACAGCAATACCGACAGCGTCTTTTTCCTTGGCCATTTAAAGAAGAAGGGGATGAGACAAAACAGCGCCGTCGTGATGAGAAAACCTTGTTTCCCCGCAGACCAAGATGCATAGGTAAACATCTTTCCTAATGTTTCTGAAACACTGCCCGTTAACTCTATGCCGCTAAAAAACGCAGATGAAATGATAGCGAAAATGAAAAGTGCCGCTGAGCAGAAAAGCCCGCACTTTATATAGTTATTCATGAAATACACACCTTTCCGTATCAGCGCTTATCATTCACAAACGCTGAAATTAAACATGGAAAAATAAAAGCGTGGCAAAGGTGTGGACGCATCATTCACCAAACGGCATCTAAATAAAAGCCATTAGATATTTATTTAGATTGCCAGTTTGACGTCCATTCAGCACGGGCAACCTCATCAAGGTAAGTCCATGCGACAACGCGTGTGACTTTCTGCCCTTGCGCCATCTCAATGGTTTTTACATCTTTTGCATTACTCTGCTTCAACTGCTGGTAAATACCTTTCAAGTTGTCTTTTTTCGACACCATGGTAGTGAACCACAAGCACTGTGTTTTAAAGTCAGCACTTTGCAAAATCATTCGTTGAATAAAGGCAGCTTCGCCACCGGGGCACCAAAGCTCCGCTTTCTGTCCACCAAAATTGAGCACAGGTTTGCCTTTTGCAGAGGGGGCTTTCGAAAATTTCTCCGTACCCTTTTTACGCGCATTCGCTGCAAGGTTTTTCACCTTTCTTTCTGATCCTTTTGCAGCCTCGGCCAATGACGCATGAAACGGCGGATTACACATCGTGAAATCAAAGCGTTCGTTCGCGCCAATCATGCCAACGAAAATGTTGTCAGGGTGACTTTGTAGGCGACATTGAATGCCCGTTTTAAGTGAAGTATTGGCTTCCACCATAAACGCCGCACTTTTTACGGAGATGGGATCGATATCAGCCCCAACGAATTGCCAGCCATATACCCGGTGTCCCACCATCGGGTAAACACAGTTAGCGCCCATGCCGATATCCAATCCTTTGATCTGCTTACCCGTCGGAATCTTGTTGTTTCCGGTTTCCGCCAGTAAGTCCGCAAGGTAGTGAAGGTAGTCCGCGCGTCCAGGGATTGGCGGGCACAGATATCCTTCAGGGATGTCCCACGCTTTAACCTGATAAAAATGGTGCAGCAGTGCCTTGTTCAGCACCTTTACCCCCGCAGGGTCTGAGAAATCTACCGACAAATCACCAAACGGATTGGTTTTTACAAAAGACTGAAGCGCCGGCATCGTTTTTATCAACGCCGAAAAATCATACCGCTCTCGGTGAGGGTTTCGCGGATGCAGCCCTTTCTTTTGTTGAATGGATTTGTTGTGGGATTTAGTCATGGTGAAGTCCAGCCTGTGTGTCTGGTAAAAACGCAGTGGCGCATTTTACGCATTTAAGACTGTGACAGGTAGCGCAAATTTGGCGCATCCCCGAAAACAACGACCTCACTCTCTGACGACGTACGTTTTATCGTCGCTGACAGGAAGTGCATCCTCTGCAAGCAGAGCGCGAAAATCGGTCAAGCCGACTGCGTTGTACGTAGCAATATGCGTTTTTTAGTGCTCGTCTGGCCGAAAACCAATCATCAGGTTTTGCTATCAGTAAATACCCATTAAATCGCTTGACCAAGGGCGTACGATATTCGTCGATAAATTGGCTATCAAACCCAATATCGAAATACACCAATGCCTCTTCTATCGAGGTGAAACTGGCAATTTTCTCTTGAATGTCGCTTTTGCTCATAAGCTTCTAAGGTCAGAAAATGGATAACGCACAGTGATAAACACATTGGCGGGGGGCATTTTATTCGTCCATAAACCAGTCAAAAAGCGCGAAAATCGGCACAACAAAGATGCACGGTATTTTTAACACTTACCACCCGCAAAGAAAACGTTTCGACCGACTGAGGATTAACGCTTTTACTACATGCGGATATTACTCAAATTTCGGTGAAAAACTAACAATAATAAGTACCCTCTTGCCCAGTTTTCTATTATTAATGGCGCTCTTTTTGCGACGAGGTCGTGATTTTCATTCCATCATAGATACCACAGACAATCATTCAACCTCCCCCTGCCTCCAAATAAGGGTTTTTCACAGTGTTTTTCTTTCGATTAAAAGACCTCAGCTTCCGAGCGTCTGTCCTGCTGCCCATTTTCATCATGGGCGTATTGATTTCCAGCCTTGCTTGGTGGCTGTACAGCGACAGAACACACCAAGAACAAACGTACCTCAACGAACGTACTGTCCGAGTTGAGAGCCTGCAAGTTGCCAATGACATCGGTATCGAAATGTGGCGTGCACGGCTGGCCGTTGCTTTAACATGGGGGAACCCGCGCGATATGAAACGCATTCAAGCAACAGAACAAACGCTGACACACCTGCTTGAAGAATTTGATAACTACCATCCTGATAACGAACCGGGACGTAAACTTAAGCAATTGGTCCCAGAGTACGTGACAGAAGCGAAAGCAACCTTTGCCTACTTCCACACCATTGATAAAGCGGTAAAGCACGGCATTTCAGGATCAGGCAAGATTTTCGACCAATACGCACTGCATATTGCCAACGGCGCTTACAGCGGCGAATGGCAACGTAAGGCACTGACTGCATTCAACCATTTAAGAACCACCGCCGTTTATTACAATGGGTTTGTGTCCGGGATGCGTGTAAGTTACCTCGATACCGCGCTGAAAAACATCAATGCCGCAGTTGTCATTCTCGAACAAAACCTTGCCGATGACATGACTGCAAACACCTACCGAGTCGCGAAACGCTACCAAGAAGCCATGCTGATTCTCGACAAGGATATTAATGGCTATCACCTGTCACACAAAGCCGCCTTGGACACGGGAGCAAAGGTCAATGATGCTCTGATTGATCTTCAGAATCTGCTTGGCGAACAAGGCTTCATTTTTGCGGATGAAGGACTTCGTCAACGTGAGTTAAGTAACCAAATTACGATTGGACTGCTGTTCGCTGCACTCGCCACTGCGGTTGGCTTCTCGCTTGTATTGGTTCGCGGTATGCAAGCACAGTTGCAACTTCCGTTGAACGCCGCAGAGGCGATCGGCAACCAAGACCTCAGTCAGTGCCATATTGATGATGGTAAAAACGAGTTTGGCGAACTCTCTCGTTCGCTCGATAAAATGCGCCTCAATATTCGAGAAGTATTGGGTCAGATTATTGAGTCCAGCGCTCAATTGAGTTCTGCCTCAGAAGAAGTGAGTGCTATTTCTATTCAATCTTCCGCCAATATGCATTCGCAACAAGAACAACTGGATTCACTTTCCGCAGCAATGGAAGAGATGCGCAGCACCTCGTCCGACATTGCCCACAACGCAGAGTCTTCAGCCAATGCGACGAGCGATGCAGCAAAGAGTGCACATGTAGGAGGTGAAGCGATCGAACAAACGGTGGTCGCCATTCGTTCCGTTGAGCAAGAGATGAATGTAACAACAGACAACATTCGTCAATTGGTTGAAGAAAGCCAACGCATTGGCTCTATCGTTGATGTAATTAATGCTATCGCAGACCAAACCAATCTACTTGCACTGGACGCCGCTATCGAAGCCGCAAGGGCTGGTGAACAGGGCCGTGGATTCGCGGTTGTTGCTGATGAGGTTCGCTCTTTGGCGACACGTACACAATCCTCCACCGAAGAGATTGGCAGCATCATCAAACGCCTACAAGAACAAGCGGTTGCAGCTGAAACCACGATGACAGAAAGTGTGGCGAAAATGTCACAGGGTGTTGAAGCCGTCAATCGCAGTGGTGATGTGATTCAGGAAATGAACGGGCTCCGTTGCAAAGTTAGTAGAAGGCCGCTGAGACCCTAGGTTATCC
>NZ_FUXU01000225.1 GCF_900167155.1 Enterovibrio nigricans DSM 22720 | reverse complement strand
CCGTTTTATCCATGAAACGAACAGACATTTTGTCTCAGGTGGGTCAATTTTAAATCGACGTTAGTGGGTCATTTTTACATCGGCGGTAACAGCGCCATCATTTCAAGTAAATTTAGTGTTTATGGCACAATGGTTTAGCTAAGGTGGTAGCGTTGTTCACACCTTAATTTGGCGTTAGTTCCCCAGAGAGAGCTATCAATCCATAGGAAATTTTTGTTTCTGGTGGAGCACGCGCATGATTCGGATAATGTCGCCTTCGATCCAATAGGAGACGATCATCGAAATCTCAGGGATAATGAGTAATCTCCCACGAATACCGTCTCGCTGCACACCCATCAGTGGTTGCTCTAACAAGTTTTCTACTTTTGCTTCAATGAGGTTGTCAGTTTTCTCTGCCGCATCAGGGTTGAAGTCATAGAGAAACTCAAAGATCTTTTCACGATCATTAAGTGACTCTTCTTCCCATAAAATCATTGCTTACCTCGATTACGGATTCTGGCTTTGCGCTCTTCCATTCGAGATTTAGCAGTTTGGTGCTCAACGAAAACGGATTTTCCTGAGTCAAACTTCTCAAATGCTAGGTTTACTTGTTCAGTTAGCCATGCATCGTGAGATAATGTTTTTCTTTGCTGCTCAGCGAGTTGCTCAGTAAGTTCACGGCATGCGTCACTCAAAGTGCGACCTTGGCTCTCAGCCATTTGTTGAGCTAGGCGTTTTGTTTCTTCATCAACACGAAATTGAATTCTAGTGTCCATGATGTATTCCTTTGTTGGTGTGTGTACAAATGTTAGCACTAGGCTTTGAGATGGGCAACTAACAAACAATTTAAGAGTGATTCGCAACGCGTGGCATTTTTACTATGCGTTGCGTTTTGTGTTTAAGGTAGTATGCGGGAGCTTCGGTATTGCGTTGCTCACACCTTAACAGGGAGTTATTTTTTCTAATACCAGCGCCCCCTCTAAGAAGCTTTTGTCCATTTTCGGCTTAGAACATCAAAACCTAGATAGCAAAAAGCCGCTCAACGGAGCGGCTTTTTAGTGCGCGAGATAAACCCAGTCCCAAGCAATCAGGCAAACATCAAAAATGATCATCAACACAATGATCACATCCCAACGCCGAAGATAACGTCTGTCATTTTGTGACGCATTCTTTTCATCCTCAGCCAAAGGCATCACATCCAGCTGCGTTTGCTTTTTGCAGAAACCATACGCAGTGCGAGGCATATGTCACTTATCTCCAAATACACAAAAGGCCGCTCAAACGAGCGGCCTTTCTTTTTGCATAGTTATGCAGAATAAGGTGGCAGGGGTGGAGAGATTCGAA
>NZ_FUXU01000072.1 GCF_900167155.1 Enterovibrio nigricans DSM 22720 | reverse complement strand
CATGAGACTACGACGATTGATGGGTGTAGCCGATCAGATCGTAGCTTCTAGATTTAGTTCCATCGATTTAAGCAACAAAGCCGACTTCCACTTCAACTTGTCTGCATCGTTATCCGAGAAATTGAATACGTTGGCGCAGAAAGAAGGGACGACGCTGTATAGCGTGTTGTTGGCGGGATTCTACATTACGCTCAGCCGTTGGACAGGCCAGAACGACCTCCTGATCGGTACCCCAACGGACAACCGTTCTCATCCGGACACACAGTCTCTGATCGGGTTTGTTGTTAATACCGTGGTGATGCGAGGTCTCATTAATCCGGCCGAGTCCATCAGCGAGTTGGTTCAACGTACCCATCAAAGCGTTGCACAAGCCAAGGCGCATCAGGACATGCCGTTCGAACAATTATTGAATGTGCTAGACGTAGAGCGAGACAACAGCCGACATCCGCTATTCCAGGTCATGTTTGTCCTTCAAAACTTTGCTGAAAAAATGGATAAGCTATTGCCACTGGATCCCGTTAAAGGACATGGCGTACCTTCCCCTGCAAAATTTGACCTCAGCCTGTTTCTGTCTGATTGCCACGGAAATATCCGGGGGACACTAAATTATGCGGTGAGTCTGTTTGAACCCTGCACCATCAGCAGGATTGCTGAGATGTTCGAACAAGTGCTTGAGGCCATGGTTCAATGTCAGGCGCAAGCCGTCAAAAACATCGATGTCGTGACAGCGGAAGAAAAAACGCGGCTTCTCAATTTAGATTGTTTTACACCGACAATCCCATTGGACAAAACCCTTCACCAAAGCATTGAAGATCAAGTAAAGCAAACACCTGACAACATCGCCCTTGTCTGTGGTGAAGAAAGTCTCACCTATGCCGAAATGAATGATCAGGCCAACGCATTAGCAAGTCATATTCGAAAGCAATACGCCTGTCACTATGAGCAGGAAATGCCAGTAGAAACACTGATAGCACTGTATCTGGATCGCAGTATTGATATGGTCATCAGCATTTTAGCCGTGTTAAAAGCGGGAGGCGCTTATGTTCCCGTATCGCCAGATTTTCCGGATGAACGAACCCGTTATATCTTTAACGACACACAAGCAGCAATGGTACTGACTCAATCCAGCTATCAGTTGGATGTCAGTGAACTCATGCCGACTGGTAGGCAAAATGCGTGTCTCATCGTTGGCCGTATCGATGAACCACGGGAAAGCGCATTACCCATAAACGCGGTAACCTCCGATAACCTCGCCTATGTGATTTATACGTCTGGTACCACGGGGACACCCAAAGGCGTAGCTATCAGCCACCAAGCATCCGTGAGTCGTAACCACTACATGTCATTGGCCAGCAAAACCAAGGACAATGTCTATTTATTTAAAACCAACTACATCTTTGATGTTTCGGTCTCCGATTTGTTCTCTCACTTAATGGTAGGAGCAAAAGTTGTTATCTCTCACTCCGTATTTGATATCGAAGAAATCGTCGCTCTGCAATCGGCACACCGTATAAATGCTTGTCATTTTGTGCCCTCTCAGTTCCCTGTATTGTCTCAGGCTGGCGCACTGGGGAATGACATTAAGCGACTTTACTTCAGTGGTGAAAACCTCACTACCGAACAGCTTAAACTGATTGATTTCCAACAGATTGACGTCATTAATTACTATGGGCCGACAGAGACAGGCGAAACCACACTTTATCAACCAAGATCATCTGCAGAGCAAGGCATCATTGGCCGTTCGTTTCCGGGGGCTCGGGCCTATGTGTTACAAGATGAGAAGTTGGCACCTATCGGTTCACCGGGCGAGCTATACATATCAGGTCCCGGTCTGGCACGGGAATACCTGAATAACCCGGATCTGACGGCAGAGAAGTTCGTGACAAACCCCTTCTGCAACGCGGAAGAAGGAACCGCCTATAAGCGCATGTACAAGACCGGAGACAGAGTACGGTGGCTGAAAAATGGTCATCTTGAATACTTGGGCCGCAACGATAACCAGATAAAGATACGAGGTTACCGTATTGAACTCTCCGAGATTGAAAGTGTTATCGCTGAGTGCAAAGGCGTAGAACAGGCGGTCGTGGTCGCTCGACAACACAATGAACAAACCCTACTCGCCGCTTACCTTGTTCTCAGTGAGGAAAACATGGTCAACTTGGAGACCATATACTCGACGGTATCAACCACACTGCCCGCCTACATGGTTCCCTCAAGTTTCACACGGATAAGCCATGTTCCTTTGACACTTAACGGAAAACTCAACCTCTCTGCTCTGCCAGAGCCTGAAAGCCCACGGGAGGGTGACCACAAACACCGTGAACCTGAGAATGAAAAACAGCGGCGGTTGTGCCACCTCTGGCAACAGGAAATGGGTATCACCCGCGTAGGCATTGACGACGACTTCTTTCATCTCGGTGGAAATTCGATGACAGCGATAAAGCTTATCCATCGCATCAATCAAGAGTTGGACAGCAACCTATCGCTAAAAACCATATACAGCCACCGTACGGTCAGAGCATTGAGCCTTCTGGAAAATGCTCAAACGACCACCAGCCACGTTATCGCCGAAGCGCTGGACCCTGCCATTGTTCCTGCTGTGCCAAAACCCGATGCCACACTGCCTTCAATACTACCAGACACAGACGCATCACCATTGATTACTGGGGCTGCAGGCTTTGTTGGGAGATACTTGTTGCACGAACAGCTCATACATTCATCGCGCCCCGTCTACTGCTTATTGCGAGGAAGCAGCGAGGTCTCTGCCTATAAGCACCTCCGAAGCAAGTTGGTTGAAAATCGCCTTTGGTGCGATCATTTCGAAAGACGAATTCGCGTCGTACTGGGCAGCATAGATAAACCGAAACTCGGAATGGCTGAAGAGGATTATGCACATATCTGTGAGTCAACAAATGTCATTTACCACTGCGCGACTTACATGAACCATTTGGCCGACTATACCGAAATGAAAGCAGCAAACGTTGACAGTATTGGAGAGGTTCTATCGCTCGCAGCCACAGCGCGTCCAAAACGTGTTGTATACCTATCTACAACCGGGGTCTTCAACGACCAAGAAGGGCGTCGCGTAGAAGAGCAAACTGATATTTCGAAAGAAGTTCACACTTGTGACAATGGTTATCTGGCAACCAAATGGGCGGCCGAAATGCAAATGCTGGAGGCACAGAGACGAGGCTTTGATGTGTCAATTGTTCGCCTTGGACTAACATCCGGGGCAACAAGTGGCCATTGTGATCAAAAACAATGGTTAACGCAGTTGCTGCATACGGTAAACGAGCTAGGTTGCTGCTTCAATGAAGCATTTATAGATGCATCGATCCTCCCTGTCGATTATGTGGCTAAGGCTATCTGGACAATATCGCATCAGAACGAAATGGCGCCGATTTATCATCTTGCGAACAACAACAGCTCCTCATTTTCTGAGCTGATGTTGGAATACAATAAAGTCTCTCGCTTACCCATAGAGCAGGTTAGCTATCCGGAGTTTATTCGCCGTTTGTATGCTCATCAAAGGCAAGGAGGAAAAATTGCTGCTGCACACCTCTTTGCTGATGACTTAAATGCGCTGGCGAAAAACGGCCAACCACCATCCACGCCTTGCACGTCAAATGAAACCAAGGTATCCAGCACCAATACGATTACTTATCTCAATCGACTCGGCTTTACCAAGCCAGACATAGATGGTCAACTCATCGAGAAATACATGCACTTTGTCTCTGGCATCAGGCGGATTCTGAGCCTTTAAACTCTGGGTGGAAACTTACTTTGAAGGGAAAAAGCAATCAACGCCCTTTTCAGAGCAAACACCGATAACACTCTGCGTTTTGAACAAATCGGATAGCATGTTTTACTGAAACAAACGGTCCTTGATTTGGACCGTTTTTTATTGACGCTGCTATAAAACATTGAAAATTAACGTGGAAATCACGTGTAATGTTCGATATAAACAAACGCACCGTCTAGCATGTTAGACATCTGAAAAATTCACTACAAAGGCAACCTCGACGTCATGTTTTTACTGCTTTCCAGAAGAAATGGATTTCTACTTAGTGCGGTATCCTGCGCCTTGTTTCTCTTCCTGTGTATTTTTGCATGGCAACACTCAAGCACATTGGCTGCATTCTTGGCATATATTGCATTTGGGTTAACACTGATTTTTGTACTTAGAGCAACGCGTTTTATGTACACCATCGAAATGCTTCAAGGTGATAAGAGCAAATTGGTAAGGCATATGCTCTTCATGGCGACAAAACTCATTTTATTGCCAGGGCTCACCACCTACCTCTGGTTTCAGCACCACCGGCTGCTTAAGCAGATGCTCGAAGTGAATCGTTCAACACCTGATGAAAATAAATTGCCTGAAGCTGATATGCATGTTGCACCGACGTCGCTTATCAAAACATATTTGCAAATCACGCGGACGGAAAGCAACAATCATTGACCAGCCATCAGAGATGTTTAGTTATGCACGGCCTATTTAATACATTAGCGTTGAAGCCGACAGCAAAGAAAGAGTTCCAAGCCATAAGTGACATGGAAAAAGCTGACGATACCCATCAATTAATCATTCCTCACACGAAAGACAAGCATCTCGAAGAGAGCAATAAACCACACATTATTTACTTGTCTATCATCGTCGATGATGTGTTAAGTGGATTTATTATCCTCGCCTTAGAGGGTACGGACACTGTCGAATTTCGCCGCATTGTGGTAGGCGATAAAGGCAAAGGTATTGGTCAATCTGCTATCAGAGCAATGGAAAACTATTGCTCTCAAACCTTAACAAGGAAGCGTATCTGGCTCGATGTGTTTGAAACAAACACACGAGGTAAACACATCTACTCAAAGCTTGGTTACCAACCGTTTTCAACATCAGAATATAAAGGTAATACTCTGTTGTTAATGGAAAAAACACTTTAACCAGCCACTGTTGCTTCGTTGCGAATGTCATTTTTCTTGTACTTCTCATTTAAGGCAAATGATAATCGTCTACACACCTTCTACACTCTCAGTGATCCAGAAAATGTACAGAAGTGAGTCTTATGAAATATTTAGAAGTAGACCCGAACACTGCGCCGCTTGACCTGCTTCTTGAAGCTGACCCGTCTGAATCAAGTATCCAAACCTACCTGTCAGAATCATGGTGTTATGTGGTGCAGGAAGACAATGAGACCATTGGTGCTTGTATCGTTAGGCCAATGGATTGTGGAGCCGTCGAAATCTACAACATTGCCGTGTGTCCAAACTGACAACAGCAAGGTATCGGCACAAAATTGCTTGAATTCGCCATAATGCAGTTGAGACAAAAAGGCATCCGTCGTATTGAGTTGGGCACAGGAAGCTTCGGTTATCAACTTACTTACTATCAAAGACTTGGGTTTCGTGTGGATCGCATTATCAAAAACCATTTCCTCGACAATTACGCCGAGCCTATTTGCGAGAACGGCATACAACATAAAGATATGCTCAGGCTTTACCTTGAATTATGATCCCTGCGTTTTTCCTACCGTTTCAAGGTGATGCTTTCATGAAATCTGACATGTATTCCAAGTTTGCACAGCAATATGATGATGCTGTGCAAGACAATATCTATAACGCACAGTTAGAACGCCCGACACTGCAATCCATGCTCGATGCTATCGAAGGAAAAGACATTATCGACCTTGGCTGCGGTTCAGGTATTTACGCCGAATATTTTCTCGCTCATCACGCACGCTCTGTTACCTGTATTGATTTCTCCGACGACATGGTCGCCATCGTAAAACGTAAATTTGGCGATAAGGTGCACGCTTATCAGCAAGATTTATCAAAAGGCCTCCCTAAAGAGCCAAATGCAAGCTTTGATCTTGCCGTCAGTCCATTGGTACTTCACTACATTGAAGACCTTAACGGTGTTTTTAAAGACGTTCATCGCGTACTCAAGCCGGGCGGTTATCTTGCATTTTCTACGCACCACCCCTTTGCAGATTTTGAGTGTACGACAACAGGTAACTACTTTGACCGAGAGCTAGTGAGAGAAGAATGGAACACTGTCGGCGAGCCTGTGCAAGTCGCCTTTTATCGCCGTTCACTGGCAGAAATCACGGACGCGATCACGGATGCTGGTTTTACCATCACGCAGATTTCAGAAGGGAAAATTGCCAAAGAAGCAAAGCTGATTTGTGAAGAAACCTATGAGCGTCTTCGTAATCAACCGAATTTTATCTTTTTCAAATGTAAAAAATAATTCGCCAAATTTAAATAAAAAAGCCGCTCCTCAAGAGCGGCTTTTTGGGCGAATAGCTATATCGAGCTAGGCGGGTTTGCCCATTTTCGATTGAATATAATTCTGTAGACCCACGTTCTTGATCAGCCATAATTGCTTTTCAAGCCAGTACATGTGATCAGACTCCGTATCATCGAGGAGCTCAACCAGTATTTCTCTGGTTTGAAAGTCATGCTTTTCTTCGCACAACGCGATGACATCTCTTAACGCTGAGGCCACTTTGTACTCGTATTGAAGGTCGTTATTAAGCATCTCTTCAACGTGTTTACCGATCGTGAGCTTTTCACGCGCTGCAACGTCCGGTGTTCCTTCCAAAAATAGGATGCGGTTGATCAATCTTGACGCATGCTCTCGCTCATCATCAGACTCATGATTAATGCGCTCATACAACTCTGCCAGTCCCCAGTCATCATACATTCGAGCATGAACGAAATACTGATCCATGGCCGACAACTCATGGGCTAATAAATAGTTGAGTGCGTCAATAACTTCTTGATTACCTTTCATATTGCCCCCTAGTCGTCCGTGTGTGATTGCAAGTAGTTTTGGATGCCGGTCAGGCCAATCAATTCAAACTGTGCTTCCAGCCAATCGAGGTGTTCTTCTTCGTCTTCCAACAATTCATTAAGAATATCTCGGGTGACATAATCTTTTTTGTCTTCGCAGATGGCGATAGCCGCGCGTAGTTGAACCAATTCTTCTTCAACCATGACTTTATCGCAGCTCAGCATTTCTTCCGCGTCTTCACCGATTCTGAGACGTTCCAGATGCTGGAGATTTGGTAGGCTTTCGAGGAAAAGTATGCGCTCAATTAGCTTGTCTGCATGCTTCATGTCCTGAATGGATTTCTTGTACTCCACCTCATTCAACGCCTCTAAACCCCAGTTTCTGAACATCCTCGCATGGAGAAAGTACTGGTTTATTGCCGTCAGTTCAGAGGTCAATATCCTATTGAGCTCAACAATGACTTCCTGATGCCCTTTCATAACAGCATTCCTTGTTTCGTGTTGCATTAACTACTGGAGGAAAGGATAAGTAAATTTTTTGTTAACCGCAAACCAAAAGTGCAAGTTTTTCAACATGTTGGTTAATGAGAAGCATTGCCATTATCGTTACATATTGCGTTTACATTCCGCTATTTCCGCGGAGAGCTCGACGGGCGTTTTAAACAGGGAGGATAAACAGGCGGTTAGCGGAGCCAGAGGTGAGACAGGCTTCGCTAACAAAATGACTAGTTACCACAAGCACCTAAGACAACGCATACCAGATGCTCGATTTTTTCATCTAGCTCCTTTCCCATCGGGACAGGCTGCATTTCAAAAACCTGAGGCCAAAACAAGGTTCCTTGAAACAAACTGGTGTAGATATTGGTGATTTCCTTAAGCCCAATATCTTTCAGTTTCCCCGCTTCAATCGCGGCAGCGAACCATTGTGTCACTGCTTTTTTACTGTAAAGCTTGGTAATGACGCTTCTCGCCAAATCAGGTTGACGTAAAAACGCCATCACGATGGTACGAGAAAGCGGGATACCGTATGTCTGATAAAGGATTTTCGCTTCCATAAGGCTGATTTCAGTCAGTTGATCATGAAGGCTTTTATTCGCATCAAACGGATATTGCAGGTTTTCATCCACGGCAGCCTGAATGATCATCAGTACCGCTTCAAACAACACTTCCTTGCTTTCAAAATGCCGATACAATGTGCGCTTTGACACTTCAGCGGCTGTACATACACGGTCCATGTTTGCAGCGATAAACCCATGTTGAATAAACTCTTCTTTCGCTGCGGTGATGATAGATAAACGCTTTTTTTCAGAGCGTGTCATGTCATTTCTCCTGATGAGCACACGGCGACTTTAACAAGTATAAACAAAAAAGTACACTTTAGAGTTTACCTTCTGAGTGAATATGAATAATATAAACTCATGAGTTTACTTTGGAGCCCTATTTTAGTGCTCTCAAGCTAGGCAATCCGAATTTACACGCACTTTTCGGGTCGAACCTGACCCTTCTTTTATTGGAGAATAAGGTAAAAATGGTTGTTAAGAAGTCCCCATTGGCAGCATTTAAAGCCAATGCGCTTGCTGCAAGCATTGCAATGTCTGCGCTCATTTTGACTGGCTGTAGCGAAGAGCCTGTTCAGCAAACTGTTGCCCCCGTGATCAAACCTGCGCTGACGGAAGTTGTATCAACGCAATCCGGTGATGAGCTAAGTTTTAACGGTGTAGTACGAGCAGCAGAACGTGCAGATCTGGCATTCCGTGTTGGTGGAAGGTTGACCAACATCATGGTGAAAGAAGGCGATCAGGTTAAAAAAGGCCAAGTCCTTGCGTTGCTAGACGCGCGCGACGCAAAAACGGCGTTGGAATCTGCCCAACTAGAGCTAAAAAACACAACGCTTGAATACAATCGTGCGAAAGCCGTTTTTGAAAAAAGCCAAGCGATCTCTAAAGCCGACCTCGATGCGATCACAACGCGCTTTGACTTGGCGAAAAACCGCGTCGAAGACGCTAAGCGCCAACTTGAGTATACAGAACTAAAAGCACCCTTTGACGGCGTGATTGGCCGCAAGCTGGTGGATAACCACGTACAAATTCAAGCCAATGCGCCCATTATCGTATTGCACGATCTGAGCGACCTGGAAGTGGTTATTAATATTCCACACAAAGTCATGCTCTCGGGTGTCAACAGCCGCGACGCAAGCGCAGAATTGTCCGCAATTCCTGGTCAGCACTTCCCTCTGGAATTGCGAACCTTTGCGACAGAGGCAGACCCTGTCTCTCAAACTTACCCCATTGTTCTCGGTTTCGCTGACCTTAAAGGTTTCCGCGTATTACCTGGTATGGCAGTAAAAGTGATTCCAGCGAACAGTGAAAGTGACGCACTGGAAAACATCACTGTTCCATTGACTGCTGTGGTTCCAGATAACCAAGGTAAACAATTTGTCTGGGTTGTTGGTGAAGACAATACCGCACAGAAACGTTACATCGACGTCGGTGCGCTATTGAAAAACCGTATTGTCGTCAAAGACAACCTGAACGTTGGTGAACGCGTGATTATTGCTGGTGTATCCAGCGTGAAAGAAGGCATTGAAGTTCGCCCATACACTGACGCACGCGTTGGAGCATAATCGATGGATATTGCACGTTATACCATCGCAAAACGCACTAGCGTCTGGGTTCTTATCGCGCTGACTCTGCTTGGTGGCTATATCAGCTACCTGAAGCTTGGCCGTTTTGAAGACCCAGAATTTGTTATCCGTCAGGCCGTGATCAACACGCCGTATTCTGGCGCGACAGCACAAGAAGTATCAGACGAAGTCACCGATGTCATTGAAGGAGCGGTTCAGTCGCTTCAAGAAGTGAAAGAAGTGAAATCCGTGTCTAAACAAGGCATGTCTGAAGTCACCGTTGATATAAAGCTTGAGTTTGCAAGCAGTGCTGCTGATCTTCAGCAGGTCTGGGACAAACTGCGCCGTAAAGTCTCTGATGCCCAGCGACAATTACCGCCAGGAGCAGGTCCATCTATCGTTAATGACGACTTTGCAGACGTTTATGCACTGTTTTTCGCGGTAACAGGTGATGGTTTCACGGATAAGCAGCTTCAGGATTATGTCGACACTTTACGTCGCGACTTAGTACTTGTGCCAGGCGTAGCGAAAACCGCCACACTCGCAGAGCAACAGGAAACCATATTTGTTGAGATTTCTAGCGAAAGACTGGCGAAATTTGGCGTTTCTGCGCAGAAAGTATTTCAAGTCCTTCAAAAGCAAAATCTGGTGACAGTTGCTGGTAGCATTGAAACTGACTCAATGCGTATCCCTGTGATCCCAAGTTCCAGCATCGATTCTTTTGCAGATTTGAAAAACCTGCAAGTTGGCGTGGGTGATAACAACACCGTGCTGCGTTTAGGTGATATCGCAGATGTGACCCGTGGTTACCAAGAGCCCTCGTCGATGCTGATGCGTTACAACGGCGAGCGTGCTGTTGGTTTTGGTATATCAAACGTGTCTGGCGGTAACGTCGTAGACATGGGCGATGCAGTGAAAGCGCGTCTGGCCGAGCTTGACAGCCAGCGCCCGTTGGGTATGGAACTGCATGTCATTTCCATGCAATCTGACTCTGTACGAGCGTCTGTTACTAACTTTATAGATAACCTGATCGCCGCCGTCGCGATTGTGTTTATCGTTCTTCTTTTGTTTATGGGCGTTCGCTCAGGTGTGATCATCGGGTTTGTTCTTCTGCTTACCGTAGCAGGAACGCTCTGCATCATGCTTATTGACAATATCGCCATGCAGCGTATCTCGTTAGGTGCACTCATCATCGCGCTGGGTATGCTGGTAGATAATGCCATCGTTGTCACCGACGGTATTCTCGTTCGCTTCCAACAAGAGCCGGATGCGGACAAAGAACAGGTTGTTTCCGAGGTTGTAAACGCAACCAAATGGCCACTGCTTGGCGGTACTGTCGTCGGCATCTGTGCGTTCAGTGCAATTGGCTTGTCGCCGTCTGACATGGGTGAATATGCAGGCTCGCTATTCTGGGTAATTCTTTACTCTATGTTCTTAAGCTGGGTGTTTGCAGTAACCGTTACGCCAATGCTTTGCTATGACTTCCTGAAAGTTAAGCCAGTAAAAGCAGGACAAAAACCGGGCCGCACAGTTACCGCATACAAAGGCTTGCTGATGTGGGTACTGAAGCACCGAATCATCAGCTGCTCTTTGCTTTTTGGCACGATGGCGATGGCGATCTGGGGCGTGAAATTTATACCACCAGGTTTCATGCCAGACTCTCAGCGACCACAATTCGTTGTTGATGTTTACCTACCACAAGGCTCTGACATCAAGCGCACCGAGGCTGTGGTTGCGAGTATCGAAAAAGACGTCAAAGCGAAAGAAGGCATCACTAATATCACCAGCTTTATTGGTGGTGGTGGTTTGCGTTTTATGTTGACGTACTCGCCTGAGGCGCGAAATCCTGCCTATGGCCAATTGCTCATCGACATCGATGATTACAAAAAAATAGCCCCGCTCATGGGTGAACTGCAAGGCGAACTGGATGCAAAATATCCTGATGCATCTATTAAAGTATGGAAGTTCATGTTAGGTCGTGGGGGCGGCAAGAAAATTGAAGCCGGCTTTAAAGGTCCCGACAGTGCTGTGCTGCGTCAATTGGCAGAAAAAGCCAAAGCCATTATGTTGAATGACGACAAACTGATTGCCGTGCAGGATGACTGGCGTCAGCAAGTACCTGTACTTCGTCCTGTTTACTCAGCAGAGGAAACACAACGTTACGGTCTGACAACACAAGAAATTAACCAAGCGATCGCACAAACGCTGAGTGGCCGCAACGTCGGTGTTTACCGCGAAGATGATGATCTGATCCCTATCGTGGTGCGTTCACCAGAAAATGAACGTCAGCATCAGCGGGCCATTGAAAACACGGAAGTATTCAGCCCAACAGCGGGTACGTTTATTCCGGTTAGTCAGCTAGTTGATTCTGTTGATGTCGTTTACCAAGATGCCATTCTTCGTCGAATCGACCGTATGCCAACACTGCTAGTTCAGGCAGACCCTGCGCCGGGTGTGCTGACAGCGGACGCGTTTAACGACGTTAGAAGCAAGATTGAAGCTATTGAACTGCCACCAGGCTATGAACTGAAATGGTACGGTGAATACAAAGCCTCTAAAGATGCAAACGAAGGTTTGGTCATTTCAGCGCCTTACGGTTTTGCTGCAATGATCTTGTCGGTCATCTTTATGTTCAACGCCCTACGCCAACCGTTGGTCATTTGGATGACTGCACCGCTGGCCGTGGTAGGTGTGACTGTAGGTTTGATTGTGTTCCAGACACCGTTTGAATTTATGGCTATCCTCGGATTCCTAAGCTTGATTGGTATGATGGTGAAGAACGCCATCGTACTGGTTGATCAGGCTGATGTGGAAATCCGTGACGGTAAGCTGCCTTACTTTGCCATCATTGACGCTGCACTTAGCCGTGCTCGTCCGGTTTTGTTAGGCGCCCTGACAACCATATTGGGTGTTGCCCCACTCCTGATTGACCCGTTCTTCAAGAGTATGGCCGTAACCATTATGTTTGGTTTGCTGTTCGCAACGATCTTGACCTTGGTGGTTATCCCACTCTTCTACGCCATGTTCTTCCGCGTAAAAGTGGAAACGGCGTAGCAAGCTGACACACCTTTAGGACAGAAATACCGGCATCTCGCCGGTATTTCTTTTTTGCCTTGCATTTTATACAACAACGTTGAAAAGGATTGCTCATACTGAAATGAGACACCACATCACCACGGCTTGATAGCCTTTAGGTGGCTACCACATGCCTATATTTCAGTCCCAAAACAGTCAACGCCTGACAGCAAATCCGAGTCAAAATACCAACGTTGAATCGTCACATCACACACCGTTACAGGGTGAAAAAAGCGCATTCGCGACGAGAACAGTTGAAAAACAAACGGACGTTTCCCCAGTTAAACACCGTTGAAGAACGTGAAGCTGATGCGTTTGCCTCACAGATAATGAACGTCGAAGCACTTCACAACACGCCAAGTACCTCTCGCGCTGCAACAGCACCAAAGGGATATACCAGTCAGCATTCACCGTTGAACCAAGGTGGCTCTCCACTTCCAAAAGGCGTGGCATTTTTTTTCCAACATCGAATCCATGAAGACATCAGCAACGTCAGACTTCATCAAGGGAAAGAATCCGATCTGTTGAATAAGAGCATGGGGGCAAATGCTTTTGCGTTTGAAAACCATATTTGGTTAAGCAGTCGCATACCCATTCAGCCAAACCACACCATTGCACATGAACTTGCTCATGTCTTCCAATGGCAGCAAGGCGCCGCCTCTCGCATTCGTGCTGACATATTCGATAAGTCACTCGTTCAACAACTCACTGACGCGGATTTTGAAGGCGTCAACACCGAAACGGTGGAACGACTTGTCGCCTCTTTATCCGCATATATCGAGAATTTTGAAGAAGGCTCAGTCGACAGATTGGCCTTACAAGAAAACCTTGAAGTTGCCTCACAGGTTTTGGGAGACCGAACCACGTCTCGTCCAACGCCACCCGAAGAACAAACACGAGAAAGACAACAGCGCAGAAGACGGCCTAACTACGATACAGCAGCAAGACGTCGAGATATTCAGCGCATTATGAACTTGGTTCAGGAGGTACACGTCAGTGATGAAGAAGAGGCGGAAATTCTCAGAATCATTGAACGATACGCGACAACACGTCAACGTTTCGATTCTTTCCTCTCAGCGTTAGATAACCGCCACTATTACGGCGGGGCATTCGGCGGTTACCATTTCCGTTCTGGTATTACCGCTGTAAAACGGGAGCTAGAGGGTGCGCGAGGACGACGTTTTCAACGGCTATTGCAACGGAAAAGTCGCCGCTTTTCACAACATGAAGTACCCGACGAGATCACCTTCGCTGGGAGCTTTTGGCAAGACTTATCAGAAGGACAAATTCGCGACCAAATCTTTGCGTATTTTCAAGGCATGGGAGAAGCAGGTGTCGCCATGGCCGAGTCCGTGGTCATGCTTGTTCGTGATCCTGGCGGCTTTATTGAAGCCATCGGAGAGCTCCCAGATAACATAGCTAGATTCTGGCGCAACAGAGAACAATTGATAAACGCATTTACATCCGCATCCCCCACCGAACAAGCGCGTATCATTGGGCGTATTTTTGGCGAAGCAGAAATTTTTCTCGCCACCTCAGGAGCAGGTTCGGCAGCAACACCGGCCAGAGGGACATTAGTGACTGTCCCTGTTAGAGCGGAAGCGGTTGTGGCAGTAGGTCGGGGGTCTGCTGCATTAAGTTCAGGAGGCGCAATCACCGTTGACTTGGGACGTCTCGGCCCTCTCGCTTCACAAGGCGCACAAATGGTAGCCCATACCAGTCAAACAGCCAGCGGTTCACGTGCAATGAGTGAAGCGGCGGATACGATTGAAGATGCGGCACCATCAAGATCCACATCGAGTTCCGGCTCGACATCACGCTCTGCGCCCAGCACGTCCGCAGAGGAAGCGCGGAGACTGGAAATACTGGAAGAGTTTGCAGATGCCCAGTCATCACACCGAAGACCCGATGTCGCACCAGAAGGCACACGTAATGTGGGAACGACAACTCGTCCACGAACATCCTCATTGAGCGATGCAGAGGTACTCGCTGCCAATTTAGAACGAACCGCAGGGACAAGACCACCGGGGCATCATGCTCATCACATCATACCCAAAGGCATGCAAGACGCGGGTCCCGCCAGAGCCATTTTGGAAAGATTTAATATCAATATCAATTCAGAATTGAACGGCGTCTGGCTGGCACGTGATTACATCGTGGCCAATCCAAGTACCGGACAAATTCACTCCACACTTCACACCAGAAGATATATAGGCTGGATCAATCAAGAGTTAACTGCCGCTTCCGCCGGAGGAAGGACGCAGGTATTGGAAACACTTTCTAGCATTCGTAGCCAAATTCTCAACGGGAACCACCCTCTCTAAACGCCATTTTTACTGGGCTCTCTTACTTTTAGATATCAAAAGTCTTGCAATGGACACAAGGCCGATTTCCCTCACTCACCATACTTCGAACGCCATCCATAAATAGGGTACCAAGCAATGAAATTACGCTCAGTTTTATTCACCACGCTGCTCTTTGCGACAAGTCCATTTGCGATGAACCTTTCCAGTCCTCAAATCACTGAAGGTGAAACACTTAGTAAAGGCCAAATCTTTAATAGCTGGGGATGTAAAGGCGACAATCATTCTCCCGAACTACGCTGGGAGAACCCGCCCAAAGGCACGAAAAGCTATGCAGTCACCATGTATGACCCTGATGCGCCAACAGGGAGTGGTTGGTGGCACTGGGTCATGATTAATATTCCCGGTGATGTGAACGGGCTGAGGCTTGATGCAGGGAGAGAAGGGGGAGCGAACCTTCCAGCAGGTGCGCAAATGCAGCGTAACGATTTCGGATTTGTCGGTTTTGGTGGCGCCTGTCCCCCACCCGATGCCCCCAAACATAACTACCAAATCACGGTTTACGCTCTGGACGTGGAAAGCTTAGGTGTTCCCGCTGACGGCTCCCCTGCTCTAGCCGGATACTACATTCTTCAACACCGTATTGGCGAAGCGCAGTTAATTGCACCAACCAACGCGCGTGAGTAAAGAGTTAGGGGCAGACCAATATTACATACGGCAATGGAACCAGGTCGACGACACTTAACCATAACGGGAGCCGAAAGGCTCCCTATGTCTCTGAATAAACTTGTTAACTTGCAGTCATTCCCTTATTGAACGGGCTTTACTTCAACAGTCGCTCCAGCCTCTATCAACGCTGCGGCCACCTTTTCTGCATCGCCTTTGCGCATATTTTCTTTGAGTACCATTGGAAGTTGCTCAACAACCGATTTTGATTCAATCAAGCTCAAGCCAGTGGCGTCCTTGACTGCCTGAATAAGGTCAACTTTGTTTCCATCAGCCCCGACAAGAACAACCTCAAACTTAGGTTCTGCAACGAGTTGGTTTTTCCGCATTAGTTCGGTCTCAATGCCTTTAAGCTTCATTTCATCTATCGCAAAATTCACCGCATTAAGCAGACCTTGCTCTCCTTTGGGAATGAGATAGCCAAATTGGCTGCGCGTAAAAGGATCATCACAGCGCGAGGCTTCCAATTTGGCGTCGGTGACTTCGTAGAAAAAGCCTTCTGGCGTTTCGGTGACCATCACATCGACATCG
This sequence comes from Enterovibrio nigricans DSM 22720, assembly GCF_900167155.1. Classification (GTDB taxonomy): domain Bacteria; phylum Pseudomonadota; class Gammaproteobacteria; order Enterobacterales; family Vibrionaceae; genus Enterovibrio; species Enterovibrio nigricans. The sequence goes on along the minus strand of NZ_FUXU01000072.1, from coordinate 3,450 downwards.
CCCGCAGCCACTGCTTTAGGCACATCAAGGTTATTTTCAAACTTAGTGAAGGTCGCATTCGGCAAATGACGTTCTGCGAATTTCTCATTGGTTCCCCCAATATTCACACCCACTCGCACACTTGGCGTATTCACCTTTTCCAGCGTGTCATACTTACCCGCGTTTCCTTTGGCAACGAGAAAACATTTACCGAATACCATGTAACCTTGAGTTTGCTCAGCGTTGAGCTGACGCTGCATACGACGAGTTATACCGCCCATCGCAATGTCATATTTGTCTTCTTTCAGTCCCTCTAGCAGCCCTTTCCACGTTGTTGGTACAAACTCGACGTTTACGCCAAGTTGCTCACCTAAATACTGAGCCACGTCGATGTCATACCCTGAATAGGTTTCTCCGTCATAAAAAGAGAAAGGTTTGTAATCGCCTGTTGTACCAACACGGATAACGCCCTTTTCGAGGATATCGTCCAGTTGATCTGCAACCGCGAAACTGGAAAAGGATAAGGCAACGATTGCGATAAGGTGTGATGCTTTCATGGTGATCGGTCTTTTTTGATTATTGGTCGCTTTAATCTATCAACCACGTTGTAATCAAAGGGTCTAAGTATTGAGGATTCAGGCGTTTTTCTTCATCGAACAAGAAAAACCACTGCCCAATCCTACCTTCTATTGAATTCAGCAATAAGGCTATTCAGAACAAGTAGGTTGAGTGTTACCGCATAAATAGCGTAAGTTTTACATTAATACTCTTAAGCCGAGATGAAGAAGAAAAAATGGCGAACATCATTGAACAATTCGCGTTTTCCCTTTCTCTTGTCGCCCCTATATTTTTCATCATTTCTCTGGGTTTTATTCTCAAAAGAATAAAGTGGATTGACACTCACTTTATCGATATTACATCTCGACTTGTTTTCAATGTTGCTCTGCCTGCGATGCTGTTTTTAAGCATTGCCACCGCTGACCATAACTTTTCACAGGCCACTGATTTTCTGGCCTTCTCTGTTGTTATGACGGTGGCCTTTTTCGTGTTTTGCCTTGTCTCAACCAAATTGGTTTTCAAAGGAAGTCCAGACAATGGCGTACTCATACAAGGGAGCTTTCGCGCCAACACAGCCATCATTGGTATCGCTTATATTGAAAAAGCATTTGGAAGCCAAGGGCTTGCGTTAGCAGCCATTTACGTGGCGGTGATTACCGTGGTTTATAACATTCAAGCCGTTATCTGTTTGTCACCGCGTACGTCAGAGTCGAAGCTGCACTCGATAAAAGTGATATTCCTTAATCTTGCAAAGAACCCACTCATTATCGCAATCGCACTTGGCGTTGGCGTTTCGCTGCTCAACATCACCCTTCCTTCTGTGGTGATTGATACAGGCAACTACCTTTCCAGAATCGCGCTTCCTCTTGCACTCTTATGCACGGGTGGCAGCTTAGATTTTCGGATGATGAGAGACGAAAAATTCCCCACCTGGTTTGCAGCCGCTAACAAACTGTTGGTTGCACCTTTTGCTTTTACCTTTATTGGCTATCTGTATGGATTTAGAGGGGTTGAACTGGGGATTTTATTCTTTATGAACGCCGCCCCCGTTGCTGCGGCAAGTTATGCGATGACTCAAGCCGCAGGCGGCAATACAACGTTAAGTGCCAACATCATTGGGCTAACCACCTTGTTTTCAAGCATCACTGTCTGCCTAGGTTCGCTTGTTCTCAAAATATTGGGGTTAATCTAAAAAACCATCAATGAAACTTGAGGTGGATTTGCGCTCACTGTGATTGCCATCCACCAGAAGCGCTATACGGAATACCGAACAAAGCCGCGGGGAAAGACGGCCTTGTTTTTTCGATAAGATGATTGCTTACAATTCACCACGAAAATCGAGCCGCTCATAATGCGTGGGCTATTGCGCGCTAACCGGTGTTTTAAGCAAAAAGTGTTTCAGAAGCCCCCAGCCAATCCAGAAAAAAACAGTTAACGCCGTCGCGGTTAAAATCGCGGGCATCGGGTTTTCTAACGTACTGATTGAGCCTGCATACGCGGCGGTGAAGGTATAGGGCAAATTCACCGCACACCAAGCCAGCAAGAAGGTTAAAAAACGCATACGGCTGATGCCCGACATACAGGCCGTCACTTCAGGAAGGATTGGCATTGCGCGTGAAAGAAGGATCATCAAAATACCATGTCGACGAAACTGCGCGCGAAGCTCTTGGCGTTTAGCGTCATCTTTCACCACAAGATTAACCAGCTTCTCGCCATAAAGTGCGCTTAAACCATAACCGCACACACCCGCGAGAAAGGTACCTGAGAACGCCGCTAACCACCCAAGTTGAGCTCCGACAAAGTAGCCGCCCAACATCATGATCGACAGTGTCGGCACCGCGATGAAAAGATCCAAAAACAGGAGGAAAACAACCGCAACCACCACGGTGACGGCACTTAATGATTGTGCCTGAGCTAACCACAACTCAATTTGTTCGAGGCTTAACCAGCCCATCGCATTTGCCACAATAAAGGTCGAGGCAAAAAAGAGGGCCATTACTCCCATTAACTTAAGTAACGATGTCATAGCCCCTCCTTACGGGGAACGAATGGTGATTTCATGCGGAGACACGACGCTATTTCTCGCAAGCCGCACACGAGTTTTTTGGTTTTCATCTATGACCCTTTTAGCAGTCTACGAGCAGCAAAAGGCGCGACAGCGAACAGCACCCTGAGTACCCGCGTTGCGCCGATATCGAAGTCCTTATCTTTTCGCTCAATGCCCTCAATCATTTTTGATGCCGCCAATGTTGTCGATATCTTGTTGCTGCCTCGCCCCGTTGTCATTTGTGTATCTACCAAAGGCATGAAGACTTGCTGCACCTTGATCGAAGAGCCTTCAAACTGGTATCTCAAACTCTGGGACAAAATATTGAGTGCACCTTTAGTCGCGCAATAGACCGCGGAAGAGGTTTTGGGCACGATGCCCAATGCTGAATTAACATTGACGATTTTCGAAGACGGTGCGGATTGTAAGGAAGGCAATAATCCGTAAATCAATGCACACACGGCTGTGAAGTTGATGTCGATTTCGTATTGAACGGTGCTGAAATTGAAGTGTTTATCATTGAAGTAGGGTGCAAACTGCACAGCCGCATTATTGATTAACATGTCTACTTGAGGGTGATATTTCGCTATCAAACTCGCGAGCCGATAAACCTCTTGGGTGTTCGAGAGATCGACCTGATAAGCAATAACGGACGGGTATTGTTCTTTTAACGCATCGAGTTTTTCCGCATCGCGCCCGAGAACTATCAGTTGATTAGCATGAGAGAGTTGGTCAACCAGCTGGCGACCAATACCTGACGTTCCGCCAGTAAGAGCAATGGTTTTGTGGCTTTGTTGCTTAATTCGATTGGAAGACATGGCAGCCTAAAGTTGTTCGGTTCTTAAGCAATATACTGAGTTTCAGGC
>NZ_FUXU01000188.1 GCF_900167155.1 Enterovibrio nigricans DSM 22720 | reverse complement strand
ATCGTAGCTTCTAGATTTAGTTCCATCGATTTAAGCAACAAAGCCACGATGAAGGGCAATAAACCCAAATGTTCCGTTACAAATAACCAACACGAGGTTTCATATTTTGGGGTTAGTCTAAGTTTTCTTGTTCTTTGTTTGTGCATAATACAGTGCGAATAAGCTTAGACGATCATCTGGGATGTGAGAGGGGGCGTAAGCTTTTACGACAACCTCCACATTCAGGTATACTTTTTCGGAAATAGTCGGGGAGCCATTTGGCTGAGAATGCATATTGCAGGACCCGTTGAACCTGATTCAGTTAACACTGACGTAGGGAACTATGTGTGCCGCCAATCGTAAGGTGCGTTACCTCTTACTCTCGCGAGCATGTGTTCCTGTGCGTTAGTTTAGGAATACGAATGAATTCACCTACCCTACAAATAAAGACACCCATTGTGCTCACCATCGCAGGCTCTGATAGCGGCGGCGGTGCAGGCATCCAAGCTGACATTAAAGCCATCTCTGCCACCGGTGGATTTGCTTGCTCGGTCATCACTGCCATTACTTCCCAAAACACCCTGGGTGTTTCTGCGATTTTCCCGATTCCGATTGACCACGTAGCGAGTCAGTTGGATGCGGTTTTTTCTGACCTCAATATTGTGGCGGTAAAAGTCGGCATGCTGGCCGACAGCAATATCATTCGTATCGTCGCAGAGAAAATCAAACAATACCGCCCGACATTTTTAGTCGTAGATCCCGTCATGGTGGCGACCAGCGGTGATCTGCTTTTAGAAACGGATGCAATCAGCACGTTGAAATCAGAGCTGTTGCCTTTGGCTGACATCATCACACCAAATCTTCCAGAGGGTGCAGCGCTCACTGGACTTTCTGTTCCTGAGACTGAGGATGAAATGAGTGCAATGATTAGCGATCTGCGTGCTCTGGGGGCGAAAGCGGTGTTGCTAAAAGGCGGACATTTAGAAATCGATGCAAACAGCAATGATTTACTAATTCTGAACGACCACGTGGAAGTGCTTCGCGCTAAACGCACACAGACAAAAAATACACATGGTACCGGCTGTTCACTGTCGTCAGCGATTGCGTCATACCTTGCGCAAGGTAACGACCTTCTACGCGCTGTTCAGCTAGGAAAGCAGTACATATCTGAAGCTATCGCCCATGCTGATGAGCTGGACGTGGGGCAAGGTCATGGCCCCGTAAATCATTTTTTCTCAGGCCACTCGCAACTGCGCTAGCAGCGAAGGGTTTGAAATGACTGAGCTTGAATTAAGGAAAGAGAATGAACGTTGAAGTCATCGTGTCTGCGTTACGACGTGTGCGTGAAGTAAAGCCTTTGGTGGTGAATGTCACCAACTATGTGGTGATGAATAATACGGCGAACGCGCTGTTGGCTGTCGGTGCATCACCGATTATGGCGCACTCGAAACAAGAAATGGCTGAGATGATGTACTTTGCGGGTGCACTAGTAATAAACATCGGTACCTTGGACAGCGTCTGGACACCGCGTATGTTGCACGCCGTGGAGCAAGCAAATGCTAACAACAAAACGGTGGTGTTGGATCCTGTAGGGTGCGGAGCCAGCGCAATACGAACGGAAACATCCCGCCAAATCGCAACGTTGGCGGAGTCTTTGATTATTCGTGGTAACGCATCAGAAATAATTGCGCTCGCAGGCGATCAAGGTCAGTCCAAAGGCGTTGATGCGATGGACAGTAGCGAGGCTGCTCTGGGTGCTGCGGAATATCTCGTGAGAACCTATTCGTGTGCTGTAGTTGTATCGGGTAAAACGGATTATATCGTGACGGCTAAAGGCTATTCTCAGCTGAAAAATGGCCATGCGATGATGCCTTACGTGACAGGCATGGGATGTACCTTGTCTGCCCTTACAGGCGCATTTGCTGCGGTCGGTGAAAAAACGGGTTTAGCTGCCACTGCAGTATTAGGTGTGGCGGGTGAAATCGCCGCAGAACAGTCTGCGGGTCCGGGAAGCTTGCAAGTGAATATTCTCGATACGCTTTATAACTTGGATGTTGAGATGCTCACACAGCGACTCATCATGATTGATTAGGGAAAAGCCGTTGAATCCTTATCGTTTATATCTGGTTACTGATGATCAGCAAGATCTCGATACGTTGAAAAAAGTGGTTAAAGAGGCGGTTATTGGTGGCGTCACCATGGTGCAGGTTCGCGAAAAACACGGTGACGTTCGCCAGTTCATAGAACGCGCCACCGCAGTAAAGGAAATCCTTAAAGGGACGGGTGTGCCGTTGATTATCAACGAGGCTTTGTTGCTTAAATCGATGGAACTAAATCTAGAAGCTACGATCTGATCGGCTACACCCATCAATCGTCGTAGTCTCATGTCTAAA
>NZ_FUXU01000015.1 GCF_900167155.1 Enterovibrio nigricans DSM 22720 | reverse complement strand
CGCTCTCAATGGCATAGAGAAAATGCGTTTCACCATCAGTGCGGTAGTAATGGCTAAGTCGCTGAATCGGCGAGGTCTACCACGCTTGCCTTGTTTGTTTTGTTTCCACTCAGCTATCGTTTCCTCATCAATCCAAAAGGTCAGAGAACCACGGTTGATTAAGGCTTTGTTGTACTGCTTCCAGTTAGTTGTTTTGTAACGAGGTTTAGACATGAGACTACGACGATTGATGGGTGTAGCCGATCAGATCGTAGCTTCTAGATTTAGTTCCATCGATTTAAGCAACAAAGCCCAGCGACAGTACAAATGTAAAATTAATACCTGGTAAGCCAAGTGGCTTAGTATAAGCATTCACTTTTTCAGAGATGGATAAACATGATCGACGCATTGCATCGAGGTGTTCAACGAGTAATTGGACTTGCGGTTTAGATTGTTGAATATAAGGGGCGATTTCGCTCTTTAGCTTATTTGTTTCCCCTTTTTTTTCCGCGCTTTGAAAACGGAAAAACGTGACATCGCCAATAATGGGAAACATAAGGAGAGGACCGTAAATCAAGCAGCTGTCTTCACTGTCACCGCAAATCTGGAAAAAAGCTTTAATCTTCGCTTCATACTGCTTTGTTTTGGCGTCATCATCGCTATCAGCATTGAGAGAAGCAGCGTCTATATGAGGATTTAGCAAATCCCAATGCTCATCGACCAACTCTTCCAACCATGCTGTAACATTTGCAGCGCCTTCACCTGTCTCATCCAAAACAAATTGCGCTGCAAGCATCCACCCGATCAACTCAATATCCCGACTTTGCGATTTAAATACATTCGTCAACGCGGATGAAAGCGTATTCCAATTGGAAATGTTTTCTTCAATCAGTGTTTCAAGTTCCGTTTCATCTGGATTTTGAGCAAGTTTACGCAAAGATGTCTGAGCAACGTTGAACTGATTCCGTAGCGGTCGATATTTAGACCGGTCAGCTTTAAGATAGTCGCCGCACGGTAACTTTTCCGAAATGGGTGTCGAAAGCGATGCTTTCAATTCGTCCTTGAAAAGCATGATATTTATTGATCCCTAACTTTATGTTTTTTGAACCATGCCGCTGCATCAGCTCAGAACAATTTTTTATATGACAGCTTTTTAAACCCTTATTCCAATTAAGGCCTCTCAGATCACTGATTTCTTAGCTTTCTAAAGATGGTGCATTAAAGCGTGATTGTAGAACACGACTGTATCATTTGTGAGGCGCATGTCATATTTTATTTACATATATTTCATAACCAAACAGCATTCCATTACCACAGATCCAAAAATGGCAAATCGATTACCCGGGGTCATATAAAGCCAATCTGCGATAAAAAGCTCATAACCTCTTTATTTGTATGTGTAATTTCATAGCGATAAATCGAGTGGCATCTCAAAACCCGAGTGTAACTATATGCAGCAACCAATATGGCGCTTGAATAATTGTTGGCAAATCTATAGGTCTAGATTTTAAAACAATGCCCCTCTCCTTCTTTCAACCACACGAAGCCCTTTTGTTGAGTAAAATCTCAATAACACTCGTCAAGCAATCTGATGAGCAGAGCTTCACCTGATCCAGCCGCCTGCCTTTAGCTAACTCACGTTTCGCCCTAACTCTATTGTTGGGTTTTTCAATACGTTAAATCTAAAAATCCATACCATCTGACTTCATTGTGATGCTGGCTTTTAAAAAGTGTAGACGTGTAAATACCCATACATTAGAATTGTGAGACCCATCAGAAAACGGGTATTGCTTGCGGAAAAGGAGTGGCTGCAAAATAGTTATCGCTAATTCGGTAACTGGTAGAGAAAACTTAGCTACTTGGTATTCAACTCTATGTTTTTAAAAAAACTATCAAAGGTATATCACTATATAAGGTGTATACCGAAAACGATATTTTTCAACTTCTATTACCTTCAATTTAGAAAAGCGATAAAATTCCCTATTCTTGTAAATCATAGAACTAAGTTTATTGAACTTGGCGGATGCATCTATATTTGCGACAACGCAAAATTCGGAAAAATAAAGCTTGGTTTTGGCAGGGTACAAATCACTGACAACAAATACTCTCGTTTCATTTGGAATATGAGTAAGACATCAGAAATTCATTTCGGAAATAATATAAAAATTGGCACGGGTTCGAAATTACATAATCAAGGTAAAATAACCATTGGTTCAAATGTTAATTTCTCTGGTGAAACCACTTTAGTCTGTAATAAGTCCATCACTTTTGGTGACGAGTGTTCAGTTTCATGGCATACCCTATTTATGGATACCGACCTTCATAGAATAAGCGACAGCCGTGGGGAAACCTTAAATAAAAATTGTGAAATTGTTATTGAGAACAGAGTTTGGATAGGGGCCAAAGCAACAATACTAAAAGGGACGACTGTCTCTCAAAATAGTATTATTGCCTGCAACGCCGTTGCAGTAGGAATGTATCCGTCCAACAGTATTCTTGGTGGTAATCCAGCTAGAACAATTGGTGATATGCATGGGAAGAGCTTTCATCATTGATTCTATTCATACACTCAGAGTAGGAGAATAAATGGATATTAGAGTGAAATGCTTTTAATCCATGGTTAAATATTAACGCGTAAATCATCTCGCTACGCTCGACAAATCTCTTTCGATGATATTGCCACCTATCTCACCGTGGCTTATTCCAGATACGAAAAAGCCCGCTCATTGAGCGGGCTTTTTCTGATTTGGCGGAGGGATAGGGATTTGAACCCTAGGTGCGCTATAAACGCACGCCGGTTTTCAAGACCGGTGCTTTCAACCACTCAGCCATCCCTCCGAAGAGACACGGATACTACTGATCATCAGTGACCATGTAAATAGAAAACTCTTCATCAGATTCTGTTTGCTGGCTTTTCATTCAATACCTGCCATCTGGACAGGTAAAAAGGACAGGATTCTTGCCGAAACGCCTAGTTCGGGTTGGCGCACCAGCTCGACTCAAGCCGAAGGCTCGTGAGAGTCCTACCCCCAAATTTAATGCATACAAAAAAGCCCCGCTATTTCTAGCGGGGCTTCGTTGTATTGGCGGAACGGCCGGGCTTCCGGACGCGACCAAAGTGCGAAGCACTTTCTGGGGCGCGTATAAGAAAAAAGCCTGACGCTTTCGCATCAGGCTTAAATCGTTGGCGGAGCGGACGGGACTCGAACCCGCGACCCCCGGCGTGACAGGCCGGTATTCTAACCAACTGAACTACCGCTCCAATCTCTTATCAATCAGCTCGTAAGCTCATCGATGAAAAGTGGCGGAGGGATAGGGATTTGAACCCTAGGTGCGCTATAAACGCACGCCGGTTTTCAAGACCGGTGCTTTCAACCACTCAGCCATCCCTCCGTAAGTGCGGCGAATATTAGCGACTCTCTGGAATGGTGTAAATCAATTTTTTATTCAACAACGTTCAACCGAATACATTTACAGCACTTTGCGCAAGAGTGCGTCAAACCCGTTGCGTATCGGCATACGATATCTTCAATTTGTTCCAATTCGTTTCTGCATTTTGCATAAACATCTAATCAAATCACACATAGCATTCTAGTCATTTTGAAAATAATGAAAAAATCGCTCAAAGATAATAGTTAAGCCTGATGAATGCCTGATAACAATTTATTCGACTTTGCATATGTAAAAACAATACGTTACAAACGTGCTTCAGAATGTTTTCTCGCGATAAATGTCTCATTTATTCAAAGATCATTGCCTAGGTCACACCTCAAGCCAATGCTATTTGCAGCCAATTAATCCGATTCTATACTGATGCATGTTAATTAGATGTTAACGGTGACTTTGGAATGGTTTTACGAGGTTCACTTCACTTAAGGCTGATTGCCTCTATTGAGCCTTGTCCATTAACAAGCAACCAGTAAAAACCAAAAGGATTGATAGGTATGGTTAATAAAAAGTCGACATTGGGACTTGCGGTTATTTCCGCATTGCTACTTGCAGGCTGTGATTCTGGTGGTGGCAGTGCTGAAAGTCAGAAGCAGATAGATGGCCTTAAGGATCAAGTGGCATCGCTAGAGAAGCAACTCTCAGAAACAAAAGCAGGCGCATCTCAAACCCCTACTCCTTCAGCACAAGGCGAAAGCACACTTGATAAAGTCAAAAGTGCGGGAGTCATTAGTTGTGGTGTAAGTACTGGCCTCCCAGGCTTCTCGAATCCAAATTCAAATGGCGAATGGGAAGGTATTGATGTCGAATTTTGCCAAGCAATGGCCGCAGCCGTACTAGGCGACAAGAGCAAAGTTAAGTACGTACCTTTGACGGCGAAAGAGCGTTTCACCGCACTTCAGTCAGGTGAAATCGATGTCCTATCTCGTAACACGACATGGACGTTACAACGCGACGGAACACTGGGTCTGAATTTTGTCGGTGTTAACTACTATGATGGCCAAGGTTTTATGGTTAAAAAAGACCTTGGTGTCAACAGTGCGTTGGAGCTAGATGGTGCATCCGTTTGCGTTCAATCAGGCACCACGACAGAGCTAAACCTTTCTGACTACTTCCGTTCCAATGGCATGTCATTCAAACCTGTTGTTTACGATACGTATGATGCAACAGTAAAAGGCTTCGAATCAGGTCGTTGCGATACTCTGACTACAGACCAATCTGGTCTGTACGCATCACGTATCAAACTCGCCGATCCTAACAGCGCTGTGGTACTGCCAGAAATCATTTCTAAAGAGCCTCTCGGCCCTGTTGTTCGCCAAGGTGATGACAACTGGTTCAACGTCGCAAAGTGGACATTAAATACCATGATTAACGGCGAAGAATTTGAGATCACCTCAGCAAACGTTGATGAGATGGTTAACTCTAAGGACCCTAATATCCGCCGTATTCTTGGTCAAGACGGGCCAAAAGGTAAAGGACTAGGCCTAAACGATGATTGGGGCTACCAAATCATCAAACAAGTGGGCAATTACGACGAGAGCTTCCAGCGCACAGTTGGCTCAGACTCTCCACTTAATATACAACGTGGTGTGAATGCCCTATGGACTGATGGCGGCATTCTTTATGCGCCACCTATCCGCTAAATAAGTTCGCTATCTAGCAAATGGGGGACGGTTTCCGTCCCCCTCCGCTCAACGATAAAGGATAGAGGTGCAGTTGTATGGCATCCAAAGATAATGCAATAAATTCTGAGCTATCAACACGCCCAGAAGTAAAACAGAGCCTCATCTACAATCCGACTTTCCGCTCCATCATTTTTCAGGCCGTTGCGATTATTGGATTGGTGTTTTTCGTCTTTACTATTGTCAACAATGCATTGACGAACCTAGATGCACGAGGCATTGCCACTGGCTTTGGATTTTTGTCTCAAGAAGCGGGATTTGGCATTGGTTTGACGCTCATCGAGTACGATGAAACTTTCTCTTATGGCAGAACGTTTTTTGTTGGCCTTCTGAACACCGCCTTGGTATCAGTACTTGGGATAGTTTTGGCAACCATTGTAGGTTTCTTAATCGGTATTGCTAGGCTATCTAACAACTGGCTATTAAGCCGTTTTGCTGCTGTGTACATTGAAACATTCCGAAATATTCCGCTTTTATTACAGATTTTTTTCTGGTATTTCGCCGTACTACAAGCATTACCTTCACCTAAAGAGAGCATTAGCGTTGGTGAATGGCTTTTCCTAAACGTCCGAGGTTTATATTTTACTCGTCCAGTCTTCGAAGAAGGCGCAATGCTGATAGGTATCGCACTCTTTGTTGCGCTTATTTTCAGTTTTGTGTTGTCTCGATGGGCAAAAAGAAAACAGGAACAAACAGGGCAACAAACGCCAGTCTTTACCTTATCGTTGATTGCAATTGTCGGCTTGCCGCTCATTGCTTTTTTGGTTCAGGGCATGCCTGTTTCTTTGGAGCATCCCGTTCTAAAAGGCTTCAACTTCAGGGGCGGTATTTCCATTATCCCTGAGTTAGCTGCGCTTACGCTTGCTCTATCTATCTACACCGCGTCATTCATTGCTGAAATTGTTCGTTCGGGCATCAATGCCGTGAGTCACGGCCAAACAGAAGCGGCCATGGCGTTAGGTCTCCCTCGTGCAAAAACACTGCGATTGGTCATCATCCCACAAGCGATGCGAATCATTATTCCACCGCTGACAAGCCAATATCTTAACCTGACAAAAAACTCCTCTCTAGCAATGGCCATTGGCTACCCAGATTTAGTTTCTGTGTTTGCAGGAACCACGCTAAACCAAACGGGCCAAGCTATTGAGATTATTGCTATGACAATGGCGGTTTACTTAACATTGAGTCTTCTGACGTCATTTCTGATGAACATTTACAACGCCAAAGTCGCATTGGTTGAGAGGTAGGATATGACCATACAGCATCAGTTTCAGCCTGATCTCCCACCACCACCAAATACCGTTGGGTTAATAGGCTGGTTGCGTAAAAACCTGTTCTCTAGCCCACTTAATTCGGTAATGACCATTGTACTTGCCTTCTTGGCACTAAATGGGCTCTGGTTAGTCGTTGAATGGGCATTTATCAATTCAGATTGGATTGGCTCCACAAGAGACGATTGTTCGCGAGAGGGAGCATGTTGGGTTTTCATCAACGTGCGATTTGACCAATTTATGTTCGGCTTTTACCCCCAAGAAGAACTGTGGCGACCTAAGCTCTTTTACGCTGCACTTGCCATATTCACAGGGTTATTGATCTACGAAAAAACACCGAAAAGAGGATGGATTCTACTTCTCTTCGTCGTGGTTTTTCCTCTTATGACGACCTTCCTGTTGTTTGGTGGTATGGGCGGTATTCCTAAGGTGGAAACACACCTTTGGGGTGGGCTACTTATCACAATGATCATCGCCATTGTCGGCATCGTTATTTCTTTGCCCATCGGAGTCGTATTGGCATTAGGGCGACGTTCAGACATGCCAATCATTCGCAGTCTGTGTACTGTCTACATTGAGATTTGGCGTGGCGTTCCGCTGATTACCGTGCTGTTTATGGCGTCGGTTATGCTGCCGCTCTTTATGGCGGGCGAGTCCGAGACCAATAAATTGGTTCGTGCTCTTATCGGTGTGGTGATGTTCTCCGCGGCCTATATGGCAGAAGTTGTTCGTGGTGGCTTACAAGCCATCCCAAAAGGCCAATATGAAGCAGCTGATGCACTTGGTTTAACGTATTGGAAGAAGATGAGCCTTATCATTCTTCCACAAGCACTTAAAATCACGATCCCTTCGATTGTGAACACTTTTATCGGCCTATTTAAAGACACTAGCTTAGTACTCATCATCGGTATGTTTGATGTACTTGGCATAGGGCAAGCAGCCAATACTGACCCACAGTGGTTAGGCTTCGCGACTGAGAGCTACGTGTTTGTGGCATTGGTGTTCTGGATATTCTGTTTCGGCATGTCTCGATACAGTATTTATCTGGAAAACAAACTTCACACTGGTCACAAGCGCTAAAGGACAAGGATTGTATTATGACTCAACAAGTAGACTCTCCCGTCATTCAACTGACCGATGTGAACAAATGGTATGGTCAGTTTCATGTACTGAAAAACATTAACCTTTCCGTATCTAAAGGCGAGAAAATCGTTATCTGTGGACCCTCGGGTTCAGGTAAATCAACCATGATTCGGTGTATTAACCGCCTTGAGGAGCACCAACAAGGTTCCATCATTGTGGGCGGTACAGAACTGACTGATGATTTAAAAAACATTGAATTAGTCAGAAAGGAAGTGGGGATGTGTTTCCAGCACTTCAATCTGTTCCCTCACCTTACTGTTCTGGAAAATTGCACGCTTGCACCCATTTGGGTTAAAAAAATGCCAAAGGATGAAGCCGAAAGCATCGCCATGAAATATCTGGAGCGGGTTAAAATCCCGGAACAAGCGGAAAAATTTCCGGGGCAACTTTCCGGTGGTCAACAACAACGTGTGGCTATCGCTCGCTCTCTTTGCATGAACCCAAACGTCATGCTGTTTGATGAGCCAACGTCAGCACTTGACCCTGAAATGGTGCGTGAAGTACTCGATGTAATGGTAGAACTCGCAGAAGAAGGCATGACAATGATCTGTGTCACGCACGAAATGGGCTTCGCAAAAGAAGTCGCTGATCGTGTCATTTTTATGGACGCAGGTGAAATCATTGAAGAAAATGAGCCAGAGCAATTCTTCAATAATCCTCAATCTGATCGAACACAGCTCTTCTTGAGCCAAATTCTCCACCATTGATGGTACACTTGACCGTTAATCACCGTGATTAACGGCCACTTAATATTTGTTTACAAGTTCGTTTAAAATCTCAATTCGAGATATATCAGTGTTCTCAAGGGTTAAGAGGCTTTATTATCACCTTTGCGACAATTCGTACTTGAAAAATTGTGCCACAAGCGCAATAACTGACGTATTAGAAATAAACCGTACCCTACCGGGAGAAAGATATGAACGATCGTTTCGTTTCCACTAGCCAAACGCAAGAAAGTGTACTGGCTACCAATAAAGTACTGCGTAATACCTACGCGCTGCTTTCTATGACACTTATCACTAGTGCAATTGCCGCTTTCATCGCTTTGGTTGTCGGCATTACTCCAATGATGTCCCTCGGCATGACATTGGGTGCATTAGCGATTGTTTTCTTTGTACTGCCTAAAGCGGTTAACTCCTCTTCAGGTATCGTGTGGACATTTGTGTTCACCAGCTTGATGGGTGCGTCTTTAGGTCCAACATTGGCTTACCATCTAAACCTTGCTGGCGGTCCTTCAGTGATCATGCAAGCGCTGGGTACTACTGGATTGGTATTCTTAGGTCTGTCTGCTTACGCTATTAGCAGCAAGAAAGACTTCTCTTTCATGGGTGGTTTCCTTGTCGCTGGCGTAATCGCACTGTTGGTAGCAATGATTGCCAACATCTTCCTAGCGATCCCTGCACTAAGCTTGGCAATCAGTACCATTGCTGTACTGATTTTCTCTGCGTTCATCTTGTATGACACCAGCAACATCATCAACGGTGGCGAAACTAACTATATCCGTGCAACAGTTTCTCTGTACCTGGATATCTTCAACATCTTCGTTCACCTGCTGAGCATTCTTGGTATTATGAACAGCGACGACTAATCGCGTCGAACGCTGATCTCTTGGGAGAATCAGTGAAATAAAAAGCTCCTTCGGGAGCTTTTTTTGTTTCTGCTTGAAGCAATATTGACAAGTCTATATGCTTGGCGCGTTCGAAATACGAGGTATCTATGCTGGAAATAAATGGTAAGCAGATTGAGACCGACGCTCAGGGCTATTTGAAAAACTTCGCTGATTGGCAAGAGGAACTAGTCCCACTGCTGGCAGCCGAAGAAAACATCACGTTGACTGATGCGCATTGGGAAGTCGTTTACTTTGTTCAAGACTTCTACAAAGAGTTCAACACCTCCCCTGCCGTTCGCCTCCTCGTAAAATCGATGGAGAAAAAATACGGGCCAGAGAAAGGTAACAGTCGTTACTTATATAAACTCTTCCCTAAAGGTCCAGCGAAGCAAGCGACCAAACTGGCGGGTTTGCCAAAGCCCGTTAAATGCATTTAAAAATAGTGCACATTGATGTGATCCCCAATAGATGGACAACCACTATTGGGGGTTTATTTACTGGATGGAAAAGCCGTCGATAGCTTTCCAGTCTTCTTGATGATGAACCAGCTTAGTGACACTAGCCGTCGGTGGGCCGTTCTTGAGCCACCCCAGCAACGCATCCACATTCTTTTCATCACCACACATTAACACCGTAACCGTCCCATTTTCCTCATTTTTCGCAAAGCCCGTGAGTGAAAGCCTCAACCCTTCATGCGCGGTATGAAATCTGAACCCCACTCCCTGTACTTGGCCTGAAACGGTAGCTCTTACACAAATATGTGACATTGATCTCACTCCATTAATTGGTCTTACCAGCACTCGACAGTGTAATATGCGCTCCATCAGGTTGAATCTGATTGCGCACTCGATAAGGATCTAATCAAGATGAAAGAAACGCCGTTCCGCTGGGTTGACCAATACCTCATCCGACTGAGCCTAAAACAGAAATTCTATCTCCTCTACATACTCATTTTTGCATTAACAGTCGCAACCGGTGCTATTTTCTACTCCGCAGCACAGGCCCAAGCTACTTTCATTCAAGAAAAACATAGTGCAGCTTTGAATACCTTGCTATCTCACTATGATATCAACTCGGCGGATGCGTCTCAGTTGCTTGAACAGTCAGGCCTTAACGTTGAGCAAGTAGGCCGTTCGTGGGAAACGGGGGCAACAGCAATATCAACAAAAGTGAAGTCTGATTTCTGGTCTTATATTGATGTGACATCTTGGGGATTTCTCTCCATCATGTTTTTGATTAGCGCAATGGCCCTCCACTATGTATCAAGCTTCATTGGCGGCGCTATGTACACCATGAACTATGCATTGCAACGTATGTTAGATGGTGATTTGACTAGCCGCATGAATTTTTTCCCTGTCCGAGACGAATTCAGCATTATCGCAACAACGGTTGATAACATCGCAAATCGTGAACACAGCTTAGTAAAAGCAATTAAAAGTGCTGCGGCTCTCATGGAGCAACTCTCTGGCGATCTGAGCGCTCGTGTTAAAGACAGTGAGTGTTTGTCTGCCGATCAACGTACGTATTTGGATTCGCTTGCCAGTGCTACCGAAGAAATGGCGGGGTCAATTCGAGACGTCGCTACACACGCTGAAGACACGTCAGGCGAAATCATGGCAGCGGGCGATGCATCGAAGCAAAGTCGCAATCAG
This sequence comes from Enterovibrio nigricans DSM 22720, assembly GCF_900167155.1. Lineage (GTDB taxonomy): Bacteria > Pseudomonadota > Gammaproteobacteria > Enterobacterales > Vibrionaceae > Enterovibrio > Enterovibrio nigricans. The sequence continues at coordinate 62,472 of NZ_FUXU01000015.1, read as the reverse complement.
GTGAATCAAACCCTTCACGCGATTCAGGCATTGAGCACAAAAATTGAAACTGCCGCACAAGCCGTTTCTGCGCTAGAGCAAAACTCAAATGAAATCGGCAGTATGGTTGCAACCATCAGTGCCATTTCGGAGCAAACCAACCTGCTCGCGTTGAATGCCGCCATTGAAGCCGCTCGTGCTGGTGAACAAGGTCGTGGTTTTGCAGTGGTTGCTGATGAAGTCCGTACTCTTGCAGGACGCACTCAAGCGGCCACGGTTGAAATTCAACGAATGATCCAAGACCTAGGTAACAATACCTCGCATCTTCGTGGTGTCATGCAAGGTACGGTCGATAATGCCGTTGCCAGCGAAACGCTGATGCAAAATATTGACGCAGAAATAACCTCCATTTCAGAGCGCAGCATACGCATCACTGACAGAAGCACTGAAATTGCCACCGCGGCTACCCAACAAGGCAGCGTTGCAAGTACCATTTCTTCTGACGTCGAACATGTTCGTCAACAGGCTTGGCAAGTAGCAGAGCTCATTCGTCAAACATCAGACAATGTAGTAGACCTGCAAAAACAATCGCGTAGCCTGACCTCTTTGGTTGACGGTCTTCGCACCGAGTAAGGTCTCTACCAAGAAAAATCGGCTGCCCTATGGCAGCCGTTTGCATTATGGGTGCGGTTCTCCGACAATACGGCACCTTTTATTGGCTTACGGCACTGTCGCCGGCAGTCAGAGATTAGAATTTAGGAATAACCAATGAATCCTTCTGTTTATTTGGTCAAAGGGCGCGAGAAGTCTCTGCGCCGTCGTCATCCTTGGGTATTCTCTCGCGGGATCCAGCGTATTGAAGGAAAGCCTTCTCTCGGACAAACCGTTGACGTCTATGATCATCAAGGCCAATGGTTGGCGCGAGGCGCGTTTTCTCCTAATTCACAAATTCGAGTGCGTGTTTGGACGTTTGAGCAAGAAGAAATCAATGTGGATTTCTTCAAAAAACGACTACAGAATGCCCAAGGTTTACGCGACGTTCTTGCCGCTCGCGACGGTTTAACGGGTTACCGACTCATTGCAGCAGAATCTGATGGTCTACCGGGCATTACTATCGACCGTTATGAAAACTTTTTGGTTTGCCAACTGCTGAGTGCTGGTGCTGAGGCGCAGATGAAAAATCTGGTTGATGCCATGATTGAGCTGTACCCAGAATGCAGCATCTACGAGCGTTCAGATGTATCTGTACGTAAAAAGGAAGGCCTGAAAGAGCGCACAGGTGTTCTACATGGTGACATGCCACCAGCGTCGGTTGTAATTGAAGAAAACGGCGTGAAAATCAGTGTTGATATTACGGGTGGCCACAAGACGGGTTTCTACCTTGATCAACGTGATAGCCGTGAAGCTGCCGTAAAATATGTCAACGGTAAACGTGTTCTAAACTGCTTCTGCTACACCGGTGGTTTTGGCCTGTACTCACTGAAAGGCAATGCTGCTGAAGTGATTAACGTTGATGTGTCTCAACCTGCACTGGATATCGCGAAATCCAACGCTGAATTGAATGGCTTCGATACCTCCAAAGCACAATTCGTGAATGCTGATGTATTCAAATTGCTACGTGAATACCGTGACAGTGGTGAACTGTTTGACGTTGTCATCATGGATCCACCTAAGTTTGCTGAATCTAAGGCACAGTTGACAGGCGCATGCCGCGGCTATAAAGACATCAACATGCTGGCGATGCAAATTCTGAAACCTGGTGGCACGCTACTTAGCTATTCTTGCTCAGGCTTGATGGACAATTCACTTTTCCAGAAAATCATTGCAGATGCAGCACTTGATGCACACCGTGAAGTGCAATTCATTGAACGTTTTGAACAAGCGGCAGATCATCCAGTAGACAGTGCCTACCCAGAAGGTTTCTACCTGAAAGGCTTCGCTTGCTACGTTAAATAGAAATAACTGCCCAGTTTAACTGGGCAGCATTCCAATACAATTAAGGGATTAAAATGAGAATTAAGCTGTTTCTCGCTTCCGTTCTTTCTGGCGTACTGCCTTTTGCAGCGCATGCTGACGTAACACTTCACCTGAACCACGGCATTGAGTTACTAGCCTTTAATGGCCAAGAATATCAATCAAAAATGTTCGATAATGACAATCACGTAGTTTTAACAGACGGCACCCAACAATTGGCGTTCCGTTCTATTGCTAGCTTTGAAAAAGGCAAAGATGTCTCTTTCCAAAAATCGGATGTTATCGTTGTGAAATTCGATGCGTCAGGTAAAGATGTCTATCTGGATCTGCCGGAATTTAAGAGTAAACGCGAAGCAGTAGCGTTTAATAAAAATCCAAACTTCCAAATACTTGATGGCGATAAAAATGCCATTGCATTTGAGCAAGGTAAGCTAATTAAAAGTGGCTTCCAATTAAGTCGTGATTATCTGGCAGAGCTGCAACGCTATAACGAAACTGACCAGCCAGCTTCACTTCAGCTGATTGCAGTTTATGAAACAAAACCTAAACATGAACCACGCAGTAGTACCGTAGTTGTAAATGAAACAAGCATTACCAATGAAGTTGAATACCAGCTTCACTACTGGTACGAAAAAGCTGACGAAGCAACCAAGGAAAAGTTCAAAGCCTTTGTTAACGCTGGCTAGTTAAAATGGCCGCTGCGTGACAGCGGCTTTATTTTTGTTTTTAGCCAATGGCGTTGCTGACATCTTTCAAGCTGGTTGGGTCGTCAATTGTCGACGGTATGGTATAGCTCTCACCGTCAGCAATCTGCCGGATTATGCGCCTTAAAATTTTTCCAGAACGCGTTTTTGGCAGTCTGTCGACAATCACTGCTCGATGAAAACAAGCCACCGGACCAATCTCATCACGCACTTTCTGAACCAGTGCTTTTTCTATGTCACCATCGATAGAAAAATAGCCATCCTTGAGAACCACCAGTCCAAGCGGAACCTGCCCTTTAAGTTCGTCGTACGCACCTACAACCGCGCATTCCGCTACGGCCTCATGACCCCCGAGAATTTCTTCCATTTCTCCCGTTGACAGTCGATGCCCAGAGACGTTAATCACATCATCTATACGCCCCATCACAAAGAGAAACCCATCTGCATCCATGTATCCACCATCCCCAGAGACGTAATAGCCTGGGAATTGGGAAAGATAGCCGGAATCAAATCGGTCGTGATTACGCCATACTGTTGTCAGACAACTCGGTGGCATAGGCCGCTTAACAGCAATAAACCCTTGCTCAAGAGGCGCGCACTCTTGCCCCGTTTCATTGAGGATCGTTACCTCGAAACCGGGGGAGGGCTTAGTAGCAGAACCCGGTTTCGTCACAAAACATTCAAGCCCAAGAGGGTTGGTCGCAATTGCCCAGCCAGTTTCGGTTTGCCACCAATGATCTACAACTGGCTTTCCAGTGTGAAGCTCCACCCATTCCAATGTTGGAGGATCTAACCGCTCCCCCGCCATAAAAATGGCTCTTAAGGTCTTCATTGAATACTTCTGGATTTCTTTCCCGTCAGGGTCTTCTTTTTTTATTGCACGAAAAGCCGTTGGCGCAGAGAACAAAACAGAAACGCCATAATCTTCACACACCCGCCAAAAAGCGCCGGAATCGGGTGTTCTAACTGGTTTACCTTCAAACAATATTGTCGTACATCCGTGAATAAGCGGCGCGTAAACAATGTAGGAATGTCCTACCACCCACCCCACATCCGATGCGGCCCAATACACCTCGCCAGCAGTGACGTTGTAGACCGTCGACATGCTGTACTTCATTGCGACTGCGTGGCCACCGTTATCGCGGACAACACCTTTTGGCTTCCCCGTAGTGCCCGAGGTATACAAGATATAGAGCGGATCCGTCGCCTTCACAGGAACGCAATCATGCGCCACGGCTTTATCAAACAAAGTTGCCCAATCTGCATCACGCTTTTGATCCAGCGAGGCTTGCACTTCTGGTCTTTGATAAACAACCACGTGTTCTGGCTTCCAGCGGCTGTCCATAATGGCTTTATCGACCATGGGTTTATAAGGGATGACCTTGGACACCTCTATGCCACAAGACGCGGTTGACAATACTTTTGGTTCAGCATCTTCAATTCTGACTGCAAGCTCATTCGGGGCAAATCCACCGAATACAACGGAATGAATTGCTCCTAATCTGGCACAGGCCAACATCGCAAACACAGCCTGAGGGATCATTGGCATATAAATAATGACACTATCCCCTTTGGTTACGCCAAGTGCAGAGAGCATACCTGCACATTTTGCGACTTGATCTCGCAATACACGATAGCTGTACTGTACTTTTTTTCCCAGTCACTGGCGAGTCGTAAATCAACGCCGTTTGATCGCCTCGTCCATTTTGAACATGAAAATCTAACGCTAGATACGAAGTATTAAGTTCACCATCTGGGAACCAACGCTCTATGCCATTTTCATCTTTGTGAATAGCTGTTTGGGGAGGAGTAAACCATTCAATCTGCGTCGACTGCTCTAGCCAAAAAGCAGCGGGGTCTGAAACCGATTGGTTGAACGTATTTTGGTAGGACGACATTGTCTCGCTCCTTGCCACGTTTTACGCGGAGTCGTTCGCTGAATCCTGTCGAAATAGACGCCCTGACGGCGACGTTTGCCGTCAGAGCATTGAGGTTAGTTAATCGAAAACATTTCCATAAAAGTATTAACGGGTGTCTTCATCAACACTGTCTGATCACTGCAAAGGGCAATGATTTTTTCTGCTTGTCCCGCAGGGAATCGCGTGAGCAAGTTGCGTTTAAACTTCGTCTCTAGAACCGGAATGCCCTCTTCACGGCGACGTCGATGCCCAATCGGATATTCAATCTCGACTTTCTCCGTAGACGAACCGTCTTTGAAGAACACTTGAATCGCATTCGCTATCGAGCGCTTATCCGCATCGAGGTATTCTTGGGTATACCGCGCATCTTCTTTGATCACCATTTTGTCTCGCAGAGCATCAATGCGTGGGTCGTTACGGTGGACGTCATCTTCGTAGTGCTCCGCAACCAGATCACCGTGGATCAGAGGGATCGCAATCATGTACTGCAAACAGTGGTCGCGATCAGCTGGGTTCGCTAAATTACCGACTTTAGAAATGATACGAATCGCTGATTCATGTGTCGTGACCTCTATGCGGTCAATCTCGTCCAACCTATCCAATACAAGAGGATGGAGCTTAACCGCACATTCCACCGCCGTTTGCGCGTGAAACTCTGCGGGGAAGGAGATTTTGAATAACACATTTTCCATCACGTACGAATCGAACGGCTGATTCACTTTGAAGGTCTCACCTTTAAATAGAACATCGTAGAAGCCCCACTTCTCGGCCGTCAGCACAGACGGTAATCCCATTTCTCCTTTCATGGTAATCATGGCTAAACGAACAGCGCGAGATGTTGCATCACCCGCAGCCCAAGATTTTCTAGAACCTGCATTTGGTGCGTGGCGATAGGTGCGAAGTGCGCAGCCATCTACCCATGCTTGAGACAGCGCATCAATCACCTGATCGCGCGAGCCACCAAGCATACGCGTTACCACCCCTGTGGACGCAACACGTACCAAAAGCACATGATCAAGACCGACGCGGTTATAGCTATTTTCCAGTGCCAGAACGCCTTGGATCTCATGCGCTTTGATCATTGCCGTCAGTACGACTTCCATCGTCAAAGGCGACTTTCCTTCACTGACCGCCACTCGACTTAGGTAATCTGCGACAGCCAAGATGCCCCCTAAATTGTCAGAAGGGTGACCCCACTCTGCGGCTAACCAAGTGTCGTTGAAATCTAGCCAACGGATCATACAGCCAATATTGAACGCTGCTGTAATCGGGTCTAACTCATGGGAGGTACCCGGTACTCGCGCCCCATGTCTGACGGTTGTTCCCGGCACCAGCGGCCCCATGTGTTTGGTACACTCAGGAAAACGGAGAGCCAGTAAGCCGCACCCCAACGTATCCATCAGACAATTCCTCGCCGTGTTGTAGGCTTCTGCTGATGTGATCTCTTTATCACACACATAGTCGGCGATGGTTTGCAGCAGTTCATCTGGCGCAGGTCGCTGGTTAAAATCAACGTTCTGTGACATTTTCTATCCTTCCCTGAGTCAATTAGTTTCGTTTTTCAATCGGTAGCCAATCTTGGTGATCGGGTCCGGTATAGTCCGCACTAGGGCGAATAATGCGGTTGTTTTCGCGTTGTTCGAATATATGGGCGCACCAGCCTGTCACGCGACTCATCACAAATATTGGGGTAAACAATTTGGTGGGTATTCCCATAAAGTGATACGCCGACGCATGATAGAAATCCGCATTCGGGAACAAGTCTTTCTCACGCTTCATCACCCATTCCACGCGCTCTGATACGGCGTAAAGCAGCTTTTCGTCATCCGATTCTGCCAGCGCCTTTGACCATGCTTTGATCAAGGTATTTCGAGGGTCTGATTCTCTGTATATCGCATGACCAAACCCCATCACTTTTTCCTTTTCCGCCAACATCGCCATCAAGGCCGATTCTGCCTCGTCTGGTGTTTGCCAGTTTTCAATCATCGCCATTGCAGCTTCATTCGCCCCACCATGGAGCGGGCCTCGCAATGTACCGATGGCAGCAGTCACGCAAGAGTGAAGATCAGAGAGTGTTGACGCACACACTCTGGCTGCAAACGTAGAAGCATTGAATTCATGCTCGGCATAGAGCACCAAAGAACAGTGCATCACGCGCGTATGAAGGTCAGAAGGTGAATGGTCGAACAGCATATCGAGAAAATACCCGCCGATACTGCTTTCCTTACTGTCAGCAGTATCAATACGAACGCCTTCGTGGGAGAAGCGATACCAATAGGAAATGATAGCAGGCAGGTGCGCCAGCAAGGTGTCCGTTTTATCTTCTTGCTCAGCGAAATCGGTTTCAGTATCAAGGTTACCCAACATTGAGCAGCCTGTTCGCATGACATCCATCGGGTGTGCATCGGCAGGGATCCGCTCTAAAACTTCACACAGCGGTGCAGGAAGGCCGCGTTTATTAACAAGAAGTGCTTTGTAAGCATCAAGCTCAGACTGATTGGGTAGCTTGCCTTTTAGGAGTAAATAGGCGACTTCCTCAAACTCTGCGTGATTCGCCAAGTCGGTAATATCATAACCTCGATAAGTCAGTCCGGTACCCGATTTACCTACTGTGCATAACGCTGTACTGCCTGCACTTTGACCTCGTAGCCCTTCACCACCAAGCGGTTTGTTTCTGTCTGGCATGGTTCGCTCCTTCTCGTTAATGACTTCCTTTCGATAACGCGTCCTTTCAAAAATCAGTTGTTTTCACTAAACAGCTGATCGAGTTTCTGCTCGTAGTCGTGATAACCAAGATAGTGGTATAACTCTTCGCGTGTTTGCATCGTCGCAACCACACTTCGCTGATGCCCTTCGGTTTTAACTTGCTCATAAACATTGAGCGCAGCCTGATTCATCGCTCTAAATGCCGACAGTGGATACAGAACCATCGATACCCCCACCTCACCCAGTTCAGAAACGGAGAACAGCGGTGTCTGGCCAAATTCAGTGATGTTCGCCAAAACGGGCACATCGAGTGCGTTTGTAAATTGCTGATACTGTGCGAGTGTGTTTATCGCTTCGGGGAAAATCATGTCTGCACCCGCTTCTACACAAGCAAGAGCCCGCTCTATCGCTGCATCCATTCCTTCGACAGCCAGTGCATCAGTGCGAGCCATAATGACAAAGTCACTATCGTGCTTTGCATCCACCGCTGCTTTCACCCTATCAACCATTTCGCCTTGGCTGACAATGGCTTTGTTAGGACGATGACCACACCGTTTCTGAGCGACCTGATCTTCAATATGAACCGCTGCCACACCTGCACGTTCCATCTCTTTCACGGTACGCGCAATGTTGAATGCACCGCCAAATCCAGTATCAATATCAACGAGTAAAGGCAAATTCGAAGCAGCGGTGATTCGCCTTGCATCTTCCAAAACATCATTCAACGAGGTCATGCCAAGATCTGGCAAACCAAATGATGCGTTCGCGACCCCGCCGCCTGACAAGTAAATTGCATGATGACCCACTTGCTCTGCCATCATTGCGGTGTACGCATTAATGGTTCCCATTACTTGTAAAGGTTTATGACTATTAACGGCTTCTCGAAATTGTTTCCCTGCACTCATGACGCCATCTCCTTATGATCTTTCAGCCTCTCAGCGGCTAACTGTCCACTCCGACGGATATGTCTACGCATCAACATCTCCGCTAACTCTGCATCACGATCTTCCAATGCGGTTAGAATCTGAAAATGCTCGTTCAATGCCCTTTCTGGTCGAGATTGCGTACGTGTCGATTGCTTTCGATACATCCGAACTAAGTGGTAGAGCTCGTCACAAAGCAATCCAATCAACTTACTGTTTCTGCTTGCTTGAATGATGCGATAGTGAAAGTCAAAATCGCCTTGTTGGTGGAAATAGGTCGCACCATCCACGTCATCTATATGTTGCTGATGACGGATCAATAGCCCCCTTAATCCTTCCAACTCTCGCTCAGAAATATAAATGCACGCCTGCCTGATAGCCATGCCTTCCAACGCCTCACGCACAGCGTAAATTTCTGATAACTGCGCCTCGCTCATGGTAATGACTCTTGCCCCAACATGCGGGATCCGCTCTATCAATCCCATCGCTTCGACACGCATCATCGCCTCCCGCAGAGGACCTCGACTCACGTTAAGCTCACGAGATAATTCGGGTTCCGAAATTTTTGAGCCCGAGGGGAATTTCCCTGAAACAATGGCTTCTATCAGCCACTCCGTCATTCCCTCGGACTTAGTCACATCCTTCAACGTAAACACCCTCTATAAATCACAACAATTTGCTAACTGCTCTCGCAAATATTCATTTATTGTCGACAATTTAATCATCAATGAATAAGTTATAGCCTATAAAACGATAGATACACAGATAATTGTCAACAATTCATACTAGACATTAGTCTACATTCCATTAACATCACGCCCGTGCATGACGCACAATTTGTCATGTCATCTTAAAAACTCATGCAGTTGAAACTGTGAATCGCTACTAGAACGAGCAAGATTTTATCGTCTGTTACTGACTACAGATCTAACTCTGACGAAATGAGCAATGTTTCCTCACCAGAACTCATCTACTTTATTTATTACGCAATTTAAGTTGCGTTAATTATATATAAATCAATAACTAAAAATTTTTCTCGAGGGATTCACAATGGATGTTACACGCTCTAGCAAAGGGTTCACGCTGTCGGCAGTTGCCGTCGCGTGTATGTTTGCTTTCAACGCGCAGGCAGCAACCGACTGTTCGACTATCGAACAATGGTCTGCTGACCAAGCCTATGGCGGTGGCTCGACCGTCCAACATGAAGATAAAGTGTACAAGGCGAATTGGTGGACAATGGGTAACAACCCAGCAACATCATCTGGCCAATATCAAGAATGGAAGTTCATTGATCAGTGTGACACTGGCACTGTCGAGCCACCTCCCAATGAAGCCCCTACTGTTTCGCTAGATTCTCCAACTTCCGCCGACAAAATTACAGATGGTGACGTTGTCACGCTAACCGCAACAGCTGCAGATGTTGACGGTACGGTTGCAAGTGTTGAGTTCTTCGTAAACGGCGTTTCTGTCGGCGTTGATAAGACATCGCCTTACTCAGTAAGCTGGAACGCGACCGAAGGCAATCACACGCTTTCTTCTAAAGCGACCGACGACAAAGGTGCGGTAACAGAAAGTGCCGCGATAAGTGTATCTGTGCAAACGGGTACCGTTGTGCCTGGCAACGAGCCTCCTACTGTTTCTGTCAATGCTTCCGCTATGGCCGTTGACCAAGGCGCCACTGTCACCCTGACAGCAGATGCCGCTGACACTGACGGAACCATTGCTAAAGTAGAATTCTATGCCGCAGGGAAAGTGGTTGGTTCAGCAACCTCATCACCCTATAGTGTGGATTGGGTTGCAAACACTGCTGGCAATGTATCGGTCTATGCCAAAGCAACTGACAATGACGGTGCCGCGACTGATTCCTCGCTTATTACTGTCAATGTTACCGGACTTCCAACCGTTTCAAACTGTCGTCCTGATGGCCTTTATCAGACAACGGGTGTGAATGTCCCTTACTGTACAATTTATGATGCAGATGGTCGCGAGCTAATGGGTGCTGACCACCCTCGCCGTATCATCGGCTACTTCACAAGTTGGCGCTCGGGCGATGACCCGCAAGCCGCCTACCTCGTAAAAGACATCCCTTGGGAAGAACTGACCCACATCAACTACGCCTTCGTAAGCATTGGCTCTGATGGCAAAGTGAACGTCGGTGATGTGAATGATCCTACCAATGTCGCCGTAAACAAAGAATGGCCAGGCGTTGAAGTTGACCCAGCACTGGGCTTTAAAGGTCACTTCGGTGCGCTCGCTACCTATAAGAAAAAGCACGACGTTAAAACGCTTATCTCAATCGGTGGTTGGGCAGAAACAGGTGGTCACTTCGGCACAGACGGAATACGTGTTGCTGACGGCGGTTTCTACACCATGACCACGAATGCTGACGGTTCCATCAACCACGCTGGTATCCAGAAATTTGCAGATTCAGCCGTTGAAATGATGCGTCAGTACAAGTTCGATGGTCTGGATATCGATTACGAATACCCAACATCAATGGCGGGTGCGGGCAACCCAGACGATAAAGCGTTTATGGAGCCTCGCCGTGCGTATCTTTGGGCCTCTTATCAAGAGTTGATGAAAGTCCTGCGTGAAAAAGTGGACCGTGCTTCTGAGCAAGATGGCATTCACTACATGCTGACTATCGCTGCGCCATCTTCAGGCTACTTGCTACGTGGGATGGAAACCTTTGATGTCACTAAGTATCTTGATTACGTCAATATCATGTCTTATGACCTACACGGCGCATGGAACGATCACGTTGGTCACAATGCTGCCCTGTATGACACAGGTAAAGATTCTGAGTTAGCTGCATGGAACGTCTATGGCACCAGCCAATACGGCGGTATCGGTTATTTGAATACTGATTGGGCTTACCACTACTTCCGTGGTTCAATGCCTGCGGGCCGTATCAACATTGGTGTTCCTTATTACACCCGTGGTTGGCAGGGCGTAACGGGCGGAGATAATGGCCTTTGGGGTAGAGCCGCTCTTCCAAACCAGGCTGAATGTGCACCTGGTACTGGCGAAGGTGAGAAGAATAACTGTGGGAATGGTGCCGTAGGTATCGACAACATGTGGCATGACAAAAATGCCCGTGGTGAAGAAATGGGCGCAGGCTCTAACCCTATGTGGCATGCTAAGAACCTCGAAAACGGCGTCTTTGGTAGCTATGCATCTGCATATCAACTAGACCCAGCGACTAACCCAGCTCACGTTCTGAGTGGCAGCTATGCACGTAATTACGACAGTGTGGCAGTCGCCCCTTGGTTGTGGAACGCTGAGAAGAGCGTCTTCTTGTCTACCGAAGATGTAGCATCAGTTTCTGTGAAATCAGATTACGTCATCGACAAAGGTATCGGCGGTATCATGTTCTGGGAACTGGCCGGTGACTATAACTGTTACGTCTTTGACGCAAGCGGTAACCGTACCAACACGATCGACAAAACCGAAAATGCGTGTGCTACTGGCAACGGTGAATTCCATATGGGTAATAGCATGACTAAAGCGATCTACGACAAGTTCGCTGCAGCCACACCTTATGGCAACAAGGTTTCTGACACCGCTATGCCTACTGAAGCCGTCGATATCGCAGTGTCTGTCGGTGGATTTAAAGTGGGTGATCAGAACTACCCGATCAATCCAAAACTTACCTTCACCAACAACACAGGTACAGCACTACCTGGAGGAACTGAATTCCAGTTCGACATTCCAACCTCTGCACCTGACAACGCGAAAGATCAATCTGGTGGTGGCCTGAGCGTAATTTCTTCTGGTCACACGAAAGCCAACAACATTGGTGGTTTGGAAGGCAACATGCACCGCGTGTCCTTCTCTCTCCCTAGTTGGAAATCACTGGCAGCAGGCGCAACATATGAGCTGGATATGGTGTACTACCTACCAATTTCTGGCCCTGCAAATTACACCGTGAACATCAACGGTGTTGAGTATGCCTTCGCGTTTGAATATGCCGACCTGCCATTGGCAGACCTGAGCGGTGGCGGTACTGACCCAGGTAACCCAGACCCAGGTACGTGTGACACCGCAGGCCTAAGTGTCTACCCTGACTTCCCGCAGAAAGACTGGGCAGGAAACCCAAGTCACGCCAATTCCGGTGACAAAGTGGTACACGAAGGTGCTATCTACCAAGCAAACTGGTGGACAGCTTCTGTTCCAGGCAGCGACGGTAGCTGGAGTAAAGTGTGTGGTTAATTACCACTAAAACAACGCATTAAATAAATTCAAACCGGCCTTTTTGGCCGGTTTTTCTTTTCTTCATCATTCCTATCCCCCCTATTATTTTGCAAATGAAGGCGTATCATGTGGTCTCTTTGTGACCATTTCTCCCTACACACTTTCGAGACCAACTCAACATGATCTTCAGACTCTTCGAGCAAATTACGCCGGCTTTTCCGCAAGCCGAGCCCGCTCAGCCACCAAACTCCTTGTTGGATTTTTGTCGTCACTACACCAAAGGATTTGAAAAACCTTTAATCCTTATGTCCTTACTGACCGCCATGATAGCCGTGGCAGAAGTGACGCTTTTTGGGTTTCTTGGCCAGTTAGTTGATTGGCTATCAAGCCAAGAGCAAAGTACATTTTTGGCCAATGAAGGAAATACACTCTTTTGGATGGGTGCCCTTATTTTGGGGATGCCTCTGCTCGTTTCACTTCATTCATTGGTTCTCCATCAATCCCTATTAGGGAATTACCCAATGTCGATTCGCTGGCTCGCGCATCGGTATCTTCTAAAACAAAGTATCGGATTCTACCAAAACGATTTTGCAGGCCGAATTGCCACTAAAGTGATGCAAACCGCATTGTCTGTACGTGAAACCGTGATGAAACTGCTTGATGTCGCCGTCTATATTTCTGTGTACTTTTTCAGCATGCTTTTCGTAGTCGGCCACGCCGACATGCGCTTAATGGTACCGCTTCTCGCATGGTTGTTAGCCTACATTGGTATTCAAATTTACTTCGTTCCAAAGCTCAAGGCTGTGTCCACCGAACAGGCCGATGCTCGCTCATTGATGACCGGCCGAATTGTTGACAGCTACACCAATATCGCGACCGTAAAATTGTTCTCTCATACCGAGCGTGAAACTGCTTATGCCGAAGAAGGCATGACGACCTTCATGGACACGGTCTACCGACAAATGCGTCTGGCTACCGGTTTCAATATCGCTGTTGAAGTGATCAACTATGTATTGGTATTCGCTATTTCAGCTATTTCCATCTGGTTGTGGCTTGATGCAAAAATCACCATCGGCGCGATCGCTATTGCCGTAAGCCTGGCCCTTCGCATCAATGGCATGTCTAAATGGATCATGTGGGAAATTGGCTCGCTGTTCGAAAACATTGGTACTGTCGTCGACGGCATGAGAACTCTCTCGAAGCCTGTAGAAGTGACCGACAAACCCGACGCGCCTGAACTGGACGTACCAAAAGGCGAAATTGCATTCAATGACGTAACCTTCCACTATGGCGAAACCAAAGGTGTCATCGAAAAACTGAACTTGTGCATCAAGCCAGGCGAAAAAGTCGGCCTCGTCGGACGTTCAGGTGCAGGTAAATCCACTATGGTGAACCTGTTGATGCGCTTTCATGATGTTGAAGGCGGTGAGATCCGCATTGATGGCCAGAACATCTCTGAAATAACGCAAGATTCGCTCCGTGCAAATATTGGGATGGTGACGCAGGATACATCACTGCTTCATCGCTCTATCCGTGAAAACATTCTGTATGGCAGACCGGATGCCACGGAAGAAGAGATGATCGATGCCAGCAGAAAAGCACAGGCACACGATTTTATCGAAACGCTTAGCGACCCACATGGCAACCTCGCTTACGACTCCCAAGTAGGAGAAAGAGGCGTCAAGCTATCTGGTGGTCAAAGGCAACGTGTCGCGATATCGCGCGTTTTACTGAAAAATGCACCGATTCTGATCCTCGACGAAGCAACGTCAGCACTGGATTCTGAAGTCGAAGCAGCGATTCAGGAAAGCTTGTACCAGTTAATGGAAGGCAAAACCGTTATCGCCATCGCTCACCGGCTATCAACCATTGCTGCCATGGACCGTCTCATCGTATTAGACAAGGGTGAAATCGCCGAAGAAGGTACTCACCAAGAGCTCATTGCCAGCGGCGGGATTTACGCACAACTTTGGCAACATCAAACGGGCGGATTCATCGGAGACTAACACGCCACATCAGCCAACAAGCAAATATTCAACGCAAAGGGATGACTTAGTCGTCCCTTTGCTTTTGTCGCAGAAATGAGAATTCTCTCCTACCCTTAGCGAAAGACTACCGTTAACTAAAGGAAGCCATTATGCGATTCACTCTCCTCGCTGTTACCGTTCTTACACTATCTGCTTGTACTGATTACGACCCTATTCCGGTCAGCCAGTGCAACAAGGTTGTCAGCCATGCTCAGAAAGTCTTGGGCGCATTGGCACCGAGTGCTAACGAGCTTATGAGCCAATGTAAATCAGCCTCTGACAGTGAGCGGGGCTGCGTAATAGCCTCCTCTAAAAAAGGCCAGCTCGCACAATGCTTGTAACCCCAAAGCAATAACTTAAAATGAGTATTCCGGCGAGTGATCATCTATCACTGCCGGTTAACTCTCGCCCTCACGCCCTGCTCTATTTCAACTAAGAAAAATCACTCATTTTTGTTGTGGAAATCACAAAACCGACGCATACTCAATACCTTGTTGTACCCAAGGATGTGACAAGATCCCTTGTCCAGGGGCAGTGAGGGACATAATTTGAATACAGGATGTTTAACTTCTTACCCACGCACAGACCTTCTCCATGCTGCGAAACTTGATGACGCACTGTTCAATTTAGTCAATGGTATCGAAATACTCTCGGCAGTCAGCCCTTTAAATTACAAAGAGCAAAAAGCAGACTTTTTCAAGCGCCACTATTCGTTCGAACCTACTTTCACCTACAAAGAAAATGTCGCGAATGCGTTTCAACTAAAACGGCAGCTGTTTAACCTTCCCATCGAAAAAGTTGAAGACGCCGATCTTCAAACAATCTATGAAGATGTCATCGTTTCCTACGCTGACAAAGTCGATCAGTTGCAAACTATCGGAAGCAATGAATTTCTCTACAATTCGTTACGCTATTTTGGCGAGCCGACGGAAAAAGACATTCGTAACGCAACGTTTATCCTGCACTTGCCCGACACCGACGATGAAGATTGTGCCTTGGTCGATGCGGCCGGCATTCAACACATCATGGAAGCCTTCGCACAGCATGAAGGATACGACTACCAATTGCTGATTGACGACAACATGATTGCCAATGCATTGGTTTCCGGCACGTCCGTAAAAATAAATTCCGCGGCACAAGTACCCTTGGTCGAAGCAAACGCCCTGGCGCATCACGAACTGGGCGTGCACCTTGTAACCACCCTTAATGCACGCGTACAACCACTCAAAATACTGTCGCTAGGTTGTCCCGTAAATACGATGACACAAGAAGGCATGGCAATTTTAAGTGAGTATTTGGCGGGCCATCTGTCAATCAAACGTCTGAAAATTCTGGCTCTTCGCGTGTTGGCCGTGGAGTCTATGATTAAAGACAAATCTTTCCGCACCACATTCATGATGTTGAAAGAGCAGTATGGTGTTGAACGAAACTTGGCATTTACAATTACCGCACGCGTATATCGTGGTGGTGGTTTTACCAAGGACTATCTCTACCTGAAAGGCTTCCATGAGGTGCTAAATGCGTACGAACAAGAGAAAGGCTTTATGGACTTGCTTTGCGGAAAAACCGCATTGATGCACCTTCCACAGATCAATCGCTTGGTTGAAAAAGGTATATTCATCCCACCACAAAAAATCACGCCGTCTTTCAACGCTCCGCAAGATAACGACGAAATTCGCCGATTTATCACGCACGCAATTAAGTGACGGTTAAACGCGCTTACCTTGTCATCGCTGCCATCTGATTTGACGATGAGGATTTGAGATCGTTTAGGTATATACTGGCTCCGATATATTTCAGGAGCCATTTATGCAACGTTCAACCCTTATCGGTCTCAAAATCGGTCTTTTAGCACTTTTGGCATTTATCGCCGCTATCGGCATGAGTGTGAATGCGCCCGCTTCACAATGGCTCAAAGAAGCGTTTCTAGGGCTGAGCTTTAGCTTTGGTTTTGGACTCGGCTTGCCAGACGCCGTCGCTTACGTTGCAACGATTCTGGTATTTGTTGCGATATTCAGTGCTGGATATTTCGTTGGCAACCTCGTTGTAAAAAAGCTCGAAAACTAGCCAACACTCCTCTCCCCCTTAATCAATGTCAATATCCACCCAAACCAAACGGTGATCTGAGGGTGCTTTAAATGACAGACGCCCTTGATTATCGGTAAGAAGCGAATACAAAGGGGCATCTTTGCGCGGCCAGAAAACGCCGCAATCCTTTACAGTTAATTCACGTGAAGGCAGCACATAGTCAAGCCTCAGTCCCCGGTTGTGCGTTGCCAGTGCCTCATTCTTTACGTGTTTGTTAGCAAAGTATTCTATGGCACCGATACTTGAAGGAGAGACATTTGCATTCACTCTTGGATGGTTAATAAGGGATAGTATTGCAGCCTTGTCGCCATCACCGTTTGCGCTGTCCGCGTTCAGATCGCCCATCACCACAAAAGGCATCTCTGCACAAACACCACCATGCAGACCATTATCGTCACGCAACGCATTTTCATCGGAGATGATCGCATCCAACAGTTTAAGTTCGTCAGCATTTCTGTTGAGATTTCTTTTCTCCGGACCGTCAAAAACTGGTGGTGTTGGGTGGCATGCAACCAAAGTAATCGCTGAGCCCTCAATTTCAATAGGAATCGCAATGTGATTTTTGGAGGACATCCTTAGTTTGGCGGCAAACTCTTCGGGGTAGAAATCTACAGGCATGCGCGATTGAGGCATGTCTTTCCACAAGAGTGTTTGCCACGTTCTGACGTCATCTACCCTTAACGGATACTGACTCAATACAACGAAACCGTACTGCCCGTGATGACGACCAAACCCTTGCGCTTTCTCAGGAGCCATCGACACATCATCGTCCAATACAGGCAAACCGGTATTCGAGGGCGGAAGATAGCGATAAGGATAGTGAATAGGCTCAAGGCCAAACTGACCCGTGCTCAAGTATTCGCGACAAAAATACGCGAGAGAACCCGCATCCCCGCCTTCACCCGGATGATCGAATTCACACAACAGAAGTACATTCGGACGGCAGTGCTGAATGACAGCGGCCAGTTTCTGAATTCTCTTACTGTTACTTTTAAGCTCTGTATGCACAAGATCGGGCAAGTCCGCAGACATTGCCACATTAAAGGTTGCGAACCGAACGGTGGAAGGCTTCGCTGTCATATTCTAGGTCACCAAAGGGTACAAGACCCAAATGGTAACCTAGTCCCGGCATTTATGAACAGCGTTGCCGATTGAGTAATTTAGAGAGTGCATCACGGATATACTTTGCATCCGCTTCCGCACGATGCGGTGCCGGCCCCAAAGCATCCAACGCGGAGATAAAATCCGACTTTTGTATGCCATCGATTCCTTGGAGCCAATGCCCCACTTCTGTCAGTGTAAATGCTGGTCGCATGTGCGCCGACTTGTAGAGTCGTCCGAGCCAGAACAAATCCCACTGACTGTCGCAAATGACATCATCATAAACGCATAATCTGCTGTTCAGATGCGCACAGACATCAAACACTGACATACCTTTTGTCATAAGTTCTTGTCTGCTTATGCCGTGGATTTCGTTCTCAGCATAATCGTCCCAGTACTGCCAGTTTTCTGAGGATGATTCGGGGTTGATAAGCAAGCTAACGCTTGACCCATCAGGAAGGCTATAGCCTACTTCAATCGGATATGATGCTTCAGTGAGACCTGATGCTTCAAAATCGAGTGTAACCCACATATTATCGCTCCGTGATAATCAGATGTATCTGCAGTTATCGAGTCAGGATCAAGCCAACTAATGCCCACAATTGCTTATCCATAAGAACTTTGTGATGCATAGAATACTTGCCCAGCCAGGCTCGTGTTGGTTTGTATTTTAGATAACAACGATTAACTATGACTAACTGTAGTGCCTCTTCGCTATCGTGCACGTCTTAATCTTGTACGCGTACCGATTTATTTTGGGCCTTATCACTTTTTAGAATGACACTTTGCATTTAGGGCAATGAAGATTATGGATTCCAACAAGTTAACACCCGTTATCGGCTTTGCCGGATTCAGCGGCTCAGGAAAAACGACATTGCTTGAACAAGTTATCCCGCAGATCAAAGCACGAGGATTGCGAGTTGGCGTACTTAAGCACAGCCACCATACAATTGAACCGGATCCACCAACGAAGGATAGCTATCGTTTACGCTATGCAGGAAGCGATCAGCTGCTTTTGGCTACCGCCCAGCGGCATATGCTTTTTTTCGAATACCATGATGTTGAAAACCGAGAACCAGCGCTGACAGAGTGCTTGGCACAGTTAGACCATTCACGCCTAGACGTCATCTTGGTTGAGGGGTTTCGCGATGCCACATTGACAAAAATAGAGGTGCATCGTCCAAGTTACGGTAAACCTCTTCTCTGTCAAATCGACAATAATATTGTCGCGCTGGCCACTGATGGTGCCGTCGAGATGCATCAGAGAAACGAGATGAATATTGAAACATTGGATTTAAACCAGCCCACCCACGTCGCGCAATTCATCCTACATTGGCTTGAGCATGGTTCGAAAGAACAAAAATACCGCGCTTATTCGAGTAATTAGTGCTATCCATCACGAGTCAAAGTGATAGATAGGTGATTAGGGGTATGAGACATGTCACAATCAGTCCGTATGAATTACTGATCCCTGTCGGGAAAATCACCGTTGGTTGTCGCAGATGACAATGAACATCATTCAGAATGTGCTTTCTGTTTTTCCTCTAAATAAAGAAGTTAAGAATGAAGTCCACCACTCGTAAAGTAAATTCGCGCAAGCAAGTCGCCCTTGTTGCTCACGACCACTGCAAATCCGAGCTGGTTCGTTGGGTAAAAGAAAATAGAGAAGAACTGTCTCAACATTCACTTTTTGCCACAGGCACAACAGGGAATTTACTTGGCAAAGAGACCGGACTTTCAATCACCTCTTTGATGAGCGGCCCGATGGGCGGCGACCAACAACTCGGTGCCATGATCTGCGAAAAGAAAATCGACGTTCTGATTTTCTTCTGGGATCCCTTGAGTGCAGTACCCCATGATCCTGATGTTAAAGCACTGCTTCGTATTGCCGCGGTTTGGAATATTCCCGTTGCCATTAACCGCGCATCAGCGGGCTATCTCATTACTTCGCCTATAATGGCACAAGAAGTAGAAATCGAAGTACCTGATTACGACGCCTATCTGGCAGAACGACTGTAATCGTCGATAATCAACACGTTGAATTTAAACGCCCAACTCTTGGGCGTTTTTTTATGGGTGATGCCTAGCTGGATTGAAGAGGATAGTTCAGCGTTTCCTTGATAAAAGACAGATTCCTCTTCACCCATGATTTATTGATCGCCCCCCAATCAGAGATTTGATACCCACCGTTTTTGTTGGCACCAACAAACTGCACCTCAATATCAAGTTCGGCTAATGCATCAATCGTATCCTGCGCAGTCCGTCTCGGCATCCCTGTTTCACCTATTATGGCGGGCACGGTGTTTACACCTTCATCAATAAGGTAAGCCACTAAAAGGCGGCGATAAAAGCTGGTTTTGGTTTTGCTGGGTGCTGACAAATGTATCCCCTCTTTTTTTTGTTTCCCAACAGTGTAACGGCTATCTGTTAGGGAAAAAGTACGGGGTTGATGATCGGTGCCAAGGCTCACAGAAGTAACCTTGGAAAGCCACTTTTAGCCACATCTCATGCCTATTGACTTTTCTCTCGTTATCTCAGGAATGACACACCAATAGAACCTCAATCGGAAAAGTTTAATGCCAGACTAGGTGTTGACTAAATACATGCGGAACATTGTGGGTAGGAGAAAGCCAACTCATCGACGTCACTACGATCCCGTGTTCATTGTTAAGGGCAATTGGTCTCGATGAAAGCGAAGATTTTCGAAAGCCAGCGAGAACTTATATTTCAATTTTCCTGCTGCTTTTACGTGATTTTTAGGCGTTACAATGAAATGAAGTTAAGCAAGAAAGCTATATAGACACACAACTATCCGTATCAGGAGGCCATTATGGCGCAGCAAAAAACCAAAGTGTCCACCCATGAAACAATGGAACATGCTTACGGCGACGACGTAGAGCATAAACACAATAAAGATCATATGGACTATCGTGCTCATGAGCCTAGCCACGGCCATCACTTACACGGCGGTGTAGACACCCATAAAGGTACGCATCACCATCACCGAACAACTCACCATCACCATCATTACTACGGCCCAGTAACCATCGTCATGGGCCCAGACGACAACGAAGAATAGCCTGCAAATATTTTTTATTGCCTAAGAAGCCCGCCTCACGCGGGCTTCGTTGTTACTTGCTTGCATCTTAGGTGATACACCAAAGTGCATCACCCACGACTAGCCTTACTTCCAAACTCACCAAATGAGGGTTCAACAATGGGAAGTGGTGATAGCAATATCGTTTTTCACATTCTGGATGTCTTTTTCAACATGGTTTGGCAGATATATTGGCCCCTAGCCTTCGGCCTGATACTGTCGTCATTTATTCGCAATATGCTGCCTGTTGATACCGTTTCAGCGCACCTAGGACATACCAGCGTCAGAAGCTTATCCATTACCACGTTATTAGGCGTGGTCTCGTCCTCGTGCTCCTACGCAGCAGCTTCTCTCTCCCATACTTTACTTCTTAAAAAAGCCACATTGGCTAACGCAATGGCCTTTTTGGTATCGAGCACCAACCTCATCGTAGAAATGTTTATTGTTCTCGTCGCTTTACTCGGCTGGACGTTTCTCTGGGGGGAAATCCTTGGCGGATTACTGCTTATCTGCTTTGTTGCGTTGCTTTTCACCCGCTTCTTCCCAAAGGACGTCGAGCAAGAACTAAGAAACAAATTGGACTCAGAAGGGGCACCTGTCGCTAAACACGACTGCGGTATGGATATGGGCGACATGCATCATGAAGACCATAAACAAATGCACCCAGAGAAAGAAGTTGATGATTGTGGCATGGCGGGTATGCATAGCGAAAACCACGAACATATGCACCATGACCATGGCATGCACTCTCACAGTGAAATGCATCACGACGAGCCTAAAAGCGACTGTGGCATGGACATGGGTTCTATGAACCACGATTCGCATGCGCACATGCATGGTTCCAATACATCTGAGATGCCACATACCCCACCAAGTAAAATGACGAAAGCTGCTGGATTTTTCCATATGGACTTGGCGATGATAGGCAAAGAAATTTTGATAGGTGTCGTAGTCTCTTCCCTATTAATTACCATTGTGCCGTTGGAAGGCTGGCGCGCGCTGTTCATCAGCAGTGATGCCAACCTCCCCGTTTGGTTACATTCATTCCTCGATGTGATCATTGGTATTTTCGTGGCCATGATTGCCTACGTATGCTCAGTCGGTAATTTGCTTCTGGCCGCAGCACTTTGGCACGGGGGAATTTCGTTCGGCGGTGTGATTGGTTTTATTTTTGCTGATGTACTTACGATTCCCATGATGCGGGTTTACCAAAAATACTATGGTGTTCGACCTGCAAAATGGATGGTGGGCTTACTCTTTGTCGCCATATTACTGACCGGACTGAGTGTCGATATCGTTTTCCATGCACTGGGTTTCGCGGTAAACGATTCGTCGCTACGGCCCCTCGTTCAAGATGGTTTCGGCATGAACTTCACCACCATCATGAATCTGATTTTCATACCCCTGTCGGTTTGGTTTTACCGTATTGGTAAAAAAGCCAATGCCGGAATGGGCATGAGCATGTAAAAAAGAAAAGGTCAGGCATTTTTTGCCTGACCTTTTCTTTGCGTGTGACTTTTATAGACCTTTGGCAGCGCTAATGATCGATATTGAGATACGCCTGCATCATCATCGACTCCAAAACCAGATGACTTACTTCGCTGTCCGATTTTCCAGAAGTATCGATAGAGTATGCTGTTGCCATGTCTGACACACTCAGATTATCGAACACAATTTGTTGGTCTATATTGCCATCACCATGACTGGAAATACTGATGACAGCATGCCCGGACCCATCGTCTAACACTGACAGATAGTCATCCATGGTTGCGTCCGTTTCATCTTGCAGTAAATCGGACAAGTCCAGCACGTCATTTAGCAGATCGAAATCAGTAATATGACCAATGGTCACGCCCGCTTGCCCTTCAACGTCTGCTTGCAGGAATTTAAACGTATCCGTACCACTGCCACCCGTGAGCGTATCATCGCCCGCTCCGCCAACAATAAGGTCATCGCCTAACCCGCCGTCCAGGGTATCATCACCACCACCACCATAAATCGTTTCATTTGCCGAGGTGCCTGTAAACGTGTCATCGGTACTCAAACCCGCAAATGAAATGATCGGGTCATCAATGATACTGACAGTAACGGTTGAACTGACTGACTCCGATGAATTAGACACATTGTAAGTAAACACCTCTGTTTCATTGCTACCATCACTCGCTGACGTCAGCAGAAACTGATATTCACCCGCGCGATGGACGCCATAGTTCTCGGTGTAAAGCGTGAATTCGCCGTGGTCTGTGGGAATGACAATAATCCCCGATCCATCAGGGTTGTAGGTGGTGCCATTCCATTCAACAGTATCTACTTGCGCATCTCCCGTAATGCCCAAGTCATTGTCCAATACATTCCCAACACGATAGTGCAGATCAGCACCATAATCCGACCCGTAAGTCAGGCTGGATTCATAGACGGAAACCACGTCTGCCACTGCAGTCATGGATAAATCATGGGTGATTGTCAATACGGCAGTATCCGTATCGCCGTCGTTATCACCCAAGGTGTAAGTAAATAGCTCATCGCTGTATGGTCCAGAACCAGACACCGACGATACAAAGGTATAGCTCCCGTCCGGACTGATTGTCAGCGTCCCGTGGGTCGCTGTAATGGTTGTTGCACCAGACACAAAGAAGGTTGTTCCATCATAAAGAACGGACGTCACTTTGGCATCTGACGCAACAGTATCGGCACCGCTACTGTCTGTAATGACATTGCCATAGATTGACCCCAACTCGCCAACGCTGTCACTGTCACTGTCATCATTGGCCGTGATATCCATGTCATCCACATTCAGAGCCACTTTTGTCCAGCTTCCGTCACCTACACGGTAGTAAAAACTGTCTTCAATGCTAGAGGAAGATGAATGATCAAGTAGCGGCGCAACATAGGTAAATGAACCATCTGGATTGACCGTGACCGTCCCCCCCAAGGTGGTGGTAAATGTCACCGCACCTGAGACGGTTGCCGCGTTGCTGCCCGAGGCATCCGTCGCGACTTCAATGGCATTGTTTGTATCGCCTGTGTCGTTAGAGAGCAGGCCTGACGCTTGATTTACCGTTAACGTCCCTTCTTCCGTTATCGAATAGCTATCAGCGACAGCGGAAAAATCATCGGTAAGCGTGATCCCGAAAGTCTTAATGGAAACATTCCCTGATGCATCCACCGCTCTCACCGTCACGGTTGGATATGGATCAGTTTCAAAATCCAGCTTGGAGCTGTCTCTAACGGTCACGACGCCAGTACTTGAATTAATTTGAAATGCACCGTTGTGATCATCTGTCAAAGAATATGATGTCGCGTCTTGCGTCGTCGTAAAGGATACGGCGTAATTTGAAAAAAGTTAGCATAGTGCTGCCCGCTGGCGACATTCGATGTTTGTCCGTCATACGTTACGGTTGCCCACACATCCGTTCCATCCGAAAGCGACTGAACGTGACCAGAATTGTGGGCGTACACGATTCCACCCGTTGCGACTACCGTAGAGAGAAGTGTTCCTCCCAGGTAAAAGTTAACCGTTGCGCCAGAAGGGATTCCATTCGCATGAATGCCCGTCACATTCCCCCAACCATGTGCATGCCAACGTACTTGTGTACTGTCTATCCAGCTGCCGATGCCTTCAGGGTCAGCATACGCAGTCAGTCCAACGGTGGTACCATTCGCAGCGCTTTCACTGATAATGTTTGACGATCCATTACTGTCAGTGATTGCGCCGATATTTGACCCATCGGTTTCCGACGTTACATCAATGGTGTATTCCTTCGATACATGAGAGCCATCCGCGGATGTTGCTTTAACCTCAATCGTCACTTGAGGATCTGTAGACGCATTCAATAAAGCATGGTTGGCAACGTATACCTGTCCCGAAGATGAGTTGATACTGAATGCGCCGCCATGATTATTAGTCAGACTATAAGTAACATTATCGCCATCGCCATCCGTCGCTTTCGCTTGCAGATAGGTATACCCATTGCTCGCATCACCAACCAAATTCTGCATTGCATTATTATCAGATAGATCACCAATACCACCGTCGATAATATCAATGTCGTAATTTTTTGAACTCAAACTTCCGTCACTGGACGTAGCAACGACTGTGATAGTTTGTGTGGTACCCGTTAGCGTACTCACATCCGCGGCGACCGTAACGACGCCTGTAGCGCTATCAATCTCGAACAGCCCCCCCGCGTCATCAGTCAAAGAAAACACAACGTTATCTCCATCCGCATCGATAGCTGAAAGGTTAACGCCTACCGTAGCGCCAACACTTGCAGTAGCGGCTACTTGATCAATATCCGTATCGCTGTCTGTGATGGCTCCTAAACTATTGTCCGTGTCGCCCATCGCAGGATCAGCATTCGATACATCTATCACAAACGACTGATTGCTAGTACTTCCATCAGTCGAGCTCGCCTGCACCACAATTGTGTGCTGAGTAGCAGTCTCATAGTCCAAATTGCCATTAACTGTGACAACACCGGTCGTGGCGTTAATGGCAAACATGCCTCCCGCATTGTCTGTCAGCGTGTAAGTTACTGTATCGGTTGCATCACTGTCAGAAGCATTCAGCGTTATCCCCACTTGCGACCCGATAGATGCATTCTCTGATATGGTGTTTACCCCTGCATCCGTATCTACCACCGCGGTGACGGCAAACTCAGAGGTGTCATCCGTTAGCCCTACCGTCAGCGTATGGGTACTGGTGCTGCCATCTGTCGATGTCGCTAACACAGTGATCAGATGTGAGGTGACACTTTCATAATCTAACGTACCATTAACGGTGACTTCACCCGTTGAGGCATTGATAGCAAACAGTCCTCCCGCGTCATTGGTCAATGTATAGGTGATACTGTCTGTCCCATCATTGTCTTGAGAAAGGAAAGTCACACCAACCGCAGTTCCGATGGTTGCAGATTCGGACACGGTATTTGCCGAAAGATTGGAATCCGTTATTGCACTGGCCGAGAACTCGGTGGTGTCATCCGATACATTGACAGTAAATGATTGGCTGGTTGTTGACCCATCCGTTGACGTTGCCACTACCGTGATACTGTGACTGGTGCTTGTTTCGTAATCCAATGCAGCAGCCACAGTCACCACACCCGTGCTTGGGTCAACAGTGAAGCGGCCGCCCGCATCATCTGATAACGAGTAGCTAATCACGTCAGATAAATCGCCATCTGCCGCACTAAGTTGTACACCCACTTGGCTACCCACGGTTGCACTCTCCAACACAATATTGGCACTGCCATCTCCGTCTGTGATTGAGGAGACGCTGAACTCAGCGTTATTGTCAGTTAAGGCAATGGTGAACGTCTGTGTTGAGGTGCTGCCATCTGTAGAGGTAGCTTGAACGATGATGGTTTGCGATTGTGCTGTTTCATAGTCAAGTACAGAGCTGTCAGCAACGGATACTTCCCCCGTAGCGCTATCAATCTCAAACGCGCCACCCGCGTCATCGACTAAGGAATAAGAAATGTAATCGCCGTCAACATCGGCTGCGCCAACAGTGAGTCCCGTCAAACTGCCATCAGCGATGCTTTCGGATACCTCTCCGTAAGCACCATTTATTGCGGAAATAGCGGACACCGCATTGTCTGTATCGCCTTCTTCTGGGGAGCTGTTGGTAATGTTGATTGTGAACTGTTTGGTTTGAGTGTGGCTGTCTTCTGACGTTGCGGTCACTTCGATCGTATAAGAAGACGCGGTTTCGTAATCCAAGTTTCCCGCGACAGTGACAACCCCTGTTTCCGGATCAATGGCAAAGAGTCCGCCTGCATCATCGCTCAGCGTATAGGTGACATCACCATGCCCATCATCAAATTCTTTCGATACACGAATGCCGACTTCATCGCCAACTTGTGCATTTTCATTTAGTGTATTTTCGCTGTCGCTAAGATCAATCATCTCCGCCAGCGGGAACATACGTCCAACCAAATTAAGCTGGAAAGGTGAAAGCTCACCAAGAATGTCTTTAGTATCAAAACCCGCCATCTCTGACGTAGCAACACCTAAGTGTAAACAGCCTTCGATCACTGACAGAGGGACACGGGTCTCATCATGAGACACTTCTTCTTCGTTTTCTCTACGATGTCCGATTTGGATCCCTGAGTTCGCAAGCCCAATGACAGATGCAATGCCTGCACTCGGAAACGTTTGCGCCAAAATATCATCTAAATCGTCATTCGCAATCGCTGAGAACACGGGCTGGGGACCATAATCTGCAATAACAAATGCAGTTGCTCTGCTTCCCAATCCTGAGTAATCCGCAGAGCCTGGTGACGCCATAAAACTGGCGTTGTGAAACGCAATGATCAAATCACCCGCATAACCTACGTCATTCCCGTTAACAACTCGAAGTCCACCCTCAGGAGAAACAGCAATCATATCCCAAACCTCCAGGTCAAAAATGGTTAACCTAAAGCCCGCATCCTTTCGTTATTCCCAAGTGACTTGAAGATGCAAGATTCAGCGAGCATCTCCCTGCAGCTTGAGTTTTCCGTGATTGAAACCACACTTATAAAACCGCGGACACACTTCCCTTCACTAAAAGTAGCACATTTGTCTCATAAGTGATCCGATCAGTACTCGTCGAGCTTTACACCACCTTGACCGCTCAACGCTCTATCCTGCCACTCACAACGCTATTTCCCCGCTTAACCAATCAGATGCTGCTGCATTGACGTAAACGCCGTACATTGCCACCGTGCATTCACTCTATAAGGACTTTTGCCATGATGTGGTTTCTCTTCTGTGTCGCAGCACTCGTTGGCGGCTATTTCATTTACGGTGCCTTTGTCGAAAAAATCTTCGGCATCAACGACACCCGCAAAACCCCTGCTCACACCAAAAACGACGGTGTTGACTATGTCCCTATGTCCACGCCTAAGGTTTATCTCGTTCAATTGCTCAATATCGCCGGTGTAGGCCCCATTTTCGGCCCTATCATGGGGGCATTATATGGGCCCGCTGCGATGCTATGGATAGTGGTGGGATGTATCTTTGCAGGTGCTGTACACGACTATTTCTCTGGCATGCTGTCAATTCGAAACGGCGGCGCATCGGTTCCAACCATCACAGGTCGCTACCTGGGTAATGGCGCAAAACACTTTATGAACATCTTTGCCATTATCCTGCTACTGCTTGTCGGTGTTGTCTTTGTCTCTGCGCCAGCAGGCATGATCACAAATCTGATTAACGAACAAACCAGTCTCACCGTTAGCATGACCTTCATGGTTGTAGTGATTTTGCCTACTATATTCTGGCGACCATTGTCCCAGTTGATAAAATCATTGGTCGCTTCTATCCGTTTTTTGGCGCATTGCTGATTTTCATGTCAGTCGGTCTGATGACAGCCATTGGCCTGTCTGATGAACACACCGTTATGGGTGGCTTTGAAATGTCTGACATGTTCACCAATATGAACCCTGACGACATGCCACTTTGGCCTGCGCTATTTATCACTATCGCTTGCGGTGAAATCTCTGGATTCCACGCCACCCAATCTCCATTGATGGCCCGCTGTATCGAAAATGAAAATAATGGCCGCTTTGTGTTCTACGGTGCCATGATCGGCGAAGGCATCATTGCCCTGATTTGGTGTACCATCGCGCTGTCTTTCTTCGGCTCGCTGGAAGAACTAAACGCAGCGGTCGCGAACGGAGGACCCGGCAATGTCGTTTACGGCGCGTCTTTTGGTCTTCTGGGTGTATTCGGGGGTGTGATTGCATTTCTTGGCGTCGTGATTTTACCTATTACCTCTGGCGATACCGCATTCCGCTCTAGCCGACTGATTTTGGCTGAATACTTCAACATGGAACAAAAAACGCTACGTAATCGACTGATTGTTGCCATTCCGCTGTTTGTTGTCGGTGGTATTCTGACTCAGGTCGATTTCGGGATCATCTGGCGTTACTTTGGCTTTGCCAACCAAGCGACAGCCGTAATGATGCTCTGGACGGCTTCTGCATACCTACTTCGCCACAACAAACTGCATTGGATCACCACCTTGCCAGCCATGTTCATGACGACGGTGTGTGTCACCTTCATTCTGAACAACAGCACACTTGGTTTTGGTTTGCCGATGAACGTTTCGACCATTGCAGGCCTAATTTTCACATTGAGTGTTACTGGCCTCATCATTAAAACGTCTAAAGGCAAGGGGGAAGAGGATTTGGCCGATGAAGATAACTCAGAGGGTGTGACGAAGACGGCGTAATTCGTGTTCCCATTCAATAACAAGAGCCTGCGTAGTCAGGCTCTTATTGTTTCACTTTTAAATGAGATTAAAATAGCGAAAACAACCGTTAAGGTCTGATATGGAACTCGTCATCTCTCTGCTTCAGCAGATGTGTGTCTATCTTGTACTCGCATACATGTTGAGTAAAACGCCCATCATTCTTCCTTTGCTGAATATTTCCTCTCGGATTAGCCACCGCGTCATTTGCTACATCTTATTCTCTGGTTTTTGCGTACTTGGCACTTACTTTGGCCTTCAATTCAATGATGCCATTGCCAATACCCGAGCTATTGGGGCCGTAATGGGAGGATTATTTGGGGGCCCAGTGGTGGGTTTTCTTGTTGGCTTAACAGGCGGTTTGCACCGTTATTCTCTGGGAGGATTCACCGACGTTGCATGTGCTATTTCAACGACGGCTGAAGGGCTCATCGGCGGCGTGCTTCACGTCTATTTTGTGCGTAGAAACCAACTCACTGCACTGTTCAATCCCGCCGTTGTTTTTTGTATCACACTGTTTGCTGAAGTCACTCAAATGCTGACCATACTTTTGGTCGCAAGGCCCTTCGATCAGGCATATGCCTTGGTGTCTGCCATTGCCGCTCCCATGATCATTGCAAACTCCATCGGTGCTGCCCTGTTTGTCAGCATTCTTCAAGATCAAAAAACCATTTTCGAGAAGTATTCCGCTACCTTTTCCCGACGAGCACTTAAAATCGCAGAGCGATGCGTCGGCATTTTACACGGCGGATTTAACAGCCAAAATGCAGGAAAGATAGCCCGCATAGTGTATGAAGAAACAAAAGTCGGTGCGGTCGCTATCAGCGATAAAGAAAAGATCCTCGCATATGTCGGCATTGGAGATGACCATCATTTACCCGAGACCAAGATATCGTCGCAGGCAACGATGGATGCGATTGCACAAGATAAAATCATCTATTTGGATGGCAGCGAAAACCCGTACCAGTGTTCTATTTCGTCAGAGTGTAAGCTTGGCGCAGCACTGATAATACCGCTGCGTTCTGGCGATGAAGTGGTTGGCACAATCAAGCTCTATGAACGAAAACATAAACTTTTTTCTACCATCAATATGTCTATGGCGGAAGGTATCGCCCAACTGCTTTCCAGTCAGATATTGTTCAGTGGTTACTTGCAGCAAAAATCGCTGTTAACACAATCAGAGATAAAACTGCTTCAGGCACAGATTAACCCTCACTTTCTGTTCAATGCCCTGAATACAATCAGTGCCGTAATTCGTCGTGATCCAAATAAAGCGCGAGAGTTGATTCAAAATCTCTCGCAATTTTTCCGGAGCAACCTAAAACAAAACATCAATACAGTGACACTTCGTGAAGAGTTAGCACACGTAAATGCGTATCTCAGCATTGAAAAAGCCCGCTTCACAGACCGTCTCCATGTCAGCATTGAAATCGACGATGCGCTGTTAGATATCACCTTACCAAGTTTCACCTTACAGCCCTTGGTCGAAAACGCCATTAAGCGCGGTATTTCGCAAACGCTTGAAGGCGGTGAAATTCGAATATTCAGTGAACAAACACGCACTGGCTACGCCATCATTGTGGAAGACAATGCCGGGACATATCAGGCGCCAAGTCCCGAACATACTGGGCTCGGTATGGAAATTGTGACTAAACGATTAGAAAACCATTTTGGTCGTGATGCATCGCTAAAAATCGACACGCGGCAAAACCAATTCACGCGAATGACGTTTATTATCCCGTCCGTTATTGCCCACAGAAGTATTGAAACGACATGCTAACCGCCCTTGTAATTGACGACGAACAGCTGGCCCGCGAAGAGCTCACCGAGCTTTTGACAGAAACGGGCATCGTCAATGTTATTGATGACGCACCAAACGCCATTATCGGGCTTCAGAAAATCAATGCGTTTCGCCCAGATGTTGTCTTTTTAGATATTCAAATGCCGCAAG
Organism: Enterovibrio nigricans DSM 22720; assembly: GCF_900167155.1. Classification (GTDB taxonomy): domain Bacteria; phylum Pseudomonadota; class Gammaproteobacteria; order Enterobacterales; family Vibrionaceae; genus Enterovibrio; species Enterovibrio nigricans. The sequence goes on along the minus strand of NZ_FUXU01000015.1, from coordinate 31,573 downwards.
TGTCGGGGTTAGAACTCCTTTCAATGCTGGACCCCAACAACATGCCCTATGTGGTATTCGTGACTGCCTATGATGACCATGCACTCCAAGCGTTTGAAGACAATGCATTTGACTACCTCTTAAAGCCCGTGGAGCCTTCCCGCCTTCAAAAAACCGTTTTGAGGCTGCAAAAAAACCTGAATCACCTTACACGCCAACAAAACTTTTCCGCGCTAGAAACGAACGCATTGGCACAGATCCCTTGTGCGGGCCACAACAGAATACTGTTGGTACCAACCAATCAAGTAGAAAGCGTTAAATCCGATTTGAGTGGCGTGCATATTCAGTCTGCGGAGTTAAACGGCACCACGCAGTTGACCTTGAAAACACTTGAAGAAAAAACACCGCTGATACGCTGTCACCGCCAGTATCTCGTGAACGTTAATCATATTCGAGAAATCAAACTACTCGACAATGGGCTGGCAGAAGTCATCACCACCAGCCGCTTTCATGTCCCGGTTAGCCGCCGATTTTTAAAGCCACTCAAAGAGCAAATTGGTATTTCGGTATAGCCTCAGAAATACGAAACCGCCGTGGTTAATAACCACGTTAAAACCCAACGCCTGCCTTCATTGCGTTTGTCACTGATCCGCGTCATCTGGCCATAACCTGATGGACTATCCTCCTTGGTAATTGTTAACGAGCCCCCAAGGAAAATGGATGTCAGACTCAAATCCGCTACCCCACCACAAGCACATGAGTGTTTGGGGCGTTGTTGCACTCGGAATAGGCTCGATGGTTGGTGCGGGTGTCTTTGCACTCTTAGGCCAAATTGCCATCAATGTGCGCAGTGATACATGGATTGCCTTTGTTCTTGCCGGCATCGCCGCCTTGTTCTCTGGGTATTCCTATGCGCGATTAAGTGCTGTGTTTCCGTCTCGCGGAGGAGTCACTGACTTCTTTGCATTAGGCATTGGTTCTCCTGTTGTCGAGCGCGCGCTCGCTTGCTTGTACCTGATCACACTCATTTTGACACTTGCCCTTATCGCCAAAGCCTTTGGGGCGTACACTGCACGCATTCTCCACCAATCAGAACACAGTGACTGGGTAAACATCTATGCCACTGGCATCATGATTTTGCTGACAATCATTAACCTCTTGGGCTCTAAAACAGTAGGCAGGGTTGAGCTTGTGCTGGTCGCCGTCAAACTTATTATACTGTTTCTGTTTATCATTGTCGGCGCGATCACGCTCAAACCATCGATGTTAGAGGTCCATCAAGACGTGCAAACATCGATGATGTTCTCCAGTATTGGTCTTGCCTTTTTTGCGTATTCTGGGTTTGGACTGATGGCAAGTGCCTCCGCCGATGTGACTAACCCCGAGAGGGACATGCCCCGCGCATTCATGCTCGCAATCGGCCTTGTCATTGTGCTCTATGTGGTTCTCGCCCTTGTCGTATTGGGTAACGTCAGCCCGGAAGATCTGATTAAGTATACCGACACCGCCGTCGCACAAGCCGCCGCCCCCATTCTAGGCAGTGCTGGCTTTTTACTTGTCTCGATAGCCGCACTTTTTGCTACCGCGTCTTCCATTGTCGCGAACATTTTCTCTATGTTAAATGTGTCCAAGGAGATGGGTAGTTCCGGTATTCTTCCGCTGCCGTTTAGAAAAGCGATCTTCTCTGGCGGTAGTCAGGGGTTTTTCCTTTTGATTGCACTGGTTATGCTACTTACCAATTTCTTCAATCTCTCCTTTATCGCGAACGTCGCGAGTGCCACCTTTCTGGCTTGCTATATCGCGGTGTTTGTCGTGTGCTGGCGAAGAAGAAAAGAATGCCATGCCAATGCCCTCCTTCTGGTACTCGGGTTTGTTTTTATGGTTGGGATATTTACAACCTTTATCGCCGAAATGGTCATGGCCGGACTGTGGTTACAGTGTGGAACGCTTGCCGCAGCCATTCTGGTCAGTCTTGCTATTGGTTGGAAAACGCCACCTGAGAACACTGAGATTGAGGAATAAACACGTCAATGTTTAACATACTCACACAGGCACTCTCTAAGCTTCAAGACGAAGCGAAAGGCCGTGTTTTCACGTTGATGGGTGTGATGATTTTGAGCTTTGATAGTTTGCTGGTACGGCTTATTGACAGTGATCCTTGGACACTCATTTTTTGGCGCGGATTATTGCCGTCATTGGTTTACTTTCTCGTGCAATGGCACATGGACAAAACCGTACTTGAGAAGCACTTCTTCAAACCCGTATTAAGCACTTTGCTAACAGCAATATTGTTGGCGGCCTCAACGATTTGCTTTGTATTTTCGCTCGATAATACGCAAGTCACGAGCACATTGGTTATCGCCAACACAGCGCCTTTAATCACCGCAGTACTGGCCTTCTTCTTTTTGAAAGAGCGGCTTTCAACCTCAACAATGATTGCTATCGCGGTGTCAGTAGGGGGGATTTGGCTTGTGTTTGGCTATCAGCCAACACATGCTGAGCTTGAAGGGGATTCTCTTGCATTGGTGACAGCGCTTTCCATGTCGGTGTATCTCATCATGCTTCGAAAACACAGGCACGTTATGCAACCGTGTTTTTGGTTTACGGCGGACTATTTACTGCAATCATCGCGCTAATCGCGGGCGCGGAGCCCTTTTCGCTTACCCTTCAACATGCCTTATTCATGCTTATGCTGTGTGTTGTGGTGCTTCCGTGTTCGTTTCTGTTTATCAATATCGGTCCGCGATACCTTCCCGCCGCAGAAGCCAGTCTCATCTTATTGCTGGAAATATTGTTCGGGCCGCTTCTGGTCTGGTTAATATTGGGAGAAGCCCCTACCCGCTCTGTCGCGCTGGGGGCAGGAATCATATTGCTTACGCTCGTCACTTATACCTTGTATGGCCAAAGGCATCGATAAGACCGATGCCCATTTAATCCCCTTTCATCAACCCTTTACCTGACCCCAGCAGCATCTCTAACAGCTGATCATTATCAATAGATTCGCCCGCCAATACACTCGCCAGAATTTTACTGCCGAACAATTGCGGGGAAATCACAACATCAGCATTCACCTGTTTCACTTTGTTCAGATTTTTCGCGTCATTCACTGCCGCGACCACTTTTATATCGGGTGAAATGGATTTTACTGAAAGAACAATAAATGCGTTTGTGGCATCGTCTTCCGTCAACGCCAACACTGCCTTACACTGCTCTGCGCCCGCCTCTTTTAAGAACTCGCTGTCTGTACTATCTCCGGACAAGATATCGATTTTCCGTCCAATACGTTGTTCGATACTGAGAAATTTATCTTCATCTTCGATAGTCAGCAACGTCACTGGCATTTCCCGCTTGGACAACTGCCAGACCGTACTGGTAGCAAGGACTGACGTACCACACACCAAAAAATGGTTCTTTCGATTCATGGGTTTTTGAACTCCTTTCACCAGTTTGTTTAATCCGCCACGGATAATGGGCCCAAAGACGGTTGTGAGTGATGTAGCAAAGACAGTGATACCCGCGATAATGACAGAAACAGTAAACAACCTTGCCGCTTCCGTTTGCGGAATAATGTCCCCATATCCGACGGTCGTCATCGTGACCATGGAGAAGTAAAAGGCTGTCATCAAGTCATGAATTTGGGGCTTGAAACCGCCACCAAAGTACAAAGCACCGTATGTGGAATAAAAGAGCAGGACAGCGAAACTAATAAAAGCCGCGATCCCACCCGCAGTGGCACTGGAGCGATGAAAATCTTTCCCCAAAGAAAAGAGCAATACCGCCGTCCCCGCACTTAAATATAAGTGTTTGCCAAAGTGAGGAAAGAAATGCCAATTGAAGGTAAAAGCGATAATCAACAAGATCAGGCTAACAGCCCATGCCACCCTCGCGCGAAACAAGAGCCCCAGCGCGTTAAGCATAAGAAAGGCGCCAAGCAATAACCAAGGGCCATTGGCTGCGTGCGCCCAATCTATGTTGGCAAAATTCTTGATATTAAACAGCGCGATCAGGTCAAGCTTTTGACCCCATACCGCGCGAAAAATGACAACACCATTGAGGAAGACAAGACCCGCAATCAAGATGTGTCGTAAATACAGCAACAGGGAAAGAAACTTGTCCCATTTGGCTTTGTGCCACTTCAATATCCCATCACTCCGAGTATTTTTCTTGAAGGGAGTATAGTGGCTAACACAACATGTATTTGTATATTCGCCAAGATATCAATACAGATGACAATGCCGGAGGATTAGCAAGCTACTGCGGTGCAAGTGACAGGCTAGGTGCAATATAGATATGTACAGTGTCACTGTATTTGCCCCCAGCTTTACGTTTAGTGTCACCCACAATAATTTGGATGGACAAGGGCGTGCCATCCGTAGAATGGCTTCGGCTCCATCGCCTTTGTGTGCCATCAAAAGAAATAGCTTCATTGGCTATCAACATCTGATACGCCAAATCCCATTTCGGGTTTTGTGATTGATGACGAAGCTTACCGTCATATAGGGAGTCAACTGACAAGGCATAAGGGGCAGTACTTTCTACCCACAACCTAGGGTCATAATCAATGATTTTATTTGACTTCAATGACCCTAAATCGAGGTTGTAGTGCCGTTGAGACAATCCGTAAAACTGAATGCGTGCACTCGGCAAAACCGCCGCATCAACATTTAGCGTAAGCTGATCCATTTCCATCGAGGAGTTCGCTTGAAACAAGGACGCTCTCAGGCGATTTTTATACACTCCCGCTTCGAGCCATTGCCCACCCACAAAGCGAAATTCAACAATCGCGTCGGTGTTGTCACTGTCGAGTTGTAAAATCCACTTATTCGACTGAATCTGACCTTGCGTGGAATACCAATCGAAACGCATCTCAGCCCTGTGCGCATTGGTCAGCGCCGCGCGTTCATTTTCCAAATCTAGGACAACAATCACGTCGCAACCTTCAGATATGGCCGTTCGAACGTTGAACTGCTGCCTGAGAGGATAGGTGCTTGTCGCAAAGACATCGTACGTGTTTACGCTTGTTATTGGCTCCAAGCTCAATACCGATGCCTCACACATATCAGCAATACTCAGCGAAGAATAAAGAAGCGTCCCGCTGAAAAGTAACCCTCTACTCCACATATAATTCTCCCAAGCGCACCAACGTCTCGCCTTTGTCATCAATGATGATGCCGACGTTTGTCCTCGGATTGGTTTTTAAAACAAGTAGGTACTTACCCGGTCGCATCCCTGAAATAGCAAAACGTCCCTTCCTGTTGGTGAAAAACTCCACCGGTGAAACCCGCTCATCATCAAGAAAGACAGCCTCACCAACCGTAAGCGGTACGGGGTTGTCATTGTTTTTGAAACGCAAAACGCCCAATGCGGTGATGACGGCATCCGAACCAATCGTAAACTGATATCCCTGCTTGTAGCCGGGATTGACAGAAAACACACCTTCACCCAAATCATAACCGGCCGGTAAGTCCTCAACATCAAAGCTCACAAACTGAGGGTTATAAGAAATCAAATCCGGAATCAGAACATTCGACGGTGTGTTGCTGATCACTCGCGCATACCCGTCCGTACTTGATGGGTCGATATCGATGGTATTTTCAGCCAGACTTTTATGTTTGCTGACGATCGCAAAGGCTTCGCCGACCTCCCGTCCTACCGCGATGTTATCTCCAGAAAACGCGATGGCACTTGAAAGCTGAAGCCGCGTGCTGTGATTGCGCATATCTTCGCTTAAGTCTTCAAAACGGGTAAAGTGATCGGCTCTCGCTTGAAACCGATTTCCCGTGTAATCGATGGACCCATTGATGTTTGCGTCTCGGTCATCATCCCGCTCAATCGATGCAAATGCCGAAACGCCGCCAGTATTGCCCACACCTTCACGGTAACTGATATCTAATCCAGCAAAGCCATTTACATTCTGCACACGGCTCACCATTCTTGTTGTTTCACCGATTGGCCAGCTAAGCGTAAATGTGGTGCAAAATTCGTCGTCACCAGAGCGGTACTTTTGATAGTCTACGCGCGTGCTCCACGTTGCTCTGGTTTGAAATAAAACCCCCGTCAAACTTGGGCTAACCGACCAATAATTGTCTGTCTCGCGTTCCCCTTGCGAATAAGATAAAGAGAGTGCAGAGCGCAACGTTGGCGTCAGGTTAAAGGACGTGAAAAATGAACCAAAGTGCCTGACCGAATTAAGCGGCGAACCCGCGTTATCAATCTCTTCTACGCCAGCAAAATTTGGGCTGACGTAGTCGTAAAGAAAGCTCACTTGCGTTAGCCATGCTAACTCTTCCGCGATGTCTATATCCTGCGCGAAACGAAATGCATGCCCTTTGCCGAGTTCAGGGTGTTCACTTTGACTCGCGACCATCTCGGTCACCCCCAAAGACGACGCCAACAGTACCGTTCCACCATATTGATAAAGTGACTCGCGCTTCTGTCCATTGATGCCGACCGTCAGCCAAGGTGCAATACCAACATCAACGTAACCGGAAATGATCCTCTGATCCGTGTCATAGTGCAGCGCGTCTTCTTCAAACTCAGTCGGTGCTCCCACCAAAAATGCGTATTCATATTGGCCTGCCGCCAATAAATCATTCCCCGTCGCCACGGAAAAACTGACCCGCTCTTCCTGTCCTGCTGAGTCAGTGATCACAAGCTCTATGTCGTTGATACCTTGAACTATCGGAATATCATTGAGGTTGTACGTCCCGGCATTGAGCGTAAAACGTTGCACGACAGCACCATCTACAACGACATCCACATTTGACGTGCGCGTCAGCGTGAACGTTTGCGACGCTTTTGGCCTGACATTACGCGTAGGAATAAGTGAGAAATCTCGGGTAATGCCAATACCAAACACATCGACACTGTCTTGAAACAAAGTTCCTGCATTAAACATATCGCCAACCACTAAGCGAGTTCCACTTGTCGGAAAATCAAGGTTCAGACGTGTTCCCTGACGAATGTATAGCCCCTCAGAACCGTCTAAATCGTCATATGTCGATTCGTACTCAAGCGACAGTCTTTTATAGTTGAACCCAGCATCAAAACGGTGGTGATAATGGCTTTGTTTGCTTTCTCCGTGACCCAAGGATTGCACCAAGGTGTTGGAAACGGACGCATTGATATAACCACTGATATTTTGAGGTTCTATGAACACAGTGTTCCCCGTTTGTTCCGTTATCGATAGGTGCTGCGTTTTCATCTGATCGGACGGGATCGTTATCACGCACTCCAAACTGGAAAAATCAAAAGCCAGTACCAATCCTGCCTGAACAAAATCATGCTGGGAAAGCAGGGAACCATCACGGCTTTTTCCAAGCTTAGCGAGTGTTGATGGCATCACCATCGGCGCCAGCAACGTCAATGTTGACGCCTTAGGCAATAGAATCTCGTCATCGGCGGTGATGGTTAATTCGGTTTCACCGATGACACTGTCACTTACCCGCAAAAGAGACGTCAGTGTAATATCTCGTCCAGTCGGGTTTATTTTCTGATCGGCGGAAGCTGACGAAATCAAAATTGGACTGACAAGCAACAATACATTGAGATATCGCACCCCATTCATCGCGGCTCACCCACATAAGCTCCCGGTGTCACAAATGTGGGTACATCCAAAACGACAGATGACGAAGGGGATAGAAAACGTTCGCCAAATATCGTTTCAGGCACTTCAATCACGTTCTGACTATTTTGTATAAATCGAAGGCGACTGAGAAACGTGTAACGATTACCGTGATTCGACAATGTTGCTTTGTCACCACGGATACGCAGTGTAATCTCAGCCTGTTGGCCAGGTGAAGATACATGCACCAATGCGTTATAGTGAATTTCTATGGCTAATGCAGAGCCCGCACTTTTGTCCCAAGAATCGGGGTTATCAAATGGCTCAAGGGCTGGTTGGGTAAACCGAACAAAAAAACTCTCCGATTTTGGCAGATTCCCCTTCCCCAGCCATTGAAGCCGAAAGACTTGAACACCCCCAACTTCAAGAACGGCAGCAGGTGGAAACACCACTAACTCAGCGTTTTCGGTGTCCTCAACGGTAAAATTACCATCCCTATCAAACACCAAGTGACGCACGCTGACTTCAATGGATGTTTGCTTCGAGCTACTATTTTCCAGCCTGATCTGTGCCGTTGCCCTGGACTGCGTGCTCATCTCAATAATCGTCGGAGAAATCGTCAGTGCATCAGCATGAAACCCCAATACACCGCCGAGTATGCACATTAACGCCTTATGCATAACAACGGCCCAACTAGTTAAGGTTGCTGATTTCTACCGACGTCTTATTCGGTGAAAAACCTTTGATCGGTTTCATTGAAAAAACGCGTGAAGAATGCGGCAATACAAGCGTCGCCGCGATGTATTTACTGATATCAGCCCCGCGCAAAACCATTGTTTTTCCGCCTTCTTTCAACGTCCATATCACCTCATTGATCCTACCGTAACTGTCTCCTGTATTTTCCACCTCCACCAGCCAGTTTTGTTTGTCCTTTTTCAGACTTTTCACCGACAAGTTGGACGATACATTCTCCGGTTTGACGTTCATCAAGGTGTCGAAACGCATTAACAGCCCAATATCTAAATCCTGATCCTCATCACGCAGCACATTCTGTTGCCGAACAGAAATCCGGTACGCTTTTGACTGTTTAATTTCGGGATCGCCAATGTACCTGACAAGCACGGACTGAGATTTACCCGGCGCAATGACTGCGGTAACGGGTATCACCAGAAGGTCATCATCCGCAGCATCCAGGGTTTCAATACCTGCACGATCCATCGAGAGTTTGAGCGGAATTAATTCTACTGTAAGGGGAAAATCGTTCGTGTTATCGATACGCATCGACATCTGCGCCCCCCTGCCCAGAGGCGTCATTTCCGCAATCATCGGTTTGACTTGATAGGCATGAGATACCCAAGAAAAGAGTAATCCCATCAACAACACAGACCAAGAGAACAACATATTCATCTTTAGAGTGCTCCTGCTTTGCAAAGACACAGGGAGGCTATCGCCTCCCTGACCGCTCTATTGCTGAGCTACTGTGATTGTTAGCGTATCTGTATAGTCACCGGCAAACACCGTACCCGTGGGGACATTGATGGCCATATCACTCGTCACGCCAGCGGCCAACGAAGCCGAACCAGCATAATTGGCAGAAGCACTGTTACCAACAGAAGTGTCTAAAGAAACTGGGCTACCACCCATTGCGAGCGAAGCTGTGTAATCCAGCAGAATGGTGGAAGTTGGATCAGTGCTTTTTAAACCTTGATTAGAACTGGTCAGCGTAACCGTTGCACCCGACGCATAATTACACGTTACGGTAATGTCTTGGATCGTGCCTGTGGTTGCAGACCCTGTATTTAACTGACCGACATGCAGGTTTGTCGTATCGTGCAAACCGGTGACCGCGCAGACAGGGTCAACATTACCCGACACTTGAACGGATTGAGGTGCAGCATAAGAAACCGCCGCAAATAACGCAGACACTGACATTGTTGCGAGAACTAGCCTTTTCATAAACTTCTCCAAGAGATCATTTAACTTACATGTATCGGCTCAAAAAGCCATTTTGAGCCGAATCAACTGCATGACTGCATGACTGCAGATTCTATAAATTATTAATATGCATCGTTAATTGAAGGCGAAACGTCAATAGTAATGATGTCCAAATATTCCCCTGCGAAAATTAACTTTTCTTTCAATGTTATTACCAACTTTCCTTCGGAGAGGAATGGAATAGCATTTGAACCGTTAACATATTGCGGATAATGTAAATCTTTACTATTAAAGGTGCGATTAATACCCACACTAGACACCAATATATTTAGGTCATAGAAATTGGGTTTATCACTGTGATCGCTCGTCAATTTCAGACCACCGGATCTTGAAAAGACTGACATTGCAAATGGCTGATTGCAATCGACAATAAATGGGAGGGTATGTTTTTTCCTCTCCGTTATATTGACGACATTTCCAGCATTCAACTTGATATCACACCGAGACTCAATCTCACCAGAGATCGTCATCGATAGTGACTCTGAAACAGCGAACGCTGTTTCCGAATGAAGTATACATATGCCAACCAACATTACTGTATTAACGCGAGAATACATCAAACCTCCCGCTTTTATTATTTTAAATCACATAGGGTAATGTAGTACAAATTAATAATGATAGTATTAGAATGCATCATTAATTAAGTGCTAAAATATTAGCATGAGATAAAACTAATACAATGGTCGTATAGAGATAATATTTTTAATTGTTTGTCTCGAAAACAACTCATTTATATGCAACCTAACCAAAGAATAGAAGTTCAACACACGTATCATTTTTATAACATTGCACTATACATGGAATAATATACACGAGACAGGTAAAGAGCATAAAAGGCCGAACGTAGGGCGGGGAATTTGAACGAAAACCGATAAAGTATGTAGCAAAAAATGAGGGAAATATCTCCCTCATCACAACATGATAGCGTAAGTTAGAAGCGATAACTCACACCGGCATAAAACCCGTTAGTCGTAAAGTCGATAGTCTGAATCTCAGCCGTCGCAGATTTGAAACCGAGATTCACACCAAAGCCGGACTCCGTCTCATAGCCTGCTTCAATACCAAATTGGATACTGGAATCCGAATCGCTGGCGGTGCCTGATGAATCGCGCACTTCAATGTCCATTGAACCAAACCCAACTAAGCCCGCCACATAGAAACTTCTTGCATCGTCCACATAAAACTTTGGCTTCGCGTTGAAGTAGAAGGCCGATCCTTCAAGCATTAATACGTTAGAAAAATTCGCTTCACCAAAAAAACGAAATTCCAGCTCCATCCCCAGGTCAATATAATCGGAAATCGGCATTTGATACCCAATAAAGAAGTCAAACCCAACGTCGCTGTCTTCGCTCGCGGTAAAGCCCGATATTTCGAATTCAGTCTCAGCACCAAACAGCATATTTGCGCCCACATACACGCCTTCCGTTGCTTGGGCCGTACTGCTAATACCCAATGCCAAAGCGGCAGCTAAAAATCCAATCTTTTTCATCGCTCGTCTTCCCTAAATGATTGCTGTCTATAAGCCGAACAACCTTATACAGGCTGTGTGGCGTTTTTAAATAACGTCCGTCAGCAAAAAGTGGCGCAAAAAAATGTTTTTGTTATTTTGATTATTTAAGCCGTCCTAGAATAAGTGACATTGCACTGTTATTTAATTGATTTCTCTGAACAGCAATTCCGAAGCGTGCGTTTGATCGCAAGGCTATCAATAGCTCATCTCGTTGCCTTATGACCTATTTATCAAAGTGAACGCAGCTATCGTCACGTAAAACACACCCAATACCAACTCGGGTGCAATGAAGTAGATGAACTTGCTATCATGGCAGTCCACAACGTCAACGCCACTATTTCATAGCGCGTGGAATAAAGTAGTCTGTGATCGTCGCAACACACTGAGAACACATTATTCAATAGTATCTCCCCCATCGATAATGAGAGAACACGAATGACCATTGAATTAAACACCATGATTACTGAGAGCCGTAACCCGGCCAGTGAACATATCGATGAATTGAGCACCACCGAGATGCTACAAGTTATCAATAATGAAGATAAAAAGGTGGCGCTTGCCGTTGAAGCAACATTGCCTTCAATTGCTGAAACGGTTGATGCCATTGTCGACGCCTTCGCTAACGGCGGTCGCTTAATTTATACCGGCGCAGGCACCTCGGGACGTTTGGGCATTTTGGATGCAAGTGAGTGCCCGCCCACTTATGGCACCCCAGCAAAGCAAGTGGTTGGGCTAATCGCCGGAGGCCATCAGGCTATCTTGAAAGCGGTTGAAAACGCAGAAGATAACCGCGAGCTTGGTCAACAAGATCTTAAAGACATTAACCTGTCTAGCAATGATGTGTTAGTGGGTATCGCAGCAAGCGGCCGCACGCCTTATGTTATCGCTGGAATGGAATATGCCCGCTCAGTGGGAGCAACTGTCGCGTGTATTTGCTGTAACCCAACAGCCCCCATGACAACGCTAGCAGACATTGCGATTACCCCGATTGTCGGCCCTGAGGTGGTAACAGGATCTTCACGCATGAAAGCGGGTACTGCACAAAAACTGGTCCTCAATATGTTGACCACTGGCGCCATGATCCGCTCCGGAAAAGTGTATGGCAACTTAATGGTCGATGTAGAAGCGACCAACGCCAAGCTTGTTGAGCGTCAAAAGAAAATTGTCATCGAAGCCACAGATTGCACGAGAGAAGAAGCCATCGCGGCATTGGACTTAGCTAATGGCCACTGCAAAACTGCAATAGTGATGATATTAGCCAGTGTGTCGGCCGAAGAAGCAGGACGATTATTAACAGACAACCGCGGCTTTACCCGTTCAGCAATCACCAACAAATAACAACGAACGTTTTAATGACGAAGCAGGCGAAAGCCTGCTTTTTGTTTGGTCGATAAGGTAAAATTACTCCAAAGGCCAAACTTGTCTTATGCATCATGTCTGAATAAGATTAATAAAACAGACATTTTATGAGAAAGCAAAAGATTCAGAGACATATCTAATTAAAATGATGTAACGCCACTCTCATTTCAAATTCGGTACCCATTATTCATTATTTGGAAAAACAAGGTCATCCGATGAATGATTAGGTGATTCTCCGTTAAAATCAATTAACTTCAAAACTTCGACTTCATCCTCAACAACACCCCATACTTGGGCGACACCGTCGGTGTGTCTAACTTCCCAAATTCGTGATGTTCCTTTGTGAAAATCCCAATCGGAACGATCTTTGGGCATATCTCCATTTGCTCGGACGATACAACCGAGCAAATCGTGATAGTTATTGACTAACTCAAGTTCAACCACCTGACTAAGATCGTACTTCTCTCCATTTGTTTTAACTTTATCATTCATATCAAATTTCCCTTATATTATGAAAGACCCTTAAATTAAAGGGGAGATCACAATATAACCATTTTGGGTATTTATTGGTACAGCTAATTTGTAAACACACTGAACGGTCAATTATTTATTATTAATCACCATTGAAAAACTCACAAATTGCGAACTATAAGCATTATGATTTATTAAAACGAAAATCATAATGCTGCCACTTACGATAACTATTTGGTGAATATCATCACTAATTATTACAATAACTCGATGCAATTAATCGCCGTATTGGGCATCATCGCAGCCCAATACGGCTCCTTCTCAAAATTACTGCAGATACACGCTTTGGTTTGCCTTTTCGACTTCACTCAAGAAAAGGTTAAGTAACTCTGTGCCTTTATCACCATGGGTTTCTTTGATGTATTCAATTACACCAGGTTGTGTAGCGTTGCGCATCGCTTGTCGCTGGTCACCACTCAAAGCGTTAACTTCCATTTTCGCTTTTAAACCATCCAACCCACGGTCTTTAGATGCTTCAATCAATCTCGCCAGTCCGCGATTTGAGCTCAGAGCAATTTCCACAGCATCAGACACAATCGCTTGCTGCTCCGGCGTTAGCCCATCATAGAACTCTTTGTTGATCATGAATGTATAAGGGGCAAACAGGTGGTTGGTGAGGGTCAGGTAACCTTGCACTTCGTTGAATTTGGCAAACGAGACGGTCGGGATCGGGTTCATTTGCCCGTCAATTACGCCAGTTTGAAGCGAAGAATAAACCTCACCCCAAGCAAGTGGGTACGCTTCAGCTCCCAGAGATTGGATGATCTTTTGGTGGGTAGGCAATGTCATGGTGCGGATACGCAACCCCTTAAAATCCGCCAAGGATTCAAGCGGTCGCTTGGAGTTGGTGACAGAGAAGAAACCACCGGTATCAGGGAAACCGAGCACTTTTACGTCTTTCAACTCACTTTCAATGTCTTTCGCTAGCGTTTGCCCAAATTTGCCGTCAAAGACCTCATAGGTCGCCGCATTACTTGAGAAGGCAAAAGGCACATCCAGCACACCAATACGGGGGTAATACCCTGCAAGCGGCCCTACAGGTGCAAGCGTGCCCTGCAACTGACCGTCTCGCACCATCTGAATGTGCTCTTTGGCGGAGCCGAGTTGGTTACTCGGGAAAACCTGAACCTTGATTTCACCATTGGTGGCTGTTTCAACAATATTTTTAAACACACCCGTGAAAGCGTGCGCCGGATTTTCCATGATGCCCGCTTTATTATCATGCCCAATGCGAAGCACTTTTTCTGCCATGGCAAACGGTGCGGATAACAGAGTCGTTGCAAGCGCCGCGGCGATAAAGGATTTGTTGATGTTTTTCATAATCACTCCATTGTTATGTTTGCTTCTTCGAGCGTTCAAGGACGAAAACGCTCGTGGTAATTCAGCTTGGGCTAGTAGCCAAGCAGCCGAGGGATGTAAAGCACCACGTCCGGTGAATAAGCGATAAAAAACAGTAAAAGTAACTGGCCGATTAGAAATGGCATTAGCTCCTTAGATATCCCTTCAATCTTTGCGCCAGTAACCGATGACAGAACAAACAGGCAAGCACCTATTGGTGGGGTCATTAAAGAAACGTTAAGTGCGAGCACAAAAATGATGCCCGCATGCAGCGGGTCAAGCCCAATTTCCGCGGTTAGAGGGACCAGAATAGGCGCGAGAATGACCAACATGACATTGATGTCCATCAGCATGCCGACCGTCAGCAATAACAAGATGATCAACGCCAGAATGATATTCGGGTTGTCTGACAGGGAAATGAACACATCCGCAATCATCTGTGGGATTTGGTTGAAGCTCAGCCACCAGCCCAGAATGGATGCCGACCCTATGATGAGGTAAATCACACCGGAGATTTGGGCGGTGCGAACAATCATATGATAGAACGCCGTCAACGAGAGGTTGCGATAGATAAAAGTACCGATGATCAAGGCATAAGCCACGGCTATGGAGGCCGCTTCCGTCGGGGTAACAATACCAAAAACAATGCCACCCAAGATAATCACAGGCATGAACAAGGCGAGACTGGATTGTCGAAGCAGCAACAAGATCTGCTTCAATGATGCGCGTTGTTGATTTTTCGGTAAGCCTTTGCGTTTACCCATTGAGGCAATAATCGCCATGCAGACAAAGCACACCAAAAGCCCAGGTAAAATACCCGTCGCAAACAGGCCGCCGATAGAAACACCCATCAGCGAACCATAAACCACCATTATGCCGGAAGGCGGGATAGTCGGCCCTATGATGGAACCCGCTGCTGTCACTGCGCAGGCGTAATCTTTGGAGTAGCCTTCTTTTTCCATTGCAGGAACCAGTGTTCGCCCAAAGGCTGCAGCATCTTCAGTAGCAGAGCCCGTGATCCCAGAAAAAAAGACAGAAGCAAGCATGTTTGAATGTGCCAAACCGCCTCTAAAGTGGCCTACTAAAGCCTGAGCCAAAAAGACCAGACGGCTGGTGATACCCGTGTGGTTCATGATCTCCCCAGCCAATATAAAGAACGGCATGGCAAGAAACGGGAAAATATTAAGCCCATTAAATATTTTGCTTGGCGCCAGGGACGTGAAATGCGAACCGCCGATTTCATACATACCAGCCAGTCCAGCAACACCTAGAGCGATAGCGACAGGGGCACCGAGAAACATCAGAAAAAAGAAGAGTGCAGCAACCATCAGATATCCTCCTGTTGAGGAAGGTGAGACGTTTCGTAAGCACCACAGAACACGAAGAAAATGTCCTCTAAAAGCACCAGAAAAGCTTGCAGCGCAAAAAGTCCAAACGCGACGGGAATAGCGGCGTAAGCGTACGCCATGGGTAAACCAAATACGGTTGAAAGCTGGCTCGCGCCTTTTTCAACGAAGGTGATACCAAGAAATGAAATATAAGCAAAAAAACAAACAGTCAGCGTACTCAATGCGAGTTGCAAGCCAAGTCTTATTCTGTCCGGCAGCCTGTCCGCAATAAAAGCGAGCCCCATGTGTTCGCGATTTGCCGTGCAACAAGGAACAGCCATTAAAATCGCCCAAATCATGATGTAGCGAGCAAGCTCTTCCACCCAAGCAAGTTGAAACTTCAGCCAATAACGATCCAATACGCCCAACCAGACATCCAATATCAGCAAGATCATAAGAATGGCGACCACACACTGATTCATTTTATAGAGGCGGACCTTAACGGCGTTGATCTTTCGTTGTATCAATTCGGAGGAGGTCATGATGTGTCCCTGTTCATGCATAAAGGCACTTTTGACGGCTAAGTGAACCAAAGCTTAATGTCGGAATACCCATTCAGCCGTGATGTAAATCCCAAAAATAGCAATGTGTGATAGTTTCTAACACACACACTTCATAGTTTATGTTAGTTACTTGTTTTTATTGAGTTTAGCGGTTATTTGAGGAGTTCTTACCTATTTTCCGTGTAGATAAGTAACATCGTTGAAGTGCAGGATAATAAGGGTAAAGATTGGAAATGCAGGGGGCGCCACTTGAAAAAGTAACATGGTCAAATGAAGGCAAATTTCCTTTCAATTTGTGATCTTCGTTTACTTTTTGTTAACATTCAACTCGCGCCAATTTAAGCGGCGTTAACCGGCACCGTTTATAGTGTGGCATCAGATAGAAACCAATGGCGTCTGTTGAAAATAATGCCGCCCGATATGCTTACCGCATGGTTTTGTTAGGCGCTAGAAGTATGTGTCTAACCACTTGGTGATGACGCAAGGTTCTGTTTCCACGCCAATATAACGCCACTTATCAAACGTCAGGCAAGGGTGCGAGGTGGAAAAAACCATAATGTCGCCAACCCGCAGCGCACCTTCATACATCGTGTTCAGAAAAAGGTGTTGATCCATGATATCTGTTGAAGAGACGGAAGGCAGAGGCAGTTGCTGACCGTCTCGATATAAGCCAATCGCTTTTGGCAAGCCCGCATCAAACGCCACATCTCGCTTCCCTAACCCAATAACAGCTTTCCCTTTTTCTGGCACCGAAATGACATGCGCATAGATTGTCAGTGCAGAAATGAGGTCGCCATTCAAATGACAAGCCGCACTGTCGTCTCTACGCGCTCTATTCATCACGGCACTTTGCGATTCTTGGTAGATACCGTCATCATGGATGAGATAACAGCCCGGCCGGATGATGGTTGTGAGTGTGGTTTTCCCTGCGAATGCCTCAGCCACAACGTCATACCACACAGAGCCAGCCCCCGTAATGATTGGCTTTTCAAGCGGCGAAAGGGATTGTAACGACTCTGCCAGCTCAACCGCCGAATTAACAAACTTTCTTACCTCAGGTTCGACATCATCGTCTTCATGCTCTGCATGGATGACACCTTCATAAAACTCAATGCCAGCGAACATCAAGTTTTCCGACTGGGCAATGTGTTGTGCTAACGCTTTGACTTGCTGATGGGTACGGCAGCCGCAACGACCACCCTTTACGCCCAACTCCACGAGAAGTGACACATGGAGCCCTCGGCGCTTCGCTGCTTCCTGCCACTGCTCAACAAGGTACGGGCTATCAACACAGGGATAGACCTCGGTTTGATAGTGCTCGATGATGTCCAGCACTGCATTAATATTCGCCCACCCCACAACTTGATTAGCAAGAATGATACGCTTGGCACTGGCCTCTGCAGCAATCAACGCCTGCGCTGGCGTGGCGAGTGTCAGTCCCCATGCACCCTGAGCAATCTGTGCTTTGAACAACTGGGGAGACATCGTCGTTTTACCGTGAGGAGCAAGCAATACATCGCTTTGATTCGCGTAGGTTTGCATCCAACTGGCGTTATGCGTGATGGCGGATTCTGAAACGACAGCAGCAGGCAACGGTAAATCGGTGAGTAAGGAATATTTGCCTTGTGACTTTCGCATCAATGGAACGCCTTTTGCGCCCTTTTCAAAGGGAAGCGAGTCCAACGTGTGATAATAACTACCAAAACTATTTTTCAATTCCGACATAACCTCATCCTCTTAACTTACCGTCGAGCTATGGTGGTGCGTGGGTTTATGATGATATATAATTTCTATCAGGTTGGAAACTATCAAACAAAATCGATATTAATGTGCGTCTAGTCACTTTATCCGCACGTTCGAATCGCTACGATATTGCATGAGGTAATCGGAATGACGATGGAAGTAGACATCCTGTCTCAGATATCACAACGCTTTGATGCATTGAGAGACGCTGAAAAAAAAGTGGCTAAATGTGTCATGGATAACCTGGCGGGTGCGGCCAGCATGAGTATTACCGAACTTGCAAAAGACGCTCAGGTCAGCGAAGCCACCATTACGCGTTTTGCAAAGGCTGTGGGCTGTAAAAACGTGCGCGATTTAAAGATGAAACTGGCCCAATCATTGGCTGTTGGTCAGCGCTTTATTATTGAACCCGTTGAGCAAACCGGGATTCATGGCATTTATGAATCCATAAAGCAGTCTATGGATGCGAATCGAAAACTGCTCGATGAAAAAGACATCGAAAAAGCCGTCAATTGGCTACACAGTGCAAGACAAATTATCAGTGTCGGCATGGGTGGAGGCTCAACCATGGTTTCCCAAGAGTTGCAGCATCGCCTGTTTCGTCTGGGGTATGCCATTACAGCCTACCACGACGGATTGCTCACCCGAATGGTTGCGGCAACGGCAGACAGCAGTGATGTCATGGTGATCATGTCGACCACAGGGCACACCCCAGGCATCTTAGACACCGCGCAGTTAGCCAAAAAATATGGCCTCAAGGTGATAGCAATCACTCAGGCTGATTCGCCGTTAGCAGACATTTGCGATCTGCTATTGCCGATTACGACACAAGAAACGGATTTTATTTATAAGCCTTCGGCTTCCCGTTACGCGATGCTGGCCTTAGTAGACGTGATTTCCATGCAAATTGCCGTCACACATAAACGACGCTCTCGTGACAAGCTCAGAAGACTAAAACTGGCTTTGGATTCCTATCGGGGAGGCAGAGACCGACAACCTTTGGGGGATTAAAGCCTCGCGCTGAGAACACTATGAAATACGACTGCTTAATTAAGGGTGCGACAATTATTGACGGCCAAAACCAGCCCTCATATCTGGCCGATGTGGCAATAATTGATGATGAAATAGTGGCAATAGGTCAGCTTGATGCTACTCACGCAAAACGCGTCGTCGACGCCAAGGGGCTCGTGCTGAGCCCTGGCTTCATAGACGTGCATACGCATGATGATACGAATGTCATCAGAATGCCTGAGTGTATCCCGAAAATCTCTCAGGGCGTCACGACCACCATTGTGGGCAACTGCGGTATCAGCGCCTCGCCCGCCGTGCTAACGGATGAACCGCCCGATCCAATGAACTTATTGGGGGAAAGAAAGGACTTCAAATACCCCACGTTTTCCAGCTACGTCGATGCGGTCAACGACGCAGAGCCAGCCGTCAATGTTGCCACTTTAGTCGGGCATACGACGCTAAGAAACAACGTGATGGATGACCTTTATCGCCCGGCGACACCAGAAGAAATTGGTGTGATGAAGAAACAACTCAGGCATGCGCTGAACGAAGGCGCACTCGGCCTCAGTACTGGGTTGGCATATGCCAGCGCAAAGCGTTGCGAAGAACGCGAGGTTTTGGCTCTCACGCAAGAACTTACACGCGTCAATGCCATATACACCACGCATTTGCGCACAGAGTTTGAAGGTATTTTGGACGCAATGGATGAAGCATTCCGAGTCGGGATGGCGACAAAAGTGCCCGTTGTCATCTCCCACCTCAAATGCGCTGGCGCCGGAAATTGGGGGCGCGCACATGAAGTTCTGGAAAAAATGGAGCATGCCCGTCAATCGCTGGAGGTTGGCTGCGATTGTTATCCCTATTCCGCCAGCTCCTCAACATTAGACTTAAAACAAGTTACTCACGACTATCCGATTTTTATCACTTGGTCAGCCTCACTGCCTGACTTGGCGGGAAAAATGCTCTCTGAAATTGCAGGTGAACTTGGCCTGAGCCTTCTTGACGCAGCTAAGAAACTTCAGCCTGCTGGCGCGGTTTATCACAATATGGATGTCGACGATGTCGAGCGCGTCCTTCAGTACCCGTTGACCATGATTGGATCTGATGGCCTACCGAATGATCCTCACCCTCACCCTCGTCTATGGGGCGCGTTCCCCCGAGTGCTTGGATATTACTGCCGCGAGCGTAAATTGTTCCCTCTCACGACGGCAATCCACAAGATGACTGGTCTGTCTGCGCGACGCTTTAACCTGGTTAAACGCGGCGAGATCAAAGTCGGCAATTTTGCCGATCTGGTGTTGTTCAACCCAGATGAAATCACCGATTCCGCCAGCTTTCGACAGCCGAAGCAAGCCGCCCAAGGGATCCATACCGTTTGGGTAAACGGAAAAATCAGTTACCAACAATCAACAGGGGTTCAGGGACGACATGGCCGTTTTTTACGGCGTGAAAATACTGAACTCGCTAGCAGCGAAATAATGGAGATAAATTCATGACAATTAAACGATATGGCGTAGAAGGTGGAACAGGCACAGGCGGCCAACACCTGCCGTTCGCGCGTGCAACGGAAGCTGGCGGTTTTTTATATGTATCCGGCCAAACCCCAATGATTGACGGCGAAGTGGTCGAGGGCGGTATTGTTGACCAATCCCGTCTTGCGATTCAAAACTGCGTCGACATCATGGAAGAAGCCGGATACACCCTAGCAGATGTGATGCATGTGAAAGTCGTGCTGACAGATTCTCGCTACTTCCAGTCTTTCAACAAAGTTTTTAAAGAGTTCTTTGGCGAGCACCCACCCGCACGAATTTGCATGGTTTGTGATCTGGTTGTGGACGTAAAAGTAGAAATAGATGTGACCTGCTACCGCGCAGATCGCGGGTAAGTGTTGCTTTGACCCGATATAGCCAATTGAGAAAGTGATTCAGGGCGGAGTAACAGGTATAAAAAATCGGAAATCAGTGAATGATTTCCGATTCTGAATCATCAGAAAAGTCGGTCAATCGAACCCAAGTCAATATCAATCATTGACGTCTTTTACCTTCACAGTCATTAGCACCTAGACTCCCTCTATAGGTCACATCAGAGTTCTTGAAGCTATGCGTAAAGCCCTTTCTCTCCAACGAATGTGTTGATCAAAGAGTAAATATCAGTGCTACTTATATATCTCAATAATCTTCTGAAACATTCCATTTATCGTGATGTAAGCAGCAGCATGCATAGCAATTAGAATTCCAGCAGTTAATAGAAGTGTTAACTTAGGAGGTACAACTTTTTTGAGGGGTTGTTTAAGATACTTTGTTTTCAAATCAACAAGAGATAGCTTCTCCTTCTCAAGCAATCGGTCATCACGCACGAGCCGATAAATCACCTGAGAGATTTCAACTAAAGCCTCCTTACCCCCTTGCCCTTCGCGACCGAATTTCCCTTTGAAACCCATTTGGAGGAGCAGATACAAAAATTCTATAACATAGCGATACTTTTTAGGTTCGTTTTTTAAGCGTTCTAAAATGATGAAAAATTTATCGCCACCTGACGTCTCATTGTGGAATTCTGCTAATAAGCTGTTCTGGCTCCAACGACTATCAGCCCCCCACTGCTGCGAAAGTACAGCTTCATCAAATGCAGCACATAGACAGTAACGAACAACTAAAATAGTCGCACGTTCAACCTCCATTTCATCCAGTTTACGCTCACCTTTACGTATTTCACGAGCGACTTGCTCACGAAATGGCATTGGGTCGTCAAGCCAAGGAATTGAAGACATGCATGACAGTGTCGCTATAAGCCACGAAAACTGATCAACCAGAGGATTAACACCAATAGCATCAAGATCTAAACCACTGACTGCGATATTTCGGGAAAGATCCGGTGGGGGCATGACCTCCATAGGCTTTCCCGGCTCGGGTTGAAAGAGAACGACCGTTACGTCGTCATCTATATAGCTCATAGCCTAACAGCCCATAGTTGCAACGATAGATTAGAGAATTCACCAGAAACATGAACTGCTATTGCTGCTGCATTCTCAAGCTTCTCCCACTCGTCGCTCATTTTATCCAATTCGAAGTAGGTATAACCTGCATGGAAAGGAAGCGCACGAGGAACTACAGGCATCGGTTTAATGCCAATACCAGGAAGTTGAAGGTTGATAAGCTGACGAATATTGTCAATTGAGCCAATCTTGATTTGGCTAACAAATTGAGTATGCAAAATATCCAGCGGAACATCTGCTTTAACAGCAAGAATAAACGTGGCCGCATTCACCAAACTATTATCCGGGATCACCGCTGTACTGATACCGTAGTTTTGCTCAATCAGCGTCAACGGCAACGCTCGCTGTTCAGACATAACACTTAGGCACTGCTTCGAACTGTCGATGACTTGAGCCATACAATTTGTTAGTTCACTATGGTTATAGGAAACATAAGGATGAGGCCGCCGCTCTTTAGAGCAGATAGTTGACAACTCTCCTTCTGCTTGCAAAATCGTGCGATAAAGCGCCTCAGGGTGGATACCTTCAACAGATCCAAAATGCCAAAAAAGCGGTTCATAGCGGTTGAGGGTTTGTAACAACATAAAATCGGCAACCGAAGATACACCCTGTTGATCAACCATACCCATACGTTGCACTATCGATTCCGCACGGTGACGAAGCATTGACGCAAACTCTTTCACGTATTTCGATAATACTGCTGAGGCATGGATATCAATACACGTCGGGATATAGTTGTCGTTAAGCACAACACTGCCGTCAGGTTTCACCTCCGCAATTTTAAGAATTGGAATGGTGGTGTAAGCACTTCTATCCTCATGATCGAACATCAACCTAAAGTTCAGCTTCCCAACTTGAATATTCGCCATGTCGTTACTTTCGAAGCACGCATCCACAACATCTTCAGCGTGAATGGAATATCTCGCACCTACTCGCTCTTCCCCAAACAGCTCTGAGCGCTCAGATGGGAGAGGGCAGCAAAGAAAAACCTCTTTGCCGATCATTGATGAGTCAACATCAATTATTTGTGGTAAATCAGATTGCAGAGGCAATTGGAATGGTGTTCGATCTTGAAGAACACCTTCAATCTTGGTGATACCAATCTTACCTAGCGACAACAACTCGGTGTTTATTTCAAGGCGGTTAATACCCCAATTGAGCGGAGAACAATATTCGCTTAACATACTGCTAAATTTGTCCTGATAGCGCTCCAACTGCTGTAAATGCTGGGGCTTCATAAACAAACCGTCCTGCCAAACTACTCGGTTATACAACGACATATATGTTCCTTAAAAATAGACCTGCTCGATACCACGGGTTGTATCTGAAATCATTTCACTCCCTTCCAGCTTGATGCGCTGAAAGTATTCGGACTTCTCTTCAATTTGCTCAACTTTGCGCCATGATGAGCCATTAATATCTCGGAAAGCGACGGAATAGCCTATTGCCCGCGTGGCTGGGTCTAAGATCAACAACTGATGAATTTCATCACCGGGTTTAATCTGAAACTCATAACGCTTAATGTATTCATCCCCTAGCGCCGCTTTATCATTTTCAAACAAAGCAAAGAAATCGAGGGTTCTGAAAAGCACTGGAGAGGTAAGCTCATGAATGCGAAGGATAACAGGGGAAGGTTGTCCCCCCTCGCGTACGTTAAGCCAATCAGACGCTTCAACAATCAGTTCGACCGATGATGTTTCAGGAATGATGCCCGAAGATTCCTTGAACTGATCCCAGACAGAACATCCTGAAAGAGCTAACACAGCTACACTGACCCAAAACTTACGCACTCTTAACCCCCAGATTTTTCATGTAATGCTCAGCAATTTTATTCTTCGCGGTTGTGCCAGCTGAATACATCACGTCTTTGTGCTTCTCATCAAAAAAGGCTTCGTACTGTCGCCATAATTGGCGTTTCGTTTTAAACGAAGACTCAGTTTTTACTTGTTCCGCAAAGCGCTGAGGGTGGAGACGCTCCAATTCACTAGAGATAACATCATTCACAGCTTGATGATAATGCACCTGATGGTCATCCAACTCATCAAGCAACTGCTCAACCAATTCATTGGGCGCGAGAAGATTCTGCTCATTGAGTGTCAGCATTAACTCAAGGATGTTATTGCTCTCTGCCACTGAATCGCCTGATTGTTTTAGGCTCTCCACTTCGCGCAAGTCCTGCTGAAGTTTCTCCATGCATAACCGTAAACACGACCCCATTTGTAAGAAAAAGCGGGGATCTTTTGACATGGCTCCATCCCGCTCAACACCCAAACCTTGAAAGAACGACGTACTCAAATCACCCAAGGTTTCAACTGCAGGTGTATGGCGCGCACTCTCCTGAGGCTTCTCAAGTACGTCTTCAACCCTGAGTTCCTCCCCGCTACCCGTTGGGATAACCTGTGTCACCTCTTCCCAATATGCTGTCTTTCTGCTCTGCTGAGATAAATGTTCTGTAAAGGTAGAATCCTTAAAAGGTGGGACAACCGTGTTGCTCAGTGATGGTTCCGAGTGATGGATTATAGATTCAGGAACGACTGACTCTGGCAATACGCACTCATTAAGTGAAGATGCATGTGCAGAACTAGATTGTTCATTGAGTGAACCCGCTAACCAGTCCTCCGGAATTATATTTGGCACGTCAAAATTTGAGTAGATACTGTCACTATCATCATGTAACTGACAGGAAACAACCGGTTGCTCTGTTTCCTCTTTCCCTGAAGCGTTCGGCTCTTTAATGAGAAAATCATCGTCCTCATTCATTGAGAACGCCAAATGCGCTACAGGATCATCTTTTTCAATCTCTTGACCATCTGACTTCATAAAGAGCTCCTCTATGGTAGAGGAGACTTCTTCACTTTCGGCCTGATACCCACCCAGTCCAACTAGTGGATCGTTAGTTTCGCGATCAGGCACGATGTCGATAGCAATATCCTGAGCAAACATTTTCGTTTCAATAGCCACTGACACTTCATAGCGACCTAATACCAGCATGTCACCATCGTGCAACGAAATAGGCTGATTCTTTAAAATGCGAGCACCATTCAACATCGTCCCGTTTGTGCTTACATCACTGATATAGTGTAAATCCCCATAGACGTGAACGAGGCAATGCGAACCCGAGATAAACCGATTATGATCAATAAGGGCAACGGTACTTCCGGGGTTACGACCGATAGAACCACCATCCTCGGGCAGCTCAACACTCATAGCTCCCGTATATTCCTCAGGCGTTTTCGTGAAGTTCAACACCAGTCTTTTGTTATACATCGCTGGTTCCCCTTAGAACAGTAAAGACACCGACAGCTCTGCACCGCCAATACCTTCGTTATAAATTGGCAAGGTATAGGAAATCTGCGGTACTAACTGAAGATGGTTATCCGAATTGCTACCGAACTTTATTGCTGTACCGAATGTGAAAATCAGCCCAGCCTCAAACTGACCAATATCCTCAAGCTGTTCACCATATTTATAACCCTCATCATCAACCTGCCAGCGATTCGCATACTGCTGGTAACCAAAAGACAAGCCACCACCAATGTACGGTGTAAAGGGTCCCCACGATGCCAGTGCATACTGAGGGATAATGCGTAAATCAAGTCCAATAAGTTCCTGATAAACGCCACTAGCATCTGGCATAATGGAGTCTTGTGTGTAATTTGCTGCCAACCACCATCTCCAGCGGTTATTGTTTTCATCAATTGGACGAGTGTGAACAATGCCGTAGCTTAGTGTTTCAGCTGTCCCGCTCATACCTTCTTCATAGGTAATACTGTCAATACTTCTCAAAGCGCCTGATATGCCATAACGCTCTCCTTTTGCGTGTACAGAAAGAGAAGAGAGACTAATTACCAACACCAAAACACTTCTAATTATTTTCGCCATAATAAACGCACATCTGGAAAGAAATCAGCTAAAAATAACAATATAAATATCTATTTCAATACCCAATGTCTCAGCACTACAAATTACACCACTTTGGCATAACCACCCGTCATAATAACTATGACTTTAGTTATTATGCATGTTATTAAAAACCGCCAATGACCACAAAACAAGAAAGGCAACAATTGCGCACCCCAAACAACACATAACACCCCACAGAAATTAACCCGCATTAAACATCCGAGGATAGAACGAAGATCACACTCGCAGAATTTCCTGAACTAATATCACAATATGAGACTATTGTGGCTGGGCAACTTAGATATTTTATTTGAATGTGCATAAACAAATATACAATCTGACCTCGAATATAGACGACAACTATAATAATTCACTCCCTACTCTGGCAGTTGTATATAAAAGGAACATATGTATTACTCGGATTTTTCTCGCCGACCTATTGACGGCGAACAGCCAAATGGCCAAAACCCTAATAATCTAGATGAGTTTGATGAAATAAAGCGTCAAATCAACAATCTTAGCAAAGTAACGGGCAGTGTCTCATGGAAGAAAGTGGAAGAACTTTCACGGAGAATATTGGCCAACCACGCCAAAGACATTCGTTGCGCGTGTTATTATGGAACTGCAGCTACGCATAATCGAGGGGTTCAGGGACTCGTTGATGGTCTCGGTATTATTTCAGATATATGCCTTATTTATTGGCACAGCGCCTATCCACCGAAAGACCGATCCACAGCTCGCATGTCTTCATTCGAATGGTACGTGGAACACACTGAGCGCCAACAGCGTAAGTTAAAGGTATCTGAAGAAGACTTACCTCTCATAGAGTTAGGTCATCACCTTACAATGAAAATAGATGAAGAATTACGGCAGCACTACGGTGTTAAAGGCCCCTCTCTAGCAGCGATCCGACGAATACTCAGTCAATGGCAAGACGATTTAAAAGCCGAACAAGCTCGAAAATCTGAGCTACTAAGAAAACAGAAAGCAGCACTTGCACCTCCACCGTCGGTACCACAACCTTCTATAACGCTGGATGTATCGCCGTCAAAGTCACCTTATGACGCCAAAGCAGAGACACCGAAACACACTGAACCGCCAAATAATAAGAAACAACCCATCTATCTTTATGCACTCATTGCAACAGGGTTAATGATAGGTACTTTCGGGAGAATTGCTTACACCGAAAACAAAATAATGACCTTATCTGAACAAGTGGAACTCTCATCAATTAGCAATTTGTCAGTACTTACTAGCAGAATAGCGAAAGAAAACGAAGAAATCAGAGAAGAACTAAAAAACAGTTTACTAACACGCTCTGAGGAATTAGTAAATAACCTAATTGTTGATCCGGATAACATTAATAAACTTAAAGTAATTGAAAATATCTTAAAGTCACTAAATGATTTATATCCTGACTCAGCGTCTACTCAAAAAATAACTGAAGAATTTAAAACCAAAAAATCAAGCTTAGAAGTTCAATACCGTGACATAAACAAAGATTTTCAAACTGCAAGGACTTACTTTGCTAACGCTAAATTGAAAAACCCAGATGAACACTTTTATGTAATTGCTTATCAATACAGTAACTCATTATTCCCTCTTCAAGGACGTATAGAATTTGCCGAAAGAAATAGTAATGTTGCAGAATTGGAAAAAGCACAGCGAATGCTAAATATATTCCAATACAAAATAAATGAACTCAAAATATCTCATAACAAGAATATCAATAATCAACCATAAAAGTTTTCAGGCGTATGTATAAAAATAATATAAAGCGGAACCCAGTACTGATCTCTACGCTGGTTGCTCTTCTGATCTCAGCAATCATCCTTAGCGTCTATTTCACGTGGTTCTCCAGCACTCAAAAGTGGGTACTTTACGGTGCTCTCGCTGTCGTCGCACTCTCATACCTGGCATTTAACACGGTGCTTTGGGTTAAAAAGCGCCGTCAGTTATCATCTCAACAACTTGAAACAGAAGAGGATGCTCTCCGACTAGTTCTTCATCCACTGTTAAAGCGTATTGGTAACAAACCCGTTTATCTGCTAATGGGTACGAAAGGCGCGGGCAAAGCGCAATTTCTGTTCACCTCGAATACCATCAAGCCTGTCGATAAAACCAATTCAGTTAAAAATGACTTTTTCGAATGGTATGAATCTGAGGCAGGGATTTACATCAAACCTGATCGCCGTCTTGTGTTCCAAGAAGTATCAAGTGTCGATGCTGCCTTGTGGAATACGTTCATTAACGAAATCATTGAGTACCGCCCTAGAAAGCCTTTCAACGGATGTTTACTGTTCATTGATTTCGAATTTCTCATTGTCAATGAAAGCGAACAAGTCGAATATGCATTAGCCGCCCTATGTAAACGTTTTGCATACATTGGTGAACAAACGGCGTCGGCGTTACCTATTTACCTGATGATGTCAAAACTCGACAAGCTAGATGGTTTCAAAGAGTACATCCAGTTTAGTCCGCTAAAAACAACAGTCGATTACCTCACTATTCCACTAAAAGACGCTAAAGGGGCAATGCTGGATTACTTTAATGACAGCTATGCCAATCTGCTTAAAGTAATGGAAGCCAATGCACTGGATGCGTCAGCACATTCGAGCAGCACAGAAGAACGTAAAGCGATCGTCACCTTTCCTAAGCAATTTGAGCTTTGCCAATCTGAAGTGCGCACCGTTCTTGAACGTTTCAGCTCAGTGAACCAAGGCACCTACGTGTTGGATATCCGTGAGGTGTTCTTCGTCTCAAACCACCAAGGTGGTCGAAAGTACAATCTCCTAGCAAAAAGCTGTAGTAACTACTTCAATTTACCCATCATTGCATCGGGCTATTCACACCTGTCCGAAACGCCGTACTTCACCCGCTTCTTGGTTGACGCAAAAGTACTGCCTGAGTCAGAATTTGCGGGAGAAAACAAAACTTACCTCCGAAAAATCCGCCGTCACAGCATGCTGTCGCTACTTGCCAGTGCAACAGTGTTAGGTGGCTCAAGCGTGCTTATCTACAACATGTTAGAAAGTAATCTTTCTGTCATGAACCAACTCATTGCCGCAGAAGAACAGCAAGGCAGTCAAAACGAAAACGCACGCGATTTCGAATCTCGCCTAGCTAACGCTAACACCCGCATTAAAGCATCTTTTGACGCATGGATGAGTGGGAACGCTGCGCTGGACAAAGAACTGGCGTCACTCAATATCAGCCGACTCGAAGAATCCACTAAATTGGCGTATGGCTCGCTGTTAAACAACATTCAGAACAACCTGATGCCGATGATTGAAGAAGGTTACCGTTTAGAGCTAGGAAAAAATCCTGATTCTTCGCAACATTCGCTAGCATTGTTGAAAGGTTACTTAATGTTTAAGGACCCAGCAAAACGTGACCTTGCTTTTCTTAGACAACAAACTGTTGCAGTGTTCGATGATCTCAACGTAGATGGCCATGTGGCTGTTGAAACGCTGTCATACATTGATGCCTACTTCCGCACACCGTTTGCGCCAGTAGATATCAATATGGATCTCGTACGTGCTACCCGTCGCGACCTGTTGTCTTCATCAAATGTCGATTTGGTTTACGGTACGCTATTGACACAGGCAAAAGGTATCGACTTGGGTACACTTAACCTTCCGCGTGCGATAGGTTTCGACTTCTCTAACCTTTTTACCGATGAGATTGACATTGAGCGTTTGGATATAAATAAGGTATATACCGCGACAGGCTTCAGCACCTTCTTCCGCCCGAACGTTGACCTAATGTCTAAAGAAGTGATCGCAGACAACTGGGTGCTTGGCCTTTCAAACCACACAGTACCAACCAAACCAGAGCAAGAAGCGTTCAAAAAAGACGTATTGAAGAAATACACTGATGACTACATTAACTTTTGGCGTAACGCACTCAGTGAACTCAAAGTGAAGCGATACAGCACCATTGGTGATTTGACCAATGCCGTGGACTTAATTTCAGGCCCATCATCTCCGATGACGACCGTACTAAAGCAAGTGGTACAGCGAAGTTTATAGCAAATTTAAAGAGATTGGCCTAAACAAGTATCCGTTCGACCCTTCTGCACAAAGCGATATCTCGCTCGAAGATTTTGAGTTGCTGTTTGCATCAGGCGGTATTCTCGACACCTTCATCAAAGACAACTTCGCGCCGTTCTATGACACCATGCTGTGGCAACCGAAGCGTGTAGATGGCGAAGTTATGCCGTTATCTCCTGCCCTTTTAGTGCAACTGCGTAACTACAACGTGATCCGCGATACGTTGATTAACAAGAGCACCAACCGATTCCATATCCCATTTAGTGTGAAAGTGTTGGATCTGGATTCGAGTGCGATTCGCGCAACCATCAAAATTGCAGATACCGGTATCAATTACTACCAAGGACCAAGTCAAGTTCGTGAGCTGGAATG
Organism: Enterovibrio nigricans DSM 22720; assembly: GCF_900167155.1. Taxonomy (GTDB): domain Bacteria; phylum Pseudomonadota; class Gammaproteobacteria; order Enterobacterales; family Vibrionaceae; genus Enterovibrio; species Enterovibrio nigricans. Next base: position 1,333 of record NZ_FUXU01000015.1, on the reverse strand, counting down.
GCCACCACAAAGCGGTGACAACAACATCAGCATTACAATTCAGGATGTCACAGACGAAGGGAAGCAGCATGTACTGACTGAAACTGGTCAGTGGGCTATTTATCACCTTTTACAAGATTCAACACTAACAAGCACCAACGATGGCAGCTTTATCAGCGACATCACTGTATCTGGTCGGGATTTGAAAATTCGAGTAACGCCTCTCACGCCTAAAAATCCATTTACGCTACGAGAGCTCTCTAATTTCACGTTACCTGAACACATTTAATACGATAACAATAAGAATAGAATCAACGAGGTATCACTATGCCAGCTTCATCAAATCTACAAAGTTTAGATAAACTCGACCGCAAAATTCTCTCTAACTTGTTGTCGAACGGCAGAGAGTCAATTGCAAATTTATCACGTAATGTTGGGCTGTCCCGTACTGCTGTGTCTGAACGAATTAACCGTTTGGAAAAAACCGGCATTATCAAGGGGTACACAGCGCAAATACGCATTGATAACAGCTCCAACACAGCTTCGTGCTACTTATTAATCTCTTGTGAGAAAGGAAGAAAACAGGATGTATCTGCCTATTTAAAAGAAATCCCAGAAGTACGCTCCACCAGCATTGTTGGTGGTAGCTTTGATATTATCGCGCTAGTAGAAGCCTCTGATCTTCAATCTATCCACTACTTGGCGAGCGAAATTGAAGGCTTTTGTGGCATTCGAACACTGCAAACAACGGTCGTACTGCACCAACCATTCTGCCGCTAAGCGCAGATTCATCAGTAGGCTAGATATGAAAAAAGCACCGAAAGGTGCTATATCTTTCAAAGTAACACATTGTTTTAAATAATCTTAATCTGTATCCCTTCCATAAATTGACCACGTATCTATCAGGTACAACCAAAAAAAGGCCGCTCAATTGGGCGGCCTTTTAATTCTACATAGACTAATGCGTCAATAAAATATCCACCTTTTTATATGTTTGAACTGATGTAGTCTTAATAATTGGCCACATTTAGTATTACAAAATAATTGCAGATACCTTACATTTCATCCGTACGCAGAGCGCAAACTGCGTAGATTGCATCTTGTAAATAATTATAATTAATCTGCTTCACTGTGTTTTGGTTCCTTGCCAGCATAACTTCCCTGTGATGCTGGTTTTTTTTATTTACGCTTACGCGGTGCCTTTTTCTTCTTGGTCGTCGAGACCTTCACCGTTCCGCCGCCTTTCTTGAACTTGTAACCCTTTTTGAGTTTTCCGTTCGCTTTTAATCCTGTCTTGGCCATGTTGCTATTCTCCCGTGTGTTCGTTACGTAGGGTTTCCCAAAGGCCCAACAC
>NZ_FUXU01000179.1 GCF_900167155.1 Enterovibrio nigricans DSM 22720 | reverse complement strand
TGCATCAATGAAAAGCAATATCAATGGGCTATGCTCGAATACCAGAAGCTGACGCATTCATCAGGGTTGGGCGAATTATGAGGGGATCCTTCAGATTGAAAATAACAAATCCATTTGTGTTTTTCTTTGCCTATCACGAAACGCATATAGGCGTTAAAAACTTCAATTTAAGTGCGGATCAACGATCGTCTTATGCATGCCACGAGTAATTGGGTTTAATGCATAACTCAAAATCGTTCGCTTATCTCGACCAAATACGATTGACACATTCTGACCATCAAAGAAACCAAAGTCCTTAGGGAGGTTCTTCATTTTATTGTCTTTAATGTCCATATAGACTTCATAAAACTCCCCTTTCCCTTCTTCTTGTTGAATCTCGGTGTTGTAACTTCGGTACTCCCCAATTAGGTGGCCGTAGTTATTCTCAGGGAACTCTGAAAATATGACTTTTGACTCATTAGCAATGCGTGCCCATGTTAAATGGTCGATAGGAACGTTTGCTTTCACTCTTGCAGATTTCCCTGACTTCTCTAACGACATGATCGGTTTTCCTGGTTCTACCCAAGTGCCGGGTATAATATTGAGAAGCGTTGTTATAACGCCGTCATCCGCAGCAAAAACCTGCTCATTATTAAGTAATTGTTTTATTTCTTGTAAGGCAGATTCATTGGCTACCAGCTTCGCATGTGCATGGCCAAGGCTACGCCTCCACTCGATATACTTTCCACTCCGATATTGGTCTATTTCCAATTTAACCTTGGCTGTCTCAGACGCAACACTCTCAATTTTGATTTGTGCAGATTTGATATCCTGTTGAACTGATGCAAGTTCTTTTTGTATTTCTAGCTGTCTAGTTTGTTCATTTTCAAATGCTTGTTTGTTTTTCATGATTAGCATTATTTCAAGGTAATTCTCCTCAACTCGCTTTGCATCAATCAGGGAGTCAAGGGATCGACGTTCCACTTGTAGACGTTCAATCTCATTTTCTTTAAGTGCTAAATTGCTTTTAAAGTCCGTTACGATTTCCTTATGAAGCGTATTAACCTTATTATTATCAATATTTAAAAGACCCAACATTACGGAATACGCTTCCGTTTTTTCTTCTAGCATAGCGTTTTCTTTTTTGAGTCTTTCATGGCGCTTTTTACCATCACTTAGATCAAATGCGATGAGAAGGTCACCTTTCTTAACGTTTTGACCTTCCGTCACATTAATCAGTGCCACTTTCATTTTCTTACTTGGCGTGAAATATTGATTTTCACCAACCAACTCAATTTTCCCCACCGCAGTAACACCAACGTCAACATATGAAAAACGCATCCAGATAAAAAGGCATGCAAATAACAGCAGTACAAAAATGCCTATCTTTCTCAGGTACGAAGGCGTCTGAGCCGTTGATATATCCACCAGCTTACTGTTCATAATATGTGTCCCTATTTTCCGTTACATCGACTGGGCTGCCCAGAGCTCGCGGTATCGTGATCCTTCTTTCTCAAGCAACATATTGTGTTTACCTTGCTCAACGAGTTTGCCTTTATCCATGACAAGGATGTTGTCTGCAAATTTCAAGTTTGAAAGTCGGTGTGTGATGAATATAACGGTACAATTTCCTTTTAATTGCTTAAGGTTACGTAAGATAGCCACCTCAGCCTCGGCATCAAGTGCAGAGGTTGCCTCATCTAAAAGAAGAAGTTTTGGCTTACCGTAAACAGCTCTTGCTAAACCTATACGTTGGATTTGCCCACCCGAGAAGTTTCCGCCTGACTCATCAACTTGTGTATTCACACCATCACTGAGCCCGTCGATGAACTCCATTGCTTGCGCAAAATTCAATGCGCTAATAACGTCGTTGCTCTCGTACTGTCTACCTGCAACAACATTGTTCACTAGGCTGTCTTTAATCACGGGGGCATTTTGCGGTAGCACCCCTATTTGCTTTCTAAGATCATGGGCCGCAAGGCTTCGCAGTTCGACATCACCGAAACGAATCAACCCCGAGTAGTTGCGGTTAATCCCTTGCAATAACGAGGCTAATAGCGATTTACCGGCACCAGAGCTTCCGACAATGCCAATGAAATCACCAGCTTTCATCGTGAACGACACATCGTCGAGTAACTTCTTGCCAGAATCCGGCAAAATAAGTGACAGATTTGACACTTCAACGTCGCCACTAATCTGCGTCGTACGTCCACTCGACGCTTCTGTATCGCCTTTCATGACGTTCGATAACATGTCAATTGACAGGTTTACCTTCTGAACATGGTGAACAAGCGTTGCGAGTTTTATCGTAGGCTGAGTCACCTTGCTAACAAGCATGTTGAAAGCCACCAATGTACCAACTGAAAGGTTACCGGCATAAATTTCCGTCACGCCGATAAACACAATCACAATCGTCAGAAGGTTCTGACATCCCTGAAGTGCGAGGCCAATATTGGCATCAAAACGATTGAGCTTATAATCGCTCTCAATGCTATTAGATGCCCTGTCGTGCCAATTCAATAAGCGACTTTTCTCCATATTTACTGATTTGATCATCGATAAACATTGGATCGTTTCTACAATGAATGACTCTCTTTTCGCCTCTGATGCGTAGAGTTCATCGAGACACGCACGATAGTGCTTCATCGAAAAACCCAAAATGCAGGCCAATGCTACGCAAAACGCAAGGACAGCGACAAACAAGGTACCGCTTAAAAAGTACAATGCCGGAACAACAACAATCAGAGATACAATGTCAAAAACAATGCTGGTCAAGTTGTGAGAAAAGAATTGTCTTATTTGGGACGTCTGATTAACGTGCTTGTTGAGTACACCTACCTGAAATTTTTTCACATGTAGAAGGGCTTTGTTGCTTAAATCGATGGAACTAAATCTAGAAGCTACGATCTGATCGGCTACACCCATCAATCGTCGTAGTCTCATG
>NZ_FUXU01000131.1 GCF_900167155.1 Enterovibrio nigricans DSM 22720 | reverse complement strand
CGACTTCGAGCGGATGTTGAGCAACGGCAGGTGAAATACCTCAACAATGGTATTGAATCCGATCATGCCCCCATCAAGAAACTCCTTGCAGGCACCGGCGGTTTTAAAAAACGAAAGCGTGCCTGGTCAACCCTTCAGGGATTCGAATCTCTACGGATGTTGAATAAAGGCCAGTTTGATTTCTGGTTACGTCAGGATGAGCGTAAAGTGCTTGTGCGGGAGAGATCCGCCTTCATGAATCGACTCTTTAATGTCGAGGTAATTTACACGTAATTTCAGGAAGCGGCGGGGTGAAATCCGCCCGATTGAATTTTTTGCAACAACCCCCCCGTTAGCAGCCTAATTGTATCTGGTGAACAGGCACGCCCTTTGATTTCTCAAACTTTGCGACACTACCAGTCAACGCTTTGTATTTTCATCTTTTTGGCTATGATTGGATTGCTATTGTACATATTTCAACTCAATATATTGAATACAACACACTTCTAATGCATCGTTTTATCCTATTTTCTATTGATAGTTCTGGTCATTCTTGAGTCATGACCCATTCTTGAATCAAATTGAAGCATGGGATATTACAATATTCTTAAAAACAGAAAAACCATATTGTTATTACTTAATCACACTACCCTAAAACTATCTTAATAATCATAACCCATTAATGTTTAACATTAAAAAGGAAAAGCGCATGTTAAAAATAAAATCGGCCTCTATCATGGCAATATTTTTCTATCCAGTCGTATCAATAGCTGCAGATTGTCAAAAACCAGAAGTACCCGCTTTTGATTCAAAGACCTATTACGCAAACATCGATAATACCAATCCAGTAACACTAAAAAATTCCTTGAATAAAATAATATCTTCAAACTATGTCAAACAATCATATAAATGTGTTTGGAATATGCTTGAAGAAGCAGATCAAGATCCAAGCAATCCAGATAATGTTGTGTTAATCTATAGCCAACAATCCTATCCTAAAAAATCAAGATCGGGTAGTAGTATCCCTGGAAATAAATGGAATAGAGAACACCTTTGGGCTACTTCTCATGGCTTTCCAAAACAGCACCAATATGCTTACACCGATGGTCATCACATTGTAGCCTCGGATCAAAAATGTAATGCTCTTCGTGGAGACTTGGATTTTGGTATAGGAGGAACACTTATTGAGCGATGTAATTCAAGTCTACAAAAAGATAGAACATGGGAGCCACCGCATGAAAATAAAGGGGATATTGCACGGAAACTATTTTATATGGCAGTAAGATATGATGGGGATTTATTGTCTAATACACCAGATTTAATATTATCAAATAATCTAACATCAGAAAAAACGCCTTTCCTTGGTGAATTATGTGATCTATACAAATGGCATAAGATAGATCCTGTTGATAAAAAAGAGATAAGCAGGAATAATGTCATATATAGTTGGCAGGGCAATCGAAATCCTTTTATAGACAACCCCGCATGGGCTGATAAAATATTTGGTAATGCTTGCCCTGATTCATAATAGACTAAAGACAAAACTTACTATTTCAATTAAACATTTCCTTTTGGGAACATGCTTCCTCTCAAAAAAGGTCGGATATACCGACCTTTTAAACTGAATAAGTGTCATTGTCTAATAAACATTCTTTTGTAATTTTTGACTGTGTAGTGAGTAGCAATTGGTCATGACAACTGGAAAGGTAGTGTCGCAAAGTTTGCACGAAGGTATTTAGATATAGGTGGTAGGCTGTACTTTTTGAGGTGCCACCTATGCCTCTCAGCTTCAAAGGCAAGCAATACCCAAGCTCCATCATCCTTCAGGCCATCCGCTATTACCTTGCCTATCCACTGAGCTTTCGCGACATCGAGGACATCTTCAAAGAACGCGGTTTGGGCATGGAGAAGTGGATCCCAATGGTTGGACACATAAGCTAATCCTTTAAGTGGTTGATCCCGCTCATACAACGTATCTCTGTCTGCCAAAGTAGACTTCATCAGGGGGGAAGTCATTGAGTCCCTGATGGTTACGCTCCTCATTATAAAACACCATGTAGTGGCCGATTTCAAGCTCAGCTTCACGGGTCGTGCTGTAAGCTTTTAAGTAAACCTCCTCATATTTCAGGCTTCGCCATAATAGCTCAATAAAAACGTTGTCGACCCAGCGACCTTTTCCGTCCATGCTGATCCGTATCCCCTGATCGAGCAACCTCTGTGTGAACTCAGTGCTAGTAAACTGGCTGCCCTGATCGGAGTTAAAGATATCGGGCGGTCCGTAGTGTTGGAGCGCTTCTTCGAGTGCCTCGATACAAAAGCTTGTATCCATGGTGTTCGATAAGCGCCAGGACAACACCTTACGGCTATACCAGTCGATAATGGCAACCAAGTACAGAAACCCTTTAGCCATTGGGATGTACGTAATATCAATGGCCCAAGCTTGGTTCGGATAAGTGACTTCGATATCACGCAACAGGTACGGATAAACCTTGTGTGCTTTGTTTGCCAGTGTCGTTTTTGGCTTGGGATAAATCGCCCCAATGCCCATATCACGCATGATCCGAACAATACGCTTACGATTAACGTTATGGCCCTTTTTAGCCAGTTCAGTTCGAATACGTCTACTGCCCATGAACGGATACTGAAGGTGAATTTCGTCAATCATACGGCGCAATTCAATCTCCTCAGCAGAGAGTCCAATGGGCTGATAGTAAGCCGTAGAGCGAGCAATATTGAGAAGCTCGCACTGACGCTTTATCGGTAGTTGGGTGGATTTAACCAGCGAACTCTTTCGCTGGGCTCGGTCTAACGACCGAGCCCTTTGGCCAAAAAATCATTTTCCATGGTCAATTGACCGATTTTGGGGTGCAGTTTGTCTACTTCTTCAGAATTGTCTTTGCCTAACTGGCTTTCAGAGGCAAAGATCATGGCAGCGTTCTCAAGCAGTTCTTTCTTCCAAGTTGAGATTTGGTTGGCGTGTAGGTTGTACTTCTGCGCCAGCTCAGCGACAGTTTTATCACCTTTAGCAGCAGATAATGCCACTTTAGCTTTAAACTCGGGAGAGTGGTTTCTACGTTTTCTCGTCATAATCTGTTCCAGTATTGTTGGGTACTATCAAAACAGATCAATCACTTAAAGTCATGTCCGAAAATTGGGGACCACTTCTGTGAACTCCCATATGCCTCCATAGCTATGTTGCAAGGTGGAATTTGAGCTAAAAATGGCAGTAATTGGTTGCGCTGTAGTTTTTTTCGTTTTACTTGTCGACCCAGATGATTGGTCGCATGCAGGTGAAAAACAGATTTAGCAATATCAATCCCGATCATCGTAATAGTCATGGTTCACCTTTCCGTCACAAGAAACCTGAGTTCAACCTTAGCACAAGGCTAGAGGTCGACTTCAGGGTGGGAGGGTTCATACCATTACCTTCAAGGGATTTGAATCACTCCGCATGTTGAATAAGGGGCAGTTTGATTTCTGGTTACGTCGTGATGAGCGTAAAGATCGGATACGGGAGCGATCTGTCTTTATGAACGGGTTGTTCAATGTCATGGTCGTTTTCGCCTGATTACTGGTACACGACCTGACAACATTTATCCTCAACCATTTTTTGCAACAAGCCCGTTTATCTTACTGATTACCTGCAATACAGAGTAAAAAATAAAATATGTTTGGGTGACCATCCCGATCATTACTTGGGACTTGATCCCGACGAAGGGCTATTCATTTCACGCCAAAACCGACCATTCTCAATCGTTCGCAAAACCACAAAGGCGGGTGCTGAGAGTTATAGTTGTGACGCTCTCAATCGACATATAAAGACACTTCTAAGAAATGCGGGTGTAGAGTCACCAAGCGTTCTTTCAGGCCGTAGAACCTTTGCTGCAACGTTGCGTAGGAAGGGTTACGACGTAGCCCATATTCATTATCTTCTGGGTAACAAGACGTTAGAAACAACGGAGCGTCTTTTGACCACGGATCCAGTATCAATGTCGGCTATAGCTGAAAATGCTTTCTGAGTATCAATTGCATTCAGTTGATCGGATATAAATCACCCATATCAAAGGTATATATGCTTGACATATGCAGAGGGTTTTTTTATACTAATCATATGTTTTACATATGTCGATAAAAGGCGAATTTAATGAGAACGGTTTCAATCTTTAAAAACGGCAAGAATCAGGCAGTGCGCTTACCCAAAGACCTTGAGTTTGAAGGTATCAGCGAGCTTGAAATCCATAAAGACGGTGATGTGATCACCTTGCGTCCAGCCCGTCCTAATTGGGTGTCGTTCAGTGATGTAGATAAGGCCGATAGTGATTTCATGGCCGAACGTCCAGATGTTATTTCAGATGAAGGACGATTCAGCTTTGACTAAGAAAATCACTTACATGCTCGATACCTGCATTTGCTCGTTCATCATGCGTGAACAGCCTTTGTCGGTATTGGAAAAGCTGCAATCGGTAGTGAGTAAGCAACACCGTGTCGTTATCTCTGCGATTACTTATCAGGAAATGCAGTTTGGCTTGCTAGGCAAAAAAGCCTCACCCAAACATGCTGTGTTAGTCGGTGAATTTCTCAAGCGGGTTGATGAAATCTTGCCTTGGGATAAGGCCGCTGTAGATGCCACGACTGCCGTTAAGCGTGACTTGATGGCGAAAGGTACTCCTGTCGGGAATAACGACACGGCAATTGCAGGCCACGCCATAGCGGAAGGCTGCGTGCTGGTCACAAACAATGTTCGAGAGTTTAAGCGCGTCAACGGGCTTACATTCGAAGACTGGGTACACTAATTCGGAAAGAGGTCAGCAAGATGTCGTCATTTGAAGAAGCTGTACAGGCTACTTTAACTATGTTGAATCATCGAATTACAGAACTTTCTGATTGTGATGTTATGACTGATGCGCAGCAAGAATACATCAATGAGCTGATTGAAAGGTGAGGAATCTCAATCCTTACCTTTGAATAGAGCTGGCCTGCGATCGCGGATAAAACCACCCTGTTTTCTGGAGGATGTGTCCCTTCGATAGCCCTGAAGGTTGACCAGTGGTTAATTATTGTGCGCCTTTCTGTTTTTTAGACACAATAACCCCGTACTGGAACTAGACCGGACGCCTACTTGCCTGCAGTTTCGTCTGCGATATCAACTCACCCACCGTCGAGCCTGACCGGAATCCGGTATAAACCATCCTGCCCGTGCAAAGCACGCAGGCATACGGGTCGACGTTCACGTATCCCTTCAGCATTGCCGCATAACCCGGGGCTTCCGGTACCTCCGGCGGCGCCTGTTTCAGCGCAGCATATACCCGCGGTAGCATCTCTCCCCGTTTGCGGTTCGACAGAAAACCGTCATACCGCAGCATCTTAAAATGCTTCTCCGGGATGTGCTCAACCAGCCGGCCTATCATTTCCAAGGGTGTCAGCACCATGGATTCTTTCTTTTGAGTCCGGTGGTTGAGGAAGGTAAAGGTCACCTGACCGCCTCGGCTGTAGTGGCGCAGGCGTGATGCCGCCACCGGCGGACGTTTCAGGTAACGACCCAGGTAATTCACCGTCTGTTTGTGGTGCTGCGTCTTCTTCGCAAAGTGCACTTTCCAGTGACGCCGGTATTGGCTGTCGAGAAAGTGAGAGCAATCGCTTTCATGACGGATGAAAGGCGCACCATCGAAAGCCAGTGTCAGGCGGACGAAGCAGGCGGATAACCGCCGTGCGCCAGCACAGCTCTGTGGGTTTGGCTTTAAAAAAGACAGGGTTCCAGCTCCCCTGTTTTCGACACAACCCGCCACGTGTGACCGACAGGTGGATATGGACATTCCAATTAAGCCGCCGGCCGTAGGTGTGCAGGGCGCAGAATACACCGACATCCACATCCTGGGTATGGACCCAGGCTAGAAAAACCTTGGCCGCGCAGGCGAACAGGTTATTGAGAAGCCAGCGGTTATGCTGGAACACCGCCCAGAGGGTATACCCTATGATCACAGATTAAAAGTGGCAGTTTTTATATATTTGTCATAACCTATATGGCATACACTATTAGATCATAACTTAAATGTCACTTAGGTCAAATTATGTACATCTTTGGCTATCTTAGAGCATCAACTAGCGATCAAAACGCGAAACGAGCACAGAGCACCTTACAGAAGTTTGTACAGGATAAGGGATTCAGAATCGCTGGATGGTACATTGAAAATGAATCAGGGGCTTCGCTGCAAAGACCTGAACTTCTCCGTTTACTTGATGATGCCGCGAAAGGTGATGCAATCATCATTGAACAGATAGACAGGCTTTCTCGTCTGGATGAGAAAAGCTGGTTCACACTAAAA
>NZ_FUXU01000035.1 GCF_900167155.1 Enterovibrio nigricans DSM 22720 | reverse complement strand
GCCTGAAACTCAGTATATTGCTTAAGAACCGAACAACTTTAGGCTGCCATGTCTTCCAACCGAATTAAGCAACAAAGCCTTGATAACGGTCTATACACCAATGAGGCCCCATAAAAGACCGCTGAGTTTCGGCCGTCAACATGAATAGGCAAAATGGGGGCTTTTGCTTTGGACGCCATGCGTAAAAATCCGCTATGCCATTCTTTGTCTTTCACCCCCCAAGGGCCAAATCGCGAGACTTCACCTGCTGGGAAAATAATCAGAACGCCTTCGCGCTGCAACCATTCATCAATCTTGCGTAAGTTTTCTTTTGGTGTCTTGCCCGACATGTTGTTGACCGGCAGTAAACACGTGTGCATTGGCTCAATTTGCATTAGAAGGTTGTTCGCGACCGCTTTAACATCAGGCCGGATTTCTCGAACCATCTTGAGCAGGGCTAACCCATCTAACGAACCTATGGGATGGTTTGCGATGATGACAAGGCGCCCAGTAGTCGGGATACGTTCCCGTTGCCTGTCGCTGGTGGTATAGCTAAAACGGAAGTAATCTAGCACCTGCTCAACAAATTCAAACCCTTTTAAGTAAGGGTATTTGATGGCGAAATCCTGAAATGCTTGCTCGTGGAGTAATCGACGCAACGTAGAGCTGACAGGACGTGCTAGCCAAGGCTTTCCGGCGATTGATGGATAATTTGCTGCGATGACTTCGTCAATATTGAACATGGATATCCTTTACAAAGTTAGCTGCATTCTGCCGTTTGGGTTTTCTTTGCGTTCATCGTGTCAGGCAAGGGAGCGACAAAAGCATCACTCTCGGCCAATAGTTCGCATTTTTCTGTCCAACGGATGAGCTGTAGTGAACCATCATGTCGTTCGAGTAATGCCGTGCAGTTTTCAATCCAATCACCATCATTGAGGTATAACTCGTCACCAAATGTTTTCAGATCCGGGTGATGAATGTGACCGCATACAATGGCATTTGCGCCTTTTCTACGTGCATATTGGATAGCCGCATTTTCGAACCGAGCAATAGCCACATTTGCCGATGAGACCTTGGATTTTATATACGAAGCGAGTGACCAATACGGAAACCCTAGGCGTTGACGAGCCCTTGACCACCAACGGTTCAAAAAGAGCAGCAAGTCGTAGCCTACATCGCCTGCAACCGCCGTTAAACGTTTGTGGCAAACGGCACTGTCAAACTCATCGCCATGTACGGCGATGATTTTTTTGCCCATTAAGGTTTCGTGTAAATGGCTCGCTCTTACTTCTATTCGTCCAAAATCGAACTTGAGGTATTGGCGAATCGTGGCGTCATGATTTCCGGGTATGTAGATAAGGCGAGTACCCTGATGGGCACGGTTCATTAACAATGAAATGACTTGGCTGTGGGTTTCCGGCCAGTGGTGGCTGGATTTCATCGAATAAAAATCAATAATGTCGCCAACCAAGATGATTGTTTCTGCTTCGTGTTGATTGAGGAAGTCGAGCAAAAAATGGGCTTTGCAGTCTTTGTTACCGAGATGAAGATCAGAGATCCACATTGTACGCACAGAGTTTGGGTTCATAAGCATAGGTTTGGTAATGAAACATAACGGTTTTTAATGACTGAAATCTACGCTACGTATCGACGATGAAAGTGTTCTTTCAACACGGTGACGTTGTTGTGGCAAAGTGATTGCAATCCAATGACATTGAAGGCAATGACACTGATAACGCAATGAAAAATGGGGAGTCGTTGTCGAATACATGTTCCCATTAAAATGAGAGAGCGGGCATGTTATGCTTTGGCAGTTTTTCGCATTTATACGGAATTTAATATGGCTCTGAAGTACGAAATCGTTCCTGTGACGGCATTTCAACAAAACTGTTCAATCATTTGGTGCGATAAAACCAATGAAGCGGCGTTGGTTGACCCGGGTGGCGATGTTTCTAAACTGGTAGCTAAGGTCAATGAACTGGGCGTGAAGGTGACGAAGGTCTTGTTGACTCATGGTCATTTAGACCACGTTGGCGGCACTGAAGAGATTGCCTCCGCGTACAACGTGCCAGTGATTGGCCCAGATAAGCAAGATGCGTTTTGGCTGCAAGCGTTACCAGCGCAAAGTGAGATGTTTGGTTTTGCGCGCACTGAAGCGTTTGATCCGACAGAATGGCTAAGTGAAGGTGATGAAGTCATGGTCGGGGAGAATAAACTTGCCGTTATTCATACTCCGGGTCATACGCCGGGCCATGTTGTCTTTTTCAGTGAAGAAGCGCGTATTGCTTGGGTAGGCGATGTGCTATTTAATGGCAGCATCGGCCGTACTGACTTTCCGAAAGGCGATCACGCAACCCTGATCAGTTCAATCAAGGAAAAGTTGTTCCCGCTGGGTAATGATGTCACGTTTGTTCCGGGTCATGGCCCTAATTCGACGTTTGGTAATGAGCGTAAGAACAACCCTTACGTTGCGGACGAAATGCCAATTTGGTAATGCGGTTTACAAACTGACCGGAATTCAAATGGTCACTCTGCGGGCGGCTTGTCCGCAGAGGCTAAGTATCTTCGGGTTAAGCCCACAAAATCGTTAAGAGGACGATCCAGCAAATCCTCGCTGACAAACACGTCATATCCCAGCAGTTCCCTTGTGTAAGACATCCTGTTAGCAAGCATCGCAATTAATCCCTTGTAGACCTTTCCTGATGCCGTCACATAAGGTTTGTCATCGAACATCATATCTTCTAGTTTAGAATTTATCGGCTCCTCTGCCCGCCGATAAGCACTTAGCAACAAACCGCGTTGTTCCATGATGATTTGGCTGGCAAGTCGAAAACTAATGCCATCAAGAAAAGGCTCGTAATTGTTTAATCGAATTCCTATCCAAGGCAGAGGCTGATGCCATCCGTCTTGCGACACACTGGGTACACCAATTTCTCGTATGTCCGACCATTTGACGCTCCATCCACCTTTACGGGTATGGTGCTGTATATGCATATCAGAAAGGGAGAAAGACAGCCTATGTTCATCAACGACTTTAGAAATATAGATACCAAGAGAGGCGATAAGCACTAATCCCATTAACGCGGGGAGTGTTTTGACCTGAGGAATGGTGACGATAAAAGCGAGCACGACAATGGCGAGCAGAATCACTGCAATGGTGAAATACTTACCGAGTCGTTGATGGGGTGGGTAAATTAGCTCTCTTTTTCTCACCAAGATGTCCGTTTCCTTCTTTCTGCCCGTTTTAAGCGTAGTACGATCAATTCTTATTAAAAGTGGTTGATGATATCTTGAACAAAATGTCGTTCGGTTTCTGACGGTTAGCGCAAGTTTTGCTGTCTATCTGCGTTAGAGCTACAAAAACCCTGCAAATTTTGGTATAAAGCGCGCTTTGTTTTTCACCCTGCTGTATTCAGGGGATGCTTAACACAGTGCATCGAAGTAGGACGATTTAATGAAAATCTCTCACAAACGCAAAGTTCAACTTAAGCTTCAAAAACACATTAAAACTGCAAAAGCAGCGGTTAATGTGTCAGTGAAAAAAGAAGCGGTTGTAAAGAAAGTAGCAGCGACTAAGCCTGCCGTTGAGAAAAAAGCAGAAGCACCAAAAGTGGTCGCGGATGTTTCTCTTACACCAAAGCAGCAACAAGTGCTTGATATTGTTCGTCAGAACGCAGAGGGTATCAACCCTAAAGGTATCGGCCTAGCTGCTGGCCAAGAAGACGCGAAAGCCGCTTCTTGGGCAACAGGCGCTCTGAAAAAACTGGCTGAAGAAGGCGTCGTTGAGCGCGTACAAGTCGGTTCAAAAGTGATTTACAAAGCGTTGTAAACACGAGAGTAAATTCAAAATTTTAACCAGCCTCAGGGCTGGTTTTTTTGTTGCTTATTTTGGTCTCAGTTTTCATGCTTGTTAACTTGATGTAATGCTTGCTGGTTGGATTTTTGGACATGGAAAGAAATTAAACGATCGAGGGCAAACTTCTAATTTATTCATGAGAGAAATGTAAAATATCAAATATAGTGAGTGTTAACTTGGACATTATCCTAAAAACAATAAAAGCAAACGGGACTTGCTATGACTGGATATTTGGATAGTACGGACACTAAAACCTCTTGCGTTATCAATTATGATTACACGCGATTTTTGTGTGAGTCAAACAAGCACAAACGCGCATTTTTCCACACATTCCTGATGCATCTCGTGCCTTGGAAATTTACACAAGGCAAAGAGGAAAGTAAGCGGTGCTTTCCTAGTGAAGAGTTTGCAAAAATAGCGAGTCAATCTCTCTCTTCGCTAAACAGTGATGTCTCCAACCTCATCACGCTTATCGAGCTAGCTCAAGCGCATAATATCCACCAGTTGAATATTATGTTGCCATACTCCCTCGATGAAACAGAAATCGCGAAAATCACCAAACATACTTCTGCGGATATTAAGCAGTTCAATGAAGATCGCGAGTATCTGCAAATCAGACTGTTATAACGACGTTTATAGCGTCACACCTTTGGTTACCAAGTATGTGGCGGCGATACCTGCTATCAGCAAAACGCTAAGAATGGCTTTGCTGCTGTTGCTGAATTTTTGCTCGCCTTTCTCCTTTTTTACAACCAAGTAGAACAGGATACCAGGAATGTAGAGCAAAGCGGCGAGCAGCAAATGATGGATTCCTGAAGCATAAATTAGCCAGAAACCATAAATCGTTGCCAGTGTGGAGACAAACTTCACTTTCAAAGTATGTCCTTCACCGTAGGCAACCTTCATAAGATACCCACCAACGAGCAGGTAGGGCACAAGAATCATCTCTGACGCGATGGTGAGTAGATCATCATATCCGCCGCCAATGGCATACATAACAAACAAACACAGTTGAATGACGATGCTGGTAAGCCATAGCGAGTTGTACGGCGTGCCATTCTCATTTACTTTCCCGAAGCACTTAGGGAACATCCCGTCTCTTGCTGCTGTGTACGGCGTTTCTGTGGCTAGCAGTGTCCAACTCAAATATGCACCGCTAACGGAGATGATAAGACCTACACCAATAAGAACCACGCCGGTTTGTCCTATCAACGCTTCAAGAATTTTGGCCGTTGATGGGTTTTGGTACTTTGCCAGCTCAGGTGTTGACACCACGCCCATAGAAAGCAGCGTTACGGAAACATAAAGAAATAAACAAATCAGCAGACCTAGGATGGTGGCGCGACCTACATCGGTCGCGCTTTTTGCTCGACTTGAGACCACAACCGCCCCTTCAACGCCGATAAACACCCACACGGTGATCAACATAGTCTGTTTTATTTGTTCAAACAGACTGGCTTTCCCTGGAATATTTGCGCCTGTGAAGTCAAACGTAAAGGTATGCCAGTGGAAGGCAAACAAGGCCACTATGATAAAGACGATGATAGGGATCAGCTTTGCGATAGTCGTAATGTAATTTACGATTGCGGCAGTTTGAACGCCACGTAACACCAAAGTGTGAACGAGCCAAATGAGTATTGAGGACAGCGCGACGGATAAAAGGGTGTTGCCATTACCGAATAAAGTGAACGTGCTTGTGTCGAAAAATAGCCCAAGAGTGCTGAACACGATTACCAAGTAGGACACATTCGCGACCGTTGCACTTAACCAATATCCCCAGGCCGAAAAAAAACCGATGAGGTCGCCAAAACCGGCTTGAGCATAGCCAAAAACGCCGCCTTTAATTTCTGGTTTAATTTGGATCAATTGTTGAAACGTTAGGGCCAAACAAATCATTCCAAACCCTGTGATGATCCAACCAATGGTCACTGCACCCGGACTTGCTACTGCCGCCATATTCTGAGGTAGGCTAAATACCCCTGCGCCAATCATCGAACCTATAACAAGTGCTGTCAGTGCTTTTAAATCCAGTTTATTGCTCAAAGTACAACCTAAAATAACGAACATGATAAGTGGGGGAAGTATAGTTAAAGTTGGTGCTTCAAGAATTACTCAGAAATGGGATTAATGATTGCAAGATTGTTTCTGCGTGAGAGGGTTGCTGGTGGGTGCTCAGGTTTTTGTACGTTCCAATTAAAACAGACAGTGGAACGCACTGGCGCAAAGGATAGCTTCGTACATTTGTAGGCTTTCGATTAGTGGAATTGTGCTGCAAATCCGTCAATGACAAACGCTGGCGTATCGCTGATCGCAGCCAGTTGTTCGACGGTTCTGAAGTCGTCTGTTTGGCCAAATGCAAGAACGACTGCCGACGTGTTGCTGGTCAGTGCTTTTTCCAAAAGGCTTAATGCGTTGTGTTGGTAGGTCGGTCTTGCAACACGGATTTGTTTTGCATCTATACCAGCCTGCGTCAGCAATGAAGCACTGAAGCCTGCGGGAGGGGCGATCAAAGTGATCCACTTGTTTGATTCACTAAGATTCTTTAGCAAGCGTAGTAAATACGCTAACTCACTCATGTTATCGCGATAGATTTTTACAGGAACCAAATGGTGAGATGTAACGTCACTGCTCACTATGTTCATGGGAGAGTGAATACGCTGAGAACCCGTTGCAACGCGTGCGTAGCAATCACGAACGACTGAACGAGTAAAAGGTGAGTTTTGTACTGAATGAGAGATCGCATGCGTCTGTTTCATGAAGATTCCTGTATGAATATCCAATACTGTATGCCTATACAGTAGTTTTATTTTCCGGTAAAAACAATAGCTAGAATGAAATAATCGAGATTCAGATCACGTAATTCGCCGAGTTACACGCCTGCAATTGGTTATTTGCCTGCATTGGCTCGCTTGTTATCATTGGCACTAAACGCATTCATGAGGAATAACACTGTATGGATCAGGAGTTTTGGTTCAGTCGCTGGGCTGAAAACAAGATAGGTTTTCACCTGTCAGACACCAATCCTTTGTTAATTAAATATTGGCCGATGCTTGACCCACAGCGTAGTGACGCTGTGTTTGTTCCTATGTGTGGCAAAACAGAAGATCTCAGCTGGCTAGCGACCAAGCACAATGAGGTTATAGGCGTAGAGCTAAGTGAAATAGCAGTAAGAGCGTTTTTTGCGGAGCATTTTTATACGCCGACGGTGACGTCTATTAGCCCGACATTAAAACGGTATGAGTTCGATGAGATCGCGCTATACAGTGGGGATTACTTTACTGCTCCGTTAACAAGCTATCCGCTGATTTATGATCGTGCTGCACTGATCGCGCTGCCAGAAGAGATGCGTACACGTTACGTTGAAAGATTGCTTGATTTGTTGGATCCCAAGGGGAAAATGCTGTTGGTGACATTAGACTACCCCCAAGACCAAATGGATGGGCCTCCATTCAGCGTGACAGCTGATGAAGTTAAGACATTGTTCGCTTCATGCAAGGTTACCCATTTGAATCGCGATGACGAGTGTGACAGGCCACCGAAAGGAAAAGCAGTGTCGTATTTTTCCGAAGAAGTATGGTTGATTGAAAAGCCATAAAAAATCGCCACCAGTAATGGTGGCAATTTTTCCTGTGTTCACAATGGCGGTTGTTTCTTGATTAGAATGTAACTTTTATTGCTGCCGCCGATTTAACTGCCTTCTCTATTGCCAAGTCGATGTCACCGTCTCTTGCCAGCGCGACGCCGAGACGTCGTTTACCATCGATGTCTGGTTTTCCAAACAGTCTTAACTGCGTGTCAGGTTGAGAGAGAGCTTCGGCAATACCACTAAACTGGATGTTTTCAGAACACCCTTCCGCTAATACAACGGCAGATGCAGACGGGCCAAATTGACGAATAGTACCAATAGGTAAGCCCAAGAAAGCACGCACATGCAATGCGAACTCGGAGAGATCTTGAGAAATGAGCGTGACCATTCCTGTGTCATGTGGGCGAGGTGATACTTCACTGAAGAGGACTTCGTCACCACGGACAAACAATTCGACACCAAACAAACCATACCCACCGAGTGCAGTGACGACTTTACGTGCCACGTCTTCTGCCGCCTGTCTCGCGGTATCACTCATTACCTGAGGTTGCCATGATTCACGGTAGTCACCGTCTTCTTGCCTGTGGCCAATAGGCGCACAGAAATGAATGCCATCGGCAGCACTGACTGTCAACAAGGTGATTTCATAATCAAATTGCACAAACCCTTCGACGATGACGCGACCTCGGCCCGTACGTCCGCCTTCTTGTGAGTAGTCCCACGCCGCTTTGATGTCAGCTTCTGTGCGAATAACACTTTGACCTTTACCAGAAGAGCTCATTACCGGTTTCACGACACAGGGCATGCCAACATTTGCAATGCCGCATTCAAGTTCATCCAGGGAGTCGGCAAACACATAAGGAGAGGTTGGTACACCCAGCGATTCAGCAGCCAGCCTGCGTATGCCTTCTCGGTTCATTGTTAGCTGCGTTGCGCGAGCGGTTGGTACAACGTTTAAACCGCATTGTTCAAGCTCGACCAGTTTATCTGTCGCGATGGCTTCAATTTCTGGCACCACGTAATGTGGTTTTTCCTGAGCGATGATGTCAGCCAGTGCGTCACCATCGAGCATGTCGACGACGTAGCTACGGTGTGCAACTTGCATCGCAGGCGCGTCGGCATATCGGTCGCAGGCAATGACTTCGATACCAAGACGTTGACACTCAATCGCAACCTCTTTACCCAGTTCTCCTGAACCAAGCAAAAGAACACGAGTAGCACCAGAGCGAGTAGCGGTTCCTAACATTATTTTCTTCCATCAACAACGAGAATTTGCAGATGATTTTACCCAAAGCAAACGTTTGCGCAAGCGTTTGCTTTTATTTCTTTGCTCAATTCAGTTTTGTTGTTGCGATAAGAAAAAACCACCTGTACAGGTGGTCTTGTCTAGGTTGAAAGAAGCAACAAAGCGTTTACTTGCTGGTAGCAGCTTTTCTCGTTTCCCAGTGGGTAATGAAAAATACGGCAGAGATGATGATTGCCGCACCAAGCCAAAGCCTTCCCGGTGGTGCCCAGCCAAATACGAGGAAACCAAATAGCACATTCAAAGGGAGCTTTGCATGGTCGAATGGTTGAACGAACGACGCGTCAGCGACGTCATACGCTTTTGCTATTGCCCATTGTGCTAATCCGGTAAGCAAGCCTGCGCCAAGTAACATAACCCAGACGAGTGTGCCGGAAGGCATAGACCATTCTGGAATGGCTAACACAATATTGAACGGTGTGATCAAAACGAGGAGATAGACCACCATGGTTGTTGGCGAATCGTGATGAGACAGTTTTTTCACCATCAGTGAGTATGTTGCCCAGAACACGGCAGCGCCGACGGGCAACATGGTTGCCCAGGTGAATTCATCTGACCAAGGCTCCAAAATGATCATGGCACCAACAAAACCAGCCAATGTTGCTATCCATCGTGCTGGCCCGACTTTTTCTTTAAGGAAAAGGCCAGAACCGATGGTCGCGAAAAGCGGGGATGTCATGAGAAGAGCGATACCCTGCCAAATCGGGACCGGATAGGCGAGCGCCCAAAGCCACAATTGAATTCCGATAACAGAAAAAAATACGCGCAGGCAGTGCATACCGAAATGCTCGGTCTTTAACGCATCCTTGATACCCATTGAACGAAGCCAAGGTGCCATGGCAACAAGAGCAATAAAATACTGTATAAACGCAACGGTCGTGGAAGGCAGTTGCATTTGGAAACTGACGTACTGAGCAAGGCTGTTCACCATGGCGAAGCAGAGTCCGGCGGTCAGCATCCATGTGGCCCCGAGAACGGGATTATGTCGTTGAGTCATGGGAATATGGCTTAAAGTGAGAGAAATGTGATAGTAACGAAATTTTCTATCAGTGGAAGTGATATTACAAAAAACGCCAGATTGACTGGCGTTTTTTTGATTACTGGTTGATTAATTGTCTGAGCGGAGGCGTTAAACCGCCAAATAAGCCAGTGGAATGTCGGGGTTAAGCGCTTCCAAAACCGCTTGTGTGTCTTGAAGATGGCTAATGACTGCATTGGCCTTTTCAACCAAAACCACGTCTTGGATATCTTCGTGTCGAACTTCTGCTAGATTCATCGCCACCATTGCCACTTGTAGCGGTGGCAAGCTAGGGTTGAACGCAGCATTTTCAGCATACATACCAGAGAAGATATTGCCCGCTTTATCACGAATCGCAACACCACTGATGTTTTTCGAATAAGGCGCATGACTGCGGTTTGTTGCCGCCATCGCGGCTTGGATCAGGGCATCATCTTCATGCGCTGTCATACCATGATTTACCGGCGCAAGGAGTGGCGCTTCAATGCCAAGGTCTGCTGGGCCAAAAGGCTCTGGCAGATACTGGTGAAGTAACATCGCGTCACGTTCTGGTAACTGCACTTCCAGCTTATCGGCACCGTTCAATTCGTTCATAAACTGGCGACAATGACCACAAGGGCTGTAGTTGATTGTCATGTCGGTTATTGCTGTTTCACCTTTAATCCACGCATGGCTAATGGCGGACTGCTCTGCATGCACAGATTGGCTCAATTGAACGCCTTCAAACTCCATATTTGCGCCAAAGTAAAGACGGCCCGACGTACCGCGTGCAATCGCACCGACGTAGAACTTGGAAATAGGGGCGATGGAGTAGGCTGCTGCAACTGGCAGCAATGCAACGCGTAAATCCGCATCTGAAAGGCCTGTGACGAGTGAAAGCGACGTAAAGTCTTCAGGACTGATAGTGGCATCGAAAACAGGGGAACTAACAATCTTTTCCATTTCTTCTTTCAAAGGAGAAGAAAGGCCCGAAATGGCTTCTTTAATGCTGGCTCGCATGGCAGCTCCGTTATTTGGTATATGGGCAAGTATTCTATCGGCAAAATAGCACAACTTAATGTGATGCTGATCACTCTAGTAATGCAATTATGCGTTACATTACATTACATTACATTATTTAGGTTGATCTCACATGTATTCGATTTCATGTGAGGCACATCGAGAGCTGATCACAGAGCAACCATGTTGTTAGGTGATAGACAAAAGGCGCGAGAATGGTCGTCATGATGCCACATATCACGAGAGCCAAGGAGCTAAGTGCGCCTTCTTGATAGTTAGTTTCAGCAGCTTTTGCCGTACCAATTGCGTGTGAAACAGCACCAATTGAAAGGCCCCGAGCCAATGGTGATTTAATTTTCATGATGTTTAGCAACGGGTAGCCAATAAGCGCGCCAAAAAGCCCAGCTAGGACCACCAATGCAGCCGATACTGCAGGAATCCCTCCAATTTGCTCTGCTGTACTCAGCGCAAAAGGTGTTGAAATGGATTTTGGCAGAACGGTTGCTGCGATCTTCAAATTGCCACCGGTTAAAAGTGCAAAGCCGCCCCCCAATATCATTGAAGCAAGACACGCTGCCAGACAGGCGACAAGAATGATTTTCCAATGTTGCCGAATCACATGCATTTGTTCATACAGTGGGTAGGCCAGTGCGATAACGGCCGGGCCAAGCATAAAATTGATGGCTTCATTCTGCTCAAAGTACTCGTGATATGTGCCGCCGGAATAGATAACAGCAGGCATAAGTACCAACAAGCTCAATAACAACGGATTACAGATTGGGTGCCGTACTTTAAGTGCAATCTGTCGTGCCACAAAATAGACGACGAGGGTCGCTACCAGCCACATCACTCTGCCTCCTTATGAAACCTATCAAGTATTTTTGACATCACGACTAGCACCGTGATTGAACTCACCAACGTAGCCCCAAGAAGCGGCATGGATTCAGAGATAAGCAGGTGGAAATGGTCCATCAACCCCATACTCGCGGGAATGAAAAATAGCGGCATAACGGTAATCAACAGGGTACAAGCATCTTTAACCCAACGGGCAGGAACGATGCCTGATGTTAAGCTCACGAATAGAAGTAACATACTAATTATGCTACTTGGCATAGGTAGATGAAGGGCCTTGGTTAGGAGGGTGCCTATCAGGTAGTAAATGAATATGAGGACGAGGCCTAGCAGGTACTTCACGTTGGAAACTCTCTCGAAAGTGACCCGACAATTTTAGTACGTTGATCGCAAAAAAATCTCGTCTTTTCGCTGAATATTTTTGCACATAATGTTTGATGCTAGTTAGGCCGAGTCAATATCACGAGGTTCTAATTTGAAGAGTGCCGCGAAAAACTAGGTTTAGAACAGAAGGAAGGCCGCAACAGCTGTACTGACAAGTGAAACACAAACAATTGATATACCAATGGCTTTTTTATTCTTGGGTGGCTCAGCCGGAATGTCTGGCAGGTTCAGCGTAAGGTCTAACGCATCAGGCTCTGAAGGCTCAGGCACAGGTTCCACTTCCCGCTGGTATGTTTTTTGCGGCAAAGCAACCCGATAGCCATGATCACCCACGACATCCAAAGGCAGTACCTTTTCACCCTGACGATACGATTTGGCGAGCAATGCACATAAGCTGTTTTGGTGTTGGGTAAACGTTGTGTCAGGTAGCGATGTGGATGTGTAAAGGACACGCGCAGACAAGACCTGCCCTGCGTGGTAGCAGAGCATCTCTAACAGACGACATTCTTCGTAGGTCAATGTCGTGACGGAGCAGTCTCTCCAATACAGCGTTCGCGACTCAGGTTCAAAGTCGACGTCAGAAAAACGATAACATCTGCTGTTTACTTTTGTGACCATTTTTTCATCCAAAACACCATTTACTATTTAAAAAGTGTGGACGCAATTCACAAAAATTCAAATGAAACGTCGTTGAAATTTCAACGACGTTTGTTTCTGGTCACCAAACAGATATGCGATCTAATTGTTTGTATTTATTAAGAAACGAGTGACTCAACGTACTGATAAACAGACTTTAGGACGCCGATTTTTTTTTGATCATCCTGATAGAGTTCAGCGAGTGCTTCTAAATTTGCCATGTAGGCAGGCAGATTTTCTTCAAAGAAATCGCGACGATGCAAATGCCACTGCTTTTGTTCTTGCTCAGTTAATGTCCACGCGTAATTACGTGCGCGGTAACGAAAAAGAAGTGGTTTAATGCGAGAATCTGAAACCTGGATATCCAAAGCGGGCAAATTTTCTGGCTTAGTCTGCCTGATAATATCCATAGTGGAGCGATCTGAAGGAGAGAAGAAGCCTTCGTAGAGTGCAGCATCCACATTGTTTGATTCATCGTATTCACGTTTTTCCGCAAAGAGTTCAACCAACTTTTCCCGGATTTCTGGATGAGCTTGAAGCTTTTTCAGGTTATCAAGGCACGCCGCTCTGTCGATGTTTAAGCGCTCGGCATCTTCTGGTCGCAACGTTTTCGCCTCAGCGAGAATCGGGCATTTGTTTATGTGCACCAGTTTTACAGGAACCGGAAGCTCATCTAATCCTAGATTGTCACGCTTTGTGTACAGACGTTCTCTGAGTGCACTGGCGTCTAACTCAAAAAGTGGTGATGGGTCTCGTGCCAAATCTACTGTGATCACCGCGTTTTTATTATCTGGATGCCATGCAACAGGCACAATCCAACTGGTGTTTCCACGCTCAACGCCAAACATTCCCGAGATATGCACCAATGGCTTCATAGAAACCACATCAATGAGTGGTGTCAGCTTGTTTTTATTTCTGTGTGTGTAGAGGTAATCAAACAATCTGGGTTGTGCGGCTTTCAGCTTCTTTGCCATTTCAATGGTGGCGTATACGTCCGCCATGGCATCGTGTGCATTGCTGTGTTCAATACCATTGGCAACGGACAAGTGCTCCAGTTTGAAGCTGGTCAGTCCTTCATCGTTCTCTGGCCATTCGATACCCTCGGGGCGAAGGGCATACGCGGCGCGCATGACATCAAGCAAATCCCAACGGGAATTACCGTTCTGCCAACTCCAGCCATAGGGGTCAAAGAAGTTTCGGTAGAGTGTGTAGCGAGAGACTTCATCGTCAAATCGGATGTTGTTGTAACCGACACCACAGGTATTGGGCACTGAGAGTTCTTCATGGATCTTGGCGATAAATTCAGGCTCTGTCAGGCCTTGTCTCATGGCCGTTTGCGGCGTAATCCCTGTGATCAAACATGCTTCAGGTTGTGGAAGATAATCATTTGGTGGTTGGCAATAAATAACCAATGGTTTGCCAATAACGTTCAAATCTTTATCGGTTCGTACACCTGCGAACTGACAAGGTCTATCAAGGGCAGGGCTGGTACCAAATGTTTCGTAATCGTAGAAGAAGAATGTAGGTTCGTTGGATTGTGCCACGGTGTATTCCAAAGGATTGATTGACTGTTGGATATTATCGTAGTTGTCAGGAAAAATCTTGTTAGAAGGGGGAGATGTCAGCTTGAAAGCATCGGTTGTGCAGAAAACAGGGACTGATTGAGGATAAGGGTCAGCCCCTGTGTTTTTCTCGGCATTTCCAATGTTTAGTTATTTACGTTTCACTCTTCCTTGCACGGCTTTGAAACGTGGGTTGGATTTGCAGATAACGTAAAGTCTTCCGCGTCGTTTAACCACCTGACAGTCTTTACTGCGCATCTTTGCACTTTTTAGCGAGCTGAGTACTTTCATTGATTATTTTGCCTTTAAGTTGTTTGCGCCAAAACGCTGATTGAAACGTGCAACGCGACCATCTTGTTTTGTTACTTTCTGTTTGCCGGTATAAAACGGATGGGAATACGAAGACACATCCAGTGTCACATATGGGTAAGAGGTACCTTCTATGTCCACGGTTCGGGCAGTCTGTACGGTTGAACCGACAAGTATGTACTTGTCCGCACCGGTGTCATGGAACGCGACGGTTCTGTATTCAGGGTGTATATCTGGTTTCATAATTCGCCTCCTTGATTGTTATGTTATAACATAACAATTTGTATGTGGTTGTCAAATGAGACGACAATTGGGAGGGGAAAAATTTTGTGTTCTTTAGGTTTCGCGAGGCAGGTGTGCAAGCAGAGGCTAAAGACGGCCGCATGTTAACGTGGGGCGATTTTATGACCTAACGTGAGCGCGTAAATTGCTTGCTAATTACGAAGGTTTCAAATGAGAATACAGGGACTCAATTTAGTATTTATATATTGAAACAATATATTTACAGATATTCCGTTTTTACGTAGTTACCAGCCAGTCAATAATGTTATTTACCTCGCAAATTTACTGAATTTAAAAGGGCATTTACGCCATTAAAACCACCAGTTTTGTTGGCGAAACTAACTAATGAATTTATTAAAATACTGTTTGTAATCAAATGTTACCCCATCACTTTCATATTGGGAGTATCTTATGGTGCCACAAGGTATCATGGTGATGGGGTGTTTTTATCTAACACAAAAATAATTTACGGTTAGTTGCCGCCGCCCTTACATTTCTATCTCCATAACAAGGAGATAGATAATGAAAACTGAAAAAATTATTTTGAATGGTAATACCTTTAGATTTAGCTTCCACCCAAATGAAAATACTGGTCAGACAGTTATTTTCATGTTCGGTGCATTGCAGGATATAGAGTCGGTAGAAAGGTACTCAAAACATTTTTCACAATACGTTAATTGTTATTCGCTTGAGTTACCCGGTACAGGGCAAACGAGTGTTCTTGATTCGCGATTTAGTATCCAGCATCAATCAGAGATGTTGCTTGAGTTTATCAATCATAAGCAATTAGATTCCGTTCACCTCATCGTGTTTAGCTATGCAACCGCGGTGGCGGTTGAGTTGTGTAAAATATGGCCAAATGTCCTTTCGATGTCCGTCTGTTGTGGTGTGCCAGGTGTACCTGTGTCAGGCCGTCCCGCAACGAAGGTCATTCTTGGTGCCGCTCTTCAACCAAATACGGAAGAGTTTGCCTCGTTATTCACCAAGTCACTTACCGTTGAGGACCCTGAAATTCCGCGTAACTCTGCGATTATCAAAGCGACTGAAAAGGGCGTATCCAAACTGCAGCGTGAAAGAATTGACATGTTTTTTGAAAACACGGTTCGTTTGTTTGTTTATTCACCGAGAGACTTGTCAGGCATTCGCACACCAACAACGGTACTCGTTGGCGAAGCGGATCCCTATGTGACGGTTGATGAGGCTAAACAATTTTCAAATAGTCTCCCTAGCAGTCAATTTCTGACGATAAAAAATGCGGATCATTTTATTCACCTTCAGCACCCTAAAGTCGTCGCCGAAACCATGATTGAAAGGGCGAAATCCTTCGTGATGGCAGAGAGAACCTTGATCGCGTAAGACGCCTGATCGAATAAACCTCGTGTTTTTACTCTAAGAGCGGACAGCCGTTATCCGTCAACGAAATGGCTGTCCTTCTTTTTGGAGAATGGCGTGAACCTTATCAAAGGCACAGCGTTGAAATCTCTTTTAAAATGCTGGCTACTGGGGCCTTTTGCTTTTCTGTAAGTAGTCTCATGGCTTCAACAATCAACATATCGCGGATGTGCTGAGACTGCCTCAGACGGTGGAACTCGGGGTAATGTGTCATTTCACTGGTAAATTCGACGTGGGAATTCTTCATAAAGCCAATTTTGGCTCTAACGCCTAGAGAAACGGGAAATTGCACCGTCCGACGCTCGTCTTCCAACGCGCCATATTGATAGAGTGACATACCCAGCACGTGAGCCATCGTACTGTGTGACAGTTTGTTTTCCATTCTAAAACGCTTCATTGTGATAGCGATTGAACGATAATAGTCAATGGCAAAGAGATTTATATCGAGCTTTTCTGGTGGAAGTAAGTTGTTGTATTCACCACATTCATTTTCTGCTTCGATTTTGGATCTAAACGCCCGGAACTCTCTTTCCTGTTCGCCTTTCATAAAACTGGTTATTAAGTCTAACGCGGTATCAAACTGATAACTGGGTATGCGTCCAATAGAAAGCAGAGCGTCAACGGCGTTATCATCCATACCCCGATAGTGTTCCTTTATCCTCAAACCATGGTAGAAAGACGTCATAGGTACCATCAATACCCAAAAAAGTGCTGCGAGAAAATGGAGTGGCTTTATTGATGAGTAGCTTTGCTGAAAATATCGTTTAAGCGTGGTAAATTTAATGCCTGTCATTCTTTCATAAAGCTGCTCGTAAGACATGCTGTTTGCACGACGAACAAATGACATTGAAACGGAAATTTCTGAGTTTAAGTGACGAAGCATATCGTCGATCTTCGCGATATTATCTTCATCAATAATTACGGGTTCAATTTTTCGTGGATGTAACATCTAGGGGTCCATGGAAACGTTTAAGCTCCTTACATATCACAATGTCCTTTTATTATGGCCCCAAAACGCTGGGTTTTTAGATATATATCAATAAAGATGTATTTAATATGGGTAATAAAAGGCTAAATTCACATGAGATACACCTTCTATTTCGTAACTTAATGTTTAAATGCGTTGAGTGTTATTATAAGAGCGCGAACATTGTTCAGTAACGAAATACAAGAACAGCCAAATGGCTGTTCTTGGTTTTCTTACTGTTTCTCTCTCGCAACCACGATGCCATTCTTCGTTGTAACGATAAATGCGCCATCATCAGCCAATGTGACCGATTGCATCAGATCGTCGAATTGCGGGCCGGAGCCAATATAACGTTGAAACTGGGTTTCACCGGTAAACCAATCTGTTGCCGCTAGGTAATAGGAGAACGTTGTATTGTCAATTTTGCCTGCATGGATGGGGTAGGTGTAAATCATCCCGGTTTTTGTTGATAACGCAGGGACTGCGGTGTGTTTAAACTCAAGATTTTCCCAGTCCTTGGTGCAGCTTAAACCATCATCATTAACTGTGATTTTTGCTAAACCATTATGCGTCATTAGAGGGTTGTCTGAATCGTATCCACCGGTGTTCGCGATGACGAGCGAGTTTTGATAACCAATCATTGAGTCTTCCGCTCCGCCTTTACCTGCTGGGAATACAGGCTCGGAACATACCAATCGACCATCCGCCCTATCATATACGTTGACGTGTAGCTGGTTTCTCGCATTGTCGGCGATTCCAACATAATTATCGTTTAGGCCGAACAGGGTAGGCGTTGTTCCCGATACCTTGGCTAATACGCCATCGCCGGAATTATCATAGGAAGAAGTCCAATCAATCACTAAGTTTCCATATTGGTCCGTCACGAGTTTTGATATCCAACCCGTGTCTGGGTTTACCGTCGTTCCCGATGTGACAACGTATAAACCTTCAGCATCCATCGCAGTTTGATTTTGTAACCTTTCCCCAAAATCATGGTATTTAAGTACGTACTCATTGGGACCGATGTAACCAACTTCGCCAGTCCCCAACGTAAACCAAATACGACCTTCGTGATCTGGATTAGCGTCGTTCAGGTATCCCGTGAGGCCAGCATTTTTCAATTTTGCTGATATATCTATGACCTTTTCTTCAACGAACTCGTACTCGCCATCCTCATCTTTTTCAAGAGCGATGTATCGAATGGTGTCATCGGTGTTATTGACCAAAACACGATTTTGCTCGTCCATTCTTACATATCCTCCTCCTGAGGAATCTCCTCCGCCTGGGTTTTGTTTTTTAGGAAGTAGGAACTCAGCTTTGGTTTCCAGTGTGTATTGGTCAAGCAGGAACAACCTTGTTTGATTGATTTCAATACAAACGGTGATTAAGTCGCCTTCTTCGCTGAACATCACGGTAGGGCAGGCTGAGACAATGGGAGATATTTGCCATGTCTTAATGTCTAATTCGCCTTCTCCCAAAGGCCCAAGATTGTTTGATACGTCGGAATTGTAATGGTCGAAGTGGAGACCTGATTTAATTTTTGACATGAAAGGGTGGTCGGGTACTTCGTGAGGAGTGATGGGAACGGGATTGATGGCGTGGCCGTAATATTCTTCCAAGCCAGCATCTTCTGCATTGGTGGGGGAAGAGACGAGCGCGTTAACTTCAACAGGGTCCGGTGAGATAACATCATTGTCACTGCTCGTGCTACTGTCATCATCACAGCCAATGAGTGCCAAAGTACTTAAAACGACAAATAAAAACTTTTTCATGAGTGTCCTTCTTATGCGTCCTAGAACGCATTAATAGTAAAGTAAGGCGGCTTTATTGAAGGTTGACTTTATTTTTGTATTTATCTTTGGATGTTAATTGAATAGTCCGCGAAAACATCGACGGAATTGTCTAATGACAAATGTTGTCCAGACGGATTTTTGCTGGATATATGATTGAACGACTACGTTCTACAGATATTCGCAGGATGAATATTGAGGAAAATCGCTTTCAACAGTGAGCATTTATGTGTCAGCGATTTACTTAGCGTCCTTGGACGTAATAATATTTAATGAGGCGTGGAGATCAAGACTCAGAAGTGGTTATCTGGTGTTCTAAGAAGGAATTGTTGAATAGGGTCGCACCAAACACATGATGTATTGTTTTATTTGCATCATCAAGTGTCATGCTTTTCGCAAGTTGATTGGTGATACGTTGAAGTGCTTGTCTAACGCCTTGGCCACCACCTTTGTGTACGAGGTTATCCAGTAACATAGCGACAACTTCTCTAAAGATGCGGCTCCTGTCTAGTAACTCACACCACGATTCAACAAACAGGTCTTGGGACGTGAAATTAAGTTGTTCGACAAAGAGGGGATAGGTTCTTCCCTGAAGCGCGTACGCAAAGTGTTCTTTGCTCTTGTAATAACCCTGTAAGGTGGATTTTCTAATGCCACATTCTTTGGCTACACGATCTAATGTAACCGCCCGCCAGCCTTCATTTATAAATAGGTCGAAAATAATAGCGTCATATTTCGCTTTGTTACTTTCTTTTTCCTGCGCTGTGATTCTACCCATTCATCTATCAATCGCGGCTGGATGTTAGGCCTGATTATTCAGAAAATACGGTATTTTATCTACAATATCTGGCTTTAACTCGGTTACCGATCTCACAAAACCGCTCTTTTTCACTCACCGTGTCTCCAACATTTCAGTGAATTGCCCCTTTGATTTTGTCTGCGGGTCAGTCGAAGATGTTCACTATTTCTGGCTTATGGATAAGATAACCTTGTAAATAGTCGATACCTATAGACATCAAAAATTGGCGTTCTTCTTCGGTTTCTACGCACTCTGCTACAACCTTGATATCAGTTACCTTGGTTATGGTACGTAAGTTCTCTATGATTTGTTGTTTCACAAAATCGTTATCACAGTGTCTGACCAATGCTCCGTCAATTTTTACGATGTCTATGGGCATTGAGAGAAGCTGATTAAAGGTTGAGTGCCCAGCACCAAAGTCATCCAATGCAATTTTAAATCCCGCTTTTTTTAGTCGGTTTAGGTTATCAACGAGCAGTTGTTGGTCTTCAATAACACCTGATTCGACCACCTCAATGCAAATTTGATGGGGTGGAATGTGCTGATGTTTTACGAACGCAAGCATGGCTCGGATAGCACTGGAGTTACATAAATAATCCGGTGTTAGATTGATTGATGCTGTTTCATAACTCGTCACATCAAGGCTTTTGATGTATTGAAGTTGTTTAAAGAGTATTTTTTTCTCTAGGTTTTCCATGTGACCGAGCTTTTGCGCACAGTGAAATACGAGACCCGTATTGAGAATTTCGTCATAAATTGAAAATCGTGACAAAAGTTCAAAGCGTCGTTTTTTCGGATCGACACAGTCTAAGTAGTTCTGACGCAAGATATTGATGTTATCGTCACTGAGGTCTTCAAGCATCAGGATATAGCGCTCATGGTCTGTGTTGTCACAGTTAATCAACGTCGTGGTGGCGTTCTTCTCAGCCAATCTCATGTTGGTATTCAGGCGTGTTACTGCATGCCTGATGCGTATTCCTTTCGAACACAGGCAATAGAAAATCCGATCCGTACTGAAATTGATGTACTTATCTCGCATTGCGGCATTTAGCCTGTATGGGATTTCGGCGAGCTTCGTTATTGAGTGTTCGCTGTCGTCGGTAATAATGATGAGTGACGACACATCATAGAGGATGAAACTCTGGTCAAGTAAGTGGGTCTCCTTTTGAAAAAACGCTGAGATATGGCGGAGAATGTTGTCTCGTTTATCCGCTGGGTATTTGAACGCGGGCGTTAAATCTAGGGCTGCAACAATAAAGTTGCGCTTATCTTCCGTGTCGGCTTCAAGCTTTTGATAGGAGCCAAAATTACTTTGTTTATCGATATACAGTCTCTGGGTATTCTCTTTTATTTCTTTTCTGAGAGAAGACTTGTAATCCAACATGATGTAGATGATCAGTGAAAAGTTTAAAAATAGAGCAAGTTTGTTGTTAAGATCTCTTAAATCGGTTGCATCATGGCCGTGAATCAACAAATTGAAGCCAATAATCATGAGAATAATCTGCGTCATCTCTGAAAAGTTGAGTACAGCAAGAATGACCAGTGGCGCCAGAAGTAAGTAATACAGGTAGGTGTCTACATGCTCGTGTCCCAATTGATTTAACACGATCACTATGGTGGTGACGAGAATGACCTTACATGCCAGATGTGGTGGCGGTGTCGCGTTAAGCAATTTCTTAAGATGCTGGCGATTACAAATCTTGTGTGTGCTGCAAATCGCGACTGCAATGATTGGGGCAGTGATCAGTATGCCGATAGAATCGGTCAAGTAGAGGTGAAGCGCCAATGTACGATCTAGTGCATTTGGGGCCAGTATTGCCATAAGCATTGTTGTAACGCCAGGCACAAGAAACACAAAGTACCCAAACACAAACTTTGTTGCATGCTGATGGTGTTTGATGCTGTCAATCACTCGCATTGACAACATCAACACAGCCGTCACTATCAGTGTATACAGATACCCAATACCACTCGGTTTGATGTTAATAAAGCTGTAGTAAAACACTAACCCAAGAAATGCCCCCCAAATACCGCTTCTACCATAAACATACGTTAAGGCGACAAATGTTCCTGCGGTGACAGACAGAAGCTGAAACGAGGAGGCTTCTCCCATAGAAAAGCTGGCTAATACTGTACTCAGTAACGTGAGTGCGAGTGCGAGCGACACGTAGCAAACACGATGGGTAAATGTCGGCTGTGGTATTGATAAATAGTATTTCACGCGATGGTCGCTCGGTTACGTCCACGATGTTTGGACTCGTACAGTGCTGAGTCTGCAGCTTTGTAGCATCGTCCAAATGTTGAATCAGTGCTGTATACGCCGCCGATAGAGACAGTGACACTGAGTCCCGCCGTTTTTTGATCCGCAAAAGCAGCACGGATACTCTCTGCTTTTTCTTGCAAATCTTGTTGTGCCATATTTTTGAAAAGCAGAATGAATTCTTCTCCTCCCCAGCGTATAGCGATATCGCCGCTGCGTATTAGGTGCTGAATTAAGTTTGCTGATTCTCGAATGACATCATCGCCTTTACGGTGACCGTATGAGTCATTTATCTGCTTAAAATGGTCAATATCGATGATTAGCATGGCGAAATTTTGCATGCGCTTCAGCTTTGGTTCGTAGAAATCGCGACGATAAAAGCCCGTCATTTCATCATGCTTGATGGAATGTTCGTATCTGCGAATTACCGTTCGTGTCAATTGAACTAGCATAGCGATGAGCAATGCTGGGATGATCGATTTCTTTAGCACATCGATGTAACGCACTCCGACACCAAAATACTGGCCATCCGAACATGGCATGTGCGCCAATTCGTAATAGACATTATTGATGTCATCACCGTTTAGTGTGGTTTTGTACTCGTCGTTGTATTTTTGGATCTGTAAGTCGATGAATGATTCTTTAATATCGACAGCCACAAGTGCTTCTAAAGACTGCTTATTGTGCACGGGGTAGTAAATAGAACGAATACGTTCACCCGTCTCATCTTCAATATAAGGCTCAGTGATCCTTATGTTACATCCATAAAATTCTTGATAGGTATGGTCAAGTTTTTCGCGCGTGACGATGCGGGCCATCACATCGTTGAGCGTGTACTTCTCAAAAACCTTCTGATAGCTAGGACGCAACGGACTGAAGTGTGCGTAGAAACTCGGGTTCTCAAAAACCGCTATCGTCCAGATACTTTGAGGCACGCAAGTTTTAAGGCGAGAGCCAAGTTTTGTGATGCCTTCATTTAGCGATTTGACCTCTGTATTGTTGTCTTTTACAACCACACCTACATCGCCAAACTGGTGAAGGCCTTTTGCGAGAACTTCTGTTTCCGCATTATTGTAATAGGATCCGAAGCGACGGATAGAGGAATAAATGCGTGTAAAGCTGTCCTGAATGTCGGTAGCGAGACGGCCTGCATGGAACATATTGTAGCCCTGATAACAGGTCGAAACGATCAACAGTGAGAGCATGCAGACTTTCAAAAAAGAGAAGAGGTCTAGTTTCTCTACCTTGGTGCGAAAACTCATTTTCGTCATATGTCCATTCAGGTTGTAAGGGCTGTCTAAAAAATGTGACTTAGATCTTGTTTAGGGACGGGGGAGTCTATACCTTTTCTCTTTTGTTTCAACGAATAAATTCAATGGACATGATGAGAAATATTGATTCAAATGCTCGCGTCATGTACGTGAAAAGGTGCATATTCACGCGTAGCCGCTTAATTAGTGCGCTGCGGAGGTTTTTCGAGCATTTTGAAGTGAATCGGACAAGCGTCCGTTGAAGGAAAAATCGGTCATATTTAACGTGTTTTATCACTGAATTTACTGAAACAGCTTGTGTAAGTTACTTGGTTCTAAGAATCAAGCGCAAATCCTAACGTTTAAGTGGCTAACTATCTAAATTAGCTATGATTAAAATGCGCGTTTGGTGAACAACTTGATTGTGACGGTGTCACATATTTCTAGGGGCGAGATATGGTAAATAACAGTCTTTTCCATTGGGTAAAACAGCTTGGCTGTGCACTTTTTCTGATGCCTTTCTTCTCTCCCGTGACAGCCGATACGTTGAAAATCGGGATAAGTCAGTATCCCACGGGCTTAAATCCGGTCTTGGACTCTTCTGTTGCAGGCAGTTATGTCCAGTCAGTCTATTGGCGACCTATGATGATCTATGGCAAAGAATGGCAACCCATCTGCCATTTGTGCATCAATGTCCCTACGTTTGAGAATGGTTTGGCGAAAAAAGTGCGCCTAGAAGATGGCAGGGAGGGCATTGAACTCTCTGTTGAGCTCAAGAAAGATTTGTTTTGGGCGGATGGTACACCACTGACTACAAAAGATGTGCTTCTTGGCTATCAGATATCCACCGATAAGCGGGTGAAAGGCAACCCAGGCTTCGAGGAAGATCAGACCATCGAGCGACTTGAGATTCTGGATGACCAGCGCTTTACCGTATTGCTAAACAAGCGCGTATTTAATTATCGAACGCTGGTGCCTTCTGCAATGCCCGATCACGTCGAGGGCGATATTTACCGCAGTGACCCCGAAAACTATGACAAGAAAACACGGTATGTAACTGCACCAGAAACCTTGGGGCTGTACAACGGTCCCTTCCGGATAGAAAAATATGCGACGGGCAGTTTTATTAACGTCACCAAAAATACACATTGGAACGGTAAACAACCGTATTTTGACCGTATCTCTTTCAAGACCGTTGGGAATACAGCGGCACTTGAAGCCCATCTGTTATCCGGGTCAGTTGATATGATCGCGGGAGAGTCTGGTTTAACTCTCGATCAGGTATTGAAAATGGAGGACAGACTTCAAGGTAAATACCAATTTCTTTATGAGCCAGGGTTGCTGTATGAGCATCTTGATGTGAATTTGGATAACCCGCACCTCAGCAAAAAAGCCTTCAGAAAAGGGTTGATACTTAGCATCGACAGGCAACTTTTAGTCGACAAGCTCTTTGAAGGTAAGCAGATTTTGGCGCACACCGATACCAGCCCAAGAGACATTGGTTTTTCTGATGATGTGGTGACCTATAGCTATGACCCTAAAGCGGCTAAAGCGCAATTTCAGTTGGCCGGATACCGTACTAAAAATGGAATATTGGTTGACCAAAATGGGCAAGCCGTTCAGTTAGAGTTGATGTCCACGGCGGGCAATAAAACCCGTGAATTAGTGCAGCAAGTTTTACAGTCTCAGTGGAAGCAAATGGGCATACAGGTCACGATCAATAATCAACCTGCACGCGTGTTTTTTGGTCAGACACTGAAAGAGCGTAAGCACAAAGGGCTGGCGCTGTTCGCTTGGTATTCCGCACCCGAAAGCCCACCAGAAACAACCCTTCACTCAGAAAATATCCCCACAGAATCGAACAATTGGGGTGGTCAAAATTATGCAGGTTATAAAAACCCGCAAATGGACAAACTGCTCGATGAGATAGAAGTCGCGTTAGATGAAGACAAGCGGGAAACATTGTTTGCCGATATTCAGCGTATTTATGCCGATGATCTCCCCGCTATTCCTTTGTATTTTCGCTCAGACAGTTTTGTGCTCCCGCTTTGGCTGCGCGGCGTAACACCAACCGGGCACATGTTTCCATCCACACATTGGATAGAAGAATGGTATCGCGCTGAATAATGATTAACACGGGAAGAGGAAATAGGAGAAAAGATGTCGGAAACGCTTCTGGATGTACGCAAGTTGCACGTTACGTTCCGTGGGCTACCAGCGGTTAACGATATTTCCTTTCGTATAAATAAAGGCGAAATTCTGGGTGTGGTTGGGGAATCGGGGTGCGGTAAAAGCTTAACTTCTCTTGCACTGATGGGGCTTCAACCATCAGTGATGCATGTATCCGGCGAAATCTTGTTTCAAGGGCACGATGTGTTGGCTTTTGATAATGCTATGTGGCGAGAAATACGTGGGGATGGCATCGCCATGATATTTCAAGAACCCATGACAGCCTTGAATCCGGTTATCAATATCGGCGATCAGGTCGCGGAAATGTTCGAACTTCACCGAGGTTGTCATAAATCACAAGCCAAAGAAAATGCGTTAATGATGTTAGAAAGGGTACATATTCCAGACCCTCACACTCGATATCATGCATATCCTCATGAACTGTCAGGGGGAATGCGACAAAGAGTGATGATTGCCATGGCACTCGCATGCGAGCCTGAATTGATCATTGCGGACGAACCGACGACCGCCCTCGATGTCACGGTGCAAGCGCAGGTGCTCGATTTGCTTGAGGCGCTAAGAGACAGCACGGGAACGGCAATCATGTTTATCAGCCATAACCTTGGCGTGGTTTCCCAGATCGCGGAAAGAGTTATAGTGATGTATGCGGGAAGGATTGTGGAGCACGCGCACTCTGATGTTTTGTTTACCAATCCGAAGCACCCTTATACTCAAGGGTTGATTTCAAGCCTGCCAAACATGGAACTATTGCGCGAGACCTTATATGCGATCCCCGGATCTGTGCCGCCGTTAGAACAGCGGAATAGCGGTTGTGTATTTGCGAGTCGATGCAACAAAGCGACCGAATTGTGTTTCTCTGTGCAGCCTCAGGATGTGCATGTCGAACCCGAACACACGGTTGCTTGCCACCATCTTTGAGGTCTGGGTATGACAATATTAACGCTCAATCAAGTCAGCCAGCATTATGTCGTCAGGGATACCCACGGGTGGCGTCATCAAGCTCAGGTACTAAAAGCGGTAGATAACATTTCACTTTCTATTCATCGTGGTGAAACTGTCGCGATTGTGGGGGAGTCTGGGTGCGGGAAATCAACCTTAGGAAGAATTGCTGCGCTACTCGATTTGCCGACAAAAGGGTCGGTAGAATTCGATGGCATCAATACCGCGGGTTTGAAAGGCACTTCGCTCCGCGCATTACGCCGTCGATTAGGTTTGGTGTTTCAAGACCCCTATTCAGCGCTTAACCCTCGATTACCTGTAGCGGAGTTGGTGGGAGAACCCTTGGCGGCACACAGTATTGGTGATAGTGCGTATCGTCGTGACAAAGTCATTGATGTGTTGAATTCAGTGGGGCTGGGACAAGAAGTGCTGGACTGTTACCCGCACGAGTTTTCAGGCGGCCAGCGGCAGCGTATTTGTATCGCGCGAGCGTTGATTTTGGACCCTTCTCTTATCATCGCTGATGAGCCGCTTTCTGCCCTCGATGTGTCGGTACAAAGCCAGATTTTGAATTTATTTGTTGAACTTCAACGTTGTCATCAGTTGGCGTTTTTGTTCATCAGTCATGATATGGCGGTGGTCAATTATCTCGCAGACACTGTGGTTGTTATGTATTTGGGTAAGGTGGTTGAGCAGGCCCCAAGAGCGACATTTTTCGCCCATCCCGCTCACCCATATAGCCAAGCGTTATTGGCTGCCGTACCGCAATTAGGCGCAGGGAGACGAAAGCGCGGGTTAGCACTGCAAGGTGATGTTCCGAGTCCGATTGACCCGCCGAGCGGGTGCTCTTTTCATCCTAGGTGTATAAAGGCAACGGAAAAATGCAAACGGATTGAACCCTCAATATCGGCACTCAGTGATGAAAGCCATAAGGTTGCTTGTCATTTTCCTGTTTTGCAGGGAGATGTTAGCGGGAACGAAATCGGGGAGGTTTCCTTATGATGCCGTATTTGTTCGGTCGTGCATTGCAAAGCTTGCTGGTGCTACTGCTGGTGTCGTTTGTGTCCTACGGATTGATTGGATTGATGCCTGGTGACCCCATTGACCTCATGGCGACTTCAGACCCGAAAATGACCTCAGAAGACATTGCTCGCCTTAAAGCTTTACAAGGTTTAGATAAACCATTGTTAGACAGATATTGGAATTGGTTAGTCGCGGCGGTGCAAGGCGACTTTGGCTATTCCCGGCTGTATTACAAACCCGTAGAAGATGTGCTTTTACCCGCGGTGTGGAACACGGTAAAACTGGTCGGCATTTCGACAATGATTTCTCTGGCCATTGCTATTCCTGTGGGGGTGTTTGCAGCGATCAAACACCGGACATGGGTGGATTATATTATCAGTTTTGGTGCTTTTATGGGATTTTCCACACCTGCATTTTGGCTCGCACTCATGCTTATTCTGGTTTTCTCTGTGACTTTAGGTTGGCTCCCCGCAGGAGGAACCGGTGAAGCAGAAGGTGGCGGGTTCTGGTTAGCGTTTAAACATCTTGTTTTACCTGTTACGTCCCTGACCATATTAAGTGTTGCCAGCCATTCACGGTTTGTTCGTGGGGCGATGTTGGATGTGTTACGACAGGACTATATCCGAACTGCAGAGGCGAAGGGGGCCTCTAAAGTGCGCGTCATTTTCAAACATGCGCTTAGAAATGCAATGATCCCATTGGTGACCATCATTGCTTTAGACATTGGCTTTCTGCTTTCCGGGGCGCTAATTACGGAAACTGTTTTTGCGTGGCCCGGAATGGGAAAACTGATCTTTGATGCCATTATGGGGAATGACTACAACCTTGCGTTATTGGGATTGATGGTGATTACGTTTACAGCATTGCTTGGCAACTTTCTTGCTGATGTCGCCTATGCCAAACTGGATCCCAGAATCAAGCTGACGAAAGGGGTCTCATCTTGAGTCGGCCGACGATTTCTCCCCAAAAAACGGTAGCCCAATTGATGCCAGTACCCCGTGTACGTTTATCGCCTTGGCGATTGGTATGGATTCGATTTCGTTGCCATAAAGCGGGGCTTGTCAGCGCGGTTTTTATCCTGTTACTCGTTTTGCTTTGTCTCAGCGCTCCCCTGATCGCGGCTTGGTCGGGAAATGACCCTTTCAACGTGAACTTTTTTGCGAGATTTGAACCTGCGGGCAGTCAATATTGGCTGGGAGCAGACGAATTGGGACGAGATGTCTTTCTGCGCCTTCTATACGGTGGCCAGGTATCTTTGATGGTGGGCTTAGTCTCCGCGTTCGCGACGGCCATTGTTGGCACGCTGGTGGGTGTGTGTGCGGGGTATTTTGGCGGAAAATTAGATGCAATATTGATGCGCGTGGCAGATTTTACACTGTCGTTACCGACATTGCCTTTAATGATTGTGCTCGCAGCGGTGGACATGAACAAGCTGGGATTACCGCAAAGTTGGGTGCAGAGTGAAAATGCGAGTTTTATTCGTATCATTATCATTGTTGCGTTATTTGGGTGGCCAATCACTGCGAGGTTAGTGCGGTCTGGCACGCTTTCAGTGAGAGAGCGAGATTATGTTAAAGCGGTGGTAGGCTATGGTGCATCGCCTTGGCGCATTATGCGAAGACACATATTGCCCAATGTGCTTTCTCCGGTGATTATCGCGACCACGATGGCCGTTGGTGGCGTCATTTTATTGGAAAGTGCTCTCTCGTTTTTAGGGCTTGGTATTCAACCGCCAACACCGTCTTGGGGTAATATGCTGCAAAATGCCCAGGAAGTGATTTGGCAATCACCAGGGCTCGCTATCTATCCGGGGGTTGCCATTCTATCTACGGTGATGGCATTCAACTTTCTAGGTGATGCCTTGCAAGATGCGCTAGATCCAAAATCAATCGTTTAATGTCTCAGCAAACGAATGTCTGAACAAATCACGCACAAATTGAGTGGTTTTTATATTACTTTAAACATGTAAAGTATATATATGTTTAAAGTATCCGAGACCTAACCCCATGATAAACATCGTTGACAGGCAAAAAGAAGAAAGAACTGCGCCCATTTTGCGATTAGGTTTTCGTCCATTGTT
Organism: Enterovibrio nigricans DSM 22720; assembly: GCF_900167155.1. Classification (GTDB taxonomy): domain Bacteria; phylum Pseudomonadota; class Gammaproteobacteria; order Enterobacterales; family Vibrionaceae; genus Enterovibrio; species Enterovibrio nigricans. The sequence goes on along the minus strand of NZ_FUXU01000035.1, from coordinate 16,492 downwards.
TTTACTCGCAGGCGTTTATGCAGTGCTAACGATTGTTCTTTGGAGCTGGATGTTTACGCAAGGACAAGCCAATCTGCCTTTGCAAGTTCCCGCAATCTGGTGGCATGCCCATGAAATGCTGTTTGGCGTAGCGATTGCCGTTGTTGCAGGTTTTCTTTTGACCGCCGTGCAGACATGGACAGGGATAAAAGGTACCTCGGGGTTTAGGTTGGCCCTTATTGTGGGACTGTGGATCACACCACGGGTGTTGTTCTGGACAGAGGCACCTTTAGCGTTAATTGCCGTCGTGGATGCTGCTTTCCTCCTTTTTGTTGGTGTTGAAGTTGGGTATCGCGTTATCGCGGCGAAGCGCTGGAGAAATCTTTTCTTCATTCCCATGCTGCTGATTGCGCTAGTGGCAAACCTTACCAGTTACGCCACGATAAAAGGCATGCCACCCTTTGGTGCCAATGCATTATGGCAAGCCATGATTTGGTGGTTCATGTTGCTCATTTCCATCATGGGAGGGCGCGTAATTCCGTTTTTTACGGCTAAACGTTATGGACTAGAAACGAAAAAGCCCATTGTTTGGTTGGAAGTCTGTGCAAATTTACCACTGATTTTATTGGCAATTTTGAGTTTCTTCCCACTGATACCTACGTGGTTTACAGTGACATTCATGACCATTGCAGGTACAGCGCAAGCCGTGCGTCTTTATCGTTGGAACGGCTTTAAATCGCGCTCGGAACCGTTGGTGTGGAGTTTACATGCATTTTATTTTGCGTTGCCATTGGGCTTACTTCTGAAGGCTGCGTTTGTCAGCAATGCTTGGGTTTCGCATACCCTAATGCATTTAATCGCAATGGGTGCGCTGAGCGGTGTCATTCTCGCGATGATTGCGCGAGTGACCTTAGGGCATACGGGTCGTGCAATTTACCAACAGCCAAGCTTCGCATTTGGTTTCATCGCATTGCTTCTTGCTACTGCCATTCGCGTTGCTGGGCCGATATTTTATCCTGCTTACCTTCAAGAGTGAGTGATACTCGCGATGGTAGGTTGGTGTATCGCTTTCGGTGCCTTTGTGTTTCGCTTCGGTCCGATGCTCGCACGTCCGCGAGCAGACGGCCATCCAGGTTGACGTTCATGCGCAAATCTTCCTACTCAATACGGTAAAAGTGTTTTTCTGTCTCATACTGTTAATAAGCAGACGAGGGAGGAGCCATGTGTCGATGGTTAGCGTACCAGGGTAAACCCTGTTTTTTGGAAGAAATGCTGTTGCGACCCAATCATTCTTTGGTAACGCAGAGTATGGAAGCAACAAAAGCAGTGACCTCAGTCAATGCGGATGGTTTTGGTGCGGCTTGGTACGGAGAAAAAAACTCACCAGCGTTATACCGAGAGGTGCTTCCTGCATGGTCTGATGCAAACTTAAGGTCGATCGCAGAGCATACAAAGTCGCATCGGTTTATGGCACATGTCCGCGCATCGACGGGAACCAATACATCGAGAGAGAACTGCCATCCATTCAACGTGGAAAATTGGCTGTTTATGCACAATGGACAAATTCCGGAATTCGAAACAGTGCGTTATAGTCTAGAGCGCCAATTAGAAGAGCGGTATTATTTAGAACGCACTGGCACAACAGACAGCGAGCTTATCTTTCTATTGCTTTTGCAATATGGGTTGGCGCGTGATCCTCAATCTGCGCTCAAACGGGTTTTTTCGGATATTGAAGATGAAATGTTATCAAGAGGGTTAAAAGAACCGTTTAAAGCATTTCTGTGTTTCAGTAATGGATTGCAGTTTTGGGGATTACGTTACGCGACTTTTGGCCCTCCGCCCACCATGTTCATTAAACAGGTAGATAGCGGCGTTGTACTGGCTTCGGAGCCCTATGAAATGGAGAGAGAAGGTTGGCAAGCAGTGCCTTCACAAAGCTTGGTTGAGCTGGTGGGTGAAAGCGTAGAAATCACGCAGTTTACCTTGGAAGAAAGGGCGGCATAACCGCCCAAAGAACAGTTATACAGCCATTTCTAGCGGGTGATAGTCTAACCACGCTGTATCATAAAGAGATCTTGATTCACCTCTCAGTCTTTCAATTTTAGCCTGCTCCCATTCACTCAAATCACGTTGCTCAACATTCGCAAGACGTTCAATACGTTGTATTTGCTCGTAAATGTGGTGCTCTTCACCATTTTTGATCGCAGCGATCGCTTTTAAGTGTAACTGGACTTCTGCAACAAGATTGGTTTCAGGCAAGGTGACAAGGACTTTCACGTCACGATAGCCGGATGGGCGGGGGGAGTGGAAACGATTAATGACTTCCTGTGTTTTTGTTGCCGATGCAAGTTTGTCAAAAGCGTTGTTAAGGTCCGCGATAGAATCTGTTTCGATGGTTACGCGGACAATGTCAGTAAGTTTGGATGCATCGCCTTTCAGCTCTCCAGCGACTTTCTCAGCCGCACGTTGCTCACCTTTAATACCTGGTGTCAGCATCGTACCGTTCACTTGGGATGCAATATCAGAGGCTAAGGTTTCCAGCTCTTCTTGAGCGAGGGGCGCGACGTTATAAAGTTCGGTAAGGTCTGTGTATGGTTGTTCTAAATGTTGAGCCCTAAAAGAAGAAATGCTCATGAGTTCGGACAGTGCGGCTTGTTGCGTTGCTTTAGGTTGCTGATAGTGAAAGCTCTGGCTATTTGTCGACGGTTTTACCTCGACAGATTCGGCATTCGCAGGAATGCGAATGACCAGAATTGGAACGATAATCAGCACCTTAAACATTCTTCCCATTTCGTTACCTCTGGTGTTGTCTGGGGAGTGCCCACAAGCTTATATTACTGGTGGTGCATGAATGTTAACTGAATGAAAGACTTAAGTTCTGGCTTAACCTCTCAATCGCGAATTTCAAGGTTTGGTATAGATCAAATATTCAAAATAAATCTCTAAAAGTCACTATTAAGACAGTGAAAAAGGTTGTTATTTGGTATTGGGGTAAATTTACAGACTGTTTTGATTTGAGATTTTCGCAGGAATGTCGTTAACTGAAAGTGATATCTGTAGTCGGTGCTTTTTACCCAAAAGACGCCGATCTAAGGCCAATATGGAGGACTTACCATGTACCATCCAGATTACCTTATGCAGCTTTGTCATATCAGCGACCAGGCCGTAAAGGAACTCGAACCGACGTTTGACGCTCTGCCCAACACACCCTACGCAGACGGTAAATATCGATTAAGACGCTATTCCATCGTGCGTTGCCATGATGGGAGTGTTCGCCAAATGCCCCACCACACATTTATGCAAGTAGAATCTATCAACCACCATCAAGGCGGTGTTGTTAGGGAGTTTGAGGAATTGTCTGAGTCTGTCATTCAATCTGAAGGGTTGTATGAACTTTGCCAATTGTTCAAAGATAACAATGAACTTGAAGATCAGCAGGATATAGAAATTCACCAAATGCGTGTGATAACCCTTGATGACATGACACCTGTTTCTCCTGAAGGTGTTCACCAAGATGGTTTTGATCATATTGCTATCGCAGCGATTGGGCGAGATAACGTCCAAGGCGGTGAAATCCTTGTATATAAAGACAAAACCGAAAAGCCTTTCTTTTCATTGGCAATGAATGAGGGGGAAGTGGCTTTGTTGGATGATCATGCTGTTTGGCACAATGCTAATCCTATTCGCGCTATCAACCCCAATGAAAAAGGGCATATCGATCTCTTCGTTTTGACAGCTCGCGAGCATTAATTTTAAAGTGCCAGCGATTTAGCGGTTCGCTGGCGTTCTTTACATACATGTTGTGTCTTTTCTTACGCCGCTTTCGTCTATGCTCTGATAGAACCGAATATAATTCCCAAACTAAAACGATTACAAATGGAACGTTTCATGAAAGCGAACTTGCTTGCTGCTTCGCTGGCAATGGCGTGTGTATTTTCAACGCACGCAGCAGTGGCAAACACTGACCTTACAGAGTCAGATACTGGCGATAACAATATTTCTGAGCTTAGAAAAAAGCACAGTGAAAACTGGGGTATTGCCGCGACGATGCGATCTGCCACAATTCCGTATACAGAAGGCGGTAGCCAAAATGTTCAAAGCTTTGTACCCATGATGTTTTATGAAGATGAAGCATTTTTTATTCATGGTATTGAAGGTGGATTGAGACTGTGGGAGCAGGGTGATTGGCGATTGAATACCGTTCTGCGGATGCGATTTATCGATTTACCGAGAGAAGTACAAAATGACATTGGTGGCGACACAGGGGATTTTGGTTTCCAGCTGAAAAAGAAGTGGGGAGAGGGCTGGTATACAGATCTCGATCTTCTTTCGGATAAAGATTATCGATTTCATGGGGTCGCGACCTTGGGAAGACAAATCCAAGGTAAGGATTTCGACCTTAATGCAACCGTGTCAGCAATCTATAAAGAGGCCGACTTCAATAGTTTCTATTACGGCCTTTCTGAATATCGCGATGAAGGCGTTAGATTGGGCGCTGGCGTTGATTTTAAGGCAGGTATCAGCGGTCGATATCATGTTTACTCCAACCTCTATTTACTGGGTGGTGCGTATGCAACCTATTTTGATTCTAACGTCCGGCATTCCCCTACGATTGATGAAAGCTGGGAAGGTGAAGTCTTTGCAGGTTTCGGCTTCTTTAATGATAACCGGGTCAGTGGTAGAAGAGAGATATCTACCCGCCCGTACTTGAGGGTGGCGCATGGGTGGGCAACGCCTTCTAACATCGGTGAAATTATTGCTGGCGATATAGAAAGTGATCCTTATAACAATCAATTGACATCCGTGTTTTACGGACATCCTCTGACAGATGAGCTATTTGGCATCCCGCTGGATATTTATCTTACGCCCGGTATTGTTTGGCATTGGCAGTCAGACGTTCAATCATCCAGTGCGGAAATCGTCATGGCTATTAAGGCCTACTACACCATTGATTGGCCAACCAAATGGCGAAAATGGCGAATTGGTGTGGCTGAAGGTCTTTCATACGTAAATCACATCACCTACGTTGAGCAGACGGAGTTGGATGACAAAGGTTACGAGCCAAGTCATTTACTCAATTACATTGACTTGTCTGTCGACGTGAATCTGGGTGATCTGTTTGGGAAACCTGCGTGGGATAGGGCGTGGTTAGGGTATTCGATACATCACCGTTCGGCAATTTTTGAGAAGGCCAGCCAGTTCGGTCGAATCAAAGGTGGCAGCAACTACAACACCATATACTTGCAATTCGAATTTTAGTGTATACCCCAGAAACCAGTATTTTCTGGCTGTTTGGGTAAAGAAAAGGAGCGTGATGCGCTCCTTTTCCTTTTAAGCGATACCCAAGGCTCTCGCGTAGCTTGGGTATATCAGGCCGGTAGCTTATGTATAAGGCAGGTAGCCTGTAAAGCCGACAATCTTCCAACCGTTCGGTGTCTTTTTAAGGTAGTAAAGAGTTTGCCATTTGAGTACTTCGGGTGTTTTACCAACCACCTGAATAGTGCCATCGAATTGTTTACGTGCGATGGCTTTGCCATCTTTAATCTCGATTTGTTCTAGCGTGGTGAGCTTATGAACTGCGTCTGCTAAAGGCTCTGCATATTCTGTTTCTACGTTCGCCTTTGCCGCTTCTAACCAAGAGTCGCGATAATTTTCGAAGAGAGAGAATGCCAGATTCCAATTACCTGGGTCACTGTCGAACCCCGCATTGACGGCAAAGAATTCGTCTTCAAGAAAATCATTTTCCACCATTGACCAGTCTGCTTTCGTATAGGCGAGAATGTCTTTGGCGACTAACATATCCCAAATTTCGGCGCGATCTGCATCCGAATCTTTAAAAGGGTTAGGCTTTATCACTGAATGCTCCAGATGTACGTTATATCTACTTAACCGAGATTTACCTTCCCGTGGCTCAACATAAAACGGGAAATAATGAGAAAAGTGAATGACGAAAAGGTCAGGGTGAGACAGGGATCGTACTAAATAAAAAAAGGACTTCATTCGAAGTCCTTGAAAGCAGCGAAAAATGTGGAGCGAATACAACGAGCAGGTAAATATTAAGAAACCAGTGCCACGAGCTCTTTAGAGGCTTTCGCCATGGATGCTTGTGCCGACTCGTCTCCCATTGCCAGCGCTTCACTGTAAACAAACTGCACGTCTGTGATGCCGACAAAACCCAAAACGGTGCTTAAATGGCCGACAACATGGTCAGTGGCTGAGTCTTTATGCATGCCACCACGCGTGGTGATGACAATCGCTTTCTTGTTTGTAAGTAAGCCTTGGGGACCATTCTCTGTGTAGGAAAAGGTGACACCTGCACGGGCAATCAGGTCAATCCAATTCTTCAGTTGAGTAGGAATGCTGAAGTTATACATAGGAGCAGCAATAACCAGCGTATCACTCGCCTGAATTTCGTTGATCAGTTGATCTGACAGCGCGAGAGCTTGCTGCTGACGCGGCGTGAGATTATCGCCACCACGCAAGCCCATGGCGATTTCGCCGTCTAAAACAGGAATAGGTTGTGCGGCCAAGTCACGCTCGATGATTGATGATTCGTGACCAAATGCCTGAACCATTCCATCTATCAATTTTGAAGACGATGAGTAGTCGCCAAGGATGCTTGATTTTAAAATCAGTACGTTAGCCATAAGATGCTCCAAAAAAACGTGTAATTAGATTTTTAACTTGGAACAAACTATAGGTGTTTGGAATTACACTAAAAAGCGGAAAAAACTGCATTGCTTGTTCGAAAAATTTGAACGACTGACAGGGGAGGGGTATGTGGTATACAAAAAAGGCTTCCAACCGGAAGCCTTTTAACGAGAACTTAGCGCATTAACCGCACTTAGAGTCACCGCAGTTCAGACAGGTTTGACAACCGTCTTTCACAATCACTGCTTTATTGTGGCACTTGTAGCAAAGGGTCGCACTTGGTGGGAAGCCTGTGTTTACAGGTTCTTCTTCTTTTTTCTCTTCTTTTACCGCGTTTTCAGCGCGTTTCGCTTCTAGGAACGCTTTCTGGTGCTTGTCCATTTCTGGGTTGTTCAGCATACCGATTTCCATCAGATGCTGTTCAATCACGTTGCCGATTTCAGCAATCAGAGAAGGGACGTATTTACCTTTGTTCCAGTAACCGCCTTTCGGGTCGAATACTGAACGCAGTTCTTCAACCAGGAACGTACAGTCGCCACCTTTACGGAATACTGCCGAGATGATGCGAGTTAGCGCAACGATCCACTGGTAGTGCTCAAGGCTCTTGCTGTTGATGAAGATTTCAAACGGACGACGCACTTCATGGTCTGTGCCTTCGTTCAGTACAACATCGTTGATGGTAATGAACAGAGAGTGCTCAGAAACGTGCTCTGGCGTTTTCAGCTTGTAAGTGGTGCCAAGCAGGATCTCTGGACGAGGCATCTCTTCATGCATGGTTTCCAGTTGAGGCGCTTCTTCAACCGGTGCAACAGGGGCTGCCTGAACTGCGTCTTTGCTCTTTACTTTATAAGCAACGATTTTGCTTTCAATTTTACGTGTCATAACGAGTTACTTCTTTTTCACAGAAGACCGCGGAAAGCGGCCTTCTTTTATAAACGTTATCTACAGTTAGAATTTACCGTAGTAGCCTTCTTTCAATGCGTCGTAAAGGTTCGCAGCCGAGTGGAGTTCACCATCGTACTCGATCTTCTCGTTACCTTTCGCTTCAAAAGTAGAACCATCTTCCAGCGTGAATACGTAAGTTGTATTTTCCAGATCTTCTTCTTTAACCAGAACACCCTGGAATACTTCTGGGTTAAAGCGGAAGGTAGTGCAACCTTTCAAACCCTTGTCGTACGCGTCCATGTAAATGTTTTTGAACTCTTCAAACGGGAAGTCAGTTGGAACGTTCGCTGTCTTCGAGATGGAAGAGTCGATCCAGCGTTGAGCCGCTGCTTGAACTTCAACATGCTGGCTTGGTGTAATGTCATCCGCAGTGATGAAGTACTCAGGCAACTGTTCGTCTTCTTTGGTGCTGTATGGCATCGCTTTTTGATTGATCAATTCGCGATAAGCCAGCAGTTCAAAGCTGAATACGTCTACGCTTTCTTTCGATTTCTTTCCGGGCTTAATTACGTTACGCGTGTAGTGGTGCGCAAAGCTAGGCTCGATACCGTTACTCGCGTTGTTCGCCAGTGACAGAGAAATCGTACCAGTTGGTGCAATTGAACTGTGGTGCGTGAAGCGGCCACCCGTTGCAACCAGCTTCTCAATCAGGTCTGGACGTACTTCGCCGATTTGTTGCATGTAGCGGCTGTATTTCGCGTGAAGGATTTTACCTTTCACTTTGTCGCCCAATTTGATGCCATCTTTCGCCATTTCTGGGCGTAGACGCATCATCTTCGGTGTAACGACAAAATCAGTATCCATCACAGGTGCTGCACCTTTCTCTTCTGCAAGAGCAATCGCTTGTTCCCAGCCAGTGATAGCCATTTCCTGAGAAACTTGCTCAGTGAAAGCGATAGACGCTGCGCTGCCGTATTTGTGACGAAGCATAGTTAGGGTGGAACCCAGACCGAGGAAACCCATGCCGTGACGACGTTTGGTTTCAATTTCTTCACGCTGTTTCGCCAGCGGCAATTGGTTGATCTCAACCACGTTGTCGAGCATACGTGTGAAGATAGAAACGACTTTGCGGTACATTTCCCAATCAAAACGTGCATTTTCAGTGAACGGGTCGCGAACGAATTTAGTCAGGTTTACTGAACCCAGCAAGCATGCGCCATATGGAGGCAGAGGTTGCTCACCACATGGGTTAGTTGCACGAATGTCTTCACAGAACCAGTTGTTGTTCATCTGGTTTACTTTGTCGATAAGGATGAAGCCTGGCTCTGCGTAGTCGTAAGTAGACGACATAATCACACTCCACAGGTTACGTGCTGGCATGGTGCGGTAAATCTTACACGCAACACGGCCTTTTTCGTCTTCAACCAAACCGTCTTTGCTCGGCCAGTCGCCCCAAACGATCGTTTCGTCGTTTTGTAAGTCTGTGCCGTCTTGACGAGCTTCTTTTGCAGTCACAGGGAAGATCAACTGCCATTCGCCGTCGTTCTTCACCGCTTCAATGAATTCTTCGGTGATCAGCAGCGACAGGTTGAACTGACGCAGACGACCATCTTCACGTTTCGCGCGGATGAACTCCATCACATCGGGGTGACGAATATCCATGGTACCCATTTGTGCACCACGACGACCGCCAGCTGACGACACGGTGAAGCACATTTTGTCGTAGATATCCATAAATGACAGAGGGCCAGAGGTGTAAGCACCTGCGCCAGATACGAATGCGCCACGAGGACGTAGTGTTGAGAAGTCGTAGCCGATACCACAGCCAGCTTTAAGGGTCAGGCCTGCTTCGTGAACTTTACCCAGAATGTCATCCATTGAATCTTCAATGGTGCCACTTACGGTACAGTTAATGGTAGATGTTGCAGGCTTATGCTCGAAAGCACCAGCATTGGACGTAATACGACCCGCTGGGATAGCACCATGACGAAGTGCCCACAAAAACTCTTGATACCATTTGTCTTGCGCAGACTTGTTTTCTAGGTCTGCAAGCGCACGAGCTACGCGCTTGAAAGTGTCATCGAGCGTCACATCGACTGCGTCACCGTGCTTGCTCTTCAGGCGGTATTTACTGTCCCAAATTTCCATAGACGTGTCTTGGTAAGGAATTGCGAGCACGCCTGTGGATTCGATATCAGAAGCTGACTTGGTTTTAGCCATTATAAATTGCACCTCAAATGTAATGCCGTCTGGTTGAGCGAAAGCCACTATGTTGTGGCTCTTTTTGGCAGGGCGCAGATCAAACCACTATATGGTGTGATCTTCAAGTCTTGACAAACACTCTTTTTGCGAGAAATTTCACTTATCTTTACAGGATAGTGTGTTGCTCATTTTAAAGCTCTCAAAATGCAACTCAATCCTAAGGATTAGACGCATTATTAACCAAAGCGATCAAATCAGAAACACTCAGATAAAAACGAAAAAAAAGTCGTTGCGTTGATCGTTAGCATCCCTATAATGCAGCCCCGTAGACAGAGATACCTCTGGATCACTCAAAGGCGCGTTGGCAGAGTGGCTATGCAGCGGATTGCAAATCCGTGGACCTCGGTTCGACTCCGGGACGCGCCTCCATTTTTCTTCATATTCTTACTTATCCCCATACTTTTCAATGCACGTACGTTATTACGTCGAGGTGCCCTTGATAGTTTTGCGTTTAAAACACGCGACCACGATATACGTCTTAGAATTCCATTTTTAATGCATCCGTTTTTCCGGCGAAATGTTGGAAGAAGTCGCTTTTTATTCAAATGGTTACACCTTGCTCATACCGTGATGCTTGCCCGACGCTACCTCACAATTTTAACTAAAACTCTCACCTGTCTCATTGGTAGCCATTCCCTTATCACATTTTTTCAATACACTGTGCGACGCCTTTGATGTGCGTCTACTATCACTAGATAGTCTTTGTGAAGAAGACAAAGCGGAAGACGCAAAAGGTGACTGCTAAAGGAACGCCAGCGCAGTATCAAATCAGCATTGAGAACTGTGAAATAAAAAGATTTGAGGGAAGGCGCGAATGTATTTATTTATGCTAGATGTCGATGGCACATTGATCGACAGTTACGATTTTGACTCAGAGTGCTTTCGGTCAGCGGTAGAAAAAGTCTTGGAGATCGAGTTTGCAGACTGGGAGCATTTCACCAATGTCACAGACGTTGGTATCCTTGAAGAACTCATCGGCCAGCAAGGTCTGCGCAATGAAAGAATGCGTATCTTACGAGAAGTAAAATCGCTGTTCTTACAAAAATCACGTAGCTACATTGCATCAAACAGTCATGAGTTGGCTGCAACGCCAGGTGCCATTGCGTTTGTCAACGATATGAAAACACATTCCAATGTTGTTCTGGCTATCGCGACAGGTGGTTGGGAAGAATCCGCCAAAATGAAACTCCGTGCAGCAGGATTTGATATTAGCGGTGTTAGCTTTGCTTCTTGCTCCGATGCAATGACGAGAAGTGAAATCATGGCACTCGCGGCGTTTCGTGCCAAACAAGACACAGGTGCTATGTTCAACCGTCGTGTTTACTTTGGTGACGGTGAGTGGGACAAGATGGCAACCAATACGTTGGGCTATGAATTTGTCGCGGTGGGTAACAAGGTTAAGCATCACACGCGCATCCCGAACTTCGTCCACTACGATGCTATTTTCGGCAAGCTTGGCCTGTCTGATATGATTAATGCTAAGTCTGCTTAATTAACGATCTAAACAATAAAAACAGCACCTTTAAGGTGCTGTTTTTCGTTCAGTATAGTGCAAAGGTAACGTCTTCTAAGCGTTTGCCTGCTTACTAGAATCTGGCAATACACGACGTTTTAGTGCATCAAAGTACAGCTTGGTCTCATCTGCAACGACATGACGGAGAATGATCAGACCAATTAGGTTCGGTACAGCCATCAGACCATTCACGATATCTGCAATCAGCCAAATCATATCAAGCTTAATAAAGGCACCAGAAAGAACTAGCGCAATGAAGACAATCTTATAGGCGATGACAGCGCGCTGACCAAACAGGTACACCACACATCGTTCACCATAATAGTTCCAGCCAAGAATTGTCGTGAATGCGAAGAACATTAAGCCAACCGCAACAACCATTGGACCAAAACTTGGATTCAGACCCAATGAGAAGGCTTCCGTTGTCATCTTGGCACCTTCGATTTCCATTGACCACACGCCGGTCAATACCAGTGCAAGGCCCGTCATTGAACAGATAATAATGGTGTCGAGGAACGTACCCACCATCGAAATCAAGCCTTGGCGCACACATGAATTGGTTTGTGCTGATGCTGCTGCCATTGGGGCACTGCCCAGACCGGATTCATTGGAGAACACGCCGCGAGCAACACCTGATTGGATAGCAAGCATTATGCTGGCTCCAACAAAGCCACCCGTCGCCGCGGTACTTGTGAATGCAGACTCGACGATCAAACTGATGGCTGAAGGGATTGCACTTGCGTTATTGACCAAAATTGCGATGCATGCAGTGACGTAGATAACTGTCATCGTAGGCACGATTTTGCTCGCCATACCTGAGATGGATTTGATACCACCGATTGTCACGGCTGCAACCAGAAGTGTCAGGACAATTGCCGTGATTTCTTTCGGTACGTTAAACGCAATATGGCTTGCATCGACAATCGCGTTTACCTGAGGAAAAGTGCCGATACCAAAGCATGCAACACCAATCGTGAAGAAGGCGAACAGCTTCGCTAACCACTTTTGGCCGGCCCCTTTTTCAAGATAAAGCATCGGTCCACCGAGCATGTTACCGTTGGCATCCTTTTCACGGTATTTCACGGCTAGCAAGCATTCCGCATACTTTGTTGCCATACCGAATAGTGCGGCCATCCACATCCAAAAGAGAGCGCCCGGCCCACCGAGCTTGATAGCGGTAGCAACACCAACGATGTTACCTGTGCCTATCGTCGCAGATAGCGCCGTACAAAGTGCTGCAAAACTGGATACATCGCCTTTGCCTTTCACGCCATCTTCTTTTTTGAAAATGTAGATAAGGGCCAATGGCAACTTAAATATTTGGATAGCACCGAGTCGGAAGGTGAAATAGATACCTGTCCCTACCAGCAGTAGTAGGAGGGGGGGACCCCAAACAAGGTTGTCGATAGTTTGAAGAAAGTTATAAATAGGTTGGTTCATGATTCCCCCTTTAATGCCAAACTTTCGTGAGAAAGTGATGAAAGCTTGGGCTTAAATTAAAAGGAGGAGAATAGCTGCGAAAAGCAGCACTAAAGCGTGCGCTTTACTGCAGTTATCTCCTCTGTCCTTTTGCCTGAGAGTTTCACTCATAAACAGCCAATGTTTGGGCTAATGAGCTTGCTCCTTCGGCGGGTAAGTCTGGCTTACCTCTCTCCAGAGATCCCTCCCGCAACTGTCCTTACTCAAACACTAAATACAGTGTTAATGAGTGCCTGAAAGATTTACTTCTTCGGCGGATGGCAAATGCCATCTCTCTCCAGCAGCGTTCATCGGGTCATCAAATTTTCACAAGTATCATAGATCACGTTTTTAAGAATGCAATAAAAAATAGCAATTTGGAGGTGAAAGTGAATTGAAAGGGCTGTTTGTGTGCGAAATGTATACAGGCTTGTTTTGCATATGATCGTAATTCTTTGCGTAATAACAAAAATTAGACAATTTACGCAGCGGTAACAGGGGTTTATGACTATCTTAAATATGAGATTGGGGTTTCAACGTCTGCTCTACCGTGTACGACAAGAACATTTAAGTTCTCTGTTACTTCGCCGATATATCGTTATCTGCTTTTTTAATTGATTTTACATGACCACATTTAATGAACTCTTAGGCACGAAATCCAATGATTCTGATGCCGTTATTAAGCAGCGCTACAAACTGCTGTCACTTCGAGTTCACCCTGATAAGGGCGGCTCAAAAGCATTGATGCAATTGGTTCGCCATGCCTATGAAAACGTTGCTAAGGGAAAGGGCGAAAGCTTACTGACGATACCGGCTTCAGCGTCTGTACGTGAAGGTGGTGTGCTTGAGCAGGAAGTCCACAAAGCACGACGCGAACGTGATGAGTTGAATGCACTCAATCAATTGCTCAAAACGCAATTGGCACATGCACAGGCAAAAAACAAAAAGACGCCTGCGGGTAATACGGCTGAATATGAGCGAAAAATCGCAATGTTAGAAGGTGAGCTTGTTCTCCTTAAAGATGAGCGAAACAGATTAAAAGCACAAAAAGAAGAAGCGAAGAGTGAGAGCATCAAACTCGCGGCAGATCTCAGGCGCGCACTGTCAGAAAATGAGGTTCTCGAAACGGAACTGGACAACACGCCTCGTTTGCAAATAGCGGGCTTTGGCCTATGGATTAAACGTGCAGCAATGCCATTTATAGTGACGGCGTCACTTTTTGCGATAGGTGTGTATGGTGCTAATAATGTGGATTGGGTCTCGGTGAAATCGTGGTTTGTTACCAGCCCACCGCCGCCGCCAGCTCCGGCACTCAAAGTGGTTCATGCCGTTAAAAAAGCGCAAGAAGCGGATGTTAAAGTAGAACAAGAGAATGTGCAGGTTTCTGATGTCTTTGACGCCGAGAAAATGCCATTTATACAGCTGACCAATGTGTCTGGAAGTTGGTCACTCGCAGCATATACAGAGTCTGAGCGCCCCTATATTGCCATTCGAAGTGAAAATGGCTCATACATAGTGAATGACTGCAGTGGCGCGTTTACCTTGTATCTCAACGAGCAATACAAACCATTGAGAGTCGCTGCAAATCTTATCTATATGCACCAGAACCAACATTTTTACGTATATGAAATTCCCTATGGACAAGGGTCTTCGCCAGAGAGTTGGTTGCAAAGCCGTCGTTTGAAAATTAACGAGGAATATTTCACCAGTGATGATTTTCGAACGCACTACAACTCGCTGCTCAAGCAATGTCGAAATATCAGCGAGTTTTGAGCAAAAAATCGTATTTAGTTTTAAGCTTATGAATATGCGAGGGAAATGATCCTGTATGTCTATGCTTGAAAACCACTACATGCTTCACCAATTTTCACCTGTGAGGGTGGATGTCCCATCTGGCGTGCTGAGTCGGCAATCGCTGGTAGTGAGTGACTGTGTCAGCGTGAAGGGGCTAGTGACGGGGATAGGGATCCCTGCGTGGTCTGATGGCAATGAACCCGCTAAATTCGATGCGCATGTGATTCAGATGCTGCTGATGTCAGGCTGCAAAATGATCGGTAAAGCTCAGGTCGACGATTTCGGCACGAGTGTTAGCGGACAAAACCCATTCATGGCGACATTAAGCAATCCTACAGCAAAAGGAGCGCGACTCGGTGGGTCATCATCCGGCATTGCGCTTGCTTTGGCGAAGGAGCAAGCGACACTAGGTATCGGGAATGATTGTTGCGGCGGGGTGCTTATTCCCGCTTCCTTTTGCAACTTGTTTGGTTACAGGCCTTCTCAGGGGATGATAGATCTCCGAGGTGTTGCGGCGTTATCACCCTCATTTGATGCCGTAGGGATCATGGCGAAGAAGTTATCCACACTTCAGCAGGTTGCTGAAAAGTGTTGGACTAAACCGCCAAGAGCGGTTCAATTTAAAGGCATTAAATACGCGTCTTCATTGTTTCAAGAGCTACTGCCGATTGAAGCCATGTTGGAGTGGGAAGTCGCGATGTCTACCAACGAGGTACCTAGAAAAGATATTTCTAATTTCAGTAAGCTCATTTTGACGCAAGCGCACAATATTCATACAACCATATTAGGAAGGGAGATCGACCTAGAGTATGGGCAATGGTTAGATCACTATAAGCCGAAATTTTCAGAAGAAACCGTAGCGTTTTTGAAGAAAATTCGAGGGAAGAGTTTTAAGGAATTTGTCGAGACGAAGAAAAAACGCGAACTCTTCACTGAATCATTGAGAGGCTTGTTTTCAAATGGCGAGCTTCTAATGATCCCAACCACACCGGGGCAAGCACCGCAAGCCAATGATGTCGACGACACCTTTTTACTCAATCAACGAAGACTTTACTCGATTGCTGAAGTCGCGGGTTTTGCTCAACTGACGTTGCCAGCAGTTAATGTGAACGGTTCACCAATGGGTGTTTCATTATTAGCATTACCTGGGGAAGACAGGCTACTTTTCGAAGCTGCGGCTCGATGGTTTATGTGATATCCACCTTTCATTTTTCATTTCAAATCCCTACCTACATTTTACTGATGCTTCCTCTGAATTCTGTTTACTGACTAGCTTATAACGTCGTGATGTGCAATAGGAAATCAGGCTGAAAAGGGGATTCTTTTCGTACTATTTTTCGTTTTGAAACGACTTGCGTTATCGCCATTAGGTCAAGAAAAATTTAAAATTTCGACAAATCGGACTTAACTCTTTGTTATTAAGTTATATTTTAGGTTTGGTCTTGCCTGTGACCTATTCACAGATTCTGTGGATAACTAGGTGAATTACATGAGTGAAAACAAACTTAAGTTATTGAATAATAGGATATATTTCTGGTGTTTTTTGTTTGCTCATTACCTCTGTATTCGATAAGTATTCTTGAAAGGCAACGATTCCTGTAGCCCGCTGTAGCGCGCCTCGCGATATGAACAACAAAGCCTAGCAAATTGCGCACAACTGTAAGTGCTCAAAATGCTAGGCTTAAATGGCGTTTAAAGAATGTTTAACTTTGTAGCCACCCAACTGGGTAGTTAAGAATCTCATCGAAGTCCGTTAGTGCTTCAATTTCTTTCTTCATAGTGCGCTGTCTATCGTGGATCGCAAAACCAAGTTCAGCGATAGCAATCTTCACCTGTTTCAACTCTTCAAGTGTCATACCTTCATGATCTACGTTATTAGCATCAGTCCAATATGGCGGCATCACCGCTGTCAGTAATGTTGAATCGATACGCAAACGAGCACCGAGCCCT
>NZ_FUXU01000075.1 GCF_900167155.1 Enterovibrio nigricans DSM 22720 | reverse complement strand
CTTACAGGACTGGGTATGCCTGAAACTCAGTATATTGCTTAAGAACCGAACAACTTTAGGCTGCCATGTCTTCCAACCGAATTAAGCAACAAAGCCCAGATAAAGCTATCGCGTTTCTTCAATCTATCGGCTATCCCGCGCAGTATTTAGAAAGTATTCATCATGCCATTATGGCGCACAGCTTCAGTGCGAATATCACGCCTGAAACCGTGGAAGCGAAGATCGTTCAAGATGCGGACCGTTTAGATGCATTAGGTGCTGTCGGTGTTGCGCGGTGTATATTGGTCAGTGCAAGCTTAGGGCGCCAGTTGTATTCACTGGACGATCCATTTTGTGAAGAGAGAGTGCCCGACGATCACGCCTATACGCTGGATCATTTCTACACCAAGCTACTCGGCTTGCCTTCAACAATGCAAACTTCTGCGGCAAAGCGCGAGGGAGAGAAGCGAGTGGTTTTCATGAAAATGTTTATCGAACAATTGAATCACGAAATCTAGAATTTTTCACGGGGGCTAACAGGAGTAAGGATGTCCGAGACGCAGTTGGTATTAGCGACAAAAGATGATGCAGCTTTATTGCAAGACGCCGCACTTGCTGCGTTTCAGGAAGACTTCAATTTGTACGGCGGCTTTCCGCCAAACATTGAGTCACTGGACTGGTTCGAAGCACAAATTGAGAACAAGCAGTTCTACAAAATCCTCTATAAAGACACCTTTGCGGGTGGGTTTTGTATTGAAGATACCGATGACGGTGGGATGGACATTCGCTACATCTACATTGCGGAAGGCTTTCAGAATAAAGGGGTAGGGCAGTCAGTCATGGCTCAAGCAGAGACACTGCGGAATGACATCACGCGTATTTACTTGCTGACACCCTATAAAGCCTACCGAAACCATTATTTTTACGAAAAGCTAGGATACCAAAAATTGGGCGAGTTCCACCCCGATCCGGACGATGAATTTAGGGTGTTTGAATACCAGAAATGTTTACGTGAATGAGACACTCCCTTCTTTTTTCTTTCCATACGAAAAAAGCGTTCTTGATTTTTAATTCCTTCTGATAGTGTGATGTAACCAAGCCAAATGGGAACTTGGGTTGTCCATGACGACAGCCCGTTTTTAGTCGCTTGGAGTCTATGTTGTTGCACGAAGGAAGTGTTATGTCTGTTGAAGGGGCGATTACGTTTTTTATCGCCATATTTATTTTCGTTATTACGCCGGGGCCTGGCATTTTCGCTATCCTAGCACGAGCCATGGTAACAGGTTGGCGAGACTGTATTGTTATCATGTCAGGCATGGTTTTGAGTGACCTCGTTTATCTTACCCTTGCTTGTTTTGGTTTGGCGACAATTGCCGAAAACTATTCAGAACTGTTTACCATTATTCGCTATGTGGGTGCGGCATACTTAATTTTTCTTGGCTACAAGATGTTTAAGGCATTACCGCAGTTGGCTGAACTGAAAGAGAAACCGGCCAAAAAGTCGAAAGGGTACATTAGCGATTTTATGCAGGGTTTTTTAATCTCAGCATCCAACCCTAAGGTCATTCTTTTTTACATCGCGTTTTTACCGACCTTTATGGATTTGACGATTTTAAGCATGAGCGACGTTGTACTGGCGAATGTGCTTGCTGGCATCGCACTGATGACGGGCGGTATGTTGATCGCGGTTTGTGCTGATCGGGCGGCAAAGCTATTGAAAACAGAAAAAGCCATCAAGCGTATGAATCGCAGTGCGGGCTCTATCATGATTGGCGCGGGAGCCTATTTAGCGATCAGCCGTTAATACGTATGAAAAGCCGCAAAATGCGGCTTTTTGTATTGATTAAGCAATGTTTAATTGCGGGATGTCTCGGGTGATGAATTCTTGTGAAATCATAGAAACGAGCGACGGCGTTACCAGCGGGTGTTTATGCGTTGCAGCCACAATGACAATGTCGATGGCAGGCAATGGTGGTAAATCACCATTCTCAATAATCTGAAGATCTTCCGGTAAACTACTTCGTGCCATGGCGGATATTGCCATCCCTTTTCTCACGAGCGCTTTAAGTGTGGATGCACTTGTTGTGAACGTCAGCAAATCAACCTCGATTCCCAATTTCCCCAGCCCGTCTAATGCCGTTGTATGGAATTTACAATTCTTATCAAACAAGGCGAGAGGGAGAGGGCGGCGATAGAGAATGCTGGTATCGTCACCACAAACCCATACCCCTTTGTCATGTTTTAGCAACCAGCCTTCCTCTGAATCTGGAGCACGAGTGACGACGGCTAAATCCAGCTCTCCACTGTCTAATCGTTGGCGCAAGCGAACGCTCGACGCGCAAAGTACATCAAACGTTATGGGTCTATTTAATCGCGCCCTCACGCTTTCCAACAAATCGGGTAGCAGCGCTTCAGCATAATCATCAGGGCAACCAATGCGAATAGGGCGGGTTGTGTCTTCCCGTTTAAATGCGTCAAGTGCTTCATCGTGAGAAGCGATGAGCCTGCGTGCATGGCTGACAAGCCTTTGGCCAGATAGGCTGAGACTGAGTGGTCGTTTTTCTCTGTCGAAAAGAGGGCTATCTAGCTCTTCTTCCAACCTCTTAATCTGCATGCTGATGGCTGATTGCGTGCGATGGATTTGGGCGGCCGCACGGGTAAAACTCCCAGTATCCACAATGGCTAAAAAGCTTCGAAGGGACTCTATATCCATGCACTATTTCCTTGTATCAGCAATTCGAATACTAGGTATCAAAACTATGCGTTAGAAACCCATTGAAGGGTTAAGCATACTGTTTTCAAACGGACAAATGCAAAAGGATATTCTGATGAAACTGATTATTGCGAACAAAAATTATTCGACTTGGTCACTGCGCGGCTGGTTGGTTCTTCGAGCATTCGACGTTGATTTTGACGAAGTAGAAATGCCACTTTTCATCCCAGAATTTTATGATGAAATTGCCAAATATTCCGGTGCAGCCAAAGTGCCTGTTTTGGTCGATAGTGATGTCGCGGTTTGGGACTCGTTGGCTATTTGTGAATATGTAAATGATGCCTATCTGGCGGGGAAAGGTTGGCCTGATAATGTTGTAGACAGAGCGAAAGCACGGGCAATTTCTGCGGAAATGCACTCAGGCTTCACTGCTTTGCGAAATGAAATGCCCATGAATATCCGTGCACGTCGAAAAGTGTCTCCTTCTCAAGACTGTTTGAACGATATTGCTCGAATTGACGAAATGTGGGCAAATCAAATGAAAGAATTTGGCGCTAAAGGCGGTTGGTTATTTGGAGACTACTCGATAGCTGACGTGATGTACGCGCCGCTGGTACTTCGTTTTATAACCTACGGAGTGACACTGTCGGCAGAGGCGCAGCGTTATGCTGGCCATGCGCTGAAAAGCGCGGCATTGCAACAGTGGGTTGAAGAGTCTAAAAAAGACACCAGCATTGTGTCGGAAGACGAAGCGGGTGTTGAAGTGGCATAAGCGTTCCCTCGTTGCCTGCCACTTAAAATAACTTCTTTCCTTAACCTTCCTTCTACGGGCGAAAGCCCGTTTTTTTTGTCCACATTTTGAACGTATCGGTGCTTTCTTTGATGTAGCCCATCTCTTTGTTACTGAACTTGGGTTTAAGGTGGTTGCTCATCTTGCAGAAAAGAAGTCGTACACCGATGACAACAATCAATCAAGAAAGACTCGTAGAGCATTTTATCGAACTGGTTAAAATTGACAGTGAATCTGGCAATGAAAAAGCCATGGCCGAAACCGTGGCAGAGCAACTGGGCAACATGGGCTTTGAAGTCAGCAAGCTGCCTGTTCCTGAGCATATTTCTAACGGTTTTAATGTTTACGGCAAATTGAAAGGTGAGCTTGAAGGTAGCATCCTGTTCAGCAGCCACATGGATACGGTTACCCCAGGTAATGGTATTGAGCCGATTATCGAAGATGGCATTATCCGTTCTAAAGGTGACACCATTTTGGGTGGCGATGACAAATCTGGCATCGTTGCTGTTATGGAAGCGGTTCGTGTCATTCAAGAAAGTGGCGTTGCACATAAAACGATTGAAGTTGCGTTCACTGTGTACGAAGAGCTTGGGCTAGAAGGCGCTAAGCATTTCGATATGACCAAAATTGAATCTCAGCAAGCGATTGTACTAGATTCAGGCGGCCCTATCGGCACCATCATTACTACAGCGCCGGGTCAACAAAGCCTGAAAGTTACCATCAAAGGTAAACCAGCGCACGCAGGTCTGGCTCCGGAAACGGGTATCAATGCGTTGACCGTTGCTTCTGACGCTATCAGCGTAATGAACTTGAGCCGTATTGATGAAGAAACCACAGCGAACATTGGTGTTGTTCGTGGTGGTCAGGCGACAAACATCGTCATGCCAGAGCTGTACATCGAAGCAGAAGCACGCTCGTTGGATGACAACAAATTGGCAGCACAAGTTGAACACATGGTTTCAACCTTTGAAGCGGCGGCAGAAAAACACGGTGCGGGCATCGAAATCGTGTCTACTCGTTCTTACAATGCCTACAAACTGGCAGAGGATGATGCGCTCGTTGCATCGATCAAAGCCGCGTTTGAATCTATAGGTATCGAGCCAGTAACCAAGCCAACTGGCGGTGGTTCCGATGCGAATATCTTCAACGAGAAAGGCCTGAAAACCGTTAACCTTTCTACGGGTATGTCAAAAGTGCATACAACCGAAGAATTTATCGCGATTGCAGACATGGTTGCTGTCAGCGATTTCATTCGTGCATACGTAACACGATAATCAAGACCTTATTGTGTAATCAAAGCCGCTCATATGAGCGGCTTTGTTGTTTATGCAGTGTCTATCCCCAATGCTTATACAAACCCAAGTGCTTTTACAAACCAAAGTGCTTACGAAACCCAAGGTAAATAGATGTGTTGGTATGCAATGCCGATTGCAACGTACACCAGCAGTAAAGACATCAACACAGTAAAAGCGCGTAAATAAATCGGCTTCTCGATTTGTTTGCCGACTAACGCCCCTACGATGGAGTAGGAGGCGGGTGCGCCAAACGCCAGTACGGTTAATACACCAATCCAAAATAAACTGGAAAACCCTGAAATGCCTGCTGCGGGAAACTGAATCGTCACAATTGGTAAGGTAGCAATATAGCCTTTGGGGTTGAGTAACTGCAGAATTAAACCATCGATGTATGTCAGGTGGGCGGTATCCGCATCATCTGTTTTGAAAGACACATCTGAGCGAAACAATTTTAATGCGATATATAAAATGTATGTACAGCCGACAACACTGACATAAGGCAGTGTGGATGCCGTAATTAGCGATCCGCCCAACAAGCTCATGACGACGAATAATATGAACATTGCGGAGGAAACACCCGCGAAGTAACCCAAATTTTGACGCGTTTTACGTTGTACGCCGCCGTGTAACCCTAACAAATTGACAGGGCCGGGCGAGTACATAATGCCAATGGCATATGCCCATAGTTCTAACATGGTGATGCATCCTGTTTATGGAGTGACGAAGAGGTCTTGTTAAGTGGTTTGCAATTGGTATTGCTTTGGTGTCATGCCGTAAACGCGTTTGAAGCGTCGATTGAAATGGCTGGTGTCTGCGAACCCATATCGTTGCGCGACATCGCTAGAAGGCATTCCGCATTCTAGTGCTTTGCGAGCGTTGTTGATGCGGCAATTAAGGATGTACTGGTGAGGTGTAATCCCAAATTGCGCTCGGAATTGGCGAATAAAATGAAACTTGGACATATTTGCGGCATCAGCAATATCGTCAATGCCTATGTCTTCGTTCAGGTTGCTTTGCACAAAGTCTTTAGCGCGCAGGAGTAGGGCATCTTTGCGGTTTGACGGCGGCAGTTGGTTCAGTTTGCCCGTTCGCGCAACCAAGGCATGAGCAAGCTGAAACAATGCTGCTTCCTGCTCAATTCGGCGAGACTGCGGATTCTTCAGAGTGTGAGTAAGGACAAGGGCTTGGTTGCGAAGTGCCTTGTCATCGATTAAGCACCCTTCCACTCTGAACTGACGTGGCGAGTTAATGCCAAGCGCAAGAAACTGAGATTCAAGACTGCTCGGGTGAAGATACAGCATAAGGTATTCGAGGTTTTCATCCCCGCCTGAGCTTCCATCATGCACATCTTCGGGGTTGAACAGCAGCACGCCCCCCGCGGGACTTTTGTGGAAAGCTCCCTGGCAGAAGAAGTCTTGGCGGCCTTGCAACGTCACGCCAATGGAAAACTCTTCGTGGGCGTGCTTATCATACGTAAAATCGCTCATATTCGCGTCAAGCACCGACACCCCGTCTAGGTGCTGGCTGTTGATGAATTGAAAATGATTTTCCGTGCTCACTGTGATTCCCTTATTTGGTGCTGTTGACTATTAAACAGAACTATAGGGTGTGAAAGCGAATAAAACTTGAACAAAATTGCTCAATGTTGGTATCAACAATGAATTCCAGTTTATCAATGTTCGGGAATCGACATTTGGCGGATGTGCTGTCGTAGCTCTTTGGCGTTAATTTCGGTGAGGATTAAGCTGACAAACATATAAGTCCCTAGTGCGAATTCAATGCCTGCCCACGTGAAACTCGCGTTCCCTAATGAAATGAACGAAAGCACAAGAAATATCATGGCGGTGGAAACTTGAAGCCATTGAGGGTATGAAATGTTGAGCGTGTCGTTGGAGAGGTCTTTCGCGATAGTGACAGGCAAGGTCACGTTGCCGAAAGTTACGCGAACCTTGCCATTTTTCATCACGGCGTTGAAACCATTTTTACTGAGGGCTTTTTGAAGAGAGAGGAGTTCCACTAAAAGCCACCGAAAGATTCGGAGTGGCCATAGGTTGCACCACAGCGATCGCATTGGTGATAAGCGCTGCCAAGCATTAAATCCATAGAGTTGGAAAGAATAATGGTGGCTCGCTGGAAAATGGAGCTGTCAGGCTGTGCTTTGCGCGGTTCTAGCTCGACACGTGTATGTGTCGTCATGGTACCGCACTTTTCACAAAATAGTTTGTTGTTTAGTTCTGTCATATCGCCTACCTTAGTCCCGTGAACAGAATCCTGTGCTACAGCAGGCATTGGCCTTAATGCTTTGTACTGTAAGGATGTGATTAGCCTACGGATTGAAGGTGACATCTCTATAGTATGGGGCTTGTTATGCGACTCGCATCACGCTTTATTGGCCGCATTGGTGGAAAATCAACCAGCAGCGAGCATCTCTCTAAACACCACAACACGGTTACGACCGTCGTGTTTCGCTTTATAAAGCGCCTTATCTGCTTCGTCAAAAAACAAGGATTTCTCACGGGTTGTTGCTGTTGAAACATAGGATAAACCGATGCTTACGGTGACGATGGCGAGTTCGCTGTCTGCATGAGGAATATTTAATTGCTCCACACTGCCTCGCAATCGGTCTGCCAAGAGTTGAAGGGATTTGGGTGTGGTATTAGGGATGATCACGGCAAATTCTTCTCCACCAATACGCGCGAGTGTATCGGAGGATCGCAGTAAGCTGTCAGATAACGCTTTGCAAATGTTTTGAAGGCAATAATCACCTAAGGTGTGTCCATAACGATCGTTGTACTTTTTGAAGTTATCAACATCGATCAACATAAGCCCTAACCCAGTCCCTTCACGTTGATTGCGTCGCCATTCATTGTCGTACTCGGTATCAAACATGCGTCGATTCGCAATACCTGTGAGTGGGTCAAGGTTTGCCATTCGAAGCAGGTTTTCTTCCCTGTCCCTATATTCTTTGTTCACGGCTTCTAAAAGGTGATTGTAGGCAATAGAGATGGCAGCGTTTTCTGAACTTTGGTCAAACGAAAATGTGCGATCAAAGTTTTTTTGTTCTCTCATGTCATCGACTTGTTGCATCAACTCTATCAGCTCATCTTTTAACCCCCGTTCTCCATAGTTCAGACCAATCGTTTCTGTTTGAGGGGACACCCTGAGTGGGTAAAATCGGTTGATCAGGGAGAGGGCGACATACCCGACGCCAAACGCCCATGCTCCGCAGGCAATGATCCCAATGAATTGGGTCATCAGTTGTTCACTACGGGTTGATCCATCAAACGCTGATAAAGGCCCGACGATGGCGACGGCAAGCGTGCCCCATATCCCACCACCAAGATGTACCGGAACGGCATCAACAACATCGTCCAATTGTTTGTAAATTAATAAGTGAGAAATGAGTACGCTAACGATACCACCAACGAATCCGACGAAGGCTGCCATGTGAGGCGATAAGATATTTACGCCGGCGGTAATTGATACTAAGCCAGCCAGCAAACCGTTTAAGCAATAACGGATCCCACGCATGGAATGCAGGTGCCATGAAAATATAAGAGCAGCGACGCCACCGAAGCAGGCGGCGAGGGCAGTATTGGCAAACACAAGAGGCAGTTTTTCATTGGGTGTGATCAAACTTCCGCCATTAAAGCCAAACCAGCCGAAAAACAGTAAGAAAGTCCCTAACGCCGATAGCGGAAGGTTTTGGCCGAAGATATCTTGTACTTTACCTGCATCATTAAAACGGCCTAAACGTGGACCGATAATAATAATGCCAGCGAGCGCCAACCAACCGCCAACGGAATGTACGGCGGTTCCGCCAGCAAAGTCAATGAATCCTATACCTCTTAACCAACCCAGCTCATTGGTTGGAAAATGTAAGCCGTTCCATATCCAATGGCCGGATATAGGGAAAATCACAGAGGCTATCAGTAAAGAACAGATTAAGTAGCCAGATAAGCGCATTCTTTCAGCAACGGCCCCCGCGATGATGGTGGTTGCGGTGCCACAGAACATCATTTGAAACAGAAAAAAGGCGAGCAGTAGGTGCTCACCATTTACCTCAAATAAGAAGTTATCAAAACCGATTAAGCCATCAACGGACGTGCCATACATCAAGCCGAAACCGACGACCCAAAAACTGACGCAAGCCACACAAAAATCTGCCACGTTTTTTAACGCGACATTGATGTTATTTTTGCTTCGAACTAAACCGCTTTCATAGCAAGTAAAACCGGGCTGCATTAATAAGACCAAAGCGGTGCATAACATCAACCAGACAATGTCTAAAAGCTCACCCTGAATTTGAACTGATTCCATCTTTTCCCGGTAATTGAACGAACACAAAATGTTGAGGCTTGAAAATACGCGTGAGTGTACGTATGCCATGCCATGCATATTCGAAATCTAAGTATTGTTCAATTATCGTAAGTTTGTGAATTTGTGTGTGAAAAAGTGATTTATCGAACAAAACGCGTTCAGGGGGGAGGGTAGTGTGGTGAACGTGGGTCCAATAGATACCGTGGAAATTATGTTCCCCCCCCCTGATTTCTATTGCATCAGAGGGGGAAGGGAGAGACTTAAAAATTGTTGATCAATATTTTGTTTTCTTCCATCATGGTTGATAGCACGTCAGTGCCTGATGATGACGGTGCACCCACTAACGCGGCAAGATCAGCCACGGAGGTATCACTAAATACAATTTGTTGATCAATCACGTCGCCGTCAGATGCGATGGAAAGGACGGCTTCGTTGTCATCGTTGTTTTCGAGAGAGACAAGGTAATCACCAATATTTTCTTCTTCAACGCCACCAAGTACATCGGTGAAATCTAGGATGTCCAGGCTAGGTGAGTAATCAACAATAGTATCGATGGTTTCGGTGCCACCATCCGTTTGTAGGAAGACAAAAGTATCGGACCCTTCCCCTCCTTTTAGAGTGTCGGAACCTGCACCACCCACGATAAGATCATTACCCAACCCTCCATCTATGTAATCATTTCCTGAGAAGCCTCTGATCTCATTGTCATCGGCATCCCCCACAAGGCGGTTATTTCCCTCCGTGCCGAGAATTTCATATTCATCAGCCAGATCGTGCAGGTCATCGTCAGCGGTTTCTCCCGCTTTAATGTCAAAAACCGCGTTTGCAGAATCACCCAAGTCGTTTTCTAACGTGAGGTCAAAGTGTTCAAGCTCTTCATTAACGAGTGCCTCTGAGGTGAGGTGGTACGCGTATTCCCCTTCTGAGTGCCTGGTATCATCCCGACCGAATATGGTGAGTTCGCCATGCTCGGTTTGAATGACGACGGTTGAGTCGGAAACGTTATAGTTAACACCATCAACCGTGATGGTTTTAAGGTGCCAGCTTCCAACCGTGTTTTCTTCGCCAAGTAAATTACCTGTAGCGAGGAAACTGCCTTCCGACTGAGAAACAACAGCGTGCTCTTCAAAGTTAAGTTCACCACCATTAGCAAGCAATGTGTCGAACGCTTCTGCTGTCACGAAATCGAAGTTGTCATCAGTTAAATCCGCAGGGTCAATGCCAACGAGGGTTAATGTATGACTACCCACAGTGATGACAGCATTGTCATCGATGGTGGTGATTGCCAGTGCCGCCAGAGACAGCGCACCCAATGAACTCGGAATTGCTATCTTGTCGTCTCGGGTACTAAAATCGATGACTGTATCATTGCCTTTGCCATCGTAGGCGACCGTGTTGTTGCCGCTACCTAGATCAATCGTGTTATTGCCTTCACCACCGTAAACAACATCGCTTCCGCTGCTTCCGGAAAGAATATCATCACCTTTGCCGCCTAAAAGGACGTCATCACCGCTGCCGCCATTAAGCGTATCGTTTCCTTCACCACCAAAGAGCGTATCGTTGTCATTGGCACCGAAGAGTGTGTCATTGCCTTTTCCACCGAAAACGATGTCATCGCCTTCGCTTCCTGAAAGGGTGTCATTACCTTGGCCGCCTTTGACGATGTCGTTACCTAGACCGCCATATGCGATATCGTCACCAAGGCCACCGGAAATCGTGTCATTGCCTTCTGCACCATAGAGTTGATCCGCACCACGACCGCCAATCAGGGTATCGTTACCTTCGCCGCCTTGGAGTTCATCGTCGCCCTTGCCGCCATTGAGAAGGTCATTGCCAACGTCTCCATGGAGTTCATCATTTCCTAAGCCGCCGTTTAAAACATCGTTACCTTCACCGCCGTCGAGGTCATCGTCGCCTCTTCCGCCAAACAAGGTGTCGTTGCCTGCGTCACCTTCGAGGTCATCATTGCCTTTATCGCCTCTTAGTACGTCGCTTCCATCGCCGCCTTTTAAGGTGTCGTTACCCAATCCGCCATTTATCGTGTCATTACCAGCATCGCCTTTTAGGTAATCACTGCCACGTCCGCCGAAAATAATGTCATCATCAGCGCCCCCAAATATACGGTCAGCGCCTTTATTGCCGTGTAGGATATCGTCGCCAGAATCCCCGTAAATGTTGTCTGCACCCAAGCCGCCTTTCGCGACGTCATTCCCTTCACCGCCTTGTAACTCATCATTCCCTTTGCCGCCGAGAAGGGTATCGTTGCCTGCATCACCATGGAGTTCATCATTTCCCAGACCACCATTGAGGACATCATTCCCTTCACCGCCGTCAAGGTCATCGTCACCTCGGCCACCGAACAGGGTATCGTTGCCCACATCACCTTCGAGGTCGTCGTTACCTTTGCCACCTTTCAATATGTCATTGCCGTCACCGCCTTTGAGGGTATCGTCTCCGAGTCCACCATTGACTGTGTCGTTGCCGGCGTCACCTTTCAGATAATCACTACCACGCCCACCAAAAATAATATCGTCGTCTGATCCACCAAAGATGCGATCTGCGCCTTTATTGCCATGTAGGGTATCGTTGCCAGAGCCTCCGTAAATCGTATCCGCGCCATTTCCGCCTTTCGCGATGTCATTGCCGGACCCGCCTTGGAGTTCATCTTTCCCCAACCCGCCTAGCAGTGTGTCATCACCGCTGTCACCTTTGAGATAGTCGTTACCACGCCCACCTTTGAGATAGTCGTTACCACGCCCACCTTTGAGTGTGTCGTTATCATCTCCACCATAAAGGTTATCTGAGCCTTTGCCACCGAGTAGCGTATCGTCGCCTTCGGCACCATAGAGCGCATCTTTACCCAGTCCACCGTTTAGGATGTCATCACCCAAACCGCCTTGTAGCTCATCGTGGCCTCTTCCACCAAAGAGGTGGTCATCGCCGGCATCGCCGTGCAATTCATCACGGCCACGCCCACCTTTGAGAATGTCGTTGCCTGTGCCGCCGTTAATATCATCGTTTCCGCGATTCCCGTGAAGTTCATCATCTCCTGACTCACCGTAGAGAGTGTCTGCACCTTGGCCGTCATAAATGACATCGGCATTGCCCGTGAATTTGTAAACAGTGCCGTCGATTTCAACATCTTCATACACTTCAGTGAGTGAAACGTTGTCGATGAGCGCGCCAATGCTGTCAGATTGGCCTTCAGCGCTGAAAGTAACGACAATGTTCTCGGTGCCTTCAGGCACAATCAAATAACCTTGGAAGGACTCAAAATGCGTATTAGGTTGTGTGTTGTCGTAAAACTGTGAGAAGAGCACAATGCCATCTTGGTCCGTTATCTCGACCGAAAACTGGCTGGTTTCGGTGTTACCGCCTTTATATCGGTTGGCATATTCGAAATCGAGTGACAGAGCTGCGTACGAGTTGCCTGTGATGGAGGATACGTCAATCGTTTGTTGTACGGTGGCATTGGAGGTTGAGTCTAATTCCATCACAGTGTTTGAGATATCGTTTGCAGGGCCGCCACCGAATCCACCTTGCTGAAATTCGATGCGAACGTCGTCTGGTGTGCTCCAAGCTTCCACTTGCTCGTCTTGGAACAGGCCCCATTTTCTGCCAGCATTGTCGCCCCACGCTTCAAAATCACCATTGACTGCAAAATCGTTGCTCTGTGTTTGGTTACTGCCTGTATCGCCAAACAGAGTGTCATTGCCTTGGCCGCCATATAGGGTGTCATCACCTAAATCGCCGTAAGCGCGATCTTGCCCTTTGCCCGCTCTGATCGTGTCATCACCGTCAGAACCTTGGATGTGATCATTGCCTTGGTAGCCGTAAATGATTTCATCAGGTGTGTCACCATCTAGGTTATCTTCTGTGCGGGTGCCGTGAATAACGACAGGTTCAGGCGTGTCGTCAACACTGGCGGAGAGGGAAGCAAAGCCAGGACCTGGATCGCCAACGTCAGCAAGCGGGTCATTGTCTTGATTGTCGTCGTTGTTTGCAAAAGTTCGTTGGGAAGAAGAGAAGCTGTTGTTTGCAAGGAAATCGAATTGGTCGCGGGTGAGGTCTAAATCGGGATTGAGCGCGACAATACGTTCAAACAAGGCTTCAAGAATGCTTTGTCTTGAATCATCGCTACTGTCGTCGTTAAACCCAGTAAATAATGGAGCCGTACCACTTTGCAGTTCTTCACCTGCCGCGGTTTCGGCATCTTCGAGTTCCAGTGGGTCATCACCGTTTTCGATGGCCGCAATGATGTTTGCGATATCATCGGGTAACTCGAGTGCTTCAGCACCACCTTCATCGACAAAGAAAACATCGCCATTGAGAACGAGGGAATCATCTTGCGTTTGAATAATTGCTATGTCGCCAAAGTTTGAAGCAAGCAATTGCCCCGGAGCGACGACTGAGCCACTTTCTACGGGTACCACACCCCCGTCCGGAGATACTGAAACTGCTTTACCTTCGATTTGAGTAACTATAAGCGTGTTTTCCATCCCTACCACCTATGTCGATTTACCTATCGAATTAAAACCACCACACAAGTAAAACGTAGCCATAAGGAACAAGTGATTCAAATATAAGTTTATTGTCTCATTTATGAGGTGAGTGTAAGAAGAAGGATGGATTGCGTCTTTTGTTTAAAAAACAATCGGTAATGTGTTCGGTCATTAGAATGACCAAATTTACCTTATGTGTAGCGGTAAATTGACGACAGTAAGCGCATTTCTCTGTGATAGGAAAAGCAGACAATAACACCGCTTTACTAGACATTGCCGGAAAGTGTTGGATGTTATCTTTGTCGCAAGAATCTTTCATTGCCATCAGTGTCAATGGTAATTGTGCTCAAATGAATACACTAAAAATGGAACAAGGTGATGAAAATGGATCCAGTACGGGAAAACCTGAAAGATAGAACGGGCTGTCTAGGGGCGCTGGAGCGATTTTCATTTGAAGCCGCTTCACTGAAAGGCAATCTGGCGAATGAAGACTGCAATCGGCATCTGATCGTTTACCTTCCCAAGTCCTATTGTGAATCGCCAGAAAGAGATTACCCCATTGTATATGTACTGCACGGCATGGATGGAACGCCTGAAAGCTGGTTTAGCCTGATACCGACGGATCCGAGCCTCGATAGGATCATGGATACCTTAGTGCAAAATGGTGACGTAGAAGAAATGATTCTGGTTGCCGTTGACGGCAGTACATCTCTTCTCGGGAGCTGGTATTTAAATTCACCTGTATCCGGCAATTTTTTCGACCTTTTGACTCAAGAAACGATCGACATCGTCGAAAGCAAATACCGCGTAAAAGCGGGTAGTCGCGCGATATTTGGTCATTCGATGGGTGGCTTTGGTGCGCTGTATGCAGCCATGTATCGTCCTGACTTGTATCAAGCATGCGCAGCATTGAGCCCCGCTGGCATGATGATGCGACAACATGCCTACCAGCAGCATGCAGATTTTTTTCAGCAAGAGGTCGACAAAATGACGCGTGGTGAAGAATGCGAATGGTTTGTCTACGCTTACCTTTCGATTCTTCGGGCTATTGTTCCTGACGAGAACAATCCGCCGTCTTACATCACCCAAAACATGGACAGAGCGATGGAGGCACTTGAGCGTTTCCACCTTTCTGCGATTGCAGAAGAAAGGGCGCCAATTCTTAAAACTCAGCCCAAATATGCGGAAATCGGCGATTCAGTCGTCGGAGATGTCCACTCTTTGCCCATCTACTCAGAAATTGGCACCAATGAGGGAGAGTCTGTCGGCGATCCCATTTTAGAAAGCTTCCAGATGATGATCGCAAAATTTGAGGAGCTTGATCTTCCGATAAAGCACCATGTGTTTGAAGGTGGGCATATTGATAAAGTGTCCGACCAAATCGAGCGCGGCCTGCGGTTTATTAGTGATGAGTTTCAAAAGTGACGTGAGGCGGGATTTCCCCGCCTTTTTAGCATAGTGCACAGCCTTATAGCATTGTATTCAGTGAAACTTGTTGTGTTAATCCACCCGAGATGACTTCGACGAAAACCAAATGCTCGCCATTGCCAATATTCCTGATGCCACCATCAACAGCAATGAAACGGCGTTGATCACAGGCGTGGAGCCTTCTCGCAAACGATCAAACATAGCTATGGTAAGTGGCGCATCAGACCCGACCAGCATTAAGGTCGTGTTGAAGTTTTCGAAGGACATGAGAAACGCGATGATGCCAGCACCGATGAGTGCGGGGCGTAAAAAAGGTAGCGTGATGGTAAAGACGGCCTCCAGTTTTGTCGCTCCCAAGTTAAGGGCGGCTTCTTCTAAGCTCAAATCAAATTTACGCAATCTTGCCGCTATCACCAAGGTACAAATCGTGGTGATAAACGCAAACTGACCGAGTATCACCAATACCAAACCGGGTCGCATCCATTCAATATCCCAGCCGATACTGTCTTCGATCCCGTTGGCGATAGTGCTGCTCATTAGCAGAATCGATACACCCAAAATAATACCGGGGATAACCAGCGGTAGCAGCAAAAGGACATAGCAAAAACCTTTAAATCGGAATTCAAAACGTTCAAATAAAAAGGCGTTGGTTGTGGCGAGAATCAGAGAACATATCGTCACGGCGAGCGCGACAATAATGCTAACGCCGATACCGTCAGTTAGCTCCCGGTCATTAAATACGCCAATCTCAGGCTCGCTGTTGCCGATAAACCACGAATAGGTAAACCCATTCCAAGGTAAGGAAGGGAAGAGGCTGTCGTTGAACGCGAAAACGGCAACCACGACGAGCGGCAACATCAAAAAGACAAAGAAGAGCGCAATGTAACCCTGATAAATACGCGATAGTGAGCGGTTAGTGGGTAGTGATGGAATCATGCATCACCCCATTGTTTTAACGAAAGACTGACGGGTCAGTTTGAGGCCACCCCAAACCATCAGTGAAGAGAGGGTCAGTAGTAAGATGCCGAACGCGGATCCTTGCTCCCAGTTAAAATGCGTAATGAACTGCGTGAATATCTGCTCGGTGAACCAAAGGCTGTCTTTTCCTCCGAGTAACGTGGGTCTCAGATAGTTGCCCAAGGTGAGCATGAATACCACAATACAACCCGCAACAATGCCGCTCATCGCGTGGGGTATCACAACCTCGCGCAGCACGTCCCAACTGCTGCCGCCCAAATCATAAGCTGCTTCAATCAGGCTATTGTCGAGGCTATCGAGCGTGGTGATCAGAGGAATAACCATGAACAGCATCGAGGTGTACACAAGACCTAGCATGATGGTTGCGTCGTTGTAGAGCAGCTCAACGGGCTGATCGGCCAGCCCAACA
The DNA here is from genome assembly GCF_900167155.1 of Enterovibrio nigricans DSM 22720. Lineage (GTDB taxonomy): Bacteria > Pseudomonadota > Gammaproteobacteria > Enterobacterales > Vibrionaceae > Enterovibrio > Enterovibrio nigricans. The sequence goes on along the minus strand of NZ_FUXU01000075.1, from coordinate 2,220 downwards.
TATTGAAGAAAACCACTGACCAATCCCGATTCGCGTAACAAGATCATCCAACCGTAAGAACGTACCAGCTCACTTACCCAAAATGGCAGCAAGCAGGCGACAAAAAGCACACTCTTGGTTTTCCCCTGACACACTTTAGCGATGTAAAACGAGACGGGAAAAGCGATAAGCAGGGTCAGCGCTGTGGCGAGCAAGGACATAACAGCGGTGCGGGCAAAGGTGCGCCAATACAGCGGCTCAGTAAAGAAGGTCGCGTAATTGTCGATGCTCAGCACCTTGGCACCGCCAACCATTCGATCATGAATGGAGATATTGAACATCTGCACATGCGGCAAAATGATCAGCAGTGTCAGCCAAAGTAAAAAGGGGGTGAGCAGCAGGTACAGCGCGAGACGGTTACCACGTTCTATCATATGCGTCTCCTATCGCTCAGCGAGCATACAGCGAGAAACTGCCGATTGCCAGTGAACGAAAAGCGGGTCCCCAGCACGAATACCTCGAAAGTTCTCTGTCTGCGGCAACTGAACCGAAAAGGTGCTCTGAAGCTGTGGGCTCTCTGCCACCAACTGGCTTCGCGAACCATCAAAAAGAATTTCCTTCACCACCACATCAAACCCGTTTTCTGCGTGAGTGGGCTTCTCGTTTGGCAGAGAAATGGCAATGGCTTCAGGGCGGACGAAGACTTCGACGTTATCGCCAATCTTCATGTTTTGGCTGGTGGTTGCCATCAGCTTCTCGCCCTGTGCGCCGCTGATAGTGGCTACCTGGCCATTGATATCCAGCACTGTTCCATTGCGGTGATTATTTTCACCGACAAATTTCGCCACGAAGGCGGTATTCGGGGGCGTAATAAAGATCTTGTGGGGTGCCGAGTTGTTCGAAGCGACCGTGGTTCATCACCGCGACCTGATCGGACATCACAAGAGCTTCTGACTGGTCATGTGTGATGTAAACGAAGGTGGTTCCAAACTCTTGCTGAAGGTGTTTCAGTTCTACTTTCATCTGTTCACGGAGCTTTAAATCCAATGCGCCAAGCGGTTCGTCGAGCAACAGAACATCCGGATTAAGCACCAAGCAACGGGCTATGGCGATACGTTGTTTTTGTCCGCCCGACAATTGGGATATTTGTTTGCTACCGCTACCAGACAACCCCACTCTCGCGAGTACCTCATCTACCTTCCTGCCGATGTCATGTTTAGGTGTTTTTCTCCTGCGAAGACCATAACCAATGTTTTCTGCGACTGACATGGTGGGGAAAAGGGCTAAGTGCTGAAAAACCATGTTTACTGGGCGACGGTTCGGAGCAATGTCATTGACTCGGTCACCCTTGATAATGATGTCCCCGGAGGAGGGTTGCTCAAACCCTGCCAGCATTCTAAGCAATGTTGTTTTCCCGCAACCTGACGGGCCTAGTATTGAGAAAAAACTGCCTTTGGGCACGGTGACGTTAACATCATTGACCGCAATAAAGTCGCCAAAGGTTTTGTTCAGTGACCGACATTCAAGGTCGGGTATCGCACTGTCTGACATAGATACAACGCCTGTGAAAAACTATCGTTTGAAGAGGGTTCACGGCCTGTGTGAAACAGGCCGTGGTGGTTATATCAGCTTGGCTAGTTCGCCGCTTTCACCCGATCAAGAACCAGACCTTCCATTTCCTCAAGTCCGGCAGGAACGGTTGGATACCATTTGATGTTGTCGATATCAGCTTGAGGGAAGCTTGCTTGGAACTGCGCTTTCGCCGTGTCATTAACGTAGTTGTCAGCGCCTTTTGATGCAGTAAAGTTACCCGCAGACTCCGTGATTTTGGCTGCAATCTCTGGCTGGTTAACGAAGTTTATCCACTGGTAAGCAGCATCAACGGCTTTAGATTTACGTGGAATCGCGAAGGTATCAATCCAGCCTAATGCTGGCTTTGTTGCTTAATTCGGTTGGAAGACATGGCAGCCTAAAGTTGTTCGGTTCTTAAGCAATATACTGAGTTTCAGGCATACCCAGTCCTGTAAGCTTGTTCAGCGCTTTGATCATAGCGTAAGTCTCGCCAACCTGAGCATTGTAATTTCTTAGGCTTAATTTCCCACCTAGCAGCTGTTTTACTCGGTACATTGCTGTCTCTGATAGTGAGCGCTTGTGATAGCCATACCGCTTTTTCCACTTCTTGTTGGAGCCGTAGAGCTTTTGACAACCTACTGCTAAATTGCGAGGGTGTCCTTGTTCCCA
>NZ_FUXU01000028.1 GCF_900167155.1 Enterovibrio nigricans DSM 22720 | reverse complement strand
TTTAGACATGAGACTACGACGATTGATGGGTGTAGCCGATCAGATCGTAGCTTCTAGATTTAGTTCCATCGATTTAAGCAACAAAGCCAGGGATTGGCTAAGCCCATTGACGTAACGACGTCGGTTGGTATCAGCACGAGCATTTCCAAAAATGACAATTTCTCATCATTGCTCGAAAAGGCAGATCTCGCGCTTTATCAGGCTAAAAATCACGGCCGCGATTGCAGCCGTTATTACGAAGAGTGTGATAAACGGGCTGGTGAAAACAACAAACGCCCCTGGCTTGAATTTGCGAACTAACAAAAAAGTTCACAAACTCAGCTACTGGCTTATCAGAAAAAGTATGAAACAGAAACGTCGAAGCCGCTGCCATCAACCTCAGTTAAACCCGAGCTCAACGCATATTCAACATTGGTGTATTTAGCACCCAAAGCCACACGGTTTCCACCATTTAGTTCGAATTGGTATTCGTATTGTGCAACGAAGCCCAACGCATTATCGAATTCCAATGAGCTATTGCAGGTGTACGCATATCGCATTCCAATTCAACCGCCGTGTGATAAGCAATACCGGCGCCCAGTACATGGTTTCCAAACTTCGCATTTGCTGTCAACTCCAGCGGAATATGGTCAAACGACACTTCGCCATTATCCGCCGACTCAGAATCAAATTTGTAGCCAATGGTTCCACGAGCAAAATATTTATCTTGGAACCAGTAATCCATGCCGCCAAAGACTGATATCCCAGCGTTCGCCTCAATCGAACCTGAGTCCCCGCCCCAATATTGCACTTCAAGCAGTTCGTCACCACCAAATCCATAACCAATACCAAACACGCCATTAATTTGATTTGCCGATACTGACGCAGAAGCAAATAAACTGAGAAATACGAACTTAGCGACCTGAGACTTTCTCATGTTAACTCCCTAAATGAAAACCATTAAAAACATGACAATCGAACATTAAAAAACCGCCAAATAACAATCTGTTAATTGGCGGTTTCGCGGCGGATATTAGCACTATTACTCAGTCTCTAACGTGACAATTTTATCGACTCAAATCACAAAATAACGTTGTTCTTCAGGTGGTGTACTTCGATATGGCCGTTTCACCGTTTTTCAATGTATATATAACTGACTAAACGGCGTTTTCGTTCAAAACGCCCCTTTGCTTTACACTAAGAAGGTGGATACAAAAGAACATTAGAACCCATATCGTTAAGGCTCCTAGCGTAACGGCTGTCCAGCCGCCAAATTCCCAACAGCCGATTAAATAGAATCCACCCAGGCTACCACCGATATAGTAGTGGCAAAGATATAAGGCGGTCGCGGCTGCTTTCGCATGCGTTGCTTTTCTGCTTACCCAACCATACGCCAATGAATGCGTAAAAAACGCCCCACCACTGACAATTAACAAGCCCAATACCACCGCGATTTCAGATTCTACCGACGCGACTAACACACCGAACAAGGTGACCGTGGTACCCAGATACATTCCTGAAATGGGGGAATAGCGATTCGCCCAGCGGCCGCTCAGACGTGATGAAAATGTCCCCGCTAAGTAACACACAAAAATGGCAGACGCGATACTCACAGGAAGATTAAATGGGTCTGCGATAAGCCTAAATGTCGTCACCGAATAAATATTAACGAAGAGTGCGAAGTTCAAGCCCCCGACCACCATGGCAACCCAGAGCACGGGGTTTCTCAAATGGTTCACGATGGATTTCGTTTGGTTAAACAGAGAACTTGACGTTGGTTTGAAGCGACGTTGAATTGGTAACAGTGCGTAAACTATCAAACCACCAATCGCTGTAAATAATGCCATCGAAATCACAGCACCCTGCCAGTCGGCATGTTCTGACAAAAAGCCTCCCGACAGACGCCCTGCTATTCCGCCTAGCGAGTTTGCGCTGATATACCCCCCCACTGCGACAACTAACGCGGTAGGACTAAACTCATCAGCCATGTATGCAACAGCTACCGCGACGAATCCTGCAAGTGCAATGCCCATTACCCCGCGAAGGACAACAAGACCCCAGAATGAGCTCAAAAACAGTGATAAAAAACCTATTAAGGGCATCATCATCAAACTCACGACAATCACAGGTCGCCGACCGAACCTTTCTGACAATAGAGCCCACGGCAGTAAGCTAATAGATAACCCAAGTGTTGACGCCGCAAGCAGCCAATTCGCTTTGGTTGCAGAGACATGAAAGCTTTCTGCGAAAAGCGGGAGCATTGGCTGGAAAAGGTAAAGATTACAAAACACCAGAAACGAACCAAATGCCAACGCAAAAGCGGCTTTACGATACTCGGGTGTCCTTAACTCGATCATTTAGATTGTGCTCTAATAGACTGTACTTATATAAAAATTAACAGCGCTTCTATGATAAAAGAAATATATTAAATATATCGCTTCAAGATCTTTTTGATCTAGGAAAGGAATCAGATAAACGTGGACGTCCGACAACTCAGATATTTTTTATGTGTAGCCGAACAAAGGAACTTCACTCGTGCCGCCAAACAACTTCATATTGCACAGCCCGCACTCAGTGTCGCGATAAAGAAACTGGAAAACGCCATCGGACTGCCACTTTTTGACCGAAATGAAAAACAAGTTCACCTCACGCATGAAGGTGAAGTCTTGAAAGTGCATGCTCAACGTATTCTCCAACAAGTGGAAGACGCTAACACGGCAATGGCCGAGCTCCGAGGTCTTCAAAAAGGTGAAGTGCGAGTTGGCGTCCCAGGCATGCTTGGCTCCTATTTCTTTCCTTCCATTTTGATGGGGTTTAAATCTCAGTACCCCGATTTAAAGCTCATCGTTGTTGAGGCTGGCACGCAATCGATTCGACAAATGCTGTTAGACGGAGAGTTGGATATTGGCGTGATCCATAGCAGAGATGTGCCTGCTGCGTTAGAAACTAAGCACCTGATCTCATCGCAAATGGTGGCGGTAACTAGTCAAGAACACCCTTTGGCAAACCAAAAATCCATAAGTTTTCGCGCGTTTTTCGACGAAGAATTAGTAATGTTTAAGAAGGGATATTTCCACCGCGAGTTCATTGATAGGGTCTGCCATGAGCACAATATCGAGCCGCATTTATCATTTGAAACCAACTTACTGGCAATGATCTTAAACATTGTTAGACATGGGTTTGCAATCACGGCACTGCTTGAACTTGTTACCGAGCATGAACCAGGGCTGGTTGCGATCCCCTTCGAAGAGCCCGTTACGCTCGATATTGCGATGGCGTGGCGAAAACAAGGTTACCTTTCACTCGCAGACCGCGCCTTTATTGATTTTGTCCAACAGAACAAATAGGAAAACCGTTGAAAACTTTTTCCATAGGCAGTCCCACTGCCACATTCAATGTCTACGTCGAAAAAGCAGCGCCGTTAACAGACTTACAAGGCTATGAACCCGAGTTTGGTTCAACAACCTCACTACGTAACGGTGATATCAAATCACTTGGCGATCTTGGTGGTAATGGTTGGCGCAAAGTTTTCAATGTGTATGCAAAGCTATTGTTTGATTTACCTGACTCCTCTCAGTGGTATCCTCGAAACTCACCTTCTTGGCAACACTATAGAGATGAAACCCTTCTCCAATCGCACTCAACAACGGCATTGCACTTTGGCCATGTCTCAGAACACCTGTTAGACAACAGACATGCTATCCACATTATCGCAGGACGCACACATGCCACAAAGCTCGGGATAGCTGAACAGTTTCTCTGGCTAGACAGTGAATTCGCTAAGCATCCGGATAAACCCATCGTGATTTGCCCTTATTTTGATTACCGCCAACTGTCGAATGTAAAAATACGGTATCTGACAACCTTGATAACAGCATTAGAGTGCGCCTAATTGTCAATTCCGTGCAAGTATCGGTTTTCAAACTTGTTTCTATGGACTACAACTTGTTAGGGTGACGTTACAAATACGATACTATTCCAGCTTTTAAGATATGAAAGTCGCCTTTCAGGGATGAATAAATAATGAAGACCACGCTCCTGCTCGCCTGTTTCTCTATCCTGCCATTTAGTACCCATGCAAGCCTCGCTGAACGCGGCGGTTTGACCGGTGAAATATCGGTACTTGGCGGTATAGCCTCAACCGACTCCAATCTCTCCACCAGTGCGAATAACACGAAAACGGGTACATTAAACACCGAAGGTAACAGAGAAAATGATGCTATTTTCGGCCCACTTGGCAGCGCGAAATTCACGTTTGGCGAAGGGTTAAACAAACAAATTTTCGCAGGGACATCACGGGAAGATATTGCGATCGGCATCGTTGCCCTTGAAGTTGGCTACAAGCAAGAACTCGCTTCAGGCACACAAATCTCACTTTCCTACTTACCAACACTGCTCGCCGAAGATGTCTGGGCAGACCCTTTCCTCATCGGATCGCCACGGACAGAAACAGAAAAAACGGGCAATGCTTACCGCCTTCAATTTAACCGCATTGGTGGTTCATTCTTGTCGCTTGATATGGCTTATGCACAAACAGAATTCGATGATGAACAAAGCGGGTCAAGTCTCGGCTTGACGACTCAGCAACAGCAAACTCTCGCTCGTAAAGGTGACAGCTTCTATTCCAAAATCAGCTATCGTCAATTCTTAGGTAAGGGATTAGGAATCACGCCTGCTTTTGTATACCTTAAACATGATGCAGATGGTGATGCGATGTCTCACCAAACTTATGGTGGTGAACTCACCTATTTCAGTTTTCTTGGCAGAAACAAAATTGTACTCACGGGTAGCTTTAACTACCGCGATTACGAAGCAGTAAACCCCGCATTTGGCATTAAGCGTGCAGACACAGAATACAGCGCATTCTTGGCGTATGAATACGCACATCTGTTTGAGATACATCCGTTATCGCTTGTTTCCCTCGCTGGTTATAGCCATATAGACTCTAATATCGATTTTTACACAGAAAGCCAATACCTACTTTCCTTGGGTGTAACTTACCGATTCTAAATAAAAATGCCGCATTTCAATGAAATGTGGCGTCTCTCCTTCTAAAACCTTGTGAAATTGCGGGTTTAATCCTTCTGGCTCTCATCAGCTCAAGCCGCTATAATTGCCGCCTTGCGAGAAAGAGGTTAAAAAATGCGCAATTCTGTTACTCCAATAAACGAATACCAACCATACTGGGCTGAGTGCTACGGTACCGCTCCTTTCCTGCCAACCAGCAGAGAAGAGATGGACCAACTCGGTTGGGATAGCTGTGACATTATCATTGTCACTGGCGACGCATATGTCGATCACCCAAGCTTTGGTATGGCGGTAATCGGCCGTGTACTGGAAGCGCAAGGTTTCCGTGTCGGCATTATCTCTCAGCCAGATTGGCACGATAAAAATGCATTTATGGCACTTGGTCAACCTAACCTCTTTTTCGGCGTGACCGCGGGTAACATGGACTCCATGATCAACCGCTACACCGCCGACAGAAAGCCGCGCCACGATGACGCGTACACACCGGGTAATGAAGGCGGTAAACGCCCTGATCGTGCTGTGTTGTTGTACTCTCAACGTTGTCGTGAAGCATATAAAGAGACACCGATTGTATTGGGTGGTATTGAAGCCAGCCTTCGTCGTCTCGCACACTACGATTATTGGTCAGACAAAGTCCGTCGTTCAGTCCTTTGTGATGCCAAAGCTGACATTCTGTTGTTTGGTAATGCCGAACGCGCACTAATTGATGTAGCACATCGTTTGTCTCGCGGCGAACACGTGAGCACAATGACACGCATTCCAGGTACCGCAGTTATGCTGAAAAGTGCACCGGAAGAAATGACAGAGATTGATAGCTCGCGCATAGACAAACCTGGCAAGGCTATGGCGATGCTAAATCCGTATGCCACGGATTCTGCATGTGCAACCAACAAAGAAGAAGACAAACCAGCGAAACCCGTAATGGTTCGTCCGTCGCGTCATGACGCCGAAAACAGCTATGTGCGTATCCCTTCATTCGAAAAGCTGGTTAACGATCGCATTCTTTACGCGCATGCTAGCCGTGTTATGCACTTGGAAACCAACCCTTTCTCGGCTCGTGCACTGATTCAAAAGCATGGTGAGCGCGAACTGTGGGTGAACACGCCTCCAATTCCGTTGACGACAGAAGAAATGGACTACGTGTTCGGTTTGCCGTTTGCACGTGTTCCTCACCCTCGCTATGGTGATGCAAAAATCCCTGCGTATGAGATGATCAAAACATCGGTCAATATCATGCGTGGCTGTTTTGGTGGTTGTTCTTTCTGTTCCATTACCGAACACGAAGGCCGTATCATCCAAAACCGCTCTCAGGATTCTATCCTGAATGAGATTCAAGAGATCAAAGAGAAAGTGCCTGGCTTTACTGGTGTGATCTCTGACCTTGGTGGTCCTACTGCGAACATGTACCGCCTTGGCTGCTCAGATCCTCGTGCAGAGAAAAACTGTCGTCGTCCTTCATGTGTGTTCCCAAAAATTTGTGAAAAGCTAAACACTGATCACAAGCACACCATCAATCTGTATCGTGAAGCACGCAACTTGCCGGGCGTGAAGAAAGTCGTTATCGCTTCAGGCGTACGCTACGACTTGGCTATCGAGTCAACAGAGTATGTGAGAGAGCTGGTGACGCACCACGTTGGTGGTTATCTAAAAATTGCCCCTGAGCATACTGAGAAAGGCACATTGGATCTGATGATGAAGCCTGGCATGGGTTCATATCATCGCTTTAAAGAGCTATTTGAAAAATATTCAAAAGAAGCAGGCAAGAAGCAATACCTGATCCCTTACTTCATCGCTGCGCACCCTGGCTGTACCGATGAAGATATGATGAATCTGGCATTGTGGCTGAAGGAAAACGATTTCCGCTGCGATCAGGTACAAAATTTCTATCCATCACCAATGTGTAACGCAACGGCGATGTACCATGCTGAAGCAAACCCATTGAAACGCGTTAAGTACAAGAAGCGCGAAGATCTGTTTGTTGCCAAAGGTGAACGTCAACGCCGCTTGCACAAAGCCTTCTTGCGTTACCATGATCCGGCAAACTGGCCACTGCTTCGTGAAGCATTGGTTGATATGGGTAAACGTCACCTGATTGGCGAGCGTCCAGGCTGTCTGGTTCCTCGTGAAGGCAGTGAAGAAGAAATGATGCATTCGACACAACGCCGAGGTTCAAATCGTCCTGGAGCAAAACGCTTCGCGACGAAACATCCAAACCAACCGGATATTCGTAAGCCGCAACAACGCAGCAAAAACGGTAAACCAACAGGGAATGCACCCGTAGCTTCACACGGAAAAGGCAAACCTGCTGTGAACAAAGGTGGAAAGCCGAAAGGTGCCTCCAACGGTAGCAAGCCAATGGGTGGAGGAAAGAAACGTCCATCCGGCAACCGAAACCGACCTGCCGCGCGATAAAACAAGAAAGCGAACCTTATAGGTTCGCTTTTTTTTCACTATTACACCCGTTTCGTGCTGCGTTCTATCGCATGAGCTCAGAGATCACGAGTGAAATGAATGCGATACACGCCACAGCACCCATGCCTATTACTACTTTCTTCTGCGATTTCTCATCAAGAAACTTTGCGGCTAAAAAACCCAGAACGATGAGCCCGACAATAAATGTAATCTTAACCATCATTCTCTCCTTAACAAGTAACGCTTTGATTATTAAACATTATCACATGACAGATAAACACGCGACCAAACACCGTCGGAAATGCAATGTGACACATAGTTACCTTTCTCGGTCTAAACTGCGTTTGGCAGCTTGTTGAAGGATTACCTACCCTAAAAGCAATTGCTTACTGAATCCTGAAACTTCAGGTGGTTTAGGTGCATATTCGGGTCGGTTTTTTGTGTTTCCGCTTCTTGAGTAGCTATTTATTCACGTTTGCTCACGTTGCGCGTTATCAGAATAAGCTCCCTACGAACAAAAACGTAGAAAGGAAGGTATGTTATGTTGAAAAAGCTAACAGCAGAGTTTATTGGCACCTTTTGATTAGTCCTAGGGGGGTGCGGCAGTGCAGTATTCGCTGCTGGCTTCCCTGAATTAGGTATTGGCTTTCTGGGTGTGGCATTTGCATTCGGTTTAACCGTTCTTACCATGGCGTATGCTATCGGCCATATTTCCGGATGCCACCTCAATCCAGCGGTGTCTATCGGCCTTTGGGCTGGCGGTCGATTCCCAACAGCTGAACTATTGCCTTATATCATGGCACAAGTTGCAGGGGCTATCTTAGGTGCGTTCACAGTTTATATCATCGCCAGCGGCCAACCGGGGTTTGATCTGGCCGGAGGTCTTGCGTCCAACGGGTATGGTGAACATTCTCCGGGTGGATACAGTATGCAAGCAGGTTTTATTACCGAAGTGGTGATGACCTTCATGTTCCTCATTGTCATTCTTGGTGCGACTCACCACCTAGCTAACCCTGGATTTGCAGGGCTGGCGATTGGCCTCTCCCTCACTCTAATTCATCTTATCAGTATTCCGGTGACCAATACGTCCGTTAACCCAGCCAGAAGTACAGGTCCTGCTTTGATTGTTGGTGATTGGGCTATCGCTCAGCTCTGGATGTTCTGGGTAGCACCGATTATCGGTGCACTCATTGCGGGTGTCGTTTATCGTTGGCTTAGCCCCAACGAAGACTAAATAACAAGGACTAAAGCCTCAAACCATGAGGCTTTAGTCCTTTATTCAGACGCTTTCATCGGACAACTCAGCATCCAACGTATCCCAAACCTGTCCGTCAAAATACCAAAGCGAACATTCCAAAACGTATAGTCAAGAGGCATGACAACCACCCCTTGATCGGAGAGTGCGCTAAACACCTGACTCTGACGTTTTTCATCGTCAAAACGCACATACAATGCAACATCGCCGGAACCTTGCGCCAACGACCCGTCTAATCCGTCAGAAGCAAAAAAAGACACCTCTGCCGACACAAACTCTGCATGCATGACACGATCCAAAATATGTTGTTGAAATTCAACCGGAGAGTCATTGAACGTTTGTAGCATTGCAACGTCACCATTGAGTGCCCGTTTGTAAAAATCCAACGCCTCTCTGCACAATCCATGAAACGTAATATGCGGCTGAAGCTGGCTCATAGAGATAGCTCCTGTTGGTTTTGTGATATGTGTAAGACTATCAGACCGTGATATTTGTCTCGCCTAACTATTAAGACGCAGCGAGACATGAGTGACAGAAATAAAAAAGGAAGCGAACGTATCGCTTCCTTTTTTGGTTGTTAACCAATCTGAGGGTGGTTAAGCAAACTTCAACAGAATTTGAACCGGATGATAAAGCTTCTTGTGCTCAAAACGCTTCACTTGGCTCCGACACGAGTAACCCGTTGCCATACAACGCGAGATCGGCAGTGATTCTAGACGAGGCTTCCAACTCAGCCCATAAATGCCTTTCGATGTTTCAAGCTTATCTGACTCATGACCATAGGTACCGGCCATACCACAACACCCTACAGAAACAGATTCCAATGTAGCACCAAAGTGCGTGAAAATACGCCCCCATTCCGCTTCCGCATTTGGCATCTTGGTTTTTTCGGTACAGTGCGCGAGCAAGTACCACGCATCCGAATCGGCACTTTTTTCTCGTACTGCCAGACCGTCTATCTCACCAAGCAGCCATTCATGTGCGGTATGCACAACAAATTCACCCCGTTTATCACCCAGAATCTCGTTGTATTCATCGCGATAGCAAAGCACTAACGCAGGATCAACACCCACCATGGGAATATTAAGTGCTGCCACTTGGTTCAGAAAATCTGACGTAGATGAGGCCGTTTTCGCAAATTTCTTCAGGAAACCTTTGATGTGCTGCGCCTTACCGTTGGGTTTAAACGGCAGCAACATAGGCTTCTTACCCAGCTTTTCTATCAACGCAACAAAGTCTCGAACCACATCCGCTTCATAGAAGCTCGTAAAGGGGTCCTGAACAATCATAACGTAGCGGCTACGCTCTTCTTCGCTGAGTGCCTGCAGCCAAACCAAATCGAATTTTGTTGCATGATGTCCATCCAAAGACTCTTTCAGTGTTGGCACGGACAAGGTTGGCGCATCAACATAGCCTATCGCCTTCTCCGTTGCCTTTCTTGCCCATTTAGGCTCAATGAAGGCATTAACAACAACGGGCGCTTTGGCCATCCAAGGCAGCATCGATTCTATATTCGCCACCAGATAATCTTTAGCCGGACGCTGATAGCGACTGTGATAGAGATTAATGAAACGCGAGCGAAAACTAGGTACATCGACTTTGATTGGACACTGGGTAGCACATGCCTTACACGCCAAACAGCCGTTCATCGCTTCCATGACTTCATGGGAGAAATCATATTCATCTTTTTTGGCTGACCATGTGTTTTTAAAACGCGCAAAGATCTGCCTGATTGTCGGCGTTTTCTCCATCAGTTCTTTTTCAAGTACGATAGGATCAACACCCTGTTCAGCCAACAGACGCAGCCACTCTCGAACAATGCCAGCTCGTCCTTTCGGTGAATGTCTTCGATCGTAGGAGATCTTCATTGACGGGCACATCGGTGAGCTCGTGTCATAGTTAAAACACAAGCCGTTACCGTTACATTCCATAGCCTGCTTAAAGCTGTCTCTGGTCGTCACCGGGATCTGGCGATCAAACGCCCCGCGTTTTTTATCTTCCACCTTCACCAGTTGATCTGAACTATTGAAAGGTGTACAAATTTTACCCGGATTCATTCTGTTGTCTGGATCAAATGCTGCTTTTACTTTGCGAAGCTCAGCAAACAGTTCCTCACCAAAGAATTCAGGGCCATACTCCGAGCGGAAACCTTTACCGTGCTCACCCCACATCAAGCCGCCATATTTAGCCACCAGCGCAACCACTTGATCCGAGATGATTTTCATCAACCTTTCATGCTCAGGGTCGCACATGTCAAGTGCCGGCCGAACGTGAAGTACCCCCGCATCCACATGACCAAACATGCCGTAGTTCAGTTTGTGGCTATCCAAAAGCTCTCGAAACTCGACGATAAAATCGGCCAAGTTTTCTGGCGGCACACAGGTGTCTTCCGTGAACGCGATGGGTTTTGCTGCGCCTTTTGCCGCACCCAACAGCCCTACCGCTTTTTTACGCATATTGTATATACGGTTAATCGACGCCAAATCGGAGCATACCTGATAGCCGATTACGCCTTTATCACCTTCTTCAACAAGCACATCGAGACGCTCACACAGAGACCTGACTTGCTCAGTGACTTCCGCGTCATCGTTCCCCGCAAACTCAACCATGTTGATGCCCTGCATATCTTTGCCGGGCACATCTTGCAGCAGGTCACTCACCGAATTCCAAACTATGTCTTCACGTGCAAGGTTCAACACCCGCGAATCAACAGTTTCCACCGACAAAGCACTCGCTTCAACCATCACGGGAGCACTGCGAAGCGCAGAATCAAAACTGTCGTATTTCACGTTCACCAAGGTGCGCGCTTTAGGTATGGGGGTAATGTTTAATTTGGCTTCAGCAATGAACGCCAGCGACCCTTCCGCACCACAAAGTACGCGTGCAATATCAAACGAATCGGTATCAGGTTGATAGGCATTTTTTAAATCATAACCCGTCAGGAATCGATTTAACGGTGGGAATTTCGCGTCGATCTCCGCTCGCTTCGACTTACAGATTTCAGAAACAGCTTTCAGTGCTTTTTCCGCATAGTTTGTCGGCGAAATCGCAGCAAGATCGGAAAAATCAGCAGGCTCGGTATCGAGCACGGACCCGTCTACCAACACGGCTTTTAATGCCAGCACGTGATCCGACGTTTTCCCGTAGCGAAGTGAGCCCTGCCCCGACGCATCAGTATTGATCATTCCGCCAACGGTCGCTCGGTTGCTGGTTGAGAGGTCGGGTGAAAAGAAAAAGCCATGCGGTCTTAATGCATCATTTAGCGCATCTTTCACCACACCAGACTGAACACGCACCCAGCCTTCTTCCGCGTTAATTTCGATGATTTTCCGCATGTGGCGAGACATATCGACGACAATATGTTGCGTTAGAGATTGGCCGTTTGTTCCCGTGCCACCACCACGTGCAGAAAAGCGAATACCTTCGTAGGTGCCATCTTTGCACACATTTCCAAGTAACGTTAAATCCTCAACCGAAGTTGGGAATACCACAGCCTGAGGCAACAATTGGTAGACAGAGTTATCTGTCGCCACTGCAAGCCGGCTGGCATAAAAGGTCTCGACCTCGCCATTAAATCCTTTGCTTTTAAGCGTGTCTAAAAATTGGCTAACGATGGGGTCAATGACAGATTGGTGGTTTAATGCTGGTAACATCTTGCTCCCTGATGCCTCAATGTCGCCGTCTATCCTTACGGCTTTTGGCGATAAAACGAATTATTTTTATGGTAAACCCAAACACCATATAAATGCGCAAAGTCAGTGGCCATACGTGCGCCCGCTTTATATCGCTTGGGGACAATTACTTTACATCAGGTGTGACAGGCATCAAAGCGCAATCGATTACTTAACCACCGAAAAGCATTGGATTAAGGGGAAAAATAAGAGGAACTAAACATTAGAATGCCTGCGTTTTGGAAAGAATGCATTGAGTACACGGCGAATTACTTTTTCACTAATCGATAGAACATTCTTGGCAGAAGCACCAACAACCAGACGGAGATCGCCCATAGCGCAATACAATTCCACAGCACAATAATTTCGTTGATCGCCGTATTGGTAGTTAGATGCCTATCCAACAACATGACCACCATGATTCCAGCCGTAGCTGCCGTAAAAAAGGCTATCTTGTACTTTTTACGGACTGGCGACACATAAACAGGTGATACCTTTAACCAAATTAGTGCACAAAAGACACCCAATGTCAGTGCCGATAAATAGATAAGCTGTGGCTTGTGTATCACAGTGCCAATAACCGCCACTATCACAAACGCCGTCCCCCAAAAACGTGTGGATGTCAGTATTCGTGACCGATCTGCAAATCGCAGTTCTTTCACTTTCAAAAGACTCAGCGCGGCGACCACACCTAACAAGATACTGACGATCATATCCGAAGGGTAATGTTCCCCCAACAACATGGCTTTTCCCGTTGAAGCTGACATCAGAATGACGCCCAATAAAGCAACCCAGAGACGTCTTTTAGGGTATTTATCTTCATTCCAAAACACCCATGCACAGGTGAAAACAAACGTAGTCAGTGTCAGCATGGTACTGGGGAGCGTAAAACCAAGGGTGTCATGGTAGCCAAACATCGGCTCGACATAGAGCGGCCGAGGAACGTGGATAATGGTTGAAAGTATTAACGTGACGGATGCCGTCGACAACATCCCTGCACTGAATATCAGTAACGCACGATGACCAAGGAACGTTCGCACCAGAGGCAACGTCAACAGAAAGAAAACTGGTGAAACAATCGTTCCCACCAATATCACTGTATTTCCTAGAGTGGAAGAAAGGCCCCCATTGAATGTTTTCGCCCGCAAGCTTTCCAACCAAGACAATTGGTAGCCATAGAAGGCCGTGAGTTCGCTGTGAGCATCACGAGTTAGCCGAAACCGACTCGGTTCAACCAACTTCGTCCATTTATCAAACATCCACTTGTGCTCAGGAAACCGATATTGATCACGCATCGCCTGCGAGTCAGGCATCAATAACACACGTTTTACTTCTTTCCCAAAATGAGGGGCGTACCATGAATAAATAAGGTGCTGTCCGTTTGCATTTTCAAAATACCGAGGAAGTCCCAACACCTTGCAGGCATAAATGGCAGAGTTGTAGGTTTGCGCAATTTCCTTACCCACCTCGACATTCATGCCCGTTTCTTCCATCGTTTCACGTTTAGCGGCTTCTTGAGGCGTTTCTTTTCCGATGATTGACCCTCCAGGAATAGAGAGCTTCCCACTTAAGGCTTCTTCAATCATCACGATATTGCGGTCATGGTCCACAATGAGGCAATCTGCAGCCTCTATGGGAAGTGTGCTGTTTATTGCATTTGACGAGGCTTGCGCAAAAAAAGGCACCAAGCAAGCCAGCACGGTGATAAGTATTCTCACTATCCGTGTTCCTATCCAACTATTTTGTTATCGACGTTGAAGCAGCACATTAGGTGCTGTCATAATTCTATTTAGTTTTCGTTTTACTGATTGAAGACATTGATGGCAGATCCAGCAGTCACTTCCCTCCTTCCACCGCTTTATTATTTGAGCAACTTTCGATCAATTCTCGATACCGTGTCCTCACGCTATCCAGACTTGCTATTGGCCTGTGAAACGGATTGGATCACCCGCTTTAAAACACTTCCTCAGCCCGCCCAAGCTTTACTGGTTCGCATGCTCTCTCGGAAAGGGGATTGGTTCCGAGAGGACAAATTTACGTACCCAGAAATTCCATGTATTGCCAGTGCGTTAGATGCTCTCGTTTCATCTACGCTTATCTCTGCCACCACAACTCCCGATCTCAACATGCTGCTTGAACTGCACACCAAACCGGAGTTGATAAGGCTATTTGATACATTGACACTCAAAGCGTCGGCTAAAAAAAATGAGATAGTCGAAGTAATAGTGAGACAAGCTGACTCAAGCCCAATTCTCCCCTATCGTTGCATTACCATTTCGCATGACGTAATGCCCATTTTGCTGCTGCTTTACTTTGGTAATGCTCGCCAAAATCTCAGTGAGTTTGTCGTGAATGATTTAGGGATCTACCAATACGAAAAAGTACCGCTAAATATCAAAGACCGACTGTTCGAGAAAAGAAGCCAACTCGAAGCCTGGCTCAGCCTTTCAACACTGGCGGAGGAATACTGGCAAACGGTAGAGAGCAAACAGCGTGAGCGAGTTAGGGAGATCGTCAATAAGCTCCCACCTTTATTTGAGTGGCCACCATTGGCACAAAAACGTAGTCGACTCATCAATGCCATTGCGCGTGATTTAGAACGCTTAGGAGACACAAGCATCGCCGAGCAACTCTATGTTCAAAGCACAATGCCTCCCGCGAGGGAGCGCTTGGCCCGTATTGCGTTATCACGAGGAGAACCTGAAAAAGCCGCAAAGACAGTAGCAACAATGCTCAATACCCCTTACAACGAAGACGAGAAAGATGTAGCAGAAAGGCTTGTAAAACAACTGGCGAAAAAAGGCGTAATGACGGGGTCAGCCAACGTCATAAACACATTCAAAGAAGAGACCATTACGCTAGCGCTAACAAAACGCGTTGAACTAGTCTGCGCTGATTATTTTGTCGACCAAGGCTGGGAGGTGTGGTTTAGCGAAAACCTTGTTCTTAACGCTCTGTTTGGGCTCGCGTTCTGGGACATTATCTTTCTCCCTAAACCCGGCGCGTTCCTTAACCCCTTTCAAAGAGGCCCGAAAGATATGTACTTACCTGACTTTGTGAAGGCACGAGAGCAAGAAATTTTCGCCCGTCTTGATGCGCTAACGCATGACCTCGCTAGCATCCTTGATACTTACGATGAGAAAAAAGGGATCGCGAATGACTGGGTCCACTGGGAGTATATCGATAAAGCATTGCTCTCTGCGGCAATAAGCAGCCTAACACCCGAACAATGTGTAGCCTGCTTTAGGCGAATTCTTTTTGACCCAAAAACCAACCGCTCTGGCCACCCTGACCTCTTTATGGTCAAAGAAGGTAACTGCCAATTTGTTGAAATAAAGGGCCCAGGAGATAAACTGCAACATCACCAAATTAGATGGTTAAATTTTCTTAACCTTCACGGCATTGCTGCAAACGTACTGTACGTTAAACAGCCCACGTCTCATGATGCATAAAATGCATCGCTGACATACCCGATTGGCTCAAACGTTGTTTATAAATAACGAAAAGCAAAAAGGCCTGCAGTAGGCCCTTTTATGTGTTCTTTTGTCGATGAACCGAATTTCAATGTCACGGGTTAAACATGGCTATTTGATCGCTACACCGACATCTAACTGTTCAAACCAATCAAGGAATTTTCCAACATTGTCGCCCGTAAAAATTCTGCCATGCTGTGGACACATCATCTTAATGTCGAGTTTTCGTACGCGACGGATCCAATCATTTTTCGCTTCATTTGATGGCATCCAACGTTGATGGAACCCTTTCATTTTCAGTATGTGCTCATCAAAGTCACCCACTTCTAGTGGTGCACCCTCAGCCTCCATTGCCGCCCCCACATCACCACTCATCAAAATTTTGGCGACAGGGTCGTAGACATGAAAATTACCAGAAGAATGGAGGTAATGAGCAGGGATAAAGCGAATCTCCACCCCATTCAGAACAAGACTTCTCCCTTCATCGGCAATCGGTGCATATTCTATGCTCTTCATACCAAAATGACGGATAAACCCTTCCCATAGCCAAGGAGCATGCAATTTGGTATCCGTTAACGCAGAATCCCACAGCCCTAACGATGAAATAATGTCAGGATCTTGATGTGAAGCGAAAATATGACGGATCTGATTAATTGGGACTTGTTTTACTACTGCTGCGAGCATCGCAGAGAATATCTCTATACCCCCAGGATCCATCAGCAAAGCACTGCCCGGCGTGCGAATCATATATTGGTTAGTATCGATGATTTTCTCAGGTTTAGAAGAGTCACGCCCAAACATAAACCATTGATGCGTTTCTGAAGAAAAAAGCTCGTGCGTTAGCATGCCTAAATATTCCTTTTAGTCGAATTCAGTAGACATCATCAGCGAGATCCAAGCATAAGGACCTTGATACCATTATGTGTCGTTGAATTTTGTCTGCGGCTTCAGATACATTGTCTGCAACGACATTGAGTCCATCTTCATACTCTTTCCCAGACTGTGAGGCTTCCACGCGGGACATTGCTGAAAGTACTGATGCCGTTTTGATTTCTCTGGAGAGGTTTTCCAATAAATCTGAAAGCCTATCGACTTCACGGTAAAACTGGCGTGTAATCTTACCGTGAGCTTCCCGCATATTATTAAGGGGCTGCAGTATGCTGCTGACATGCTCGCAACCTTCAATAGATTTGGCCGCCTTCGCATAATATTCGATTGACCGTTCCATCCGCTCAAGCGTCGTTGCTAATTCACTGATAGTGACCGCTTTTAGATTGATAATGTCTGACGTTTTCACCGTGCTGTCTGCCAGCATATCAATGAAATCAGTGATCGCACGAAAACCCGCAGCGCCTTGACCAGCCCTTAATGCCAAAGCTCGGGCGTTACTCGCTGTCAATGATATGTTGTTCGCGATTTCCCTAGCCTTAAAAAGCTCCGCTGCCACGACTGCTGCTGTGACAAAATCACTCTCTGATGTGGCTTCTGTCATGCTGATAACTTCTTATGTTGATGACTCGCGCGAGGATACGTCTTAACACAAGTCTTTGTGAATGAAAGCAAACTCGAACCTCTCGGTTTCAAGTTTACGTTAAACCTCTTTTTTAGGGTTCTTAAAGACGTATTTCGTGCCGTCATAAATCAACACAGACAGCAGACGACGGCAGTTCGCTTTTCCAGGGTCATCAAACACCATTCCATAGGTTTGCTTACCCCGTTTTTTCCGACCATTTTTAATCGCACCACTCAGTGCGTAAGTATCACCATTCGCACTGTTAACCACTTCCAGAACGATGCGTTGGTCAACATCGAACTCGGGTGAAATCGCGTCATAACTAAATCCACAACCGCCGGAAGACACGTCAATCAAAATAACGCGCAACTTCCGATTGGTGAGCTGAATATCACTCGGCAGCCTCAAGTCATATCGTATTTCATTTCTCAACAAGACCAATTTCGCCTGTTGCGGCACAGGAAACACTAACAGTTGTACAGGACGATAAATGACATGCTCTATTCGTGTCCGGAACTTGATGAGGGCCCCTTCTCCCTGCTCAGAGATCCCTTCAATGTCAACGTTGAATCCCTCCATGAAGAACTCTTCGTAATCCCCTTTAGACAATTTAGGCATGGTAAAGAAGATGTTTTGCTGATCATCAAACCCAATAAAGTTTGCTTTAAAGTGAAGGCGTTGACCCAACGGCGTAACAATATCTAGCGATGCTTCTGTGCCATGTTGGATGAAATCCATGGCTTGTAGTCCCATGACAACGCGTTCTTTTTGCTTCGCCGGTGGCTTCTTTGATTGCGTAGAATTTGTATTCATTTAATGCTCCCGCCGGTGATGCATGGTCAGTATCGCAATCGAAACCTCTTGGTTATTGCGAACGATGCGTTTCGTTAATGTCGGTATTTTTTACATGCTGAATGTAAAGTTACGCATCAAGTTCTCGTTTTCGCATTAATAATGTATAGGCAAAAGATGGCATTAATTCAATGTGATATAGCGATAAAACGCATTTATTTTAAGGGACTTGACGCTTAACAACATCACCAAGAACGACGCGTTAAAAATATCCTCAATATGATTCATTAATACAAGTATTGAGTAATAAGTCAGTTTTTAAGGTAATGGCTATAATTTAAAAGACCAGTCTATGTATTTGTTGGGATGGTCATGTGAAACATCACTGTTATAAAGCTTTCAGCCTCGCTTTCGCTCTATTCTGCGCCCCGTTGCTATTCAGCGCGGCGGCATCTGCGTCAGACCGCGCCTCGGAAAGCCGTCATCTAAAACAGAAACTGTCACTCCTCGGTTTCAATCAAAGTTGGACGCCTACCGACAGCGGCGAGAAGCAGGTCATTGATAGCGGAGAGATAGTGCTGGCCAATGAGCGCTATTTTGCAAAATTGTCACTGGACTGGATGAACGAAACAACGCTTCAAGCAACACTGATGAATAGCATTGCTCTCTGCTCCAAATTAGGCATAGCGGTGACCGACCAACGCTCTGCCTTCACATTTGAAGCGTTCGGTT
Source organism: Enterovibrio nigricans DSM 22720 (assembly GCF_900167155.1). GTDB lineage: Bacteria > Pseudomonadota > Gammaproteobacteria > Enterobacterales > Vibrionaceae > Enterovibrio > Enterovibrio nigricans. The sequence continues at coordinate 32,599 of NZ_FUXU01000028.1, read as the reverse complement.
CTCTCACGAAGAAAGCCCTTAGCCAACCGGATGCTAGGGCAACAAGCAGCATCTCACCTTATGAATACCATGTTGTGATTTTCATAGATTCTGAAACTCACACGTCGCTTGAGTGCGGCGTTAAGCGGCTGTGAAAATTTGAAATATACTTAAAACATCCCGCGTCTTAATGATGAGACAGGAAATCACGTATAGGCAGCAGCCACAATGAATCAGCTAACTGACAACAGAAGCCGTTTTTCCTTCACACGCGGCATACTTCATTATGCTGTCGGGGTCGTCGTTTTTACGCTGTATGGCGCTCGGGTTTGCCCCTTTCTCGACACGCTTCCTCCTGCCGTCTTATTTATCCAGACTGCGACTGTTTTTATTGTGCTGTTTTTCATCAGACAACTCATGCGTGCCATTAAGCATCAGGAAGTGAATCTCATCACCAATATCGGTATTTTCACGATGGCAGGCATCTGTCTGGCAACGTGGTACTACGTACTCTACAACTTTCCACTAGAGAGTAATTTGAAAGTTATTTTTGGCTTCATTCTATTGGGTATCGTTATCAGCCTTGACCTTTCTATTTCTAGCGTCCGCGAGGACACCCCAACGCAAATAAAATCGATCGTTAAACCTGAAAACGTGGTGCCGCTTGCGAAACAGGTAGGGCTGGGAGCAATGCTTCTCGTCATCATGGTAACCGTGCTGTTAGGGCTAGTGGTGACGAAAGATTTACTTTGGCTTGTCGAGCACACAGAACACAAACCTGCGATTGCTGACATTGACAGTATTTTGAAAGAGTTTGCCTATGTATCTATCATTGTACTGGCCTATATAGCAGTGATCACCCAAAACGGTATGGCGCTCATCCACCAGCAATTACAAAAACAAATTCACACAATGAAGCAAGCGTCTAAAGGCGACTTCAGTGAGAAGTTACCCTGTAATCACAGTGGTGAACTGGGGGTTGTCGCTTACTACACAAACGTGATGCTCCATGACCTAAAAATCAGCTACGAGGAGATCAACAAAGCACGGGATGCCACAATAATTGGTTTGTCGACGTTGGCCGAAGTCAGGGATAACGAGACAGGCGCCCATATTCTCCGCACACAATCTTATGTCCGATCCCTCGCCTTGCAGCTAAGAAAAACACCGAAGTATGCCAGCTATCTCACTGAGCAGACCATCGACCTTTTGTATAAATCAGCACCTCTGCACGATGTTGGTAAGGTTGGTATTCCCGACGCCATCTTACTCAAACCCGGGAAGTTGACTGACGAAGAATTCGAAATCATGAAAATGCACGCGCAATTAGGGGCTGAAGCCCTCTCAATCACAGAGAAAAATTCGGACGGCATTGCCTTTCTTCAGTTTGCGAAAGAGATTGCCGCCTCACACCATGAGAAGTGGGATGGTTCTGGCTATCCAAATGGGCTCGGCGGTGAGGATATTCCGCTGTCAGGGCGATTAATGGCCGTGGCAGATGTATATGATGCGCTTATCTCTAAGCGAGTGTATAAACCTGCATTCAGCCATGAGAAAGCCAAAAGCATCATCTTAGAAGGCAACGGCACGCACTTCGACCCCGCAGTGGTGGAAGCCTTTTTAGTGTGCGAAAAGGAGTTCACGGAGATTGCGGACAGATACCGCGATAAAGCGTCACATGCGGCGTGATAAGTCCTGTTGATCCACCGTTGATTTACGCGCCATCGGGCACTAAGCCCAGTTTTCCTCGCGTCCAGTCTTTATCTCTAACAAAAAACCGCTCATGTGGCTATTTTTGGGTGTTCAGTTTCAAGTATAATCGCCGATTACATTGAGAAAAGCCTCAATAGAGATGGCAATATCACCCATTGGGGCATCAAGAAGCATGATAACCACAGCATGTCATCGATTTCGACCACCATGTTACGTTGGGTTTTCAGCTAAACGCGATCAGTTAATTTGAGATAAGAAACGTTTGTGAACACAAATAGCGGAATACGTCTAAATAAATTCATCAGTGATTCTGGTTTTTGCTCGCGTCGCGAAGCAGACAAATTCATTGAACAGCAGAAAGTGACCATTAACGGTATCGTGCCAGAGCTTGGCACGAAAGTAATGCCCGGCGATGAAGTGCTTGTAAACAACCAACGCATTGATACTGTGCCAGAAAACAAATCTGACCGCGTTTACATTGCTTACAACAAGCCCATTGGAATTACCTGCACCACTGCCCGCAATGTGCATGGCAACATCGTTGATGCTATCCGCCACCCTAAACGTATCTTCCCGATAGGTCGCTTAGACAAACCTTCTGAAGGGCTGATCTTCCTGACAAGCGATGGCGACATCGTGAACAAAATTCTTCGTGCGGGTAATAACCACGAAAAAGAATATATCGTCACCGTCGATAAACCTATCACGCCTAAATTTGTAGAACTGATGTCCAATGGTATTCCGATTCTCGACACAGTGACTAAGCCTTGTTTCGTCGAGCGCCAAAGCAAGTTTGTCTTCAAAATTATCCTGACACAGGGTTTGAATCGTCAAATCCGACGTATGTGTGAATACTTAGGCTTTGAAGTGACCAAGCTGAAGCGTATCCGCATCATGAACGTTAAGCTGGGTAGCCTGAAACTCGGTGAATGGCGTGAACTGACCGAAAAAGAGATGGATGAGATCAACAGCGCTGTTGTTCATTCAAAAGGCACGTTCGAGCCAGACGCAGATTACGAACACAAAGGCATTGCCTCTGGTGATGTGAAACGTGGCACCAGTGATACCGCGCAAGAAAACCTGAAGTCTGGCAAGATTTCTTTCGCCAAGCCAAAAGCCAAATCTAAACATGGCCAACGCTCGGGTCATGGCGATAAGCGCAGTTTTTCGAAAGATCGTCCAGCGCGTGATGGCGCACATAAAGACGGTTTTAGTAAAGACGGTAACCGCCAAGGAAGCGCACGTTCAGACCGTTCTCGTTCAGAAAGCGACCGTAATGACAATGGGCGTCCGGAACACCGCGCTGACAGAGATCGCAACCGCAGTGATCGTGGGCGAAATGAGAACAACCGATCTGACCGAAGCGGTCCAAATAGCGATCGCCCGAGTGGAAGCCGTTCTGGCGGCCGTCCAAACCAAGGACGCCCAAACGACAAACGTCGTGAAAGCGGAAACAAGGACGGAAATCGTAGCGACAATAACACACGTCGCGAAGGGCCACGCAACAGTGGCGCACCAAAAAATCGCAAGCCTAAAGATCGCCGTCCATAAGGCACACATGGCTGAATAAATGAGTAAGCTGGACATATATCGACGAGCCATTAACGTCCATATATGTCCAAAATTTCTCTGCCCGAACTTATACCGCCAACACCTTTCGAGACAGTTTCGATACCACAGGATAATCTCTCGCTAATTCGATAACGAATACCGATGGCTTCTCGGGGTTGCAGCAAATCCAACACGCTTTTCGCGCTCTCGTCAATGCCACATAAAACAGCCGCCGCTCTTCCGCATATTCAAACGTGTCTTCACTGGGAAGCAGCGCTGCCTCTAGGCCTTCGCCTCTACACTTGGCAGGAAAAACACTGTCATTCACATCGACGATAAAGCAATAATCCGCTTCAAGACCTTTACTCGCATGCGCCGTAACGTATGAAAGTTGCAATGAAGGCCATGCGTTTTTCCACGTTGCAAACAGCTCAGGTTTGTTAGCATGGTTACGACCGATAAACATTACGGATGCTGACTTATCACCTACCTCTTTCGTTACTTTTTCCAGCTGGCTTTGAATCTCGTTTTCGCCAATCAGCGATACCGCTTTTTTCTTCTGCATCGAGACACTGTTCAACGGTTTTTCCAACTGCGCAGGGTTAGCCTGAATAAAGGTGTTAGCGACTGCGCCAATTTGAGAATTAAATCGGTACGTGGTATCCAGATAACGGATAACACCTTTTGGATACCGCTGAAGGAATTCCGTCGTCAAACGAATATCAGCGCCGGCAAACTGGTAGATCGCTTGCCAGTCATCGCCCACAGCAAACAGCGCGGGAGCACGGTCTCTTTTACCGCCACAAACCGCATCGAGTAAGGCCATGCGTGACGGCGAAATATCCTGATACTCATCCACCATTACATGGTCATACTTCGCAGCAAATGTGGCCGATTTTTTAGCAAGTAACTTTGTGGCTTCGCGGATCAGGCCTTCAAAATCATAAGATTTAGACACTAATAGCGTCTCCTGATAGTGCTTCACCAACGGCCAGACAAGCGCCAACTCGCTTTCTGCTTTCGCATCGCCTTTGACCGTTTTTTTAACATTGGTTAGCGACGCTTTTTGTTGATTCAGCAAATCCAGATGTCGCCACAACCACTTGTGCAATCTCGGTTCGTGGGCTTGTTCAACTAACGGCCTGTCTGCCGACACGCCTGAAACTGACCATTGTTCTAGATGCTTGAGCCAACGTTTCTCCGTCGTGGGTACAGAGAGGTTCTCTGCCAGCCAAAGCGTCATCCAGCTCATTTTGGCTTCTTCGTCGGTCGCCAATGCCGAAATCACAGGTACATCGCCAGAAAGCGCTTTGACTACGCGTATAGCAAAACTGTGAAAAGTCGAGACCTCGACACTGGCTAGCTGCGCGCGGGTCAGTCTCGATTTCATTTCTTCGCTGGCTTTCTTGCCAAACGCCAGCATGAGGATGCGATCGGCTTGTGTCGCCTTGCTTTGTACCAGATACTGGGCCCTTGCCATTAGCACGCTGGTTTTACCTGAACCTGCACCTGCCAATAACAAATTGTGGTTGTCGTCCATCAACACCGCGTCACGTTGAGACGGATTCAGCGGCGAAGATTCTACGCCATCAAACCATGTCGACCAGCGTTCCAGTTCCTCTTGTTTCCAGACATCATTTTTCACCACTCTTTTCGCATCGCCTTGCTGTAGCCACGCATAAAAAGACTGATACAAGGAAGGGTTTGAAGCCGCGATAACTTGGGGGGACACGTCACTCTCTGCTAGCAACTTCTCCGCTTTCAGTTTCCACGCAGACAAATCTTCGTCGCGTAAATACCCCGAAAACGTGTTCAGTTCTTGCGTAAGTTCTTTGAAAATCGGTTCAACAAGGAAGAATTTGCTCTGTTGCTTCGACAGCCATACCTGATATGTGTCCGTCAAATGCTCTGCATAAGCAGCCAGTTGTCGCCAGGGCAGCCCATACACGGTGATGGATTTGGCAGGTTGATCAGAGGGGGAAACGATAAACGTCACTTTGCCCCACAATAAACCACGTGTGATCCTGCATTGGCCATCCCAAATAGAGAAAGGCACGGTTTCGGTGAAATGTTTGGATTCAAAAACAAGATTGAACTCATCGAGCGTGACGCTGAAGCGATCACCTTGCACAAGCCACTGAGCCAAACGATTAGCACTGAGTATCATGTCGGTAAACTATTGTTGCGAGAAGAGTTGCCAGCATACCAAGTTCTCGCCTTTTTCTCATGTACTACTGGATAAAACACCAGCATAAACACGCTATTGGCAGAATAATACAAAGAATTAGAGCGTGATTTTGATCTCACCCCTTGGATGCGTATTCCAATCTGCTATCTTACGGTCATCCGTAATCTCTCTAAGCTGTCATGATTTCGAAACGCGCATCTCTCTCTTTTCGTGAGTACTGGGCAAACAGTCGCATAAATTACAGTGTCCGTGTTTTTATTGCGTTAGTTGGCGTGGCTATCCCTTGTTGGTGGCTGGGTGCTTCCGAAGCAATCACCCCCTTAGTTCTCGGTGTTATCGCTTCTGCATTAGCTGAAACGGACGATAATTGGTCGGGAAGGCTATCCGCCTTACTGACTACGCTTTTTTGTTTTGCTATCGCCACAGTCTCTGTCGAGCTTCTCTTCGATTACCCCTTACTGTTCGTACTGGGTTTAACCAGTTCAACCTTTGGTTTCATCATGCTGGGTGCGATAGGGCCCCGCTATGCAAGCATAGCTTTTGCTTCCTTGCTAATTGCCGTTTACACCATGTTGGGCGCACATCAATCTCCCTCCATTTGGTACCAACCCTCTTTGCTCCTTGCGGGAGCGGCTTGGTACGGCGTCATCTCGCTGGTGTGGCTGCTGTTCTGGCCAATGCAACCCGTTCAACAAAGTCTGGCCAATGTTTTTAACACCCTGTCGGGGTTCCTCGAACAGAAATCAAATATGTTTCACCCCTCGCGCAATTTGGCTCCACAACCTTTTCGGCTTCGCAATGCCAAAGAAAATGCCGTTGTCGTGAATGCGTTGAACGTGGCAAAAGCGACCCTACTTAACCGTGTGCGAGGCGGCCGATTAAGCAGTGAAGGCCGCCAGTTCTTAAAAATCTATTTCCTGGCTCAAGACATTCACGAACGTGCCAGTTCTTCTCACTACCGCTACCAAGAACTGGCAGAAGTTTTCTTCCACAGTGATGTACTGTTTAGGCTTCAGCACCTGATGCGCTTGCAAGCAAAAGCCTGCTTGGATGTATCACAATGCCTGACCCTATCCCAGCCGTACCAGCATGGTGAAGCGAGCGTAAAAGCACTGGACGAGGTCAGCGAGTCTTTGCTTTATATCAAGTCGCAGGACAACCCTGAGTGGAAGCCATTACATGGACAGCTAGATTATTTGTTCAAAAATCTGGCAACCATTGAACGACAACTTGCCAATATCAGTAACCCTGATGCGACACAAACGGACGAAGACAAAGAAATCGCCGATTCTGACGCCCACGGTTTTCGCGACAAAATTTCCCGTATTCGCTCTCAGCTCACCCCAAAATCTCTGTTGTTTCGACATGCAGTGCGTCTTTGTATTGCTCTGGCGGCAGGTTACGGTGTGATTCAAGGCTTTGACTTGACGCGCGGCTACTGGATTTTACTCACCATCTTGTTTGTCTGTCAGTCCAACTATGCCATGACACGAAGCAAGCTCACAGAGCGGATCACCGGTACTTTAGCGGGCTTGGTGATTGGCTTACCGCTCCTCACTTTCTTCCCAGACCTTACCGGACAATTGGTGTTAATGCTGTTATTTGGAGTGCTTTTCTTTGCCTTCCGAACCACGCATTATGCAGCCGCAACTGCCTTTATCACCTTGCTAGTGTTGATGTGTTTCAACCAACTGGGTGAAGGCTTCGCCGTCATACTGCCTCGATTGGGCGACACACTGGCAGGCTGCTTACTCTCGGTGGTGGCCGTGCGTTACATATTGCCGGATTGGCAAGCTCACAGGCTTCGCGGAATTATGAAAGACTCCGTGTCTGCTAACCGTGATTATTTGGGGCAAATTATTGGTCAATACCGAATCGGTAAACGCGATACGGTTGCGTACCGAGTGGCAAGACGCGATGCGCACAACAACGATGCTCATCTCACCAACGCAATCAGTAACATGCTTGCCGAGCCAGGCCGTTACCGTACCGCCATTGATGAAAGCTTCCGTTTCTTATGTCTTAACCACGCAATGCTGAGCTACATATCGACCTTGGGTGCACACCGCATGCAGATGGACGACGACAGTATTCATGAATTGGTGTCGAAAGCGCACCGAGGCATTCATGAGGAGCTCGACTGTTTGATTGAGAAACTGTCAGGCGCAACGGTGGATGCAACGCCTTGCTTAGACAGTGCATTGGGTAAACACCTCGAACGTTGGCGTGATGAAGAGAGCAGTTCTGCACGAATGGTACTTCAGCAGCTTCATCTTATTCATCGGATTTTACCGGAGATGCACGCTCTGACCGATGGGTTGGCACAAAAAGCCCTGAAAAGCTCTAAATCATAACCGTGATTCAACGCCGAGCGAACGGCCGTTCGCTCGGCGTTTATCCTGCCCTATTTCACTTCAACTTAGCGAATGTCCCATCCGGCTGACGGGTGTAAAGACTCGAATCTTTGGCAACCGTTCTTACGGTAAACTTTGCTACTGGCGCAATGTTACCGGTATCCACATGGACAAGGCGTTCAAACTAGTGGGCCGCCCCTATGTTGTCCAGTACCGTTAACGTCACCACGTATGCGCCCGGCTCTTTGTATCGCCACTCAGGTGAAAATGCATCACTGGTTCGCCCATCGCCAAAATCCCAACGTGCCATTACCACTTCACCGTCTACATCAAAGCTGTTGTTGTCCGCTTTTGCTTCCAATCCAAAGGTTTGAACCGCAAAATCTGCTTTGGGAAGTACATTACCATCATCCACACTGACAACATGCGAGTAAGTGTTTGAAGCGCCATCGTTGTCGTAAACGGTTAATCCAATGGTGTAATCACCTGGCTTGTCATAAGACCAATTCGGTGATTGCTCTAAGCTGCCCTTCCCGTTTCCATAGTCCCAATAGTGGTGCACAATTTCACCATCAGGATCATAACTGTTGTTTCTGACCGACACATTCAAACCGTCGACTTCGATATAGAACTCTTCGAGTTCACCGTCTTGATCTTTCTTAAAACTCAGCGCTTTTCCTGAACGCAAATGTTTTACATTGGTATGTCCAGCATTAGCGGGCTCAATATAGGCAATCTCTCTTAGGCGAGATCGAGGTGCATAATGGGCACTGACCGGCGGAGATGACGGAACGTAAACTCTATTTCCGTCCGACTTGTCTCTCGAACCCGAACGTTTAACCTCTGTCGGAATTTCATGGGTTGTTTGCAAATCACTGCTAGGTAAAAAGCGCTGAGAAGGCTGATTGCCCGTCACTAGCACCTTTTTTCCTTTATCTGAGTGTTTGTCAGTGTCGTTGTTTGTGGAGGATTCTTCTTTTCCATCTGTCGTATGATGAACCAAGGTGTTGCTCTCAACCTTACGATCGTTCGACCTGACCGCTTTATCAGTTCGACTAGAAGGCTGCATTGACACAGGACTGCTTGCTATTTCTTTCGCAGAATTTCGTTGCGCGGCATTCGGTTGAATCTCAGCCTTTTTCGACGACGATGCATTTTCTGATGAAGACGAGTGCGACCCACTATATGCCTCGGCAGGCGAAACAAGAAAAGGAGAAATGCTTTTTTCTGGCGAAGGCTCTCCAAGTGATTCAAAGTTATCATCCGGCCATATGGCAGCCATGGATGTCAGTAACGCAAAAGACGCCACACCAATTTTGTGCCAAGCTGGCAATTGGTGCCAGATACGAAGTAGATAACTAAAATTTTCTTCACATTTCTACGGTGGTAAGGCGCTGTTTCCTTGGGCATGGCCTCTATAATCCTTTTTCATACTGCCATTCGATACAATTCAGCGAGTCGCTAAGGGTTTTCAAACATCTTGATGATGTTTGACATATCTCCTTGTCGAGCCAATCAACTCTAAATTGCATTCCTTCATTCAACGTCCATTTTTAGCTAGCTATAGGACAGACAGTCGCTCCATAACTGAGACTCAACGGAAAGTTGGCAGTCTTACCTACTTTTACACTCCTCCTCTGTCTAATATGTTGGCGTCACAGTATGCCGAACACGCAGTGCATATATATTTCGGTGGTGTGTGAAAATTTTATGTAAACAGGCACATAGAACGCCAGTTTTGAGTGGCTCTCAAATAAAAAAAGGGCTGTGTTAGACACAACCCTTTTTTTATCAATATCAGTTGGCTTTAGCCGTTTTCGCGCATGGCTCTCAACATCCACGCTGTTTTCTCATGCTCACGCATTCGATCAGACACCAGCGATGCGGAAGACTCGTCATTGCCGTCCTGTGCCAGTTTCAATACATCGCGTGATGTTCTCACAACTTGCTCATGTCCGCGTGTCAGGATATCAATCATTTCATCTGCTGAGGGTACGCCGTCTACCTCTTCGATGGAGCTCAATTGCGCAAAAGCTTTGTACGTTCCCGGAGCTGCTACACCCAATGTTCGAATACGCTCAGCAACGTCGTCAACAGCTAACGCCAACGCGTTGTACTGCTCTTCAAACATGACATGCAATTCGCGGAATTGCTTACCTGTCACGTTCCAATGGAAATTATGCGTTTGTAGGTACAGCGTATAAGAATCTGCGAGTAGATGTTTCAAGCCTTCGGCAATGGCCATCCTATCTTTTTCTGCAATACCGATGTTAATTGACGTCATATTCTTATCCCCTGTTTGTTTATCGGTCAGGTTTCCCCTGACTGTTGGATAAAGAATACGCGCCAAAGATTGATAGGTATAATCGACCCTTTGCATCATTGAAATAGGCTGAACCTATTAATCAGCGTGCAGGACGATAACGCGATGGAAATGACTGACCAATATCCGTAAACACACCATCCACACCCCAATTAAAGAGCTGGTTAGCACGGGCGAGATTATTGACGGTATACACATTTACCATGAATCCTTGTTCTTTCATGGCAATAACACGTTCTTTCGTCACACTCGTATCTTCTACATGAATGGCATCTGCACCACATGCTTGTAGGATTGACAGCCAATCCGGTTGCAATGTCTCTTTTTCAAAAAGACAAGCCACCGCGGTTTCCGGGCTTCGACGTTTAAACTCTGCCAATGCGAGCGGATTGAAACTGGACACCAATAAATCACAGTCATCACTGAGATTTTCCAAACCTTTTATAACGCCATCAATCAGTTTTTCGGTCATCGCCATCCCAGCAGTACAGGATTTGATTTCCACATTGATGTTAAGTTTATGTACGTTTACCAACGCAATAAGTTGACCAAACGTCGGAATGCGCTCCCCAATAAAATCATCGGCAAACCAGCTTCCAGCATCGATATCCTCCAGGTCTTCCCGCGTAAGGTCATAAAGGCTACCGGTTCGGTCTGTGCAACGATCGAGAGTATCATCATGGCTGACAACAATGGTGCCGTCCGCAAGAACATCAACGTCACATTCAATCCACGTTAAGCCATGCTCTTTTACGAGGGAGAATGCTGCAAGTGTGTTTTCTGGAGCGAGTGAGGACATACCTCGGTGTGCAAATAACGTCTTCATCTTTCTACTTTTCCGCCAACTGAAATGCCAATATACACGTTCAATTCAGATGTGAACGTCTGTATTCACAATAATTTGGCACAGCTAATATTTTTATCAATAGATAACCAACACATGTGTATATACAGAAAAAGGCACCGCGTAAGCAGTGCCCTTTTTCCTAATATGCACTAGTTCAATGTTAGCGCTTGCTGCTGGATCAGTTCATTAAGAATATCTGAGTTGGTTGCACTTGCGTCTAACCCTAACTCAGTGAGGCCAACATCATTTAGTACAATATCCTGAACGACAGTCCCGCCCGATGTTTTTGAAACATGCAGGGTTAAGTTTCCGTCCGATACATCGGGTGTAATGTATTCAAGCAACTCCTCAATCGTCGAGCTACTGCTGACACCATCTGGTATGATTGCAGAAATATCAAGCTTATTTTTAGTTACAGTGTCACCCAATTCAAAATCGGCTACAACGTCAGTATTTTTCTCTGTGTCACTGACCCCAGCGTCAGTCCATTTGAAAATGTCCTCGCCTTCGCCACCCACAAGAATGTCATCACCGAGCCCAGCTTCAAGCGTATCATCGCCATCCCCCGCAATAACGCGCTCACCTGCGTCATCCGCTGTAAGCGTATCATCAGCTTCGGTTCCGAACTGTGTTTGGGTTGGGTCAAAGACGATAAGCTGGCCTGCCATTAACATGGATTCGAGTATTTCGTCCTGCGTTAAACCAGACGATTCCATGCCCAAAAGCTCGTTCAGTGTTTTGCCTTCAATGATGATATTTTGTATGGGTGCACTGGTATCATCAAAGATTTGAATACGCGTGTCGTCTCCCATCGTTTGGATGTCCACGCGATTGGCAAGATCCGTAAATGTAAATAGACCTGAAGAGTCAAACGCACCGGAGATATCGATAACATCAATCCCCGTTTCGAAGTCTTTGATGGTATCTGTTGATGCGGCCGCTGCTGTACCGAAGTCGCCTGACACCCATTTGTGGGTATCTTTAACGCCATCATCCGATCCGCCGATATCACCGCCCCAAACTTCATCGTCACCCGCGCCTCCCGTAAGGATATCCTCGCCGAGTCCACCCGCCACAACGTCTTCTCCCGCACCACCAAAGACCTGCGTTGATTGATTGCCATCAACGACCAAATCATCATTCGTGTTACCCGTGTCATTGAGTGTTGGCGTTGTTGAAGTATCTACCACACTGACATTCAATGTCATCGAGGCTTCTTTCGGATCGCCATCACCCACGTCAGACTTCGCGGTGATCGTCACTGCGCCCGCAGGCTGACCCGTGAATGTCAGATTGAGTTCCGAAAGTGTCAGGGTTTGCAGTTCCGTTTGGTTTAAGGTCCAACTCCCATCGCCGTTATCCGTTCCAACGGGTGTGCCCGACGCATCCACTAATTGACCTACTGTACCTAGACCATCAAACGTCAACGTAAACTCATCATCTATTGGCTCTACCAGTGTCGCCATCAACCCAAGCAAAGGAACCAATGCGCCCGTTGCGGCCCGCATAGATGCAAGCTGTGGTGCTGCGCTTAACTCTGGCGTATCGGATTTAGGCAATACAATAATAGAAACCGTATCACGGTCGAATTTCTGACCGCCAGCCCCCGTGTTGCCGCGGTCGCGTGTCGTCATCGTCAGGGAATCGCTGCCGGATGCATTTTCGCCGGTAAAATTGTAATCAACCCCAGCGGCAAGCAAGGTATTGATTGCATCTAAATCTCCCTCCAAAACAAGTTTGTTTGTCCCGTCGCCTGTGACCGTAATACCCGAAGAATCGCCGATAATCGCCAGTGAGCTACCCGCACCGACAACCAATTCCACATTCATCACGCCAGTGCCATCAGCGGCATCTACGTCAGAAATTTGAAGGTCGGTGATCGTTGCTCCCCCTTCGTCAAACTCGTAGCTGTCTGAGAGAATATTCACAGGCTCATCGTTCACGGCAGAGATATTCACCGTCACCTGCTTATTCAAGACATCCGCAGACACTTGGCCATTGTCGACGGTTTGAATGGCAAGATCTTAAACGAACTGTCCATTGGCGTCTGCGGGTGGAACAAATGTCAGGTCATCCAATTGCTGTGCATTAACTGTAATGACTATGTCACCCCCCGTGGAGGTTTCGGGTGTGACGGTGCCCACAACACCTGCAGGCAATACGAGCTTACCGCCTTCTGGTATGCCCGATACCGTGATAAGCAATGTCTCTGGGTCGTTTTCAGTGACACTAACACCCGAAGGCTGGCCTGTCGTACTGACGCTGTCGCTGTCATCTTTGGCGGAAATTTCCAGCTCCAAATCGATGTCAGAATCTTCCACGCCAGAGGCGGTTGCCACCACATTGGCAGTGGCACCATCACCAACAGGGTTGACCGTCATTTCGACTGTTTGGCTGAAACCATCCGGATTAACGACACCGCTGTCAGACGTAAAGACGGTGACAGTAAATTGGATTTCCCCACTGAAATCAGCAGGAGGGTTTACCGTAATTTGGGAGAGTGATGTGATGTCTGAAATCGCTGTAGCCGGGATCAGCCACTGGCCACTGCCTGCATTCAACGCGGGTGAAGACAAGGTAAAACCGTTTGGCACATTGTTGATGAGCACAGATTCCAATGTTTCTGACCCATCAGTATCAACAAATTTAATCCCCAAATCCGCCAAAGACACGCTGTTGTCTTCATCCGTCTCGACTTCCAGCACATCGCTACCCCCCAGATCCGTGCCATCATCCGTAAACGTCACTGTGTCATGAACAGGTATCACGTCAAACGAGAAGTCGGCTGTGATGTCTTTCGAATCCGTGCCCGTCGATGCCGTATCGGTGATCGTTATTGACGCAGAAATCGACACATCGCCGCTGAAGTCCGTGTTCGGTACAAACTGAATATCCCCAACCTCGGTATCTGGAGGCTCTGGTAACGTGATTGAATCAACCAGATCACCCGCAGCATTTTTAAATTTGCCCGAACCATTGGTCACTTCCAACGTGACGGCGGAGACCTTTTCCTCTCCATTTGCCTGATCCATGTCTGCTAACGTATTGCCCAAGGTCAGTATCACAACCCCGTCTTCCAAGGCTTCACCCGAGACTATCGCCTCTGATTCCCCAGGTTCTAGCGGTTGCTGCTCACTGTTAAGGCCCTGCGTTTCTTTCACCGTCAGCGTAAACTCGGTGGACAAAGTATTGTCGCCCGGTTGTGCATCACCCGTTGGCGGCGCAATATCCACGAGTGGATTAACCTTCAAGTTCACCGTGGTGCTTGTTTCTTTTGTGTCGCCGCTTTTTGAATCCAAGCTTACGAAGGTGATTGGGATATTCAAGGTACCCGCATAATCTTCTGGCGGTGTAATGGACAGCCCTGATAAGTCAAAACCCGCCGCATAAGGATTGCCACTATCAACGCGGCCGGGTACTTCAAATACGTAAGCGTCGTTCTCCACGTGGTAGAACGCGCCACCAATCACAGTACCAGTGGGTAGGTCGTCGCCATTAATCACAACGGTGACATAATCAAATTCCACATCGCCAGCAGTGCCGCTTGGCCATGTCACCGCATTTCCCAGTGCTTCCAGCGAGATGGGGTTGTCTTCATCACCTTCGATATCAATGCTTACTGGCAACCCAACCGTCTGCGCCTCAGTCACATCTGTTGAACTGTTTTGATAGTTCAGCGTCACCGTGGTTGAAACTTTCTCAGCCAGACTTTCATCGCCTTCGCTGTTGTCTCCTTTGTCAGTGATAAGCGCACTCAGGGTAAACGTGGTTTGTGTCAGTGCGGTATTCGGTGGCGCAACAATGGTGAAATCATCAGGATCATTCAACACCCAACCTTCGTCACCGTCATACACAGCATTCGTCACAAAGAAACCTTCAGGAAGATCACTGATATACACCTTGAGCGGCGACTCGTCACTAGAGGCATCGGGATGAATAAAATCGATGGCATTTTCTAGCTTAAGCTGACCCAACGCATCCGTTGAAAGTTCAGTGATTGGATCGCCAGTGCTATCAACAAAGCTCAGGTTACCGTCCGGCTCAACCACCGCGCGAATATCAACATTCACGGTACCGTTGATTTCCTTCTCAGCCGTCGAGTTACCTTCAAAATCGTCCTGTCGAACAGTGACTTTCGTCGTTAACACCAAATCTTCGTCGCTGTGCTCTGCGCGCTTCATCTCAAGGCGATAACCGTCAGCCAGTTGCGCCTCGGTGATCACGATGGCCCCGTTAGCATCTGGTGTCAGCGTGATTTCATCAGCCCCTTTCACGAGACGAACGCTGTCGGCTGCAGAAAAACCTGTAATTGTCGCGCCTACTACGACCTCTTTCACGCCTTGCGCGTCAGAATCTGGCGTACCTGTTAATGTCGCAGTCAGGTTTGGCTGCCAATTCACTTCAAACCAGGCATCTTCGTTACCCAGCGTTTCTGAATTGATATAGCCATCGGCAGTATCAATCACAGGCGGGTCGATTTTCACTTCGATGGTGGTTTCAATGGCATTCACATCGCCATCATTTTCAGTGGCAACAAGCTTGGCGCCGATTTGAATATCTTCGGTCGAATGGGGTGGGATCTTGATGTAAACATTTCCGCCAGCGAAAACCGAAACATCGACGGAATACATGGGCACTGACATGCCACTTCCATTGGTCGTCCAACCCGCGAAAGTCAGTTCGACGTCTTCAATGTCGGAGCCATCTTTCGTCACGAATGTGACACCGTCAGGGACATTACTCAGGATCATTGTGATGCTTTCAGATGTATCACTTGGTGAAAGCGCTTTCTCTCCAGACACGACTTGGAAATCAATCGCAACCAAGCCATCACCGCCAATGCCATCTTCAGGTACCGTCGTTGATACCACTCCTGTATCCGCATCATATTGCCACTCACCTTCACCCGTACCTGGGTTAGCGACACTGAACACAGGATCATCCGCAACGCCTTTAATACGAATATCCAAATCTTGCGCACTGATAATTCGCTCATCGTCCGCGGAGTTAGCGGCAGAGTCGACCACAATCCCTTCGACTTTTAGTGTCACCGTTTCATTGCTGTGCACTGGTGGGACAAATTCTAAATATTGAATATCATCAACCGAAATGCGGTCTGTATCGGTGAGCGTTGTTAATGTGCCACCTTTATTCAACTGTAAGGTTGCCCCATCAGGGATATCGGAAATGCGAACAAACAAGGCTTCTGAGCCATCGTCATCCGAACCCAGTGTTGTCAACGAAATACTGTTTGCCAGTGAGATAGCGTCGCCTTCTGCAATCCCATCATCGGGATTACCTGCATCTTCGCTTCCTACAACCTGACGCACCACCAGCCTTGCATCATCAGCAACAGGCTCAACCCTCAATGTCAGCGTATCGGTTGCTTCTGCGGTTTCTGAGCCAGACTGAGCAGGACTCCCTTCTGTCGATATGGCTTTAATGCCGAGTTCAATATCGCCACTAAAATCATCATCTGGAATAAAGCGCACCTGATTTAAACGAGAAGGATCGTTAAGTACCCACGTATCCCCTACTTTTACAATTGCGCCCCCTTGGAACGAACCAGAATCTGGGCTGAGCGTAAATTCAATCTTGAGTGATTCTGAGCCATCGGTGTCTTGCAACGACGCGGAGATCAAATCGGACATGACAAACTGGGCGGGATCCGTCAACGGCGTTCCAAACGGGTCATAGTCTTCTTTCAGTTCAAAGACGCCATCAGCAGCATCACCAATCAAGCTAATGCTTGGCGTGTCTGCAACCCCTTCAATGCTGACTTTAATCAAGTCGCTCTGTGTCTGGGCATCGTGACCGTTTACGTTGACTTCAACATCGAATTTAATCAAATCCGTATTGTTGTAGTCTGAGTAATCAGGATCCGGAATAAAGGTGACATTCTGTAGCGTAAAAATGATGGGGGCAGTTGTACCTGACGCGGTAAACATGTTGTTCGAAAGTACAATGTTTCCGTCGCCATCTTGAGGAATTTCGGTGCCATTAAAATAGAAGGTTCCACCGACATCAGTGATGTCGTTCGGCATGATGGTGACTTCACCATCCAGCACGAGTGTCCCAGCATCGTCATAGGCTTCGCCGAGATCGTTATCACCAATATTCAGTTGGATGTTAATCGCGATACCGTTGGCCGCATTCACACCCGTATTTTCGGTATCAGTATTAAGCTGGCCTTGGTCTTCAACCCCTTCTATTTCGCCATCAGCGTTAGTGGCGACAGTAATAATTGGTGCCTGATCTTTTAGTGTGAGTGTGACCTCACCTTCAGCAGTATCACCATCACGGTCGGTGACACGATAGTGAATAGGTTTATTTAGCACAGCCGACGGGTTATCAATGTTCGGGTCAAATTCAAACGTCATCTCACCGGGGTTGTCGCGGGTGTTAAACTTAATCACACCAATGACTTCTCCGTCATGCACCAGATCGATTTCCTCGTTAGAGCGATTCCTCACTTCAATCCAATTCACGCCATCAAAACTGATGTGGGAAATACGTGCACCATCAGCCTCTTGTAGATCCGTGATGTCAGACGGCGTTGAAGGATCTGTGATATCAAATACATCTACAGAACCCGTTACCGCAGATGAAGAAGAATCTTCAATTTCAACCTCTATTGTGCCCTGAGTTCGAGGAATATCATCTTTGACCGTGATAGGAACGCGAATCTTGCTGGATTCATCTCCATCCGCATCAACCGTAAATGCCTGTAGTTCAAAGGTCAGCGTGTTTTCACCATCGCCAGCTTGATGATCGAGTGCAGAATACAGTTCAAAATCGAAGGTGCCGTCTTCATTTAGCGTCACTTTGAAGACATCTCGGTTATCTCCGGTGTCTTCATCAAATGCCACACCGAAATAGGTTTTCGGGTAGGTATCAGTGTCTGGTCGTTGGTCGAGGAACACAGGGAAGCCGCTTGCTGTCACCGGCTGACCGGCTTGATCGCTGCTTGACGGGTATACCACATAATCAGACACAAAGAAGAAGTTATGAATGTCATCGCCCGCCTGATTATCAGGGTCTAAATCGAAGGCATTACCGTCGTCATCTTCTGTATCGATATTTAAGGTGCCCGCACTTTTTGAACCTTCATTTTCGCCAGTGCCATCATCAATACTGCTCTCTTCAACAAACACGGGCTCGGTGCTAGTCAATCCGAATGTCGTAGAGTTGTCATCAATAACCCTGAGAGAAATCAACTGTGGCGCTTCTTGGCTCGCGTCGTTTTCATCAACCAGTTTATTGCCATCGGTATCGAGCAATTGCAACGGAACGTGGATATCAAGGTGCTCATCATCAACCGCTACGTACTCTTTATCAGTAATATGTTCACTTTCATCACTCGGATGAATAAGTGACTGAAACTGTTCAAATTTCGTGTCAACATCCACACCTAAACCATCAGCAGCCTGCGACGCAGTCAGGGTCATTTGAAGTGCGGGTTCTGCACCTATAGAGGCAAGTATGGTGATCGTTTTTCCATCAGGACTGGTGGTCACTGTCACCGAATCAATGAACTCTCCTTCATTGTTTTTCAGTAGCATCAATTCAGACTTGAAGGTGTCCACATCATCAATGGAAATACTGTCTGGTAGGAGGCGGTCACTGGCCGCTTTTATCTCAACCGTCCCAGAGGTTTCATTCGGCGACGCACTCGGATCATAATTGTTTGGCGTCTCGCGTTCTGCTAACGAGAAGAATTCCGTTTTGTTGCCAGCTTCATCAAATTGATCCCCGCCTGTTGCTATAGCACCGTCTTTAATCACGAAAGTGACCGTGGAGTCGCCGCTTTCATCGCCATCCGCGTCGATCACCTTGTAAGAAAGAACAAACGCATGTTGTTTATCATCTGTTCCGTCGTCCGGTTGGTCGATCGGGTGGTATTGCTTAACTGCAAATTCAGCAGGCTCGCCCGCTGTTGTAGAAGGAGTGAGAGAAATGACCAGCGACGTTTCTTCAAACGTTCCGTCGTTGTCATAGTCCGCTTTTAAGGTAATCACGCTGCCGTCAGGAGATACAGAGACTTCCGTTGGGTGCCCATGACTCGTTACTCCTGCGAACTGAGCGGCAACTTCGGTTGCATCAAACACAATACTCGCAATTTCGTCACTGCCTAAATCAATGCCGTCTGACGTGGATGCCGTTTGCTCTTCATCAGGACCCGCATTGGGTTCAACCATTTCGACTTGTGCCGTGCCCGCTGCTGGCAAGCCGCCATCATGACTTTCCATACTGATCGTGGCGGGATTTTTCATCAAATCACCACCCGTATCCGCAACTTGAAGCGGCATATTGATGGAGATTGTATTCCCGTCCACATTGACATAACTGCCCGTGCCGTTTTTGTGGTCAAGCGGTGCAAACTGCTGCAATTCCGCTTTAACCGACAACCCCGTACCGTCTTGCGTCGCTGTCAATGTTAGCGTGACGACGGTTGTACCGTTCGCGGTCCCCGTTAATGTGAAGGTGCCGACTCCGCTTCCATCAACACTGGTCTCCCGCGTGAAAACCACTGCCTCGCCATTTGAGGTTAAGGTTGCAAGCTCTGCTTCGAAAGCGGCCAAGTCGCTCGGAGCAATTTGAAGTGATCCTGGAAGAAGTGATTCTGTTCCACCTTCGATATCAAAGGTGCTGATCACGGGGGCGCCATAAGACGCATCGTCTAAATCACCCTCTGTAACGGACAATGCAACTTTCTGTCCACCTTCGGCATCGATATCTGGGCCTGGTGGCGCTGCGGGAGGCCTTCCTCTGCCATTGCCAGTGTTACGAGAACCTTCATCTCCCCCAAGGAAGTCGAGTGGGTTGTCTCCATCACGCTGAGGCCCTAAAGTGTCAAATCCCGCCTCGGTCAAGGTGGCGGCATTCAAATAGTCAATCACGACAAAACCGGCATTTGATGAACCTGTTTCGCCCCCAGCGGCGGCTTCTTCAAACAATTCGGTAGGATCAACGCCATCCAAAATGAGCTGTTGTAACTGGGCAACATCTAAATCCGCTAAGCTGCTCTCATCGTAAGCAGCTTCATTAAAGGTCACACCATAAGATTGAGACGCGATTGATGCCTCGGCGTCGGCGAATGGTATCAGGCAAGAGGCACATTGGTCGTTTATCACAAATCGTTGCCCATCCGATGCCACAACCACTGAGCTGTTCGACCCGGTCAGCACCACTTGATTTGCCGCTATCTGCATGCCTTCGCGAAGGGAAACAATTTTTGCATCGGGTGACACTAAGTATGCTTGCCCGTTTACGCTATCTACCTTCAGTGCTGAGTCAAACTCATGACCAATCATATCTGCTCCCTTCCTTCCCGCCGAGTACCGCGAATTTCGTATCCAGTAAATATGCGTTGAGTCTAACGATCAGAGGATTAACTGTCTTACGTTGCGAGAATGAGTTTCTCTATATCCTCACTATTGAGAATTTTGAGACGACTCGCAGCCTCTTTTCAGGGTGTTTTCGCACTACTGACACGGATAACATTATTAAGATTAGAAAAATCACGGCGGTTAGATAAACAAATTGAACAGAAAATCTGCGAACAAAACAAAGTCGGGGAACTGTTTTAAGGAGAAATGACACTAAGTACTTGAATATCACGTCGCATGACCAGATATTAATGAGACTAATTTAAAAGGTCAGTGCATTTCCCCTACAATTCAAATAGCACTGGCCTACCACGGAGTTATTATGGCCATTCATGTCGGTATCATAGATCAAGACCCAGTTAGACTGGTCACCGCACTTTTGCACCGAAAATTCAAGGCCGCAAAGATGATTTTCATTGGTGTTGAGTGTCAGGCTCCGCAGTACGAGCAGATGAGTGCAGTGCTCACCCCAAAGGGTATTGAAACAGAGTTTTTCCAGATCCCTTCTGATATCAATATCCCCCTGATTAAAGCCAAGATCCAAGAGCTTGCTGAACGCCTAAAAGAAGAAAGCTCCGACGTCTGGTTTAATGCAAGTTGTGGCTTGCGTCATCGCCTGCTCAGCGCATATGAAATATTCCGTACGTATCACTGGCCGATTTACGTCATTGAGCCGTTTAGTGATGAACTGTGCTGGCTGTACCCTGACGGGCGTCAGCAGC
Source organism: Enterovibrio nigricans DSM 22720 (assembly GCF_900167155.1). Lineage (GTDB taxonomy): Bacteria > Pseudomonadota > Gammaproteobacteria > Enterobacterales > Vibrionaceae > Enterovibrio > Enterovibrio nigricans. The sequence continues at coordinate 11,533 of NZ_FUXU01000028.1, read as the reverse complement.
AACAAGTGGAAGACCACATCAATATCAGCGATTACTTGACCATATTCGGTGCGCGCTGTGAGCTTCAAGAAGATGATTCTCGAAGCGTGCTCGACTCAACCATTGAGACCCTTGGGCATAAATGGGCAAGCAACGCTTACGAATTAGGCCCAGGGTTAGCCACACTGAACTATTTGGCGACGACGTGCCGTAAAGAACAGAAACTGGATGTAGAGCTCAGCGAAAAGCAGCAAGGTTATCGTGAGCTGGGCATGCTTATCGACGATTTAACGCAAGCTGGGCTGTCAATGTATGACAATGGCATCCTTACCTTCTCAAGCGAAGCTGCGAGACGCTTTGCTAACGGTGAATGGCTTGAATGGTACGTACACCATATTGTTGAAGAGATCCGTCGCGAGCTACTGACCATTCAAGACCTTTCTTTGGGTGTTCAGGTTTATCGCCAAATTGGAGATAAAGAGGTTCGTAACGAGCTCGATGTGGCCGCCGTGGTGAATAACAAGCTTCATATCATTGAATGCAAGACGAAAGGCATGTCGAGCGACGGTGATGACACACTGTACAAGCTGGAATCAATTCGAGACCTGTTAGGCGGTCTTCAGGCACGCGCGATGTTGGTAAGCTTCCGCCCTCTTCGTCATCACGATATTACCCGTGCGACTGACCTAGGATTAGCGCTGATTGGCCCAGACGAATTGAGCGATCTAAAAACACACCTTCACCAATGGTTCTTAGGTGCTGGCGGCTACGAGAAATTGGATTTTGCCTAACACCGAACAGTGAAGGCATTGGTCAGTTAAGATCGTGATCAGCTGAACCATTTATAGGATTGTTAACAACACCCTCAGTTCACCAAGAACTGAGGGTGTTTTTTTATGAGGGTACACGGACTAATTAATGCCACTCAGTGAAAACCGGCACGGTTGAAGAATTAACCTACGATAAAATCAGCACAGCGTGCGCCCAGCATCATTGCGACAGAATTGGTGTTTCCTGCGTTGATGTTCGGCACCGATGACATATCACATACGCGTAAATTACGCGTTCCTCTTACACGCATTTTTGCATCAAGCACTGCCATAGGGTCTTCTTTCGCCCCCATTTTTACGGTACCCGCGGGATGATAATTGGTTTTGACGAAACGTTTGCAGTGTGCGAGAAGTGCATCATCAGATGTGTCATTAGGGTCAGGGATGGCTACTCTACGGATGCAATCTCTGAGTGGCGGCACTGAGAAAGCTTGAAGGAAAAAGCGCTGCCCTTCTATCATCTGCTGCATGTCGTGCGGATCCTTTAATAGATTCGGTGAAACAATCGGCATCCTAGTTGGATCGGCAGACGCGAGTTTTACCTCACCACGCGACAAGGGCTTCACCACCACAGTGGTCACCGTCAAGCCATAGTCATCATTCAGGAATTGACGACTGTCTCTGTCCAAATAAACAATAGGAACACAGAAAGCTTGAATGCTTGGTGGCGCATCAAAGTTTGCTGGGTTCACAAACGCACCAGCCTCTACGCCTGCAGACGTTATTGGCCCTGAGCCAAACAACGTAAATTGCAGCCCATTTCTCACCATTCGCCATCCCTCACCCTGCCGATAATAACCATAGGGACCATTAGCAAAGGCAGTAATAGGCACTTCAGGGTGGTCAATCAAATTTTGCCCAACGCCCGGTAAATCAAGTTGGCAAGCTATACCATGTTCAGCAAGGTGCGCTTTGTCACCTATCCCCGAAAGCATCAACAATTTCGGCGTAACGAGTGCTCCTGCACTCACCACCAGTTCCTTCTTCGCCGTAAACGTTATATTCCCCCCGGCCTCGGGCACACATTCCACTCCGGTTGCCACGCCGTCTTTGAGAATAATTCGGTGCACTTCTGTGTTCAAAGACACGGTGAGGTTAGGATTGTCTTTCTGAGGTTCAATGTAAGCATATGCCGCTGAGCTTCGTTTACCGTGACGGTTCATAAACTGATAAAAGCCAACGCCAAATTGGGATTCACCATTAAAATCATGATTGAACGGCATGCCCACCGCTTGCATGGCCTGCACAAACCAGCGTGAAAAATCATCAATGTGGCCGGGGTCAGAAACCTTCATAGGGCCATCAACACCATGTAACGCATTGTTCAGGCGGTTGTTAGATTCCATCCCTTTAAAATACGGCAGCACATCATCCCACCCCCAGCCAGGGTTCTCTTCATCTTCAGCGAGAATTGATTGCCATTCGTCATAGTCAGACGGTCTTCCCCGAATATAAACCTGCGCATTGACCGAGGAACCGCCCCCCAAAACATGACCTTGCGGTATATCGTGTTGTCTGCCGTCTAAATGGGCTTGAGGTGTGGTGGTGTGATACCGCATGTACTTAGAACCGTTGATCATTTTGAAAATACCCGGAGGCATATCAAGCAAAGGATGGTGATGAGAATGTCCGGCTTCTAACAATAATACCGTACCCACTGCCGACAATTTGGCGGCAGCCACACACCCTGCTGACCCGCCGCCAATCACAATATAGTCATACGATGTTTCCACAATCACTCCTTGACGATTCATTCTGGCTAGTACTTTCACAAGCGCGTGCTTGTTGAATGTTAGCCTTCATCCACCTAAAGATAGCCAACGCCTCCCTATAACCGCGCTTGGCTATACTCACGAGGGTGACATAAACACTCAGTTTCATATGACAATTTTCTCTACCTACCATTCACAAGATATACTTTTTGGTATGACAAAACATTTTTAAAAATAAGACATAAAAAGAATTTCACGCCGCTATATCGGAATATATCGGGCTATAACGCCCCAAATGAATAAATTGCAGATATCAAACAAAATAGTTTGATCGTACCAAAAAGGATTTTGAGAATGTGGTTGAAAGATCTCCAAGTGGGGAATGTTATTGATGCTCAGATGTTCATTGATGGGGAGTTCACAAAAGGGGATGCTAAAAGCACCCTCGTCGTCGACAACCCTGCCAATGAAAATATCATTGCGAGTATTCCTGATGGATCGCCGAGCGATGCTGAATCGGCGCTTAGTTCAGCAACATCCGCTCAGAGAGTTTGGGCGCGTAAAACAACCGCAGAGCGCGCGACATATGTAAGGGAAATGGCATTGGAGCTGGATCGCCAGCGCGATTATCTCGCCAGAATCATTACCGCAGAACAGGGCAAACCATTTCACCAAGCACAAGGCGAAGTCAGTGCGACTGCCGCCTTTCTTCATTTTGCTGCCAACAACGCTCACCGTCTGGAAGGCGACATCATTCCTTCGGATAACCGCGACGAGGAAATCTGGATCCACAAAGTGCCTTATGGCGTCGTGGTTGGATTAACCGCGTGGAATTACCCCTGTGCATTGGTCGCCAGAAAACTGGGACCAGCGCTTGTCGCAGGGAATAGCTTTGTCCTCCTTGCCCACGAAAACACCCCACTCTCAGGTCTAGCTCTCGCAAAAATCGCCCGCGATATCGGGCTGCCGAATGGAGTGTTTAACGTGGTGACGGGACGAGGTGCTGTCGTCGGACAAACACTGGTAGAAAGCCCTCGATCCGATCTCATTACCCTCACGGGCAGTAACCGGGCAGGACGTCAAATCCTTACCACCGCCGCCCAACAAATCAAAGCGGTGCGGCTCGAACTAGGTGGTAAAGCCCCTTTTATCGTGATGGAAGATGCCGATCTCGAAAAAGCCGTTAACGCCGCTGTCGTTGCTCGATTTACCAATGCTGGCCAAATATGCACCTGCAACGAACGCATGTATTTACACCACGCAATTGCCGATGAGTTTCTTGAGAAATTTATACAAAAATGCCGTTCATTAACGGTTGGCGACCCCATGACAAATGTCTCACTTGGGCCAAAAGTCAGCCGTATTGAACGGGATAAAGTGCAAAGTCTGATTGATCAAGGCGTAGCAGAAGGCGCGGAATACTTGCTCAAGGGAGGCCCTCAAGCCTGTGGCGAATCGGAAAAAGGCTATTGGTTTGCTCCCAGTGTTTTGGAAGTCAAAAACAACCAAAACCCCCTCATGCAAAAAGAAATCTTCGGCCCTGCTGTTCCTGCCCTTCGCGTGTCTGATTTTGATGAAGCTATAGAGCATGCCAATGACAGCGACTTCGGTTTATCCGCCTATGTTTTCACCCAAAAGATAAGTCGTCTTATGGTGCTTTCATCCTCTCTAAAGGTTGGCGAAATCTACTTTAACCGCGCCAATGGTGAACAAGTTCAGGGCTTTCATAATGGGTGGAAACAATCTGGACTTGGGGGGGAAGACGGGAAATATGGTCTTGAAGAGTATTTGAAGAAACAAACCTTGTACATGAACTGGCAAGGCTGATTCTGCACGTATCTGTTGTACGTAGACAATGAAGTAAGAGGAAAAAGGAATGCAACTTAAAACACTGGCAACACAACTGGTTACGCTAAGTTTTGCAACGCTCACTTTTGCGGCAACCGCCGGGGATCTGCCTCCTCTAGAGAAAAAGGACACTTACAAAGTTGGCTTCGCCCAAATGGAAAGTAACAATCCTTGGCGAATCGCTGAAACCCAGTCTTTCCGAGATACCGCTCAACAATGTAACTGGGACATAGTGATCACCGATGCTGCTGGCTCAGCGGCAAAGCAAGTCGCGGATATTGATTCCATGATCGCGCAAGGCGTCGATGTCATCTTCCTGCCTCCACGCGAAGAAAAACCGCTGCTTCCAGCGGTAATGAAAGCGCTGGCCGCGGGGATTCCTACCTTCCTCGTTGACCGCTCTGTTGACAAAAATGTCGCCCGAGCGGGTGAACATTACGTTGCCTTCCTTGGCTCCGATTTTGTCGATCAAGGCAAGCGTGCAGCGGAATGGACCGTGGCCAATTTCAGTGGCGATAAAGGTGTGATCATCGAACTGGAAGGCACGACAGGTTCCTCACCGGCTAATGACCGTCGTAAAGGGTTTGATGATGTGATTGCCAAGCAAGACAACATGACCATTGTTGCCTCTCAGTCCGGCGACTTCGCCCGCAACAAAGGTCGTCAGGTCATGGAAACCCTTCTGCAATCCCACCCTGACGTCAACATCGTTTATGCCCACAACGATGAGATGGCAATCGGTGCAATTCAAGCACTAGAGCTTGCAGGCCGCAAACCCGGTGAAGACGTTATGGTCGTGTCAATTGACGGAACCCGTGATGCACTTCAAGCCATCATCGACGGCAAAATGGGCGTCACTGTAGAAAGCTCCCCGTTCTTTGGCCCTCTTGCTTGCGAAACCATGACACGTTATGCCAACGGCGAAAACATTGAGCCTTGGGTGCAGGTAAAAGATCGCATATTTACCAAGGCAAATGCCGCACAGTTTGTTGACTCAGCGTACTGATTTATCCACTCGTAAAAGAATAGAAACAGCGAGATCGCGGGGCGGAAATGCCCCGCACTTTAAGAGGCGCTATATGGACATGTTGCTCAACATGGAAGGGATTCAAAAGGCCTTTTCGGGGAATCCCGCATTGCGAGATGCATCGTTGCAGATCGCACCCGGTGAAGTGCATGCGCTCATCGGCCAAAACGGGGCAGGAAAATCGACCCTTATAAAAATTCTGACCGGGGTGTACACACGCGATGCTGGTAGTGTGGTTTTCGCGGGGAAAGAGGCACTGTTTACTGGTCCCGGTGATGCGCAAGATCACGGTGTAGCAACCATTTTCCAGGAGCTCAATCTCGTACCACTCCAAAGCGTGACGGAAAACATCATGATGGGTCACGAGCTTACAAGGTTGGGCTGTTTTATCGACTGGAATGCGTGCCACCAGCATGCCCAAAAGGTGCTTGAAGGCTTCGACATAGACATCGATGTCAAGGCACCACTCGGTGATTACTCAACAGCCATCCAACAGTTGGTCGCCATCGCTCGTGCCGTCTCGCTCAACACACAATTAGTGATCATGGATGAACCTACCTCTTCTTTGGACGACAAGGAAATTAACGTCTTGTTTGGGGTGATTCACTCACTGAAAGCCAGAGGCGTTTCTGTTCTTTATGTCTCCCATTTTCTTGAAGAGCTCTTCGCGGTCTGTGACAGCGTGACCATTATGCGTGATGGACAAACGGTTGCGCGTCGCAAGATTGGAGACACCAACAAGCTGGAATTGATTTCAGACATGCTCGGCCGAGATGAAAACTCTATCCAAGAATCCGGCTTAACTGAGCTGAAAGGCGGCGGTCATAAGGCCGGCGAAGTGCTGCTTGAGGCCAAAGACATCTCCACCAACCACCACTTAAACAAGGTTTCAATCACTATAAAGAAAAATGAGATTGTTGGTTTGGGTGGTTTACTGGGCTCAGGCAGAACAGAAGCCGCACGCGCCATTTTCGGTGTCGATGCACTAACAACAGGCAGCATCAAGATCAAGGGCGAAGACGTGTTGATAGATTCACCGTCCGACGCCATCGCGCTCAATATCGGCTTCCTGTCTGAAGATCAGAAAATGGAAGGCATCGTTCCCGAAATGAGTGTGCGCGAAAACCTTACCCTTGCGATGGTCTCAAAGGTTTCACGCAGTGGCATTGTGAATGCTGATGAAGAGGAAGCACTCGTGCAAAAGTACGTCCGTGCACTCGGTATCAAAACCGCAGATATTAACCAACCTATCAGTCAGCTTTCTGGGGGAAATCAGCAGAAAGTTCTCCTCGCCCGCTGGCTCGCCACCGAGCCAGACATCCTCATTCTTGATGAACCTACGCGCGGAGTTGATATCGGAGCAAAACGTGAAATTCAAACCATCATTCGCGACTACGTCGATCAAGGAAACGCGGTGCTCCTTATCAGTTCGGAGTTTGAAGAGCTGATAGAAGGTGCAGACCGCATCGTCGTGCTGAACGAAGGTTCTGCGGTCTCTGAACTGGTCGCACCCAACATCACTGAAGACGCTCTCGTACGCGAAATGGCCGGCAAATAACCATGTTTTGGATACTTTTTCAGGGAAAAGGACATCACACTGTGAAAGATAAACAACAAAGCCTTTGGCGGTATGGCGGTGCTATCTGCTTCCTCCTCCTGTTAGGTTTCAATGTCTTGTTTACACCCAACTTCCTGCAAATACAGACGCTGTACGTCAACATCAGTCAGGTTGCGACAATCGCGATTGTCGCGATCGGCATGACGCTCGTGATTGCAACAGCAGGGATAGACCTCTCTGTTGGTGCAGTCATGGCATTGGCTGGTGCCCTTTCTCCGTTGATTATTACGTCATCTTTCGGCGAAAGCTACCCTGCCCTCGGGCTGACTGCAGCCATTGTGCTTCCCCTTTTTGTGGCAGCCTTGTGCGGCATGTTCAACGGTTATCTTATTTGTAACTGGGGCATTCAGCCCATCATTGCCACCCTCATTTTGTTTATTTCCGGTCGTGGTATTTCTCAGGTACTGACCAACGGCAACCTGCAAACCTTCAACAACGAAGGGTTCGCTTTCCTCGGCCGCGGTGAAATTCTCGGATTGCCGTTCCAAGGCTGGCTCATGTTGGTTTTGGCTATCATCTTCAGTTTCATTGTCAGACGCACAGCGTTTGGCCGCTATTTGCTGTCGGTGGGTGGCAACGAGCGATCTGCCCACCTTGCGGGTGTCCCCGTTAAAAAGGTCAAAATCGCCGCGTACGCCACATGCAGTGTGCTCGCGGGTATTGCCGGCATGATTGTCGTGTCTATCAATTCTGCGTCTGATGCTGCGCGAAATGGCGAGCTGATGGAGCTCGATGCCATTGCTGCAGCCGTCGTTGGCGGTGCAGTGCTACAAGGTGGCAAGGCCCCTATCTTTGGCGCTGTATTCAGAGCCGTCATCATTCAACTCGTGAAGTACACCCTGTTGGCGAATGGTGTTGAAGATGAAGTCGCGCTTATCGCTAAAGCACTCATCATCGTGCTCGCTGTGTACGTACAACAAACGCGGAGGGCTGGCGAATGACACGTTCTCATCGACAAACTCTCGGCGTTTGGCTGGTCTTTTTCGGGTTGGTGATCTTTGGTGGCTTGCGCTACGACAACTTCCTCGGCAGTTACAACATCGCCTCTTTTCTTAACTATAACGCCATGTTTATCGCCATCTCGATCGGCATGTGCTTTGTGATTATGACAGGCGGAATTGATTTATCCGTCGGGTCTGTTGCGGCATTTGCCTCTGTCATTGCCGCTTATCTCAGCCCTTATGGGTTAGAAGTCGCCTTGCCCGGAGGTATTCTCGCTGGCATGGCGTTTGGTGCCATCAACGCCTTTTTCATTACCGTCATGCGAATTCCGCCTTTCATTGCCACCCTCGCTACCATGCTAGGCGCCAAAGGTGGCTCTCTCGTCATTTCCGGTGCGCAAACCATCTCCATTGACTGGTCATCTAACTTTACTCTACTCGGCTTAGGGAAAGCCTTTGGTGTATTGCCTTGGACCATCGTCGTGGTGCTGATTTTGGTGTTGTTCACTTGGGTGTTGCTGGAATGCATGCCACTTGGACGAAAAGTGCTGGCGGTTGGCGACAATGAACAAGCAGCCACGCTGATGGGGCTTAACGTTAATCGCGTCAAAGTCTTTGTGTACCTGCTCAGCGGCGGCTGTGCTGGTTTAGCCGGTGTTTTTCTTGCCTCAGGTTTCGGAGCAGGACAACCGCTTGAAGGCGTTGGCTGGGAGTTGTCAGCCATCGCCGGGGTGGTTGTCGGCGGCACCTTGCTGACTGGCGGATCTGGCTCAATCACCGCTACTGTCGGCGGCGCACTTCTCTTAGGGCTGATTTTCAACGTCCTTAATTTCGAAAATGGATTAGGCAGCATTAGCTTATCTGCGTACTGGCAGATGGTGATCCGTGGCGGTTTCTTGCTTGGTGTCATTTTGGTTCAAGCACACCTCGTCAAAAAACACGCATTGAATAAACGGAGTTTGACATGACAAAAATTGCGCAGGCGAGATCTCGTCTTTTCCGCATCCCTCTGGATGAACCCCTTGCTGATGCTAAGCACGGTGCACACACTCACTTTGAACTCGTCACCGTTGAAATTACGCTGGAAAATGGCGATGAGGGCGTGGGTTATACCTACACAGGCGGCGTAGGTGGGAACGGCATTAAAGCCACCTTGGACGCGGATTTGCTCCCCTTTCTGATAGGAAAGAATGCCTCCGACATTCGAGGCATTTATGACGCCATGCTCTGGCGAATGCACTACGTTGGCCGCGGGGGAATATCGACGTTCGCCATCTCGGCAATCGATATCGCGCTTTGGGATATCAAAGGCAAACAAAGCAATCAGCCCCTTTGGAAAATGGCGGGCGGGCATGCGAATCACTGCAACTGTTATTGCGGTGGCGTCGACCTGAATTTCCCTCTACCCAAGCTGATCAGCAACATTGAAGGCTATCTGGCGCGCGGTGTTGAAGCGATAAAAATCAAAGTGGGACTGCCTAATCTGGATGACGATACGGCGCGTGTAAACGCTGTACGGGAAATGCTGGGACCAGACCGCATCTTTATGGTGGATGCCAACTATTCCTTGACCGTAGAGCATGCCATAGCCGCAAGCCATGCGTTCGAGCCTTATGATTTAGCATGGTTTGAAGAGCCCACCCTGCCCGACGACTACTTCGCTTACCAAACCATCGCGTCATCCACTTCAATTCCGCTCGCCATGGGTGAAAACCTTCATACCCAAGAAGAGTTCAAATTGGCGTTTGAGCTTGCATCACTCTCTTTCATTCAGCCAGATGCGTCTAATTGCGGCGGCATCACTGGCTGGTTAGACGTAGCAGCATTAGCGAAAAAATACGGTATCCCTGTATGCAGTCACGGCATGCAGGAACTCCACGTCAGTCTGGTCTCCAGTCAGCCCTGTGAGGGGTGGTTAGAAATCCACTCCTTCCCTATAGAGCAATACACCACGCGCCCTGTCGTCATCGAAAACGGGCGTGCAGTCGCATCGGATACGCCAGGGACAGGCGTCATTTTTGATTGGGAAAAACTTGAATCTGCACATGCTGGCTAACGTCACATCGCACAACAAGGTTACACCTCACCACAAAAGGAAAGGATAATTATCATGACTAAAGCAGCATTCTACGAAGGAAACAAAACCTTTACTGTTGAATCCGTCTCCATCTCTCCGCCCAAAGAGGATGAAGTTCAAATCCGTGTGGCATATTGCGGAATATGCGGCACCGACGTGCATGTCTACCACGGCCATATGGATGCTCGTGTAGGTACGCATCGCGTGATTGGTCATGAAATGTCTGGCGTCATCCATGCTGTGGGCGATGATGTAAAAGGCGTCACCCTGGGTGATCGTGTGGTGGTGCGCCCCCTTAACCATTGCTGTGACTGTTCGACATGTCAGCGCGGCTTGAAGCACATCTGTGAAAACCTCAAATTTTTGGGCTTGGACACCGACGGCGCGTTCCAAGAGTATTGGTCAGTACCGGCGCATACCATTCACCACCTTCCTGATGAAGTCTCTCTTGCCCATGCCGCTATCGTTGAGCCTTTGGCGGTAGCCTGCCACGATATCAATCGCGCACGCGTCGTTACTGGGGAAGATGTATTGGTGATTGGTGGTGGGCCAATTGGCATGCTTATCGCCATGGTTGCCAGAGAAATCGGTGCCAAGGTGACCATTTGTGAAATCGATGAAAAGCGTATCGCGTATGCACAAGGTCTTGGCTTTAATGCCCGCCACGCAAAAGATGGGGATCTTGTTGAGCAGCTACATTCCGACACAGATGGGCGCGGTTTCAACGCCATTTTTGACACATCAGGCGTGCAAGCAGGGGTGGATTTGTTTACTCAAGTATCCGCCTCACAAGCGCGTATTTGCATGGTTGCCATCCACACCAGCAAGCCCACTATCGATCTGTTTAAATTCTTTTGGCAAGAACTCGAACTGTTAGGTGCTCGCGTCTACGAAGATACTGATTTCGAATACGCCATTCGCTTATTACGTGAAGGAAAAGTGAATCCGGACGATGTGATTATAGATAAACACTCTCTAGACGACATTCAATCAGCCTTTATTCCACCGAAAGATTTGTCGATGAAAACGCTAATCGCAGTTAACTCGGAGTTGAACTAATGGAAAAAAGTGCATTTGATTTACGCGGTAAAAAAGCATTAGTGACAGGCGCGAAAAGAGGCATTGGCAAAGCCATGGCAGAAGCACTGGCAGAGGCTGGCGCAGACATTATCGCCGTAAGCCAAAGTATTGAGACGCAAGGCAGCGACATTGAAAAAGCAGTATCGGCAAAAGGCCGACAATGTTGGGCATACCCGTGCGATTTCTCTGATCGCCGATCTGTGAAAGCCTTTCTAGCCAAGATAAACGAAGAACACCCTGATATCGACATTCTCATCAACAATGCAGGTACCATTAAACGTGCGCCTGCGGTCGAACACAGTGATGCGTTTTGGGATGAAACCATCGAGGTTAACTTAAACGGGCTTTGTTGCTTAATTCGGTTGGAAGACATGGCAGCCTAAAGTTGTTCGGTTCTTAAGCAATATACTGAGTTTCAGGC
>NZ_FUXU01000090.1 GCF_900167155.1 Enterovibrio nigricans DSM 22720 | reverse complement strand
CTTACAGGACTGGGTATGCCTGAAACTCAGTATATTGCTTAAGAACCGAACAACTTTAGGCTGCCATGTCTTCCAACCGAATTAAGCAACAAAGCCCATAATAGAGGGTTATTGGTGAGATAGTAACACGTCTGGAATGTCACAGAATGCACTCAGTTGTAATGCGGACTTTACAAATTGGCTTACGCGAAGGCGATGAATTGACCTATTTGGACGTGAGGTATCCAAATAGGTCAACTAAATCGTACATGTATTAAGGCGATTGATTATCTGAGGGGTGATTGTCAGAGGTTTGGAGTTGGTTGAGCAGTGACGGGAAACCCCAACCATCCTGACCAACAACGACTGGTTTGTTTGTTAAGTACTCATAAAGGGTGGGTGAAAGTGAGCCGTTTACGGCACTCCCTATACGAGAATCCGCGTTGACGGCGGTGCCCCAAAATCCGATGAAAGCGTCTTTTTCGTGGAAATGCTCTCCAGCATGACGTCCTGGCACTTTGGTGTTATAGCCAATCCCTTGCGCTGGAAAGAGATTAATGGTCCCTGCCCTGTCTTCATCATAAAGATGGGCTAGCTGGTTGATGCTGTCCGGCCTTGGCGTGAGTCGGGTTAGTTGTCGCCACGTGTCTTCATTACACCAAGTTTCAGGGAGGGAGTTTGACGCTGGAACCATGCATTGATTAATCAATGCTGCTTTCTGCATTTTTTGTGCGTCAGATTGTTGAGAGGCATAAGGATTTTGCGCATATAGGTCGAGCAATACGGGCTGTTTTCCATCTTTTGCATAGTATCGAGAGTATGAACCTTTCCGCTCAATGAACTCATCAACCCGCTTTCCGTCGCGTTCGCCAACAAGACGGACGATACATTTTTCGGTGTTACAGTCCGTTTCTCGAACGACGAGATAATCAAGGCTTTCTCCCAGCCGTTTTACCGTTTCATGGACGATATCTATTCCGGGTTCATCAGTGGCAGAAGATAGGGATTTCCAATAGGTCAGTTCATGGAAGAGGGGCTGAGTTGCCCAGCCTCGGGAAGAATTAAAAAGGTCCATCATATAGTTGCCGCCCGCGGTTGACGCGACAATGATGTCAACGCCCCTATTGCTTGGATAACGAAACGCATGAGTGATTTTTGGGCCCTCTCCTTCATCGGACGAAATCTTCCTTATGATAGGTGAGATGCCATAATCCGCATCGATACCGTCAAAAATCTCCCTTTCAGGGCTCACGATATAGTGAATTGGCGTTAAGCCATGGTCGCCAGCCATTCCCCACAATACCTGGTCGTAAACGCCCGCTTCGCGGTAGACGTTTTCCATTCGGCCCAACCAATAATCCAGACGGTTAAGCTCACCCGTTGGCGCAAGGATTTCGTCAGCAAAGGGGCCCGTAAAGTGTGCGAAATGATCGGCCCAAGGGTTATAGGCCAACACAAAATCAGGCAGGCCTTTTTGGGATTTTTCAGCGTACAACTGGATGTGATCTTCAACGGCTAATCGTTTGGTGTAACGCGTTAACGGTGACCATATGGAGATAGATTGATAGCGTTTAATGTCGTCGACAAGCTTCTTCCGTTCTTTTCGCAGAGAAATTTCTTCATGACCGCGTCGTTCAAGATCATTTAAACAACGCTGCTCGCCGAAATCTCGGATAGCTTCACCCAGCCCCAAGTTCAGCAAAGGGTCATAGCTGGATTGTGCATACCAATCGTACTGTGCGTTACAGTTTAACGTGACCATTGGCACCAAGCGTTCAAACTGGGTCTTTGCTCCGTTGCCATCAAATAAAGGGTCGAGTTGCAATGCGTCATTGCCGAAGAAGTAATAGGCTCGGTCTTGCTTGCGGTCAACAAAGTGAAAGTTAGGGATCCCCGTCCCCCCTTCGCCCGCGACATTGGCCCCCGTTTTGACGATAGGCAGGTTTCTGACGCTGATGGTTGGTGTGGTTGAAACCCCATACTCTACAACGCCGTTTCTATCGTGTTGATAGAGCTGTCTGAAAAAGGGCAGGTAGCGAGTGTCATCAAAGGGTGTTTCAGCGATCTGATACAGAAAGCGGTTGTCTGGCACTACATTAGGCGTCGTTATTTCCACGTGCTGTGGGGCAAAGTTTGTTGCGTTAAGTTCATCAATCTTTACCTGCTGCAAAAATGGTGAGGGTGTTTTGCTGACAAGGCCTTGCATTAATGCTTGTTGTAAGCCATCGACAACGACTTGAACAGCCATTGGTCGCTGGTTTTGGTGATCCAAATATTCAATGAGGGCATTGGGGTTGTTTTTTAGTGTGCGAATCATCCAATCGTCAACAGCCTTTGATTTGGCTTTTTCGAGCAAAAATTGGCGATACCCTTTCAATACGTTCAGGCGAACAAAGTCGATAAGGCTAATGGTAATCGCTTGCGCTTGATTATTTTCCTTCTCTAGGTGCTCAGGCTTTCCGTCCTCAATCACACGAAGGATTGCGGACTTTATATCACCCCCTTCAAGGCTAGCGCTGTACTGGGTCAGCATTTCTATAAGAATGTGTTGAACGGTAGAGACGGTTTCTCTGTCCGAGGGACTATCAGTTAGATATCGATATTGCTCCGGTAGATCAGAGCCATACAGCAACTTGTCTTTACCAAACAAGGCATCATAGAGTGTGACAAGCATGGCGATAAACTGTCGGTTTATGATATCTGCTTGTGTAGCGGTTTCCTTGCTACCATCCCCCTCACCTTGTTCCAGCGTAAAGAGCGTATGCTGCCAATTTTTCAATTCTGGCTCTGAAAAGGTGTCCAGCAAATAGCCTTTGAAAATGTCCTCGTTGACAATTTCACCCGTGTACTTGTCATAGAAGCTGTAGAGTAAATGACCCAGTTGAATGGCATAAACGGGGTTTGACAGTTGTGCAATAACACGTGCTTTAACATCGACATCCAATGGCAACGTTAATACCAGAGCATCGAGCGTAACACCACCAACAGTAAAGAGCGTGGCATCTCGGGTGGTAGCAGCACTGAATTCCATCGACTGAAAAAGGTTCGAGAACGCCAGTTGGCTGGTGTTATATACCGCACCAATAAGGGGGTCGTATCAAGTTCACTGGCATTAACCATGGGTGTCAGAGAGAGTGATACGCAAAAAGCGACGGTATGCTTACAAAGACGTGTATGGGTCATGAAGGCCAAATTGTGAACGAAATTATTGTGGTAGCTTACAAGAGCTCAGTAGGGATAAAAAGTGAGCATGTCAGAATTGTTGTCTTTACACTCAAACAAGTTGACCCAAACAACCCGTATTTTTAGGCTGCTTGAGTCGGTTTTAACTTCGTCATTAAAACTGCGTGGGCATCCATTTTTCGACGATAAACTCTTCATCTGCAAGCGCGATATAGCGCCACTTGTCAAAGGTTAAACATGGATGGGAAGTGGAAAAAGCGAGTATGTCGCCAACATAAAGCGTGACGTCATCCGGCACGTTAACGAACAGATGCTGATCCATGATAGCTGTGGCTTCTAGCCCTTTGATATTGATGGGCTCTCCGTCACGAAAACCGCGTTCGACCACGGGCAAACCTGCATCATACGCGGCGTCGCGTTTACCTAACCCAACGACAGCTTTCCCTGCTTCAGGTAATGAGACGACGTATGCCCAAACCTCAAGCGCATTTTTCAAATCGCCGCCAAGGTTGGTGGCGACCTTTTTACCGTCTTGGGCGCGAAGCATGACTTTTTTCTGCGCGGTTTGATAAATCCCTGTGTCATGTGTGAGGTAGCAACCTGGACGTATTATCGTGAGTAAGTCGTCATATTGCTGGAAGATATCTGAGACGACGTCATACCACGCTGACCCGGCCCCGGTTAGCACAGGGTGTTGGCTTTCGATTAAATCGATGTCTTTAAGTAAGCGGCAAAACTCGGCGGATTGATGGATAAACGCTTTCACCTGCTGTTCAGCGTCTTCGCCGTGAATCACGCCTTCGTAAACTTCGACACCTGCTAGCGCGATACCGGGAAGCCCTCGAATATAGGCAGCCAAGGCTTGTGCGTCTGAGAGGTCGCGAACCCCGCATCGTCCCCCATCAATACCCAACTCAATTAGCACATTCACCTTTTGGCCTAGAGGAGCAAAGAAATCAGAGAGTTGTTTTACGTTCAAATGGTTATCAACACTGCAATAGAAGTTGACGGGTAGGCGACTCATAAGATGGGAAACCGCGGCCATATTCGCGCGTCCCACCAATTGGTTAGCCATGATAATATTTTCTGCGCCCGCTTGAGCCGCGACATCAGCTTGCGGTGGTGTGGCAATGGTGATCCCCCACGCGCCCTCTTCAAGCTGCTTTTGGAACAGGGCGGGGGTCATTGATGTTTTACCATGCGGACACAGTTCAACGTTATAGACGGTAGCGAAGCGTTGCATCCAGCCTGCATTATTGTCGAGGGCTTTTTCATAGATAACCGCAGCGGGTAAGCTGATGTCTTCATGTTTTAAGTGATAACGGCCATCATCTTTCGGGGTTATCCATACCCCTTTGGTGCCAACGGGCCAATCTCCATCAACCCAAATCTGATAGCGATTCTCAGCTTGTAGCTTCCCTTCACCCATTCTTTATTCTCCTAACATCCTATGTTGGTGATCATTTGAGCAAGTGTGTTCTGAGTGTAAGTACATGAAAGCGGTCATGCTAGTGGGCTATGTTAGGTTTCCGATCTCCATCAGCCTGTATGACCAGGTACGCCTACATCTTTCGCGTTTTTTCCGCATCATCCGCAAACTTTGGGGTGCCAAACAAATAGCGAAACCTGACGTTAAGTGGCGTTGGCTTTGCTGACAATGCGAGACCTAGCATTGTTCGCCATTGATGAAATGTGGCCACAAACGGATTCCAACTGTTCACCTGTTTAGGAATGCCGTAATCAATGACAACATCCGGCTTCTCTTCCACAAAGGTTCCAAACCCTTTGTCCCAAATGATCAAAACGCCCGCAAAATTCCTGTCGATATACTCTGGATTACGAGCGTGATGGACACGGTGGTGGGAAGGCGTATTGAAGATTGTTTCAATCCATTCTAGCTTTTTCACGATGCGTGTATGGACGAAAAATTGGAAACCCAGATTGAGGGCTACGATGAGCACGACAGAAGAAGGGGGAAACCCGATAACAATAAGTGGCGTCCAGAAAAGCCACATTCCGGAGATTGGGTAAGTCAGGCTTTGTCGAAATGCCGTCGTAAAATTCATCTTTTCTGAGCTGTGATGCGCAATGTGGGACGCCCAGAGCCAGTGAATATGATGAGACGCACGGTGGAACCAGTAATAGAAAAAATCTTGGAGAATGAAGAGGGTAACAAACGCGAAGGGTGTCAGGCTGATATCGAGAAGTCGAAACTGATAAAGCCACAGGAAAAAGGGCATTAACAACAAGGTAGCAATCAAGTCTGCAGCTTGGTGGAAACCTGCCAAACTGAAATTGCAGACGACTTCTTTTAGCGAGTAGTCGCTGTCACCTCGTTTTTTCAGAATGCGGTATTCGACCACCATGCAGATGAAAAAAAGTGGCGCGAGAAGAAGCAGTGTAAGCGCTTCTTGGCCAGATTCCATGCCGACTCCATCGGATGAGTTTTAACCAATATAACTCATCCGATGAGTGCTAACAATGTGCTAGCTATTAGACTTGTCGTTGTTCAGTTTTTTTAACGCCGCATCCCAAGGATTGGCTGCGACCTTTGGCGCTGCTTTACCTTGGAAGGTGTCGATATAAAGCCCTTCAACTTTTTCTCTTGCCCAAGGTGTTTTTCTCAGGAACTTGAGGCTGGATTTTACGGAAGGATCACTGCGAAAGCAGTTGATAGCCACTTCTTTAGCGAGGTGTTCCCAGCCGTAGTGATCAACCAATTCGTTGATAATTTGTTCAAGCTTTACGCCGTGGAGTGGGTTGTTTGGTTGATCGTTCATAATACAGTTCAACAATGAGGAATTTCAGGGCGACTGTGCCACAAGGTGTATGCCCAAGCAACCTGAATCCTGCAACTTCAGGTTACCGGTGTAAACATCGACTATGGAAAAGGGAGCCAATGGCTCCCTTTTCTGCATATTCACTGCTGTCTAGTGACATTAACGCATAGAGAGACTTTGTTCTGTGAATTGATTCATGCGCAGGCGCGTTTTGATGTCTTCACAAGCTCGTTGAATGCTAAATGTTTCTTCGTCACTCAAATGAAAAGAGAGTGTGCCAGTAAAACGTGCATCTTCGCAGATATCGGCGAGGCCGATAAGATCAGAAACCTTCGCATCCTCGGGATCTTTAAGCAGTTTCTCGTGCTGCTTTTGGATCTGAATGGCGTAAATTTTGCTTGAGTAAGTAATCGAGGAAAGTGTTAGTGCAATCATTGCAACGAGTAACACTGCAGTAGCGATAATAACCGTTTTATTTTTTGACATATCGTTCAACATCCACAACTTGAGATTCTGTCTTAATTCGGAGGAGATGGAGTCTACTCTTCTGGGCTGAATGTATACAAGCAATATAGCGAACACTGATAGATATCTGGAATTGAGTCATGCTTTTTTGTGTAGTTACTCAATAGTGAATTGTTTTTTCTAACTGCATCACAAAAAAGCCAGTTGTTCACCGCAGGCAAAGACAGTGTGTATCAAGCTATGTAGAATGAGAATCAATATCAATTAGGTGTTCTGACTATGTGCGAAGTATTACTTATCGAGCAGATGGTTTCGCCGTGTGGATGGGTTAAGAAAACGTTTGCTGAGCAAGGGTGCAAAGTGACGCGGGTATTGCATGCGAATCAAGCTTTGTTGGCAATGCGTCAGACCTCGTTCGACTTGCTTGTCATGGCTTATGATGATGCGACAGTTTGTCTATTGGATGTGGATAGATTGAAAGCACTGTCTCTATTACCCTTAATGGTGTTGTTGCCAGATAGCGAGACGAAAGATGAAGACCCCGATCTTGGTCTGTATGTAGATTGTCTTGTTAGCGACGCGATACCCAGAGAGAGGCTTTGGATAGAGGCACAAGCAGCTCTCGCAAATCGCTCTTTGAATCATTGAGCATTGTTTATATTTTGTATCGTCTCGCTTTCGACAAATGTTTGATATGAAGTAAAGAACGTCACCCTCCTCATTTTGATATGATATGCCCATGCTAGGAGCGCATTTGAGGTGTGCTTGAATGTTTCCTTTAATTTGCTGGGTGCTTACACAGTGTTTTGAATAGTGTTGGCAATAGAAAAACTGCCGATTTTTTACACTGTAAATGCGAAACAGCTTCAGAGACTCGTAACTTGAAAAACGTCATCAAAACGATGAGCACACTCTTGCTCATTGGTCTTCCTCTGGCCGCACAGGGTGTCAGTGTCGATCAGGCCGCAGCCATTGAAGGCCGTACAACCAAAGCGGGCGCGGCATCCCAGCATCGAATCAATCAAAGCGACAACCATGCACAACAGTTGAAAGCAGAAATTGCGCAATTAGAGGCGGAGGTAGAAAACCTGACTGTCTATCGCAACCACCTGCAACGATTGATTGATGATCAAAACAACGAAGCGACCAGCCTAGAGCAACAGTTAAGCGATATTGACCAAACGCGAGCGGGTCTCGTGCCTTTGATGTACCGCATGTTGGATGGGTTAGATGATTGGGTCTCTCAAGATATCCCCCTAAAAGGTTCGATTCGCCAAGAGCGAGTCGACGGCTTGCATGTCTTGATGGGAAGAGCGGATGTTAGCGATGCGGAAAAGATCCGACAAATTCTGGAAGTGTATCAAATAGAAGTGGACTACGGTGCGAGCCTTGGCCTGTATCAAGACACGCTAAACATTGGGGCTGGACCTCGTGTTGTTGATGTACTTCATCTAGGGCGAGTCTCTTTGATCGCGCGAAGCATTGATGGAAATGGCTTCTGGTTCTATGACAGGAATGCATCGAATTGGGAACCCGTTCCCCCCGCGCATTTTGCACTGTTGGAAAGGGCGTTCATGGTCGCCAAAGAGCGTGTTACTCCAGAACTTCTGATGCTTCCGCTTTCTACATCTATGTCGCTGGAGGCGGAATAATGAAAGGCCTTCACATTGCCACCCTTTTGCTGACGAGCGCAATATTTGCACCATCAGCAATGTCAGCAGATCTGGTTAAAGAAACACAGCGAGCGCAGCATACGGCCCAACAACATAATGCTGAACGTGAATCCGAGTTTTTGGCGGATGAACAAGCCCTACAAGCCAAGGTCGACGCGCTTAGAGCACAGCAACATCGTCTGGAAAACGAAACCACGACACTCAGTGAAACCTTTGCTGACAACGAGGGGAAACTATCAGCTCTCGAAGAAGATCTCCGATTGGAAACAGGCAGTTTGGGTGAGGTTTTTGGCGTAGTACGACAAGCCGCGAAAGCGTTAAGCCTTACCCGTGAAGATCGTCCCGTTACCATCGATGATGACTCCTTAGACAGTGCAATTAAAAAGATTGAAGATGCCAAAGCGTTGCCGTCATTGGCGACATTGACCACGCTTTGGACAGGTATTGAAAATGAATTGGTAAAAAGCGGACAAATCGCAGACATTACGGTGAATACGCGTGATGCCCAAGGATTGGTGAGCGATACGCCAGCTGTGCGACTGGGTAACATCGCCTTGGTTAACAAAGCGGGGTACCTTTCTTGGCATTCGGCAAACCACCAAGCAACACAGCTTTCAACTGCGCCAGAAAATGGATTGAACCTCTCTACTATCGAGACAGCAAAAGCGGGCGATTTTGTTCTTCTTGATCCGACACATGGCGTGTTACTGGATCAATTGTCGTTGACCCCAACCCTGAAAGACCGATTTGAACAAGGCGGTATTGTCGGCAAGGTCATCACCGCCATCCTTATTATTGGTTTGGGTATCGCGTTAGTTCGTGGATTGATTCTGGTGAAGACCCGTATCGCAATGTCGAGTCAAATGAAATGCCCAGATCAGCCGGGAGATAATCCTCTTGGACGCGTTTTAAATGTGTATCACTCAGAACCAGACAGATCACTGGATACGCTAGAACTGAGACTGATGGAAACCATCTTAGATGAGCAGCAAGGCTTTGAGAAAGGTCTTTCGATGCTCAAACTCCTCGCGGCGCTCGCACCGATGCTCGGCCTGTTAGGCACAGTAACTGGCATGATTGAAACGTTCCAAGTTATCACGCAATACGGCAATGGTGATCCCACAGTTATGGCCGGGGGCATTTCCATGGCACTTGTGACCACGGTGATGGGGTTAGTTACTGCCATGCCGCTGTTATTGGCTCACAATTTACTGAGCACTCAAGCCGATACCTTAAGAGGAATTCTGGAGAAAGTGGGTGTCAGTCTGGTTGCTGAACAATCAGAAGCAGCTGATTCAGTGATGGCCAAAAAGAGCGCAGCATGACGGAAATAACGTATTTGGACGCCAGTCAGCCTCTATCCTGGATCCCCTCGCTGGATGCATTTATGACGCAGGGTGGGCCCGTGCTTTGGGTATTCCTTGTTGTTGCTGCACTGAGTTGGATTTTAGCTATCGAACGGGTTTTATACCTCATCATCTCTTACCCTAAAGCGAAGAAAATCTGGGTGTCACGTTGGGAAGCGAGAAAAGACCACGCATCCTGGGCGTCTAAAGCGTTACGTGATGGTTGGTTGTTCGAAGCGCACCTGCAATTGTTTAGTAACCTCAACTTCATTAAAGGGCTGGTGGCCATTTGTCCGATGTTGGGACTAATGGGTACGGTGACAGGCATGATCTCTGTGTTTGATGTCATGGCGACTGCAGGGTCGAATGAACCACGCGCGATGGCGGCAGGTATTTCTATGGCGACGCTGCCAACGCTTGCAGGCATGGTTATCGCGCTAACGGGCCTGTTTGCGCATGCGAGAATCACCAAAACATGTGAACGATGCGAAGCGGCGTTAGCGAAAGCGATGAGGATCCGTGGATGAGATTTCAACGTCAGCAAAAAGTGCGTGAAGATGCCCAAATTGATTTAACCTCGATGTTGGATATCGTTTTTATCATGCTCATTTTCTTTATCGTTACCAGTTCTTTTGTCAGAGAGTCTGGTGTGGAAGTGAATCGACCTTCTGCTGCACACGCTGCCCCACAAAAAACGGTGAGCATTTACGTCGCTATTACGGCAACGAACGATATCTATATTGATCAACGAAAAGTGGATAAAGAGCGTGTCGAAGCGACGTTAGAGCGATTTAAATCCGAACAGCCTGAAGCATCTTTGGTGATTCAGGCGGACGAGCATGCATACAACGGTAGTGTGGTGGCCGTTATCGATGCCGCAAAGAGCGCAGGTATCGAGAGTATTGCGCTGGCTGCGGAGCAAAAGTAATGCTGCGATGGTTGCTTGCTTTGCCATTGGCGGTTATCACGGTTGTGAGCTTGTTTTTCCTGATGGCGACGATGGTAGGTCCAACCGATCTTTCTCACAACGCGCCGTCACAATCGCTCGCGTTTAATCTCGTTTTTTCAGAGCCAGAAACGGAAACAGCACGAAAAGACAGAACACCGCCGCCGAAACCTGAGCCACCTGAAGAGCCGGTAGCGATGCAGGCTGTAGCGCCGCAGGTTTCTCAGTCTGCAGCTGAACCATTAGCGTTGGATATACCTGAGATATCACTTGATCTCAGTGTGAATGGTCTCAATATTTCTGCGCCACAAATGGCGGATGTCCCGGTTGCGAAACCATCGCCAGTTGCCGCAGTTGGTCCGGTAGAAATTGCGGGAAACCAGAGCGCAGTGCCTATTTCTCGGGTTGAAGCGGTATACCCGCCAAAGGCGTTGCGACGTGGTATTGAAGGTTATGTCATCATGAAGTTTACGATTGATGCCCAAGGCCGCCCCATTGACATAGAAGTGATTGAAACCTCGCACAAACGCGTGTTTGAACGCAGTGCATTAAGAGCATTGAAAAAATTCCGATATCAGCCAAAAATCGTCAATGGTGTTGCGCAAGCACAACCTGGACAAACATTTAAATACGAATTCACCTTGGCCAAATGATGAAGATGTCCTTCGCGTTAACCCCTTTCATTTCACTGCTGTTTGCCATGTGTCTATTTGTCTCACAAGGGGCATTTTCAGCACAGCTTTCACAAACGACCGCTCGTAGTGCAATAAAAGCATTTGAATATCAGGACAACGAAGAGTGGGAGAAGGCCATTGCTGCACTTTCCTCCGCGAGAGTGCAAACAGACTATGACAAAGCGTATATAAATCGCATGCTGGGCGTCATGTACTGGCAAAACAATCAGCCTACTCATGCTATTACTTCATTGCAGACATCCGTATCGCTGGAGGCGCTTGAGCCTGATGCTCAGAATGCAGCAAAGCGTATGCTTGCTGATCTGTATATGACGCGCGAGCAATACGGTAGCGCGTTACCTCTGTATTACTCTCTTACCAAAGAAAAGGACATAAAGTCGTCCGATTTGGCCCAGATTTGGCTGAGAATCGCACAGGCAAACTATCAGCAAAACATGAACCGAAAAGCACTGGATGCAATTCATACACACCTTAAACTCGGTAAGGCAACGGTGAGTTCACTCTCTTTAAAGTTGGGTGCAGAGCTTAGGTTGAAAAAGTGGACGTCATCGATATCTACGTTAAAGCGCTTGCTAACGCTGGAGCCAACTAAAAAAGCCTGGTGGCTGCAATTGGTTAGCAGTTACCAAAAACTGGATGATCAAGAAGGTATGCTAAACACACTCGTGTTAGCACAGCGAAAGGGGATATCGCTAAATCAGTCCGAAAAACAGCTCATGGCACAACTCTATGCCCGAGCGGGGGTTCCAGAAAAAGCGGCAGTGTTGCTGAGTGAGATTAATCAGTCCCCACGAGATAAAACGTTGCTGGTGATGGAGGCTTCTTACTGGCAGCAAGCAAAAGAATGGGATAAGGCGATTTCGGCGTGGAAGCGAGCGGCAAATGAAGAGCCATCACACTTGTGGATTGTTGCTCAGTTAGAGATCCAGCAGGGGCAATATAGAGAGGCGCTAGAGACACTTAATCACATCACTGAGCCCAAAAGAAAAGTCGACGTTGAATTGGCACGTGTTAGAGCCTATGAAAAACTTGGCGATTTAGACGCAGCTTTATTGCATGCTAAACGGGCGCAAGAATATGCACCGTCTCCGCAAACCAAATCGTGGATTCAGTACCTTACGAAAAAACGTGCCAACCATTAAATCGGTGCCCTGAAAGGGGCATTTCTGTTTGTAATATTTCTCCGCATTTTTGTTATTGATATTTCCGTCACTATACCTTTATTATCCGGCACAGGCTTGCCATTGACCGTACTGCATACGTGAGGCAATCCGGAAATCTTGGCCGTCTGCAAAGGCCTGTTATGGAAAACCCCATTTTGGCGCTAATTTGCGCCTTTGATAGAGAAGAACCCTGAATGACGTTAGACCTCATCACAGAAATCCTTGGATGGACATCCGTTGCTTTTTACATCGGAATCACAATATTCAACACCATGAAATTTACACGCTTTGCAGCCTTCGGTTCTGCTGCAAACGACACAATTTGGGCTTTCCTGATGGGATGGTGGCCGAAAGTGATTCTGAATCTTTCTGTGGCGTCGCTTAACACCTACCGGTATGCCAAAGATTTTACCAATGCACCAAAGGCAGTGATTGTCGGTTTAGGGGCGATCATGGCAGGTGGCGTCTCGTACATTGCTTACGTTGCTGTCACTGCATTCATTGCAGAGCCTACGCTATCGGTTGCGCTTCAGTTTGCCGACTTAGGTATTATTCTGTTGGCGCTTTATATGACGACGCTGACGAATTACCGCAAGTTGATGCTGTTCTCGGGATTTGTGGGTATGGCCGCGTATTATGGTAACCCTCAAATGATGATCATTAAGGCACTGGTTATTGGCATCATGACCTATAAGTTGCTCTTTGATAAATCGCAAACTGCGGAGACAGCGGAAGCGATTTAATACGATTGAATTGATGAAAAAAGCGGCACGCGTCAAGAGTGCCGCTTTTTTTATGCGTAAAATTCAAAATTTTGAAAGAAAATGGGTGCAATTGAATATTGCTAAAAAATACCCGTTACAGTGATGCTGTTAACAATAAAAACAAGGATGAACTATGAAAGGAAGTTGTTTGTGTGGGGCCATTGAATACACGGTAAAGAAACTCAGCACACCGATTATGAATTGCTCCTGCAAAACGTGCCAAAAAGCACACTCTAGTGCTTTTGCAGTTACAGCAGGGGTTCAAGCAGACGATTTTGAATGGATAACAGGGGAAGATAAACTCGCTCACTACGAATCTTCTCCAGGCAAAAAACGCTATTTTTGTTCGCATTGCGGCAGTCAGCTTGTCGCTATTCGCGAAGGCGCACCTTTCCACATTCTGCGGGTTGCTACGTTGGATGAAGACCCGTTAGCGGTACCTGCATTGAGAATTTGGACATCGCATAAAGTACCGTGGTTAAGTGATGATCATGAGATGCCTTCCTATGAAGAGTGGCATCCAAATCGATAATTTTTAAGGGCAGCCTGTGGTGCTGCCCTTTTTTATCGCAGACTACTCGTATTTTACAAAGCCATCGTCAATACAGTTGCGGACGCAATTTTCTGCCGCACTTTCTGCGTCTTCCTGGCTTTTAAAGATAGAAAGGGATTTGTCAGAGTTCATGAGCTCATAGGCTTTAGTGGTGTCTTCTACCTCTAAATCTGGTTTAGAAAAAGAAAAAGAAAACGAGGCAGAGTAACCGCCCAGATCTTCGCGCTTGCTGACGTTGACTAAGTAGTTGATATTATTATGTGAACCTTTCATTTCATTTCTCCATTTTGCAACACGTGTATTACAAGGTAGGCACTAGAACGCCATACGTCAAAATTGTCGCTGACAAAAACGTGTTACAGAGAAGCATGAAAAATGCCTCAGTTGAACGAAGAACAACAGAGGCATAGTGTAGAAACGAAATGTGTAGAAATATGAAGCGGATCTTCAGTCAATTTGGACACTCTGAGGGTCATCGTTGGAAACGCTATCTTGTACGTCACAAGCAATCAATCCGCCTTTGGTCATGTCTTCACAGCGTGCGCAATTTTCATCGTTGCAGTGAGTAATTTCAGGCGTGGATAGAATCGCCAATGTGCTTTCTTCTAGCAACGCTTCTAAGGGATAGGCCGTCCATATGCTGCCCAAAACATTCTTTGATGCGCTAATTGGTGCGAGTACTTTTGCCAAATTTTCAAAGCCGTTTGAACAAGAGCCTACGCAAACTTCAACGCATTCTTTGTCCGCGGTATTGGCCCATCGACGCAAAAGAGAGCGACCAGCAAGTTCTTCGGCGTAATGGATCGGTGTAATACTGGTAAGCGTTACGCCAATCGATAGCACGATGGCATCTTGGGCGTCTTT
>NZ_FUXU01000234.1 GCF_900167155.1 Enterovibrio nigricans DSM 22720 | reverse complement strand
GGCAGTTGATGCACGGCGGTGGTTTTCCCGCCGCCTGTGGTGGCAGAAAAAAGCATGTGCCGTGCTTTGAGTGACGGGTTACTGTTTATCGCCATTGCCTGCACTGTCCTTTGTCTGTTTGGTACGTCGGGAAGGCGTGCTGTTAACGGTTGGCGTATCACTGCCCCCCTGTTCAGGGTCTGGCTGTGTTTGCTCTCTGGCTTCTTTGATACATAGCCAGATAGAGAATGCCAGAATCGACAAGGCAAAGACCGCTTGCGCTTCTTCCTTGTATCGCCCAAAGAGATTAACAACCGTCCCGTCGTACTTGTTAAAAAAGGGCGTGAAGTTGTCCACAATAAGGGTTTTACGCTCAGGTGAGAGCGTAAAGTCCCTGACCATAAAGCTTTTGAGGCTGACTTCAATCAGGTCAACAAGGCCGTTTGCGGCTAATTCTCCTTTATTGCCTGTGAGGGCGTGGGAAGAAGCATCATGGCGTTGCGAGTCTTTGTCTTTTGTGTCGTCACTCTCTTTGGGCTGACTAGGCTCAAGGGCTTCAATGTCAGCCAAGAGGTCATCACTGAATGTCGTGTCATCTAAAGAGAAAGGGGGCGGCGTTGCCCCCTTTGCGGTGTGGGTTTCAGTCACGGTAGGTCTCCTCCTTGTCGTTGAGGTGGCGATAAAGGCGATAGCCACCGTAGGTCAGGGCGGCAAGGCCGCTGATGACGAGCAAGGCGGTGACGGCGTTTCCTGCGTTGTTGTCTTCTTCGCCTTGCTCATCGTCCCCTTTCGTTACCTGTGTATCGGGTGCGCTGTCCTTCGCGTTGCCGTTGAGACCTTCCCCGCTTCCTTTACCGCAACCAGATGGCGTGTCTGTCGATGTGGTCGATGATGTCTTGTCAAACTCACCAACAACCGATTGTGTCGCATTGTCTATGGTCACGGGCGGCAAGGGCAGGATGTCGTGTTCAGTAAGTTCGGGGTCTAGCATGTCTTTCAGTGCTTTCTCTTGTTCGTCATCCATGCCTTGTATTCGCGCAGCATAGCTATCTGGGTTCTCCGTCCAGCGGCTCGCCGCGAGTTGTTCTTGCTCCTT
>NZ_FUXU01000081.1 GCF_900167155.1 Enterovibrio nigricans DSM 22720 | reverse complement strand
ACTATAGTGCGGAGAGCGTATTGATCACGAAAGAGTACTGTCCAATCTCTTTCCTACTCTCGTGCCTTTTGGCCACAGCGTATTAACCACTTCCGCTGATCCTCGTATAACGCACCTTACATGGATTCACTTACGTTCATCATACCGACACCCTAGCACTTACCCGATTTGTGGTTATCAGGAGGAACGTCCTCTCACGATTCCATTCCCGTCCCATGATTTACTGGACTTCGTTACATTGTCGGATCCGCTGCTTTATTCAGGATCCTAGGGTCATCTGGTGATACAGATGGTTCACTCTTATCGCGGTGAACAGCGCTTCATACGACTTCAGGTCGCACGGACAAAATCGTGTTAAATAAACGTTAAAATGCTAGCGATATTATTTGCTTTTGTTTTGCATCTTGGAATTTGATGCTATTTATTGTTGTGACCTAAGTCAATAGATATTTTTACGGCTAGACGTCTAAATGGATGTTTGAAATAAGTTCAGGATAAAAAGCGCTAGACAGTGGGGAATGGAGACATCGCAGGGGTGTATCGCTATAGATACAAATACCTAATCCTTTCGACTATGTAACCTCTTTTCTATCTCACGCGCACTGGTTGCTGTTTTTTTGTACTCGCGCACGATGACATTCGCTTGCATAGACTACGTTTTCTGTTTGTCATAACGGTCAGAGAGAAGATGTGAACCGCCCATTTAAGCGAATGATGCTGTTAGCAAGTGCCTTAAGCTGGGTACTTGTTTCGCTAATGCCCGTAATCAATGCTCACGGCAGTAACGCTGGCATATGGGAAAGACTTTGTTCCGTCAATGGATTCAAACTGGTACAAGTGGAGGGGGAAGACGACGTCCCCCATAACGGAAAGCACCATGGAAAACCGTGTCCGTTTAGCCATTTTTCATCGTGTCATCAACTGACACTCTCTGCAGCCGATAGCCACACTTACGTTAAATTTAAGGGCAATCCCGATTACGTACTATTTGTTCAACGTACCAAGTTCACATCCCCACGTGTGCGCGCCCCGCCTTTCATCACGCTGTTTAGCTAACGCCCATAAAAACAGGTAGCAAGGTTAACGCCTTCTTCGTTAAGTCTTAAAAATGCACTGCATCGCGGTGTGTTTGCTGATGGAAAGGAAATACATGATAGAACAAATCAAAGCGTCGCAATCTGTCACTGACAAGGTGCGCTATTTTACTGCTTGGCGCTGGCACTTCTATGCAGGATTATTCGTTATCCCTTTTATGCTGATGCTCAGTTTTACCAGGCTAATTATGTTGTTTGATAAAGAGATAGAATCCGCCCGCTATGCAAACTTGCTCGTTGTCGAGCCTCAGGAAGAATATGCAGTGCCTTCTTTGCAGCTGGCAGCGGTTAGAAAAGCACTCCCTGGTACGGTCGTTACGCAATATATCCCTCCTCGCGATTTCGATGCGCCTAGTCGCTTTTCTGTTCGCTTTCCTGATGAAACAACCCGTTTTGTACTTGTTAACCCTTACACGGCGGAAGTGATAGGACTGATTGACCGCAGCGATAGCTGGTATGAGCTTGCCAATGATATTCACGGCACATTGCTTATCGGTGATCTTGGCGACTATCTCATTGAAATTGCGGCGAGTTTTTCTATCTTGTTACTCGTGTCTGGCCTTTATATGTGGTGGCCGCGGGATGAGACCAGCAAGGCGGGCTTTCTGAAAATCCGAACGGGCAGTGGGACACGCACCTTGATGCGAGATCTTCACGCCAACTTAGGCGGTGTTTTTTCTCTCGTACTGCTGTTTTTCATCTTATCAGGCTTGGCATGGGCTGGGGTTTGGGGGGGAAAGTTAGTCCAGCCGTGGGGGAGCTTTCCCGCTGAACGTTCTAAAAATGTGCCTCAGTCTACGTTGACGCATAAGTCTTTGAATCACGGTTCGGAAGAGGAAATGCCCTGGAATCTCGAATTGACGCAGGTTCCCGCATCGGTGTTTGGCGTTCGCAATGTCGGTATAGATGAAATGGTTAGTATGGCCAATGATGCGGGTTTTACGCACTACAAGCTGCGTTTCCCTTCGTCTGAAACCGGCGTGTTTACCCTGTCAGCGAATACGATGAGTGGTGACATTACTAACCCGACACAAGACAGAACGATGCATGTCGATCGTTACAGTGGCGACGTACTCGCAGACATAGGATTTGATGACTATAACCTGTTAGCGAAATCCATGGCGGCGGGCATTGCGCTGCACAAAGGGGGCATCAGTGTGGTGAATAAAATTGCTAACGTCTTTTTCTGTAGTGTGTTTATTGTGATTGCTTTAACTGGCGGGATTATGTGGTGGAAACGCCGTCCCAAAGGGGCCGGCCGTCTGGCTGCGCCACCGAGTCCGGTTGGAAGTGGATTCTGGGTATTAGGGTTTATCACGCTGACGACGATTAGTGTGTTATTTCCTTTGGCTGGGACATCGGTGGTTGCCATTGTGGGAGTTGACTGGTTGGTATTCAGAAAGATTCCCGCGATAAAACACGCCATTAATTAACACGTAAAGCCCCGTTTGGGGCTTTCGTTTTTTCTGAGTTCAGGTCAGTAAATTTTCAACGAAGTAGCGAGGTAGCACGGTGTTCATAAGCCACAGAGGGTCATATCTATCAGGTATTTAAAGAATGCCAGTTTATTGTTTGACCAACTTCAAACAACCCAGTGAACTTGCTATTGGCCGCTCATCAAAATGAGTAAAGTATTTTAAACATCCTGTTAACGAGGTTCGTTAATGGGGGTAACAAGGCGAAGTAAAGCAGTACCTGATCTTATTGACACAACATTTTGTGCTGCACGCATTTTGGCCAAACCCAAGCAAGGAGATCGAACTCATGTTTAAACGTCGTTCATTTCTCGCCGCTACAACAGTTGCACTGGGTGTGCTGCTGTCAGGCTGCGGGGAGCAAAAACAGGAAGCTGCTGCTGAGGCGAAGTCTGCAGAACAAGAAAAAATCGAATGGAAAATGGTCACTACTTGGCCAAAGAACTTCCCTGGTCTAGGCACTGGCGCAAATAACCTTGCAGCATTGATCACCGACATGAGTGATGGACGATTGGACGTGAAAGTCTATGGCGCAGGTGAGTTGGTTGGCGCACTGGATGTTTTTGATGCAGTGTCTCGCGGCACGGCAGAAATGGGCCACGGCGCAGGGTATTACTGGAAAGGTAAAGCGCCTGCAGGTCAGTTCTTTGCGGCGGTACCGTTTGGTTTGAATGCGCAGGAAATGAATGGGTGGATATACAACGGTGGCGGCTTGGAGCTTTGGGCTGAGGCGTATGAACCTTTTGGTGTGATCCCAATGCCAGCCGGTAATACCGGTGTGCAAATGGGCGGTTGGTTCAATAAAGAAATCAACACTATTCAAGATTTGGAAGGCTTGAAAATGCGTATTCCTGGTCTGGGCGGCGAAGTGTTGAAGCGTGCAGGTGGTACGCCCGTTCTTCTTCCTGGTGGTGAAATTTTCCCATCGCTGCAATCTGGTGCTATCGATGCAACGGAGTGGGTTGGCCCGTACAACGATTTAGCATTTGGACTGCATAAAGCGGCCAAATACTACTACTACCCAGGTTGGCATGAGCCAGGTACAACGCTGGAAGCCTTGATCAACAAAGAAGCCTTCAACAAACTGCCGAAAGATCTACAAGCGATCGTTCTGGCGGCAACACGCGTGGCAAATGCGGATATGTTAGCCGAGTACACAGCACGCAATAATGCTGCACTGGAAAGTCTGATCAATGAGCACAATATCGAGTTGCGCCCTTATCCTAAGCAGGTATTGACCGAGCTTCAGGTTCTGGCAGATCAAGTGGTTGCTGAGCAGGCAGAAGTCGATGCGATCAGTAAGAAAGTATACGACTCTTACAAATCTTTCCGTGACCAAGCTGTTGACTGGCATGCTATTTCTGAGCAGTCCATGTTGAACGCACGTAATCCTCAGTAGTTATTTTTCGCGGGGGAGGCGGATGTCTCCCCCGATTTTGCATACCCCTTTTTGCCCAACAATTGCAGTCAGAGTAGTCGCATGGATACCGCTTCTCCTTTTCTTATTGCCCTGATTCGAGGCATAAATCGATTTAGTGACTGGACAGGACGTGTTGTGTCTTGGTTCGTGTTAGCAATCGTCATGATCACCTTCGTTGTCGTGGTTATGCGGTATGTGTTCAACACGGGCTCAGTCTTCATGCAAGAGTCCATTCTTTATTTTCACAATTACGTCATTATGCTTGGGGCAGGCTACGCGCTGTTAAAAGGCGCACATGTTCGCGTAGATATTTTTTATCGTCCTGCATCCGACAAGAAAAAGGCCTGGGTCGATTTATTCGGTTTCCTTTTTTTACTCGTGCCGACCTGTACCTTTATTTTTTATATTGCATGGGATTATGTGGCCGCTTCTTGGTCCATTATGGAAGGCTCTCAAGAAGCCGGCGGTGTAGATGCCCGATACCTTTTTAAAACCAGCATTCTATTGATGCCAGCACTGGTACTGCTACAAGGTTTTGCTGAAGCATTGAAGTCAGTTCTGACTCTTACCGGTCACCAAGGTTTGGCCAAACAACTTGAAGATCATGACGAGGAGCACGCGTTATGACAGAGTTCCTCGCGCTATTTCTATTCCTTTTTACATTCGGTGTATTACTTGCGGGTTATCCGGTCGCTTTTTCGTTAGGGGGGTCTGCACTGCTTTTCGCATTTATCGGCTCAGCGACAGGCACGTTTGACCCTGCTTTTCTTGAAGCAATCCCGAACCGAATTTCTGGCACGCTCTCCAATGAGCTATTGGTGGCTATTCCTCTGTTCGTGTTTATGGGGGTGATGCTGGAAAAATCCAGAATTGCAGAAGACTTGCTTGATACGATGGGACAGGTGTTTGGTGGCCTCGCGGGCGGCCTTGGCATCTCCGTTACCATCGTCGGTATGCTGCTCGCGGCCAGTACCGGCATTGTTGGGGCGACTGTTGTCACTATGGGATTGCTGTCGTTGCCGTCGATGATGAAGCGCGGATATTGCCCACGCATTGCGACGGGAACCATCTGTGCATCGGGTACCTTGGGTCAGATTATTCCCCCATCAATTGTATTGGTATTATTGGGCGATGTAATTTCTGCTGCTTATCAGCAAGCGCAGCTTGATCAGGGGATCTATTCACCAGATAGCGTCACCGTCGGGGACCTTTTCTTGGGTGCTTTGATCCCAGGCTTTGTTCTTGTTGGTCTATATATCGTTTACATCATCATTGTGTCCTTGTTGCAGCCGCATCGCGTACCACCTATCCCGGCGGAAGAAAGAAAAGTGAGCACAGAACTGCTGATGCAGGTTGTGACGGTGCTTATTCCGCCAGTGTTGCTCATCGTCTTGGTGTTGGGGTCCATTTTGGCCGGTGTGGCGACCCCGACAGAAGCCGCGTCTGTGGGGTCTGTCGGAGCGATTATCTTGGCGGTCAGCAAGCGTATGTTCAATCTGTCGATGTTGAAACACGTGCTGCGCACAACCACTGAAGTGACAGCCATGGTGTTTATGATCCTGATAGGTGCGTCGCTGTTTGCGTTAGTGTTCCGTGGCTTTGGTGGGGACGACATTGTTCGAGACTTTCTGACCAGTCTGCCAGGGGGTGTTTTCGGTGCGATGCTGCTCGTAATGCTTGTACTGTTCCTGCTTGGCTTCTTTCTCGACTTTATTGAAATTACCTTCGTGGTGATCCCGATTGTCGCACCAATTTTGCTGACCATGGGTGTTGACCCTGTGTGGTTAGGGATCATGATAGCCCTCAACTTGCAAACGTCATTTCTTACGCCGCCGTTTGGATTTTCATTATTCTATTTACGGGGTGTCGCGCCAGATTCTATCTCGACGATGGACATCTATCGCGGGGTGATGCCATTCATCGGCATTCAGCTATTGGTGCTGGCACTGCTCGCGTATTGGCCTACGATGGCGACCTGGTTGCCCGATATTGTTTACGGTTAAAATGAATTAAAAAGCCTCCAAATTTGGAGGTTTTTTTTATCCACTTATATTGCTTGACGAAATCCTGTCGCCAGCATTTACTAAGCCACTTTTTGTTTGCTTCAGTCCGGAGTTTAAGTGGTATCCGCTGTTGATATCGCCATGTTGGCGGTGTTTATTCCAACTTTTTTCTTTGTTTCAATCACGCCAGGCATGTGTATGACACTTGCCATGACGTTGGGGATGAGTATTGGGGTTCGTCGTAGCCTGTATATGATGTGGGGTGAACTTGCAGGTGTGGGCCTTGTGGCTTTCTCATCGGTAATTGGTGTTGCCGCAATCATGCTGAACTACCCGAATGTCTTTACGGTACTAAAGACCCTGGGTGGTTTGTATCTTGTTTACGTTGGCGCGCAGATGTGGCTATCAAAAGGCAAGATGGCAATCTCTGATGACCCTCAAGCAGGGTGCAATACGTCTCCAATGACGCTAACACTTCAGGGCTTCTTTACGGCGGTTTCTAACCCGAAAAGTTGGGCGTTTAATATTTCTCTGCTGCCGCCATTTATTAACCCGGCACAGTCGTTAGCACCACAGCTTTCAATTTTGATTAGTATCATATTGATCACTGAGTTTGCATGTCTGCTGCTGTATGCGAGTGGTGGACGAACTCTGCGTCATATTCTACAAAAAAGTGGGAACGTTCAGTTAATGAACCGTATTGCAGGTTCATTAATGGTGGGCGTGGGTGTGTGGCTAGCACTCGGCTAACCCCTAGATTTAATCTTTGTATTGCTCGGAAATACGAATAAAGTCGCTTTTCACTTCAAACATGATGTCGACAAGTAGAGGGTCAAAGTGTGACCCTCTGCCTTCTCGAATAATCTCAAAGGCTTCGTCATTCGTCATTGCTGCTTTGTAAACCCGTTTATTGACCAGCGCATCGAAAACATCTGCGATAGCCATCAATCTTGCACTTAGAGGAATATCCTCGCCACATAATCCCTGCGGGTACCCTGAGCCATCCCACTTTTCATGATGCCCATAGGCAATCTCTTTGGCCGCACTTAAGAAAGGGTAATGTGCCCCGACTTCGACCTCTGCTTTAACAATGGCGTCATAACCCAATTTTGCATGGGTTTTCATGGTTTGGAATTCTTCCTGCGTTAATTTTCCGGGCTTGAGGAGAATGGCATCAGGAATACCGACTTTGCCGATGTCATGGAGAGGGGCCGTTTTGAACACCATGGTAATAAACTCAGGGGTGACAATGTCGGTGTGTTTCCCTTTCAAATACAGTTGGTCGGCTAAGATCTTCACATAATATTGCGTGCGGACGATATGATTGCCCGTTTCTTGATCACGTGTTTCCGCAAGGCTAGCCAGCGCATTGATCGTGACATCTTGTATCACACTTAATTCTTTCACACGGCGTTGAACTTCTGCTTCAAGGAATTCGTTTTGGTCAGCGAGAAAATCTTTCGACGCTTTGTTTTCTAAGTGAATTTTGATCCGCGCCATCGTGATTGGTGGGCTCAGTGGCTTTTTGATGTAATCCGCTGCGCCGACGGAAAAGCCGAACTCTTGATCTTCCGCTTTCGATTTTGACGTGAGAAAGATAACGGGAATATCGTTTCCGTATTTTTTGGCTTTGATTTGGCGACAGACTTCATAGCCGTCCATTCCAGGCATGACGACATCAAGCAAAATAAGGTCGATAGAGAACTTTTCGACGATGGCCAATGCGGTTTGTCCATTCGTCGCCGCTTTTACTTCGTATTTTTCTTTCAGCATTTCGCTGACAAAAACGAGATTTTCGGGTGTGTCGTCTACCACCAGAATAGTTGCGCGTTTTTTTGGATTGTTTTCGGGTGACAACATCCAATGGGCCCTGATTCACTTTTCACTTATTCAATCCTAGGTCTACTCTTACTAATGTTCCAATTACGAGACGTAATATTTTAGTTGAGACATGTATTTAGGGTCTCGCATGAGGCTCATTCTAAGGTGCAGCTTTCGGCTGTAGGGTTAGTCATTCGAAGTAGGTGCAGTTCAACATGATGAACATTGATTGGAATTCAGATGGAATGCGCTGGGTTATCAGAGTAAAGGGGCGAATGGCTACATGTTTGAATAATAGGTATCACGGTATTGAAAAGGCATGTTGTGTTGGTTTGCTCGCTTTGACATTTTTCCCACAAAGTGCGATGGCTGAAAAAGAATATGGCTATCTCTCTTCACCGACACTGCCACCAGTAGGAGAAGGGATGAGTGCTATTTCAGCAATTGTGGCGGTTTTTATCGCACTGGCGGCTGCTCTGGTATTTTTTATTGTTGCGTTTAAACGTAATGAACAGGAAGTCCGGCTGTTACGTGGGCATTTAAGGCAAAAAGAAAAAGAACTCAGCATCGCCAAACGTTCTTCTCGCGCGGCATATCAAGCGAAGAAAGAGTTTTTATCCAATATGTCTCATGAGTTGAGAACACCTCTTAACGCCATCTTAGGGATGTCACAGCTTGCGCTAGATAGCGGCTTGCAAGGGAAGCAACGGCGCTATGTTAAACGTGTAATTACATCGGCGCATTCTTTACTCCAAGCGGTAAACGCGGTTCTCGACTTCACCAGTGTCAAATCAGGCAACTTAGAAATTGAGTGGGTCGAATGCAATATCGAAACCATTTTGACGCCGGTAGCCAATACATTGGGAGAGCGGGCTCAAGACAAAGGTCTTCAGTTCTCTGTGAATCTTGATATGAATATTCCCAAACTGATTGATGCCGACTCGGTGAGAATGACACAAGTGCTTATGGCTCTTGGAGATAATGCCATCAAATTTACCGATGATGGTGAAGTCTCTGTCTCGGTCAGCTTGGAATTCCGACGTGATGACGATGTCATGATCCGCTTCTCTATCAGGGATACAGGGCAAGGTTTCCGAAGGAAAGATCTTGAATCGTTGTTTGTGCCTTTCTCCCAAGTAGACAATTCAGTATCGAGAGAACAGGGTGGAAAAGGCTTGGGTCTCTCACTGTCGAAAGAGCTAATTGCCCTGATGGGCGGAGAATTGAGCGCCGACAGTCGGCTTGGGGAAGGGAGTGTTTTTTCTTTCACGTTGCCTTGTCAATCCGGCGTGAGGGAAACATCGCAACTGGGTGCTGCATGGGCTCGTTCATTGACGGGTGTGAGTGCGCTGGTTGTCGCGAGCAACAAATCTCAATGTTTAAATATCTGTAATCCGTTGGTTTTCGCTGGTGCTAATGTCAGCCAATGTAGAACCCTCTCGGAAATTGAAGAATGTAAGTCAATCATTGAAAGGGGTGTGTTTCAGAAAATCATTATTGATTGGTCGGGGATTTCTTCAGACATGACCTCCATGCTATCGAGTATTCTTCCCTCAATACCGAACGAGCATTCGATCTACCTGCTCACGGATAAACACCATGGTCTTGATATCACTGAAACTCGGCCACCCTTTCGTTTTGAAATCGTTGTTAAACCTGTTTTGCCTTCGGCATTTCTTCGCGCGGTAACGGAAGAAAAGCAAACTGTCTGTTTGATAAAAGGCAATGAATATAGCCAGGAGTTGGAGCTGGAAGATGTTCCTGAAGAAGAGTTAGCTCTGAGAAACAAAGTAATATTGCTGGTTGAGGATAACCTGATTAACCAAGAAGTGGTGTTAGGCGCACTTGAGTCACTCCCCGTGTTTGTGCTGCTGGCAAACAACGGTGCAGAAGCCATAGAGTTGCTAAAAAAACATGCGATCGACCTTGTTCTCATGGATATGCAAATGCCCGTTGTTGATGGCGTGACAGCCACTAAGCATATTCGACAAGAAATGGGGCTAAAGGACTTGCCTATCTTGGCGATGACGGCCAATACAGATGCCCATGATGTAGCGGCCTGCAAAGAAGCAGGAATGAACGCACACATTGCAAAACCGATAGAATTTGAATCCCTGAAACAAAAGGTGACGGGATGGCTTCTCCAAGGCCATACGCATCGTCCCTCAGAAAAAAACTCACCTCAGCAGACTCGTGAGAATACTGTTTCTTTAGGTTCTGACAGCGTCGTGGCAACGAAACGCCCCCTAGCGGAGCAATCAATTGTCAATGCTGAACAACTATCAAGTCATAGAGAGATTGATGACCGTCAACCGAAAGAAACAGTAGCATCAGAGGCGCAGCCAGCCCGAAGGAGGGTAGTCATGGAATACGATGAAACGATGTTTGACCTGATGGTTGATAACGTTCCCGGAATTAGTTTGGGAGAAGGCGTGAAACGTCTTGGTGGCAACAAAGCAAAGTACCTAAAAATATTGTCTTTGTTCCTTAACTCCCAATTGACAGCGATGGATCAACTTCTCGCAGCGGGTGACAACAGTGACAAAGCGATATTGGCGCATTCATGCAAAGGTGCAGGGAGCAACATTGGCGCCAATGAAATCTCGGGTGCGGCAGGCCTAATAGAAGATAAATACAACGCGGGTGAAGCGGTCACAGAGGGGGAGATTTTGGCATTGAAAACCTTGGTCTCCACTGCACTTGAAAAGTTTGATGAAATTGCGGCGAGCTCAGCAACAGATGAGGATCCAGTCTCGGTTGATGAGGAAGTGAAGCCGCTAGATTCGTATCTTGTTGAACAGATCAATGCACTTCACACCAGTTTGCAGGAGTTTGATATTGAGGTGCAGGACAAAGTGAGCCAATTATCGAAGTCGTTGCCTCATTGGTGTAATCAACTCGAAGAATTTAAGAAACTGCAGGACGCTATTAACCAGTTCGATTTTTTGACAGCGGAAGAACATCTGAAAGACTTGAAGAAGAAAACGGGTTAGTCCTTAGAATTGGAACCAACGCATTGAGTACACATGAATTGTGTACTCGTTTCCCTGTCACTCGTCATCGTTCAGAATACGAGTCGTTGATATTCGTGCTTGTTCTGTTCTCCACCCTTGATTTTAGTGAGTGCTTTTAATCTAACTGCACCAGAAAGGTCACCATTCATTGAGAAAAACCTATCCGTATTGACGCTTTTCAGTGAGGCATAAAGACATTCCTAAGGCTGAAATATTGGTGTGATTTATGACCCTTTTTTCTCAGGGGACTTTCTTGCTCTCAAACTAAGACATCAGTCTAATATCGCTGTGTAACTGGTTGATAATTGGTCGCTGCTAAGTAAGGTTGAGCGCAGAAAATATTGTTTTTGAACAACAAATTACGGTCATAAGGGTAGGGTTTTGAATACGCCAGTTTTACATATTGAAATACTGCAGAATGAGAAAAAAGTACTTAGACTGAACATTGAGCTAGAAAATGTCAGTAACCACACTTTCAAAGACTTTGTATTGTGCTTTGACATGCCTCGATTCGTTGAAAAAGACGGTATAATCAATGGTGCCGTTCATAAGCAAATTGGTTCTCATATTGAACTTTCCCCACCTGAAGGGTTTGAACTTTCTAAGGGTGAAAGCTGGACGGTTGGTGTTCAGAGTATGACCGCTAAACTTGCATGTCTATCAGAGCGTCCCTGCGGAGCATATATTAAGACAGCTAAAGGGGACATCATTGCCGTGGAATTAGGTCGCCAGAATATGGCTCAACCCGACGAATTGGATTTCGCTGAACTGATATTACCTTCAGCGGAAGCCGGCATTATTCCCCAGCCTCAGTCTTTCCTCAAAACAAGTGGGCAATTCCATTTATCTGACATCCTGACAGTGAGTACCGCAACGAAGAGCTCATTCAATGCTATTCAATGGTTGTCTAACCAGCTAAAAAATACGACGATTCAGCAAGCAGATGAAAAACCGACATTATCGTTCATTCAAGTTGACGAAAAAGAGCTAGGCGCAGAAGCGTATCAAGTCTCTGTTCAAGAGCAATCAATCGTTGTTCACGCTTCTACGTCTTCCGGATTTTTTTACGGCACAGTGTCTCTCGCTCAATTGTTCATTACTGGCAATGGTGTCGTTGCATGTTGCAACATTCAAGACGAGCCAAGGTTTGGCTATCGAGGACAGTTCCTCGATTGTGCGCGTTCATTTCACTCTCTGAATACTGTGAAAACAGTTATCGATCAAATGGCATGGTTAAAACTGAACTACTTCCACTGGCATTTAACGGATGATGAAGGTTGGCGATTAGAAATAGACGCGTATCCTGAACTTACTCAAGTCGGTGCATGGCGTGGTGAGGGGGAAGCGCAACCGTCTCAATTTGGTTCTGGTCCGGGTCGCTACGGTGGCTTTTTCACTAAAGATGAAGTACGTGAAGTATTGGCTTTCGCGGCAGAGCGCGAGATTACGATTATTCCAGAGATTGATGTTCCTGGCCATGCGCGCGCGTTGATCATGTCACTTCCACATCTACTTCAAGAAAGAGAAGACACGTCAGACTATGTTTCCATCCAACAATATCAAGACAACGTGCTAAATCCTGGATTGCCAGCAACGTATACCGTGCTAGAGAGTATATTGGATGAGGTTTGTGATCTTTTCCCGTCTAAAATTATCCATTTAGGCGGTGATGAGGTACCTAAGCATGTTTGGGAGTATTCTCCTGCTTGTTTAGAGAAACAGAAGGAGCTGGGCTTATCAGATGTCAGGGAGCTAGAAGGGCACCTCATTACGCATTTAGAAAATTACATTGCGAACAAAGGGCGTCAGTTAGCGGTTTGGGAAGAAGCGAGCCACGGTAATAAAATTTCAAAAAATGCCATCGTATGTGCATGGTCGAGCCAAGAAGAAGGTCAGAAAGCCGCTAAAGCTGGTTACCCTGTGTTGATGTGCCCAGC
Organism: Enterovibrio nigricans DSM 22720; assembly: GCF_900167155.1. GTDB lineage: Bacteria > Pseudomonadota > Gammaproteobacteria > Enterobacterales > Vibrionaceae > Enterovibrio > Enterovibrio nigricans. The sequence goes on along the minus strand of NZ_FUXU01000081.1, from coordinate 3,518 downwards.
ACAAGCTACTTACCTTGATATGGCGTGGAACCGAGACATTCACGAAACGGGTGTACTTTGGGCAGGATCGATTGACCTAAAAACCGCATACGACTTTGAGCCTTCTGGCGTAGAAGAACAAGAGCAAGTTATTGGTACTCAGGCCCTTGTTTGGACCGAGTTTGTCAAAGACTTGGAAACGTTGGAATTCTTGCACTATCCGCGTTTATTTGCCGTGGCAGAAGTGGCATGGACCCAACCCGAGAAGAAAGATTGGACCACATTTCTTCCAAGAGTCAGTGCGCACGTTGAGTATTTAAAGACGCAAGAAATCAACTTCAGAGCATGTTAAGTTAAAGATATACACATCAATCCGAGTATTCTGGATTCACTCGGATTGATGTTATTCTGAGTTAAAATAAAAAGCCTTATCTATATAGATAAGGCTTTTTTGTGCAAGATAGAAAACTCAAAGTGTCTTTTGAAGGTTCAACCAAAATGTTGGACTTTCTAGTTCGAGTTGCGCGGCTTCAATGCCTTTTTTAACTTGTTGTTCTGGGCGTATTCTCTCCGTTTTCCGAACCAGTTTTTCAAGCATTGCATACTCACTCCACTTGCTTAGTGTCACTGTAAGGTGATTTCTAAGCTGAGCTAATGCGAGCACTTGCTCAGGAGATGTGAGTGTTTGAGCAACGAGATCGCACCAACGTGTTTGGAGTTTTCGCTGATTAATAAACACCCACGTCCCAAAAGTAGAGAAATTCTCATTGAGTGATTTTAGTTCTATCATCGCGTGAATATAACGCTTGACGGCCTGCATCCCTAAATCGAAATGGTCAGTACTGAGGTTTGCGACATTTTTCTGCACATCCTCTTTTATTTGCTCCACAGTGAGCAGTGAGGGCTTATTTTTATCTAGGGTCACTTGATAACAGTTAAAGGTTCCCTTCATTTTGATCATTGAGTCGAAGCAGGCTATGAAATCATCCAATGGCACAGGGTCGTTTACGATATCTTGATCGTTGATGAGAAACTGTTGTGTATCTTGACGGTATTGAGTCAGAAATACCGTATGTTCATTCCCTACAATGATCTTGTACTGGTGCCGAGAAGGAATGTAACCCATATCGAAATCCAATAGGATCGGACGGTTTAGTTCAAACTGCCTGTGAACATGGTTTAGAAAGTCATCAATATGGGTGAAGGGAAGGACGTCAATGGAAATACCACACCGGTCAGACATCATGTCTACCATTTCCCCGTAAACCCCTTCAGTTGTGACAGCCAGATAGGGGTCTTTGTGATGCCTGAAGAAAGCAAACTTGGTGTATTCCGTAAGTGGGTCGATTATCTGCTCATGGGTATGATAATCGTCCCAAAATGAAAAACTGTGCTCTGCGAAAAGCGCTGAGATTGGCAGAATTGCGTGCTCCATTGAAGCAAGCGTATACAAACCAAAGACAAAGCAATTCGGCGGAGCTTCTAAAGATTCCTTATCAAATTCAAACGTAGAAACAGGCAGTGATTGAATAAGGCATTGTGGGTTCGTCATAAGAGTCCTTAAAAAATAGTATATCCACCATCAATCGTTAACGTGTCACCCGTTTGATAGCCACTTTCGGCTGACATTAGGTAGACAGCGGCAGGCGCTATGTCTTCGGGCGTTGCCCAATGCCCCATTGGAATTCTTAAGCGCCTAATAGATTCGTATAGCCTCCTATCCGACAGCACATCCTGGTTCATGTCCGTTTCAACCCAACCGGGAAGAATGCAGTTTACCGTGATCTTATCTCGTGCTAGCTCCACGGCGAGTGACCTGCATAGCGCAGTTATAGCGGCTTTGCTGGCTCCGTAATCCGCGAAACCAGCGTTCCCTTTTTGTGCTGAAACACTCGCGGTGGCAGCTAGTCGTCCGCCTACACCCTGTTTTTTCATTTCTCGGGCTGCGTATTTGAGTGTCCAAAACGTTCCATTCAGATTGGTGTTTATATTTTGCTGCCAACACTCATTTGGCATGTCAACCACGTTTATTCCTGAACCTCGCTCACCAGCATTGGCAATACACCCGTTGATTTGGCCAGCCCAACTTACGACGGATTCAACCGCCTGCTCAATCGATGCTTCAGTGGTGATATCACAGTTGAGCAATAACACCCTTTCTGAGTCATCACTAAAATGTCTCATGACGTCTGGATAGGCACTGATTTGGCGCGCTGTTATCGCTACGTGTGCGCCTTGTTGATACAGCGATTTCGCCATCGCGAGGCCGATACCTTTGCAACTGCCAGTGACTAGAATAGTTTTACCTGTTAAATCAAACACTCAATAAGTCCTTTTAGCTCGTTGCGCTTTCGTAGTAGTGAAGTGCTTTTTTCCACAGCACTCGTGTCAGGCTAAACAAAATGATTGGGGCAGCAATACCCCATGCAATTTCTATAGAGGAAAGCTGGTCAAGCACAAAAAGAGGTGACCAGTTAGTGATCAAAAACAGCGGGAACATAACTGCGCCGAACAGTTGAACCGGGCGGAAATGGATTTTGTGGGGAAGGTTATTAAAGTCCCACATTGCCCAGTAGAAGCTTTGTAATGCAGAGATATTTTTGAATTTGAACGCCAGTAAAAGCGGCAAAACGAACAATCCATACATGGTCACAATACCTAGAGCAACAAAGCCAAGGAAACCAAGAATATTGCCTGCTGAAACAGGAACACTAGACGCTTGCCAACCGTATACAATAAGACCAATGCCGGCAATGATATTAGGGATAGATATCCACGTATCTACATGCTTTAACGTCGCCATAAATTGAGACGAAATCGGTTTAGTAAGGATTAAGTCGAAGTCACCGTCTCTAATTTGTTTATCAAATACGATGATATTAAATTGGAGCATACTTACAAAGAAAACAGTCATCAGCATGTACGTTCCGATGAACAAATAAATGCTGTCGGGAGACAGTCCTGCAATATGAACCCCGGTATCATGAATGATGTAGGCGTAAATCAGTTTGACTAACAAATAGCCCATTTCAACCATTATGTTCAACGCTATGTTGAGGCGGTATTCCAGTTGACGCATGGCGTTTATTTTAAGCAAAAACCCATAGATCTTGACGTGCTTAATCAAATCGTCCCACATACTAACCTCCTAATGCGATGAAGCTTTTGCAACCACGTTGCCAAACCAAACGAGATAATCCCCACAAAGCGACAATCCAAAAGAGTTGAAGGGCTTTGTTGCTTAATTCGGTTGGAAGACATGGCAGCCTAAAGTTGTTCGGTTCTTAAGCAATATACTGAGTTTCAGGCATACCCAGTCCTGTAAGCTTGTTCAGCGCTTTGATCATAGCGTAAGTCTCGCCAACCTGAGCATTGTAATTTCTTAGGCTTAATTTCCCACCTAGCAGCTGTTTTACTCGGTACATTGCTGTCTCTGATAGTGAGCGCTTGTGATAGCCATACCGCTTTTTCCACTTCTTGTTGGAGCCGTAGAGCTTTTGACAACCTACTGCTAAATTGCGAGGGTGTCCTTGTTCCCA
>NZ_FUXU01000083.1:604-16284 GCF_900167155.1 Enterovibrio nigricans DSM 22720 | reverse complement strand
CCCAGGACACGCTGACTATGTTAAAAACATGATCACCGGTGCTGCGCAAATGGACGGCGGTATCCTGGTTGTTGCGGCAACTGATGGTCCAATGCCACAAACGCGTGAGCACATCCTGCTGGGTCGCCAGGTTGGTATTCCTTACATCATCGTGTTCATGAACAAGTGTGACATGGTTGATGATGAAGAGCTTCTGGAACTGGTAGAGATGGAAGTTCGTGAACTTCTTTCTGAGTACGATTTCCCAGGTGATGATTGCCCAGTAATTCAAGGTTCTGCACTGGGTGCACTGAACGGCGAAGAGCAGTGGGAAGCGAAAGTAATCGAACTGGCTGAAGCACTGGATTCTTACATCCCAGAGCCAGAGCGTGCGATCGACCGTCCGTTCATCCTGCCAATCGAAGACGTATTCTCAATCCAAGGCCGTGGTACAGTTGTAACTGGTCGTGTTGAGCAAGGTATCGTTCGCGTAGGTGACGAAGTTGCAATCGTTGGTATCGTAGACACCATCACCACTACTTGTACTGGTGTTGAGATGTTCCGTAAGCTTCTTGACGAAGGTCGTGCAGGTGAGAACGTTGGTGTTCTTCTGCGTGGTACTAAGCGTGACGAAGTACAACGTGGTCAAGTACTGGCGAAGCCAGGTTCAATCACTCCACACACTACTTTCACTTCAGAAATCTACGTTCTGTCGAAAGATGAAGGCGGCCGTCATACTCCGTTCTTCAAAGGCTACCGTCCACAGTTCTACTTCCGTACAACTGACGTGACCGGTACTATCGAACTGCCAGAAGGCGTTGAGATGGTAATGCCTGGTGATAACGTTTCTATGACTGTAACTCTGATCGCGCCAATCGCGATGGACGAAGGTCTACGTTTCGCTATCCGTGAAGGTGGCCGTACTGTAGGTGCGGGTGTTGTTGCTAAAATCATCGCTTAATTTTAAGCTTTGACAGCACAATGCTAGAAAAAGGACGCTTCGGCGTCCTTTTTTATGTCTGCGATTTGTCGTTCTTCCCATTTGTTTTTCTGTCCTCCGTGAACCCGCCATCAAATTATTTCCAATGTATTGTTGACTGAACGATAGCATTGGTAATGCTAACTATTATCGTTTATATTTCTCTTTAGTTGCTTTTACTGTGAGAGTGAATATGTACGTTTGCGTATGTCATGGGATTTCAGACAAGACGTTGAGAAAACTTGCGCACGAGCAGGGGATGACGGATATCAAAGAGATCCGTAAAGTCACCCCACTTGGCTCGCAATGCGGAAAGTGTGTTCGAACCGCGAAAAAAATCCTACAAGAAGCCGTGCCAAGGACAATGCTCAAGCACTCAGCTAACCTCCGCGCTAAACTAATTTCGAACAAAGCGGCCTATTTATGAGGCCGCTTTGTTCGTTATTAGACTTATACGACGTTATGCTTTTGCGGTTTATCGAGGGCTCCCATCTTAGACATTTGAGAGCAACAGTAAATGATGTCAGTGGAGAGGTGTTACGCGTTATTCGTGAAAACAAAGGGCTAGAGAGTGAGTAAAAATAAACCATGACTAATTTTTGAACGCCACTTGCAAAGCGAATTGTGATCTGTATAATGCGCTCCACTGCCTGAGATATTAAGTTCTCATGTTTGCAGTTGTGAACCAATGAGCACAGGAGGAAGACCCGTTGTTGTAGGCTCTGCCTAACGAGGTCGGTAATGTAAACTCCGCTTATGTTCGCAGCCATATTTCAATGGCTGACAATGTATCAGATTTTGATACTACGGTTTCACATAAATCAATCGGCATTCCCTTATCTTGATAAGGTTGAGTGGCGATATTGTTTGTGTAATTTTTTAATTTGGAGCTCTGTCTAATGCAGAACCAACGTATCCGTATCCGCCTGAAGGCTTTCGATCATCGTTTGATCGACCAGTCTACTGCGGAAATCGTTGAAACCGCTAAGCGCACTGGTGCGCAGGTACGTGGTCCAATCCCACTACCAACTCGTAAAGAGCGCTTCACCGTTCTTATCTCTCCGCACGTAAACAAATCTGCGCGTGACCAGTACGAAATTCGTACTCACAAGCGCCTGATCGACATCGTTGAGCCAACAGATAAAACTGTTGACGCTCTGATGCGTCTTGACCTTGCTGCGGGCGTTGATGTTCAAATCAGCCTAGGTTAAGAGGGGAGTTAATAATGATTGGTCTAGTCGGTCGTAAAGTAGGTATGACTCGCATCTTCACTGAAGAAGGCGTTTCTATCCCTGTTACCGTTGTAGAAGTAGAAACTAACCGTGTTACTCAGGTACGTACTCCTGAAGTAGATGGTTACTCTGCTATCCAAGTAACTTCAGGCGTGAAGAAAGCAAGCCGCGTTACTAAACCAGAAGCTGGTCACTTTGCGAAAGCAGGTGTAGAAGCTGGTCGTGGTCTGTGGGAATTCCGTTTGGAAAGTGGTGAAGAGTTCGAAGTTGGCGCTGAGCTAAACGTAGATCTGTTTGCTGAAATCAAGAAAGTAGACGTTACTGGCACATCTAAAGGTAAGGGCTTCCAAGGCGCTGTTAAGCGTTGGAACTTCCGTACTCAAGATATGACCCACGGTAACTCTTTGTCTCATCGTGCTCCGGGTTCAATTGGCCAATGTCAAACTCCAGGTCGCGTATTCAAAGGCAAAAAAATGGCAGGTCACATGGGTGCTGAGCAGGTAACTACTCAAAACCTTGAGATCGTACGTGTTGACGCTGAGCGCAAGCTGCTACTTATTAAAGGTGCAGTTCCTGGTGCGACTGGCAGCAACGTGATCGTTAAACCAGCCGTTAAAGCGTAACGTCGAGGAGATAGTAATGGAATTGGTAGTAAAAGGCGCTGAAGCGCTGACTGTTTCCGACACTACCTTCGGGCGTGAGTTCAACGAAGCTCTGGTTCACCAAGTAGTTGTTGCATATGCAGCTGGTGCCCGTCAAGGTACTCGTGCGCAGAAGACTCGTTCAGACGTATCCGGTGGCGGTGCTAAGCCATGGCGTCAGAAGGGTACTGGTCGCGCCCGTGCAGGTACAATCCGTAGCCCACTGTGGCGTTCGGGTGGTGTAACTTTCGCAGCTCGTCCTCAGGACCACAGCCAGAAAGTTAACAAGAAAATGTACCGTGGTGCTCTGAAAAGCATTCTTTCTGAGCTAGTTCGTCAAGATCGTCTGATCGTTGTTGACAACTTCTCAGTTGAAGCACCTAAAACAAAAGAGCTGATCGCCAAGCTGAAAGAGCTTGAGCTGACAGAAGCTCTGATCGTAACTGCAGAAGTTGATGAGAATCTGTTCCTTGCGGCACGCAACCTGTACAAGGTTGACGTTCGTGACGCAGCAGGCATCGACCCAGTTAGCCTGATCGCTTTCGACAAAATCGTTATGACTGCAGCTGCAGTTAAACAAGTTGAGGAGATGCTGGGATGATCACTGAAGAGCGTATTCTTAAAGTTCTGCGTGCTCCGCACATCTCTGAAAAAGCAACCATGGCTGCTGAAAACGGTAACACTATCGTTTTCAAAGTAGCGATGACTGCAACTAAGAAAGAGATCAAAGCAGCAGTTGAGAAACTGTTCGAAGTTGAAGTTAAGTCTGTAAATACCCTTATCGTTAAGGGTAAGACCAAACGTCAAGGTATGCGCCAAGGCCGTCGTTCAGACGTGAAGAAAGCGTATGTAATCTTGAAAGAAGGTCAAGACATCGACTTCGCTGGCGGCGCTGAGTAAGACGGAGGAGTATAAAAAATGGCAATTGTTAAATGTAAGCCTACTTCACCGGGTCGTCGTCACGTCGTTAAAGTTGTTAACGCTGACCTGTACAAAGGTAAGCCTTACGCGCCACTACTAGAGAAAAACTCTAAGTCTGGTGGTCGTAACAACAACGGTCGTATCACAGTACGTCACATCGGTGGTGGTCATAAGCAACACTACCGTTTGATTGACTTCAAACGTACTAAAGACGGCATCCCAGCGAAAGTTGAGCGTCTAGAATACGATCCAAACCGTAGCGCGAACATTGCACTAGTACTGTACGCAGACGGTGAGCGTCGTTACATCATTGCACCTAAAGGCATGAAAGCTGGTGACCAGATTCAATCTGGCGCAGATACTGCGATCAAAGCGGGTAACACCCTGCCAATGCGCAACATCCCAGTAGGTTCTACTGTTCACTGTGTTGAACTGAAGCCTGGTAAAGGTGCACAGCTGGCTCGTTCAGCTGGTGCATACGCACAAATCGTTGCACGCGATGGCGCATACGTGACCATCCGTCTACGTTCTGGCGAAATGCGTAAGGTTCTTTCTGAAGGTCGTGCGACCATCGGTGAAGTTGGTAACGCAGAACACATGCTGCGTGAACTGGGTAAAGCTGGTGCAACTCGTTGGAAGGGCGTTCGTCCTACCGTACGTGGTGTAGCAATGAACCCAGTGGATCACCCACACGGTGGTGGTGAAGGTCGCACATCTGGCGGTCGTCACCCAGTATCACCTTGGGGTATGCCAACTAAGGGCTTCAAAACCCGTAAGAACAAACGTACCGACAAGTACATCGTACGTCGTCGTAACAAGTAATTTTAAAGAGGATACGCCATGCCACGTTCTCTCAAGAAAGGTCCATTTATTGACCTGCACTTGCTGAAGAAGGTAGAGAAAGCGTTGGAAAGCGGTGACAAAAAGCCTGTTAAGACTTGGTCCCGTCGTTCAATGATCATCCCTCAGATGATCGGTTTGACCATCGCTGTCCATAATGGTCGTCAGCATGTACCTGTTTTCATCACTGATGAAATGATCGGTCACAAGCTGGGCGAATTTGCACCAACACGTACTTATCGCGGCCACGCTGCTGATAAGAAAGCTAAGAAGCGTTAAGGGGTTAAGAAATGGAAGCTATTGCTAAACATCGCTTTGCTCGTATCTCGCCTCAGAAAGCACGTTTGGTTGCAGACCAAGTGCGCGGTAAAAACGTTGCACAAGCTCTGGAAATTCTGACGTTCAGCGACAAAAAAGCTGCTGATCTGATCAAAAAAGTCCTGGAGTCTGCTATTGCAAACGCCGAGCATAACGAAGGCGCAGACATCGATGAGTTGTCTGTAGCGAAAATCTTCGTTGACGAAGGCCCAGTCATGAAGCGCATCATGCCTCGTGCAAAAGGCCGTGCCGATCGCATCTTGAAGCGTTCTAGCCACATCACTGTTGTTGTAGCAGACCGCTAAGAGACGAGGAGAGAAAGCAATGGGTCAAAAAGTACATCCTAATGGTATTCGTCTTGGCATCTGTAAGCCTTGGAATTCCACTTGGTTTGCTAACAGCCAAGATTTCGCTGACAACCTAGACGGCGACTTTAAGGTACGTCAGTTCCTGATCAAGGAACTGTCTAAAGCATCTGTATCTCGCATCGTTATCGAGCGTCCTGCGAAGAGCATCCGTGTGACTATTCACACAGCTCGTCCAGGCGTTGTTATCGGTAAGAAAGGCGAAGACGTAGAAAAACTGCGCGCTCGCGTTGCTCAGTTGGCAGGTGTTCCTGCTCAAATCAACATCTCAGAAGTACGCAAGCCTGAGCTTGACGCACAACTGGTTGGTGATAGCATCGCGTCTCAGCTAGAGCGTCGTGTTATGTTCCGTCGTGCTATGAAGCGCGCGGTTCAGAACGCAATGCGTCTGGGTGCTAAGGGTATCAAAGTGGAAGTAAGCGGCCGTCTTGGCGGTGCTGAAATCGCTCGTACCGAGTGGTACCGTGAAGGTCGTGTGCCATTGCACACACTTCGCGCTGACATTGATTACGCAACTTCTTCGGCTCACACCACTTACGGTGTAATTGGTATTAAAGTTTGGATCTTCAAAGGTGAAGTTCTGGGCGGCATGCCAGTAGCAGAGCCACAGGCTGAGAAGCCTAAGAAGCAGCGTAAAGGCCGTAAGTAAGGAGTCTATCGATGCTTCAACCAAAACGTACTAAGTTCCGCAAGGCCTTTAAAGGCCGTAACCGCGGTCTTGCTGCAGGTACTGACGTAAGCTTCGGTACCTTCGGCCTTAAAGCTGTTGGTCGTGGTCGTATCACTGCGCGTCAGATCGAAGCGGCACGTCGTGCAATGACTCGTCACATTAAGCGTCAGGGTCAAATCTGGATCCGTGTGTTCCCAGACAAACCAATCACGACTAAACCTCTGGAAGTTCGTCAGGGTAAAGGTAAGGGTTCTGTAAGCTACTGGGTAGCACAAATCCAACCAGGTAAAGTCCTGTACGAGATGGATGGTGTTTCTGAAAGTCTAGCTCGTGAAGCATTTGATCTTGCTGCACGTAAGCTACCAATCAAAACCACTTTCGTAACTAAGGCGGTGATGTGATGAAAGCACAAGAACTTCGCGAAAAGAGCGTAGAGCAGCTGAACGAAGAACTGCTGGGTCTGCTGCGTGAGCAATTCAACCTGCGCATGCAAGCGGCTACTGGCCAACTTCAGCAAACTCACACTCTGAAGACTGTTCGTCGCGATATCGCACGTGTTAAAACCGTTCTGAACCAGAAGGGCAACGCATAATGAGCGACAAAATCCGTACTCAACAAGGCCGTGTAGTTAGCGACAAAGGCGATAAGTCTATCGTTGTTGCTATTGAGCGTCAGGTGAAACACCCAATCTACGGTAAGTTCATCAAGCGCACAACTAAGCTGCATGCACACGACGAAAACAACGAATGCGCTCAAGGCGATACCGTTGAGATTCGTGAGTGTCGTCCACTGTCTAAGACTAAGTCTTGGACTCTGGTACGCGTAGTTGAGAAAGCACGCCTGTAAGGTTTGCTTTCCAACGGTAAAAAATCCAACGGCTCCTGATTTGGAGCCGTTTATTTTTTATCTATCCATCTTCAAAAAATAGTGTTATTATTCGCCGCCCTTGTAATGAGGCAGCCCGACCCGAGATGGGTCTAGATGTAATAACAGCGGAGCACTAACAATGATCCAAATGCAAAGTATGCTGGATGCAGCCGATAACTCCGGCGCTCGCAGTGTAATGTGTATTAAGGTGCTGGGTGGTTCCCACCGTCGCTACGCCCACATCGGCGATGTCATCAAAGTTACCGTTAAAGATGCAATTCCACGCGGTAAAGTTAAAAAAGGTGATGTCCTGAAGGCGGTTGTAGTTCGCACCCGTAAAGGCGTTCGTCGTCCAGACGGCTCTGTCATTCGCTTCGACCGTAATGCTTGCGTACTGTTGAACAACACTACTGAGCAGCCAATCGGTACTCGTATCTTTGGCCCTGTGACACGTGAGCTTCGTGGCGATAAGTTCATGAAGATTGTGTCTCTGGCGCCAGAAGTTCTGTAAGGAGCGGTTAATATGGCAGCTAAAATCCGTCGTAATGACGAGGTTATCGTTCTTGTCGGTAAAGACAAAGGCAAGAAAGGTAAAGTAACTAAGGTTCTGACAACTGGTAAAGTTATCGTTGAAGGTATCAACCTAGTTAAGAAACACCAGAAGCCGGTACCGGCTATGGGCATCCAAGGCGGCATCGTAGAAAAAGAAGCTGCAATGGACGTTTCTAACGTGGCTATCTACAACGCGGCAACTGGTAAAGCGGACCGTGTAGGCTTCCGATTCGAAGACGGCAAAAAAATCCGTTTCTTCAAATCGAATGGCGAAACTATTTAAGTAATTCTGGAGTAGTACACTATGGCGAAACTGCATGATTACTACAAAGAGACTGTTGTAAAAGAGCTTGCTGAAAAGTTCGAATACAAGAGTATCATGCAAGTCCCAAGGATCGAAAAGATCACCCTGAACATGGGTGTGGGCGAAGCAATCAACGACAAGAAACTGCTTGAGAACGCAGCATCTGACCTGGCTACAATTACAGGTCAAAAGCCGCTGATCACTAAAGCACGTAAATCTGTTGCTGGCTTCAAGATCCGTGAGGGCTACCCAATTGGCTGTAAAGTAACCCTGCGTGGCGAGCGTATGTGGGATTTTATGGAGCGTTTGATTTCTATCGCTCTTCCACGTGTGCGTGACTTCCGTGGCGTTAGCTCGAAATCTTTCGACGGCCGCGGTAACTATAGCATGGGCGTTCGTGAGCAAATCATCTTCCCAGAGATCGACTACGACAAAGTAGATCGTATCCGTGGTCTTGATATTACTATCACGACTACCGCGGCGACTGATGAGGAAGGTCAAGCTCTGCTGGCTGCCTTTAACTTCCCATTCCGTAAGTAAGGTGAAGGGTTACTGTAATGGCTAAGCAATCAATGAAAGCGCGCGAAGTAAAACGCGCGAAGCTGGTAGCAAAGTTCGCTGAGAAGCGCGCTGCATTTAAAGCTATCATCAAAAACGTTAACGCGTCTGAAGAAGAGCGTTGGGATGCAGTCCTAAAGCTTCAATCTCTACCGCGTGATTCTGCCAAGTCTCGTCAGCGTAACCGCTGTAACCAGACTGGTCGTCCACATGGCTACCTACGCAAATTCGGCCTTAGCCGAATCAAGGTTCGTGAAGCTTGCATGAAAGGCGAGATTCCGGGTCTGCGTAAGGCGAGCTGGTAATTGAATCACGGGAGTAAAGACTTATGAGCATGCAAGATCCGATCTCGGATATGCTGACCCGCATCCGCAACGGTCAGGCAGCAACTAAAGTTGCTGTTAAGATGCCTTCGTCAAAGCTGAAAGTGGCAATTGCTGAGCTACTTAAAGCTGAAGGTTATGTGGCTGACTACGCTGTTTCTGGCGAAGTTAAGCCAGAGCTTGAAGTTACTCTAAAGTACTTCGAAGCCAACCCAGTTATCGAGCAAATCCAACGTGTAAGCCGTCCAGGTCTGCGCATCTATAAGAAAAAAGATGCACTGCCTTCTGTAATGGGTGGTCTGGGTATTGCTGTAGTATCAACGTCTAAAGGTTTGATGACCGACCGTGCAGCTCGCAAAGCGGGCCTGGGCGGCGAAATCATCTGCTACGTAGCGTAAGGAGTAGGAAATGTCTCGTGTTGCAAAAGCACCCGTAGTAATTCCTGCCGGCGTAGAGGTGAAACTGAACGGTCAGGAAATCACTGTTAAAGGTAGCAAGGGCGAATTGTCTCGTGTTATCAATAACGCAGTGGAACTAAGCCTAGAAGACAACGCTGTGACGTTTACGCCACGTGAAGGTATCGTTAAAGCTAACGCTCAAGCGGGTACTGCACGTGCACTAGTAAACAACATGGTTGTTGGTGTTACTGAAGGCTTTACCAAGAAACTGATCCTGAAAGGTGTTGGTTACCGTGCGGCAATCAAGGGTAATGCAGTAGCTCTGACTCTGGGCTTCTCTCACCCTGTTGAGCACGATCTGCCTGCAGGCATCAAAGCAGAATGCCCAAGCCAAACTGAGATTGTTCTGACTGGTACAGACAAGCAACAGATTGGCCAAGTAGCTGCTGACATCCGCGCATACCGTCAACCTGAGCCTTACAAAGGCAAAGGTATTCGTTACTCTGACGAAGTCGTGCGTACTAAAGAAGCTAAGAAGAAGTAAGGTAACACTATGGATAAGAAAATTGCTCGTATCCGTCGTGCGACCCGAGCGCGTCGCAAGATTGCTGAACTGGGTGCGACTCGCCTAGTGATACACCGCTCTCCACGTCACGTGTACGCACAGGTTATCGCAGCTAATGGCTCCGAAGTTATCGCAGCTGCTTCTACCGTAGAAAAAGCGATCCGTGAGCAAGTAAAAGGCACCGGTAATAAAGACGCTGCTGCAGTTGTAGGTAAAGCTATTGCTGAGCGTGCGCTGGAAAAAGGCATCGTAACTGTTGCTTTTGACCGCTCCGGTTTCCAATACCACGGCCGTGTGGCTGCACTAGCAGATGCTGCTCGTGAAGCTGGTCTGAAATTCTAAGGTAGGCGGAAAGATGGCTAACGAAAAACAACAAAGTGATTTGCAAGAGAAGCTGATCGCAGTTAACCGTGTTTCTAAAACGGTTAAAGGTGGTCGCATCTTCAGCTTCACCGCTCTTACTGTAGTTGGTGATGGCAATGGTCGCGTAGGTTTCGGTTACGGTAAAGCCCGTGAAGTACCTGCTGCTATCCAAAAATCAATGGAAAAAGCGCGTCGTAACATGGTTACTATCGCGCTGAACGACGGTACTCTGCACCACGCTGTTAAAGGTCGCCACACTGGTTCTAAAGTGTACATGCAACCTGCTTCAGAAGGTACGGGTATCATCGCCGGTGGTGCGATGCGTGCGGTTCTAGAAGTTGCGGGTGTTCGCAACGTTCTGGCGAAAGCATACGGTTCTACTAACCCAATCAACATCGTTCGTGCAACGATTGATGGTTTGGGTGGTATGAAGTCTCCAGAAATGGTTGCTGCTAAGCGTGGCATGCCAGTAAACGAAATTCTGGGGTAATTCGACATGGCTAAAACTATCAAAGTAACTCAGACACGTAGCTCAATCGGTCGTTTGCCGAAACATAAAGCTACACTGCGTGGCTTGGGCCTACGTCGCATCAACCACACTGTTGAGCTTGAAGATACTGCTTGCGTACGCGGCATGATCAATCAAGTTTACTACATGGTTAAAGTGGAGGAGTAATCACAATGCGTCTGAATACTCTATCTCCGGCTGCGGGTTCTAAGCCTTCTAAGAAGCGCTTGGGTCGTGGTATCGGTTCAGGCCTGGGCAAAACTGGTGGCCGTGGTCACAAAGGTCAGAAATCACGTTCAGGTGGTTCTGTACGCCCAGGTTTCGAAGGCGGTCAAATGCCTTTGAAACAACGTCTGCCAAAATTTGGTTTTACTTCTCGTAAGAGCCTGACTGCAGCTGAAGTTCGCCTGAGCGAACTGGCGAAAGTTGAAGGTGACGTAGTAAGCCTTGAGACACTGAAAGCAGCAAATGTCATCACTAAAGACATCCGTACGGCGAAAATCGTACTGTCTGGTGAGATTGCGCGCTCAGTGACTGTGAAGGGTCTTCGCGTTACTAAAGGTGCTCAAGCTGCAATCGAAGCTGCAGGCGGTAAAATCGAGGAATAATTAGCTCGAGGACGAGGTACAGATGGCAAAACAACCAGGACAAAATTTTAAAAGTGCAAAAGGTGGACTTGCGGAGCTGAAAAGCCGTCTACTCTTTGTGGTAGGTGCGTTATTAGTATTCCGTGCCGGTTCTTTTGTGCCGATTCCTGGTATTGACGCTGCTGTACTTGCCGATCTGTTCGAACAGCAACAAGGGACCATCATTGAACTGTTTAACATGTTCTCTGGTGGTGCTCTTGAGCGTGCTTCTATCCTAGCACTGGGTATCATGCCGTATATTTCGGCATCGATTATTGTTCAGTTGCTTACGGTAGTTCATCCAGCCTTGGCTGAGTTGAAAAAGGAGGGGGAGTCTGGCCGTCGTAAGATTAGTCAGTACACCCGCTACGGTACGCTGGTATTGGCAACGTTCCAAGCGATTGGTATCGCGACGGGCCTGCCAAGTATGATCCAAGGCCTTGTGGTTAACCCTGGCTTTGGGTTCTACTTTACCGCTGTCGTGAGCTTGGTCACTGGTACCATGTTCTTGATGTGGTTAGGTGAGCAAATCACTGAGCGTGGAATCGGTAACGGTATCTCCATCATTATTTTTGCTGGTATCGTTGCAGGATTACCATCCGCTATCGGACAAACAGCCGAGCAAGCGCGTCAAGGTGAATTGCACGTGCTTCTTCTTCTGTTGATTGCGGTAATTGCTTTTGCTGTAATTGCGTTTGTAGTGTTTGTTGAACGTGGTCAACGTCGTATCGTCGTTAACTACGCGAAGCGTCAGCAAGGCCGTCGCGTCTTCGCTGCACAAAGCACTCACTTGCCATTGAAATTAAACATGGCAGGCGTGATTCCAGCGATTTTTGCATCAAGTATTATCCTGTTCCCAGGCACTTTGGCCCAATGGTTTGGACAGAGTGAACAGTTTGGGTGGCTTGCTGACGTGTCTTTGGCACTGAGCCCAGGTCAACCGCTGTATGTAATCCTTTATGCAGCAGCGATTATCTTTTTCTGTTTCTTCTACACGGCGTTGGTTTTCAACCCGCGTGAGACAGCAGACAATCTGAAGAAGTCTGGTGCATTCGTACCTGGTATTCGCCCGGGCGAGCAGACTGCAAAGTACATAGATAAAGTAATGACTCGACTAACCCTTGCGGGTGCGTTATATATCACCTTTATCTGTCTGATCCCCGAGTTCATGATGATTGCTTGGAATGTACGCTTTTATTTCGGCGGAACCTCCCTACTAATCGTAGTTGTAGTAATCATGGACTTTATGGCTCAAGTTCAGACACATCTGATGTCTCAACAATATGAGTCCGTGTTGAAGAAAGCCAATCTGAAAGGCTACGGCCGCTAACAGATTGACATTTACGGAGTTTAGCAATGAAAGTTCGTGCTTCCGTTAAGAAAATCTGCCGTAACTGTAAAGTGATCAAGCGCAACGGTGTCGTTCGCGTGATCTGCAGTGAGCCAAAGCACAAGCAGCGCCAAGGCTAATAGCAGAATATTTTTCTTGCAAAATTTAGGCAGGCTGGCTACATTAGCCAGCCCACCTTTTGTGTGTGCAAAAGAAGTGGTATAGCCGCTGCGTATCCTGAACGGGCTCTGCAGCGGTTCTTCTTGAAAAAGTACTAGGAGTGAATAGTGGCCCGTATTGCAGGCATTAACATTCCTGATCAGAAGCATGCTGTAATCGCACTTACTGCGATCTACGGTATCGGTAAAACCCGTTCAAAAGCTATCCTAGCTGAGACTGGTATTGCTGAAAGCATTAAGATCAGTGAACTAACTGAAGAGCAGATCGATCTACTGCGTGATGGCGTAGCCAAGTACACTGTAGAAGGTGATCTACGTCGTGAAGTTTCAATGAACATCAAGCGTCTTATGGACCTTGGCTGTTACCGCGGTTTGCGTCATCGTCGCAGCTTGCCACTACGTGGCCAGCGTACGAAGACCAACGCTCGTACCCGTAAGGGTCCGCGCAAACCGATCAAGAAATAATCGGGGTAGGGTACTATGGCTAAACAACCAAATCGCGCACGTAAACGCGTACGCAAGCAAGTTGCTGATGGCGTAGCGCATATCCATGCGTCTTTCAACAACACAATCGTAACCATTACTGACCGTCAAGGTAATGCTCTAGCATGGGCTACTGCAGGTGGTTCTGGTTTCCGTGGTTCTCGTAAATCCACTCCGTTCGCTGCACAGGTTGCTGCTGAGCGTTGTGGTGAAATGGCTAAAGAATATGGCCTGAAGAACCTGGAAGTTATGGTTAAGGGTCCTGGTCCAGGCCGTGAATCAACGATTCGCGCTCTGAACGCGGCTGGTTTCCGTATCACCAACATTGTTGATGCGACTCCAATCCCACATAACGGTTGTCGTCCACCTAAGAAACGTCGCGTATAACGCTGTTTCTTAGAATTCTGGAGAAAGATCATGGCAAGATATTTGGGTCCTAAGCTGAAGCTTAGCCGTCGCGAAGGTACTGACTTGTTCCTGAAGTCAGGCGTACGCGCGATTGATACCAAGTGTAAAATTGATAACGCCCCAGGTGTTCACGGCGCTCGTCGTGGCCGTCTGTCTGAATACGGCGTTCAGCTTCGTGAGAAGCAAAAAGTTCGTCGTATGTACGGCGTTCTGGAAAAACAATTCCGTAACTACTATAAAGATGCTGCACGCCTGAAAGGCAACACAGGTGAAAACCTGCTGCAACTTCTTGAAGGTCGTCTGGATAACGTAGTTTACCGCATGGGCTTTGGCGCAACTCGCGCAGAAGCACGTCAGCTGGTAAGCCACAAAGCGATCCTGGTTAACGGCAAAGTGGTTAACGTTCCTTCTTTCAACGTAACTGCCAACGATGTTGTTAGCATTCGTGAGAAAGCTAAGAACCAAGCTCGTATCAAAGCAGCACTTGAAATTGCTGGTCAACGCGAGCTACCAACTTGGATCGAAGTAGACAGCAACAAAATGGAAGGCACTTTCAAGCGTCTACCAGAGCGTTCAGATTTGTCTGCTGACATCAACGAACACCTGATCGTCGAGCTTTACTCTAAGTAAGGCTAAACTAAAGAGAGGACACAATGCAGGGTTCTGTAACAGAATTTCTTAAGCCGCGTCTAGTTGACATCGAACAAGTAAGCTCGACGCACGCAAAAGTAACTCTTGAGCCGCTAGAGCGTGGCTTTGGTCACACCCTAGGTAATGCTCTACGTCGCATCCTACTGTCGTCTATGCCTGGTTGCGCGGTGACTGAAGTAGAGATTGATGGCGTGTTGCACGAGTACAGCACCAAAGAGGGTGTACAGGAAGATATCCTGGAAATCCTGCTTAACCTTAAAGGCCTGGCCGTTAAGGTTGAGGGTAAAGATGAAGTAATCCTTACTCTGAATAAGTCTGGTGCAGGCCCTGTTGTTGCAGGCGACATCACCCATGATGGTGGTGTTGAGATTGCGAACCCAGAGCACGTAATCTGCCATCTGACTGATTCTAACGCTGAAATCAGCATGCGAATCAAGGTAGAGCGTGGTCGCGGCTACGTACCAGCGTCAGCACGTATTCATACTGAAGAAGACGAGCGTCCTATCGGCCGTCTGCTTGTCGATGCAACGTTCAGCCCAGTAGACCGTATTGCCTACAATGTAGAAGCAGCACGTGTTGAACAGCGTACGGATCTAGACAAGCTGGTTATCGATATGGAAACCAACGGTACGCTTGATCCTGAGGAAGCGATCCGTCGCGCAGCAACTATTCTTGCTGAGCAACTGGATGCATTCGTAGATCTACGTGATGTACGAGTTCCTGAAGAGAAAGAAGAGAAGCCAGAGTTCGATCCGATCCTACTGCGTCCTGTAGACGATCTTGAACTAACTGTTCGCTCTGCTAACTGTTTGAAAGCAGAAGCGATCCACTACATCGGTGATCTGGTACAGCGCACCGAGGTTGAGCTTCTTAAGACGCCTAACCTTGGTAAAAAGTCTTTGACTGAAATTAAAGACGTGTTGGCTTCACGTGGTTTGTCTCTGGGTATGCGCCTGGAAAACTGGCCGCCAGCATCAATCGCTGAAGATTAATCAGATTCTGATTACTTAGTTAGAAGGATTAGGTCATGCGCCATCGTAAGAGTGGTCGTCAACTCAATCGCAACAGCAGTCATCGCAAAGCGATGTTCAGCAACATGGCTAGCTCTCTGGTAACTCACGAAGTTATCAAAACAACTTTGCCTAAAGCAAAAGAGCTGCGCCGCGTAATTGAGCCATTGATTACACTAGCAAAGAACGACAGTGTTGCTAACCGTCGTCTTGCGTTCGCACGCACTCGTAACGACGAAGTTGTAGCGAAGCTGTTCAACGAACTGGGTCCACGTTTTGCCTCTCGTGCAGGCGGTTACATTCGCATTCTAAAATGCGGTGTTCGCGCCGGCGATAAAGCCCCTATGGCTTACATCGAGTTGGTAGATCGTCCAGAGACAGCTGCAGAAGAAGCAGCTGAGTAATCTCTCGGTCCGTTCGAATAAGAAGCCAGGCTTTTGCCTGGCTTTTTATTTATCTACCTTTTCATAAAGTGGCTTTTTCCAGATTCTTTCTCAATAGCACTTGACGTTGACATCGCTACAGAACAACCTTTCTACTTCTACTTCTACTTCTACTTCTACTTCTACTTCTACTTCTACTTCTACTTCTACTTCTACTTCTACTTCTA
>NZ_FUXU01000083.1:0-489 GCF_900167155.1 Enterovibrio nigricans DSM 22720 | reverse complement strand
TTCTACTTCTACTTCTACTTCTACTTCTACCTCCGTAAGCGTATGGGGGAACCTTAATTTGATTTTGATATCGGTATGGAAGCCTTGGACTACATTTGGTAGGTGGCTAAACATCAATATAAGCAAGTTATCCACAGCCACTTGTGGGCATTGTGTGGTCAAGATGTGGGAAAATAAGGCTTTCGCGCGGATTGTGTGCAAATGGCACCATTTTTCTAAAAAACCTTAAAAAAGCCCTTGCCAACTTTTCATCGCTCCCTATAATGCCGCTTCACCGACACGGAGAGCGGCTTCCAACAAGGAAACGCCCACGAAATCGGTACGGCGAACAGGCTTCAAAACTGAATGAAAATAAACGCTTGACGCGTTGAAACGAATCAGTAAAATGGCCGCCCGCTTCAACGAAAAAGCCACTTCTTAGTAAGCGCGCTTTAACGAGAGAAGCAAGTCAACAAGACGTTTTGATGGTTGCGAAAGCAACGCGGAAAT
>NZ_FUXU01000153.1 GCF_900167155.1 Enterovibrio nigricans DSM 22720 | reverse complement strand
GCCCGACTGAAGAAGGAAGGACGACTTCGAGCGGATGTTGAGCAACGGCAGGTGAAATACCTCAACAATGGTATTGAATCCGATCATGCCCCCATCAAGAAACTCCTTGCAGGCACCGGCGGTTTTAAAAAACGAAAGCGTGCCTGGTCAACCCTTCAGGGATTCGAATCTCTACGGATGTTGAATAAAGGCCAGTTTGATTTTTGGTTACGTCAGGATGAGCGTAAAGTGCTTGTGCGGGAGAGATCCGCCTTCATGAATCGACTCTTTAATGTCGAGGTAATTTACACGTAATTTCAGGAAGCGGCGGGGTGAAATCCGCCCGATTGAATTTTTTGCAACAACCCCGTAGTAATGGCTAAGTCGCTGAATCGGCGAGGTCTACCACGCTTGCCTTGTTTGTTTTGTTTCCACTCAGCTATCGTTTCCTCATCAATCCAAAAGGTCAGAGAACCACGGTTGATTAAGGCTTTGTTGTACTGCTTCCAGTTAGTTGTTTTGTCACGAGGTTTAGACATGAGACTACGACGATTGATGGGTGTAGCCGATCAGATCGTAGCTTCTAGATTTAGTTCCATCGATTTAAGCAACAAAGCCTGTTCGTGTCGCCATTATGGCTTTTGAGTCCTTGGCGATAAGCTCATGGAAGACATATTCCCGTGCCTGGCAGCAGCGGTCTGCGCTTGTCCTGCTTACTTTTCAAAGCAGCGCTCGTACTTGTTTGGGGTTACTATTTAAGGTCGTTCCCGCGCGCCTACTCCGCCCCTCGTCGACCATTTACACTCCTCATATCCCGCAGCCTACGGTTAGGAATAGTGGTAGAATGTTTACCGATGTCATTGTTTCTGCTTTGATGTGGTTTAATCAAGTTGGATCATAAATCAGTAACAATGATGAGTGATTGGAATGTATTCGATTTATCTAAATAAATCAGCATTTATTTAGATAAATCGAATTTGTTGTGAGTTGAGTCATGCTATGGAAGAGCGTTTGGGAAGTTTGTTAAAAAAACACAATATAGAAAATATAAAAGATCTTGCATATAAGATGGGGGTTAACTATCAAACCTTATATTCATTGATTAGTGGTAAAAACAACAATCCTAAAATTGATACGATAAAGAAAATATGTGATTATTTTAATATAACCGTTGATGATTTGATTTATAAAGAAAGAAAGCTTGTATATTTAAATTCTAGAGGAGAAAGTTACGAAGATGCCTTGAAAACCATTGACGAACTTTATAATATTTCTCTGGTTATAAGAAATAATTCAGCAATAAAATTTTTACCAGAAGACGCTGATTTGGTTTTTAATTGTTATGATGGTAATTTAAGTGACAACAGTTATGTTTTCGTGAAAAGTAATAAAACAAATGGATTTTCAATAAAGAGAGCCGTTTCTATTAATTAAAAATTTTATCTTATGGAGTTAGATAAAGATGTCATTTTTGACATGCATGATTATAAGGTGCTTCAAAAGCTAACTAGGATAAGGGTATGAAATTATTTAATTTTTCAAAAGAAGATTTCAATCTATTTAAAGTCGATGGAGTGGTTGGTTATTTTTCCGAGATAAACGATAATGATTTAGAACGAATAAAAATAGACAAAGACAATATTAATAGCTTTATTTGTAAAGCAGAGAAACATGTATTAAATAATGATTATATCAAAGAGATTAATTTCAGGAATAAAACCATTTTAATTAACTTGAAAAATTTAGAAGTGGTAATTAAATTTGAAGATATTCATGATTGTCATAAAGTAAAAAAAATAGGAATGACAAATAAAGATATTATTACCATATCTAAATTAATAGGTGTAATATGAAAAATATAGAGAAAATATATATTGTTTTAACGTTATTATTGTCTGTGACACTTATTGTATCAAATTTGTCAGCTATTAAAGTGATAGAAATTTATGGGTATCGCCTCACTGCTGGTTTTTTTAGTTACCCTTTTGTTTATGTTTTTTGCTCAATAATTATAGCATTAAGAAATAAATATCATTATGTTTTTTCTATTCTTTTGTCGTATTTTGCATATTTTATTTTCACAATACTAATGTTTATCTCCATGAAATTAAATGGAATAAATTCACAAAATGAAATTCAGGTAGCATTTGAAAGCATTTTTGATTTGAATCAAATGAGGATATTTGTCGCATCTTCTTTGGCCTACTTGTTTTCTTTTTATATTTTTGGAATTATTTTTTCAAAATTAGAACACATAAGAATTGATATTAGATTATTTGTTGCAATACTTATATCTTCAACTTTAGATGTTACAATATTTTTAACTATTGCATTTTTAGGCTCTTTAAATTTTGATGTTCTTGTTAGTATTTTAATTTTGGCTGGAATCAAAAGAATTGCAAGCCAAATTATACTCTTCTTTCCTACTTTGTATGCGATAAAAAAACTAAGGGGGTATTGTGATAAAGATATTTCAAATAACTGATTGCCATCTTGATAAAAAACCAAATGAAAAAGATATAGCCTTGAAATATTTGTTATCTTATATAGATAATGAATGCGTTGAAAATAAAGTAGTTTTTTTGACCGGAGATATCGCAAATTGTAGTGAGCGTTTAGCTTATGAAAGAGTCGCTGAGTATATTGGAAAACACTCAAATATAAAATCATGTTACGCAGTTGCAGGTAATCATGATGATGTAAAAATAATGAAATCTTGCTTTTATGGAACCAAAATTAAAATAGCAAATGAGGCATTGATCGATGGAGTAAGATTCTTGTTCTTAGACACTAGCCAAAAGCCTCTAGGAGGAACACTTGATCTTGGTGCGGGAAGGATAACGAAAAAAGAATTATATAGACTTAAAAAAGCATCAAGAAAAAATGAAATGATAATAGTAAGTCACCATCCTTTAATAAAGGTTGGTGGTAAATGGTTTCATAAAATTGGACTTGAGAATGAAAAACAAATTGAAAAAATTATTAAACGTAGGCATATGGTTATAAGCGGACATGCTCATGACGCACTTAGTAAAAATGAGGGGTTTATTCAGCAATTTATTCGTTTATCTTCATCATATGGGTTTAATCATGAAAGTGAAGAAATTATGCGTACTGCGGATTCAGGAATGACGACCTATCAGATTGAGTCAGTAGGTGGCTTACCAACCGTAGTTTCTTATGAGCATATTCGCATAACAGATAGTGTAACAGCGAGCTAGCTAAAAACATGATAAGAATCACGATATCTTAATTTTGATAAATACATTATAGATGTTGCAAAGCCCTTAATTTTGCTGCTATGATACGATCAGTTGTTGAATTTAAAGTGCATTACATAGCACGCTACTACATAGTTTTCTATGTAGTGTATTTTTCAGTAGTTAGAATGTGTTGGGGGTGAGACCCTGACTACATAGCATTCGCAAGAAGCCGTCTTCCCGTAAGTAGACGGTTTTTTTGTGCCTGAAATTCAGGAACTTGATCTTTAAGAGATCTTCTGTATATTGGATACTCTATTGTTTGGACTCTCAACCCAAACGACCCTAAAAATCTTGTGGAATCCTACTATGAACTGCATGTTTCAAGCTTGCCGAGGGCAGGCATCAATCAGACTCAACACTCAGACATTTACCCCATCAGATAACGCATCTCTCATCGAGGATCGTTTGGGTAATGGCTTAGAGGGTGAGTCGCATGTTAACGACTGATAACTCCCTTACACCGACCAAAGCCGAGTACGACAAAGCTTATCGAGCGAGACGCAAAGCGCGTAAGCTTGAACTTGTCGCTCTGCATCAAGAAGCACTCGCACTCAAGCACCAAAACGATCCAGATTTCAGCATCGGATTCCGTAGCCGTCGGTTATTGCGAAACGGCGACATCGTTAATCTTCCCCATGAATACGCGTTTATCCTGAAAGGCTGTGAGGAGTTCATTGAAAATCCACAGCGTTTTCCTGCCCTTTTCGCCTGGGGAGGCGAGGCGGTTCGTAATATCCAGTGTCGCACTCTGATAGTCAAGGTCTTGGCCTGTATTCTGCCGAACACCGATTTGATTGGTGGTCGTATAGGTCTGGCCACAGAAGCGGGTTTAATGCCCATTAGCTACGATCAGCTACAAGAGGATTATGTGCTTCGCTGGGGTGAGTATGTCTCACCGAAAGCCTTTGGCAAGGTGATGATCTACCTTCGCCGTGCCGGTTATTTCCATTCAGAGCGGATAACCGTGTGTGTTGATGATGC
>NZ_FUXU01000085.1 GCF_900167155.1 Enterovibrio nigricans DSM 22720 | reverse complement strand
CGCATATGGACTGGCTCTGAGACACAACCGAACGCGTTGTATTAAGCGCCTCAACATCTTGCTATTGATTGCGCTGTTGGCAGAGATACTCATGTGGTGGAACGGCCTCATTGCGACAAAAGCCAAATGGCAATACGACTTTCAAGCAAATACTATTAAGCATCGGCGTGTTCTTTCCATTCCTCGTCTGGGCCGCGAGGTGAGAAATCATCGGCGATATTGCATCAATGAAAAGCAATATCAATGGGCTATGCTCGAATACCAGAAGCTGACGCATTCATCAGGGTTGGGCGAATTATGAGGGGATCCTTCAGACTAGAAACAAAAGGAGCTCAAGTGACAGGCACCATAACTAAACAGACTTCTTTATTGTTTATGGGGAATACAGGCAAGTACGAAATCACAAGCAAAATGAAAAAAGCCCATTGTTTAGGAGTTAAAGTAGTGGCCTTGTGACTTTTATGACATCAAAGACTATTTTTAGCAACGAGACCTCCGACTGAGGTCTCTCTTGTCTCATGTCACACTTGTTCCCAGTTAAAACAAGTACTATTGGTTTTCACCTAACTCTTTCCAGAGTCGTTCTTCATCCCAAATCACTACTTTAAGGTCATTTGCCTTTGCTAGCTTGCTACCAGCTTTTTCTCCAGCAATGAGAACGTATGTATTTTTCGAAATTGAGCCCGATACTTTTGCTCCCATATCTTCTAGCAATGCTTTGATATCATTGCGTTTCATATAATTGAAGGTACCAGTAAGAACTACAGTCTTTCCTTCGAATTTTTTCGGCTCATCATGCTCAAAAATATCCATAGGAACATCTTGCTCCCAATGCAATCCAACCTCTCTTAATGAGTACTCTAGATTGCTCAACTCCAGCTTTGTGGAATCATTCAAATAGTTTCTTAAAGCACTCACCAACGTCGAATTGAAGCCGAGAGACACAAAATCCATGTACTCAGCACTAGAAAATCTCACTAAAGACTTGAAACTATCGGACAATTTTTTAGCATTCACCTTGCCTACTTTCGGTATGCCCAACTGGTTGAAGTAGTGAAATAGGGTCGATTTTCTTTTTAAATCGGCGGAAACAAATTCAGTTTCGCCCGAAATTTCAAGCTTATCGGACAACTGAGTTAAAAACTGCTGACGGCTTGAACTGGTGAAATAGTTGTAAATTTCCCCAGCTACTTCAGCACCAACGTCGTCAATCAAAATCAATGCTTCACGCGGACACTTAGCTAAGCGCTGTAGACTCCCAATATCTTTAGCTATAGCTTTTGAGGTCGATTCTCCGACTTCAGGAATACCTAGGCTAATGATAACCCTATCTAAATCTACATTTTTCCGCACTGATATCGCTGAAACTAGGTTATTTGCCGACAATTCTTTGAACCCATCAAGCTTTAAAAAATCGCCTGTCGTTAAATCAAATAAATCCGCAGGAGTCTTGACTAAACCCGACGTTATTAATTGTTCGACAATTTTTTCACCCAATCCATCGATATCGATACAACGCTTAGAAACAAAGTAACTTATTGACTCTTTAAGCTGCGCCTTACAATTCAATCCGTTTGTACAACGCGATATGGACATTTCAACTAGCTTGCTTGTGGTCTTTTGCTTTTTTTCTTTAACCACTCGTCTAATAGGCGCCCCACATGCAGGACATTCAGCAGGGAAAACCACGTCCCTCGCATCATCTGGACGACGGCTTTCTACCACACTGACGATTTGAGGAATCACATCCCCTGCACGACGGATAATCACGGTATCACCAATCTTTACGCCCAAACGTGCGATTTCATCCGCGTTGTGCAGCGACGCGTTTGATACCGTCACGCCACCAACAAACACTGGCTCTAGCTTTGCTACTGGTGTGATGGCACCTGTTCGCCCGACTTGAAATTCGACATCTTGAAGAAGTGTGATTTCTTCTTGCGCCGGAAATTTGTAAGCAATTGCCCAACGCGGTGCACGCGCGACAAAGCCCAATCGTTCTTGGGTTGCGATGGCATCCACTTTAATCACAACGCCGTCAATTTCGTAAGGCAACTCATTTCTGCGCGTCATGATGTCCTGGTAGTAGGCAATCACATTCGCTAAACCGTCCACCTTTTTCACTTCTGGACTCAGTGGAATACCCCACATCTTAAGCTGCGCTAAACGACCAATATGTGAGTCTCCGAACACCTCAGACATTAGGCCAACTGAGTAAGCATAAAATCGCAGTGGACGTGTTGCGGCAATTTTTGGATCTAGCTGTCGAAGGCTGCCAGCCGCCGCATTACGCGGGTTGGCGAAGGCTTTTTCACCTTTTTTTAGGTTTTTCTCATTCAGCTTTTCAAAACCATCTTTCGGGATAAACACTTCGCCACGCACTTCTAAACGCGCTGGCCAACCAGCCCCTTGAAGCTGCAGAGGCACATTGCGAATGGTACGCGCGTTGTGGGTGATGTTTTCCCCTGTTGTACCGTCACCGCGCGTCGCCGCTTGCACAAGAATGCCGTTCTCATACATCAAGCTGACAGCAAGACCATCCAGTTTTGGTTCACAACTGTACGTAAAACCCTCTACCGCGCTCAGCCTGTCTCGTATACGCTTTTCAAATGCCGTTAACTCAGCATCATCAAACGCATTGTCCAACGACAACATCGGGATTTCATGACGGACTTGCTCAAACGCACCAAGTGGCTTGCCACCAACGCGTTGGCTTGGTGAATCTGCAGTTATCAGTTCAGGGTGCTCAGCCTCTATCGCCAGCAACTCTTGCATCATCCTGTCGTATTCGGCGTCAGGTAATTCTGGCTTATCTTCTACATAGTAAAGGTGGCCGTGGTAGTTCAGTTGCGCTTTCAGCGTCTGCAGTATTTGTTGAGTATCCGTGGTCATCAATGCTGCCTAATTCGTCTTCACCATTGCACTGGTACAAATGGTTGGTGGTAGGAAATGTTCGACATTATATACCCAAGCAACCTGAATTCTGTATCTTCCGGTTGTTTAGGTATTTACCTGAGCTTGACCAAACGGTACTTGTTGAAAGTGATCGGCAGCAGTAAGATGTTCGCCCAATTCGAGGTGTAACTTCACAATGCAGACAAGAGAAATGAGTAAAACAGGGTTGATGGGCGTCGTGCTCAGCATTCTGCTCGTCTTTTTGTCAGCCTTTGCGCCTGTATCTGGCTACAGTCAGCCACTTCATTCCGCAAGCGTTACTCACCTCACTCAAGCCAACGAAGCCGGCGCGTCTGAAAATTCAGCGTCTGATGCGCAAAGTGCCCCGGTCAAATCATTGGCACCGAGCCTCTCCTCTATAGTTAGAGCAGGCTCTTACATGCCTGAGCATTCCAACGGTGCAGAACCTGAGTTTGAACTTGTCACCGAGCTGAATACTCACGGCACGCGCAATCCATTTTTTCAAGTCCAGTATCTTTTTAGCCATTGGCATGACTGGACATTGAGACCTCCATCCACCGCACATCGGTTGTCCGGCTGGAAAGACTCCAACCTTCTTTATCGATTTATCAGTCAATCTCAAGCCTAGCATCGTGCTTTGCCGACTATCGGCACCTTAACTATTCGCGTTTATTCCTTGCTCTATAGCGAACGCTATTCTGCGATAAAGGCGTGATATTGATGCTATTGCCCATCATCCATGGGTGAACGAGATTTCAAATGAAAAAACGACCACAACGAACGGCTTTGCTGAATCACTACCCCGCGTGGAAATACGTGGTGTTAGTAACCACTATCATCGTCCTACTTTTTTCCGCCCTACCATCATGGTTTGGCGAGAATGCCGCCGTTATTTTAACGTCAGAGACAACGCAACCATCTGCGGTAGCACTAAAACACGATTTGGAACAACAAGGGATCAATGTCTCACGCATTGACCAATCAAATGGAAAGACGACCGTCGTCTTGGGTCAATCCGAGCAACAGAACGCTGCAAAGCAGTTGCTGACGAAACAAACCGAGACAGATGACGCAATCACCTTGGCTATGGTGCCCGCAGCACCTCAGTGGCTGCTAGATATGGGGTTCAAACCCATTAAACTTGGCCTTGATTTGCGCGGAGGGGTTCAGTTCCTGCTTGATGTAGACATGCAGCAGGCCTTCAAATCCCACGCTTCTCAAGCCGCAGAATCCATTCGAGACCATGCGCGTGCCGAACGTATTCGTGGTGTACGCGTTCAACTGACGAAAAACAATGGTGTCACCATTGTCGCGCCAAGCAGCCACGATGAAGCGAACTTACGTCAGTTCATCAACCAGCAATATCCGCAATGGGACGTCACGGGTAACGGTGAAAACACACTGTCCATGCATCTTAAAGCATCAGAAATGCAAACTTTGACCAACCTGACGGTACATCAAAACCTGCAAACCATGCGAAGCCGTATTCAAGAGCTCGGCATTACAGAGGCCGCGGTGCAGCGTCAAGGAGAGCACCGTATCCGTATTGAGTTGCCCGGTGTGCAAGACCCGGCAGCCGCGAAGAATGTTATTGGGGCAACGGCCAGTCTTGCGTTCTACGAAGTAGTAAGTGATCACAAACCTGGCTCTATCGTGATTAATGACCAAGACGGGCGTCCAGTCCATGTAAATCGCAAGCCTGTTCTAACCGGTGACCATATTGTGGACGCGCGTGGCAGCATGGGCGACATGGGCATGCCGGAAGTGAATATCACGCTGGATTCCGCGGGTGGACACATGATGTCCGACTTCTCAGGAAAGCACATCGGTAAGCCAATGGCGACGGCCTTTAGCGAGTACACGCGTAACGCAGAGGGACAGACTGAGCAGTCAACCTCGATCATCAGTATCGCCACCATTCAAGCTCAATTAGGTAATCGCTTCAGAATTACTGGGGTAGGTTCACTGACTGATGCACAAGATCTGGCTTTGCTTCTTCGCGCAGGATCGTTAACCGCGCCAGTCACTATCGTGGAAGAACGCACAATCGGCCCATCTTTGGGTGCTGAAAATATTCAAAACGGTTTTGCTGCGCTGGCACTTGGTATGGGCCTGACCCTGCTATTTATGGCGGTGTGGTACCGCAAACTAGGCTGGGTTGCAAACGCTGCGCTGGTTGCGAATATGGTGATGTTGTTAGGTCTAATTGCACTACTACCCGGTGCCGTACTAACACTCCCAGGCATTGCAGGTCTTGTGCTTACCGTAGGTATGGCTGTCGATACTAACGTACTCATTTTCGAGCGAATTAAAGAAAAACTGCGTGAAGGACGTAGCCTCGCACAATCCATTGATTTGGGTTTCAGTAGTGCATTTAGCACCATTCTTGACTCCAACATCACCACGCTTATCTCTGCCGCGACGCTTTATGCTATCGGTAACGGTCCGATTCAGGGATTTGCTCTGACTCTTGGACTGGGTCTATTGACCAGTATGTTCACAGGTATTTTCGCTTCTAGGGCGATCATCAATTTGGTTTGGGGCAGAGACGCACGTCGCGGAGTGAAAATATGAGCCTGATTAACATGAACAATGCCACCAAATGGCGTCATTTCGGCACGCTGATCTCCTTTGTACTGATCGCGCTGTCTATTATCTCACTGAGTACCAAAGGGTTAAACTTCGGCCTCGACTTTACAGGTGGCATGATCAGTGAGGTACGCCTAGACCCTTCACTGACTGCCAACGACATACAACACAAATTGGAAGCGGCACTCCACCAGCCAGTTACCGTTGTGTCTGGTGGGGAGAGTGGAGACTGGGTGTTGCGTTACGCTGCGCCAGAAACCTTAAGTGACCAGCCTGAATTGAAACCACTGTTGGAATCATTTTCCAAACAAGTGGAAATGATAAACGTCAGTTTGATGGGTCCACAAGTTGGGCAAGAGTTGGCAGAACAAGGCGGACTTGCTGTTCTGATCACCTTATTGGTTATTCTTGGCTACCTCAGCTACCGATTTGAATGGCGATTGGCTTCAGGTGCACTGTTAGCATTGCTTCATGATGTGTTCTTGCTGTTGGGTTTCTTCTCGATTACAGGGATGGAGTTTAACCTTACGGTGTTAGCAGCACTGCTGGCCGTACTGGGTTATTCACTCAATGATTCCATCATCATCTCCGACAGAATTCGAGAGCTGTTAAAAGCCAATGTGGATTTACCCATTGCGGAACTCAACAATCGGGCCATTGCGTCAACGCTTTCAAGAACGTTAATCACATCCGGAACGACGTTGATATCAGTCGGCTCGCTTTGGTTACTCGGTGGTGAACCGCTGTTTGGTTTCTCAGTCACCATGTTCATTGGTATTGTCGCGGGTACTTGGTCAACCATGACCATTGCAACGATTATTCCCGAGATGGCAAAACTGGGACCTCAGCACTACGCACCGACGCCAATTACAGATAACCCTTAACATCAAAAAAAGCCCGCATTCGCGGGCTTTTTTATGCGCAAACTACGGATTTTTTGGTTCTTTTATGTAAAAAGGGGAACTCTTTGTAAAACGCAGCATCTGAACCTTCTGACTTTTCTTGCATTCGGTGATTTTGATACACAGAATGTATTCATCAAAACAGAACATTGAAAGCGAATGAAAACACCGACGAACACAACAACTCGCGCACAGTGGGCACTCACCTTAGTTTGGTGGGTAGTGTTCGTATGTCTGTCTCAAAATGCGGGGTTATTCAATGCCTGCCAAACATCTACTTTCCGTGCCGATGAGACCACGCTTCACCAAACAACCACAAACGGTGACGCTAATCTTCCCTCAGATAACTGTGAGCTGACTGAAAACCTCATCTCACTCTCAAAGTTCAGTTGGGACAACATTACCCTTTCACTGTTTGTACTCGTCATTTTATCTGTTGGTTGGATAGCAGCAGCCAGCCGCTTCATAGGTTTTACGCCAACAGAGCCTATATTGCTCCCCTACCGACGGCACCTCATGCTCTGCGTGTTTCGAGAATAAGCAAACACTGAATTTTCTATAAATTTAGATTTGTTTTATTTAAGGAATAAGTAATGACTTCCAAAGCTGACATTTTTTACGTGTTTCGGCACATTTTTGCCGCGCTACTATTCGTATTTGCCCCCTTGCAAGCACAAGCGGAAGCATCTTCAACTGGATGGCTAAAAAATCCTTCTCATCCCCCCATTCAGTCTCGTGTTGTATTAACGGGAAGCGTTAACGCGGATCAACAGACCGCCGATGGCTTTCTCGAAGTTTCACTGGAAGGTGATTGGAAAACTTACTGGCGCTCCCCAGGCGAAGGCGGCATTGCTCCCAGCCTAAATTGGCAGCAATCAGAGAATATTGAGAACGTAGATTGGTTATGGCCATCCCCGCAACGCTTTGACTTGTTAGGTATCGACACGCTTGGTTACAAAGGTGATGTTATCTTCCCTATCACCTTGCACATTGAAGATATGACAAAACCTGCCACGTTTGCAGGCACACTAACCATCTCCTCATGTACAACGGTATGTGTCCTGACAGATTATCCGTTTTCATTGTCATTCACGCCTGGGGAATTGTCTGTCGACACAAGTGCACTTCACCTGTACGCAAAGGAGATGAGCA
Organism: Enterovibrio nigricans DSM 22720; assembly: GCF_900167155.1. Classification (GTDB taxonomy): domain Bacteria; phylum Pseudomonadota; class Gammaproteobacteria; order Enterobacterales; family Vibrionaceae; genus Enterovibrio; species Enterovibrio nigricans. The sequence goes on along the minus strand of NZ_FUXU01000085.1, from coordinate 8,333 downwards.
ATGTGCCAAAACCGTCACCACAGCTCAATAACATCCAAGCTGTGTGGGACCAAGCCAAGCAACAACTTCAGGTGTCTGCTGAAAAAACATCGCCATGGCAATCACCCGATATCATCGTAGACGGGAAAACTGATGCATTACTTGATGTCGCATTCTCCATTCCCAAGGTCTCTGTTAATGGCAACAAAGTCTCTGCAGTATATTCTACGAGCAGTTGGATGGGCACGCCCAGTCTGGCAGGAGAAGAGCTCAGCCTTACGTTTCAAGACAATAGCTTTATTGCTGAGCAGCATGTACAAGCGCAAGCCGGTATTGTCAGTACGAAACTTCCCGCTTTTTCATTGGGTTCGGCCATTGTTTTTGCACTTATCGGCGGACTAATTCTGAATATTATGCCCTGCGTGTTACCTGTTTTAGGGTTGAAATTGAGTAGCGTAATTTCTGCTAGAGGTATGGAAAAATCCCAAATCCGTAGGCAATTTCTCGCTTCAGGATCTGGAATTATTTTTTCGTTCTGGCTCATCGCCGCTTTTCTGATTGCGTTAAAAATGACAGGGAATGCGATTGGTTGGGGGGTCCAATTTCAAAGCCCCATATTTATTGGTTTAATGACAGCTATTACGGCACTTTTTGCCGCCAATATGCTAGGGCTTTTTGAAATACGGCTTTCTTCCAATACCAACACCTGGATGGCTACCCGTGGAAGTAACGCCTATTCTGGTCACTTCATTCAAGGCATGTTTGCAACATTACTTGCAACTCCATGTTCTGCGCCTTTCTTAGGCACGGCGGTTGCTTTCGCTTTGGCTGCGACAACGCCGACGCTTATCGCCATATTTACCGCATTGGGCATCGGTATGGCGCTACCTTGGTTAGTCATTGCTGCTGTCCCATCACTGGCAGAACGTCTTCCTAAGCCGGGGGCATGGATGAATAAAGTCAAAGTACTCTTTGGCACAATGATGTTCGTGACATCTTTGTGGTTAGCCAGCCTGTTAACAAACCATCTTCCCTTCGGTTTGGTTGTACTCCTATCAATAACGATTATTGCTCTGGCGCTCTGGCGCACCACAACAATATATGGGAAGAAAACGGCCATTCTTATCAGTGGTATTGGCATTATGCTCAGCGCCGCAACATTATTGATTGCCAGTTTGACATCCGCACATTGGGTTACGCCACTACCACAGGACTTGCCTTGGCAAACGTTATCAGACAAACGGATCACACAAGAAGTGTCTGCTGGAAATGTTGTTTTCGTCGATGTCACCGCCGATTGGTGCATAACGTGTAAAGCCAACAAGATAGGCGTCTTGCTCCAAGATCCTGTCTACAGCCGTCTTCAAGCAGCGGACATGGTCACGCTTCAGGGTGACTGGACAGTGCCAAGTGATTCAGTGACAAGTTATCTGCAAAAACACGGTCGTTATGGTGTGCCATTTAACATTGTCTATGGTCCAAACGCGCCAGAAGGGATTCCTCTTCCGGTTGTGCTATCCGACAAAGACGTGATGAACGCAATCAACTGGGCAAAAGGAGAACAACATGAATAGTTCGAAGAAAAAAACGTCATGGAAGCAGCCTCGTTTTTGGCTGCGTGAAGTTTTGCCCTACATTGCTTTGTTCGTCGCAATCTCATTTGCTGTGGATTTATGGCGAAGCCAAGACATGCCAAGTGGCAACGTCCCCATCCAGCAATTATCGACCCTTGACGGTCAAGAGATTAACCTAGCCGAAATCAGCCAAGACCAGCCAGTACTGGCTTACTTTTGGGCAACGTGGTGTGGCGCATGCAAGTTCGTCACGCCAACAGTCAACTGGTTGTCTGAAGACTATCAAGTCGTCTCTGTCGCGATCACCTCAGGTGATACTGCACGAGTCAAACGCTATCTAGCTGCTCATGAGCTTGCGTTCGAAACTATCAATGATGAATCAGGCACACTCGCGAATGCGTGGGGGATTCAAGCTACACCGACAATCGTCATCATCAGCGATGGAAAAATCAAATCAATTACCACTGGCATATCGTCCCCTCCGGGATTACTCGCTCGTCTGTGGTTTTCGTAATAAATTTTGAGGGAATCATGAAAAAAATCACTATCGCTATTATGGCATCGCTTTCTCTATTCGCCGCAACGAATACCTATGCCAATGCGCTAAACAATACACAGCAGTCACAGCTCAACGACATCGTTTCCATGCTGGAAGGAAACCCAGAACTTATTCCTAATTTGCATCAAGGGATTACCGGGTATTTAACTCAACAAAATCAAATAGATCAGATTTTGGTTCAGAACCATGACTATCTTTATAACAACCCTAAGCATCCTCAGTTTGGTTCCTCTAATCCAAAACTGACCATCATTAATTTTACCGACTACAGCTGTCCGTTTTGTAAAAAGCTAGATCCTGTACTTCATCAGGTTGCGCTCTCCTATCCCGATGTAAGAGTGGTGAATGTGCTCGTCCCGCTGATAGAAATGCGCAACGCACTCTCAGACAAAAACTCTGCTGCTTTTGCCATCAACGTGTGGAACCAAAATAAGGACAAATTCTTTGATGTAAATGAAACGCTGATCAAAAAGCCAGGCGCACATGACAACCGATCTGTCATCAATGTGGCAAAAAAATTCGATACGGAAAACAGCTTAAAAACATCTGAAGAAACACAGGATATGATCGAAAAGAACTACCAGTTGTTCAATCAACTCGGTATGCGCGGTACACCCGCCATGATCATTGGTGATCAAATTGTTCCGGGTTACCTTCCTTTCGAAGAGTTGAGCAAACGAATAGATAGTCTCCTTTAACCCTTAACAGACCACACCAAAAGGAGGCATTCGCCTCCTTTTCTGTATCTTCAACCCACCCAACAATATTTCGTGACATGTACTTATTAACAGATCACGAAGTTCTCTTGTCCATGAAAATTTACATTTCCTTTTTCGAGTGACCGTCAACTTAAGCATCTTCAAATTGAAGACTACCTATTAATTAACCAAACCTTGGGGAGCACAGTAGAAAGATAACATTAATTTAACAACCAACAAAAAGAGGATAAAACATGTCACGCACTCGGCTTCTACCCTATGTCGCTGTTGCTTCCGCAATATCATCCGTTGCAATTACTGGCAATGCCTCCGCGCATGGCTATATGGACTATCCACCGGCCCGGCAAGAAATTTGTTATAGCGATGGAGGCTACTGGGACTCTAGCGACGGTTCGACCATCCCTAACGCCGCTTGTCGAGATGCTTACCTTGAATCAGGGTGGTATCCGTTCGTTCAAAAATCTGAGTTCGCCAAATTGGTCTCTGATTACACCAATCAGGCAGCAGTTGAGCTTGCAGTCCCAGATGGTTCGCTCTGCTCTGGGGCCGATCCCAAAAAATCAGGCATGAATATCCCTTCTTCTGAGTGGCAAAGCACACCTATTGATCCATCACTTAATGGCAAGATGACACTGCTGTACCATGCTGCTACACCTCATAATCCAAGCTTTTGGAAAATTTACCTCTCTAACAGCAGCTTCAATCCCGCCGTCGATTCACTCAAGTGGACCGATCTCAATTTGATCGCCGAATTTGGCAATCTGCCCGTCGTAGAGATTAACGGCATCAAGTACTACCAAATGGCAATCACTTTGCCGACAGATCGTACAGGCGATGCCATCTTGTTCTCTCGTTGGCAGCGAGAAGATCCTGCGGGTGAAGGCTTCTACAACTGTAGTGACATCAGTTTTGGAGGAGACGTCATCCCACCAACATGGAACAATATCGGCAATTTAGTTAAATCCACAACAGATGCAAAAGCGGGTGATACGGTTTGGTTCCGTCTCTTTGATGCTAACGGATCAGAAACCCTCTTTGAAAAACTCCCGATCGATGCCAACAACGACGTAGAATCAATTTGGACAACGCAGCTTGCTGAGATCATCAATACATCGACGATAGCGCAAGCAGGTAAAGAAACCGCCGACGGCAGTATTACGTGGGACAGCAGTGATATCTATGCCAATGCCGTCTTTGCAAAAGACAAAAACAGCACTTTCCAGCTGGAAGTCAAATCGGTACCCAGCAACAGTGCCCCCACCTTGAATGCCCCAACATCGGTCTCAGTAGAAAGCGGAAAAGAAGTCACTATCGCACTCTCTGCGTCAGATGCTGACAATGATGCGCTGACTTTTACAGCCAGTTCGGGTTCGCTTTCCGTAACCGGAAATAATGCATCGTTAGTTTATGTGGCACCAAGCTCAACAACCGATATTACCGACCAAATTCTTGTGTCTGTCAACGATGGCACGGCAACAACAAGTGCGACTATCACAGTCACCATCAAAGGTGCAGGTGCTGTAGGCGAAACAAACTGGTCTGCGGATACAGTGTATTTGGGTGGTGACAAAGTAACGCATTTAGGCACAACCTATACTGCCCAGTGGTGGACGAAAGGCGAAGAGCCGGGGACATCATCCGTATGGGTTGCTGATAAAGCGCCGAATGACACAGAGTGGAGTACCAACGCTACCTATTCTTCTGGCGATACAGCAACCTATAAAGGTAAAACCTATACCGCGAAGTGGTGGACAAAAGGCGACGTGCCGACAAACGGCGGGCCTTGGCACGCAGTGCTCTAGCCATTAAAAAACGCCCCAATTGTGGGGCGTTTTTTGTATGTATAGTCGATTAGAAATTACGCAGGCGCTTGAAATTGCTTAATTTTTTCACGATACCCATCCAGCCGCTGTGGTGTCATCATATTGCGCTTGTCATCGGCGACCAAGCCACCCATCTGATCGGCCACTTCCTGCGCAGTTTTTAGCATCAACTTAAAGTTTTGTTCTGCTTCACCAAAGCAAGGCAACGTCATAAAGAAGGTGATGCCCGGCGTTGTAAACTGATGAATCGATGTCAAAGGAAAGCTACCCGGATTAAACATATTTGCGGCACTGAAAAGTACTTTGCCCGTACCAGCCAAATCCGCGTGGCGATGAAATATTTCCATTTCACCAAACAGCATGCCATGTTGCTCAAGACAGTTAATCAGATCTTCCCCTGAGAATTCCGAGCTACCACTTGCCAGTACATTGATGATAATAACCTGCGGCTCAGGTTCTTTTGGGGTTTCCTCTACAACGTCTTCTTCCACAGGATCCAAGGAATCATCTGCATCTGGCGCATCAACAGGAGCTACATCGTCTAAATCAGCATCCACGCGCTCGCTGTCATAAACAGGCTTAGTCGCCAAAGAATCTGGCTCTGCTGCCTTGCCTAGGTCATCCTCTTCATGATCAGATGCAGAAAAAACCGGTAAATCCAATTCTTCGTCTTTATTGATCTTTTGAGCCGACGCTTCGTTAGCAAACAGTGGGTCGACATCTGGCTTATCACCAAAGCTCAACTCAGGTTCTTTCCTTGGCACTTTTGGTGATTCGGATTCACCCTGCTTGATAACACGGACAGACCCTATTCCATCTTGATCAAATCCGGTGTCATCCTTTGCTTTGAGCTTGCCAATGGGTCTTTCGGCAAACTTTGCGGGTTTTTCCTTTCGGCTAGTCCAAAGACCATGTAGAAGTAGCGCAGCAATCGCTACTGCTCCTAAAATGATTAAAACAAGGCGCAATTCCTGCATCATTTAATCTCAGTATTTATCCAATTAACGACGTTCGGCGTACCTATCTAAACACCTAGGAACAGCCTTTGGCAATGTCGTGCTCACAAATTGCTGACTACTGTACCAAAAAGTGTATAAAAGTTAACGTCCATACCGTCAGAACACCGAAAAAGTCACTGTTCTGTCTAGGTTTTGACAACCAGAGCGCACGAAAATTCATCGATGTACCCGTACAACCTAAAGATACTGAATTTATAACGTGTTACTGATACCGTAATTAATGCCTTTCAACGCATGCTTGTATGCCAAATTGCTATTCTCACCACGAAACCGTTAACATTGGGAGACTTATAGCAAGGAGACGTTATGACACCATCTCAATTGGCCAAGCAACCCGTGTCTGGTGCTAGCTACTTTATCCGCGGATTCTCGTTGGCTTTCACTCCAGGTATTCGACGGTTTGTTATTATTCCACTCGCCGTAAACCTGCTGTTAATGGGAACACTTATCGGTATCATACTTTCCCAACTGAGTGAGTGGATTGATGGCTGGCTATCGTATCTCCCACAATGGCTCGACTGGCTTTCTTACTTACTGTGGCCGATGCTAGCAATCGCCATACTCGTGATCTGCTCCTATTTCTTTAGTACGGTTGCAAACTGGATTGCTGCGCCGTTTAACGGCTTGTTGGCAGAACACTTGGAAGCGCACTTAACAGGTAAACGCCCACCCGATGATGGGCTCTCTGGCATAGTCAAAGATTTACCTCGCGTGTTTAAACGTGAATGGCAGAAACTTTGGTATTACCTGCCTAAAGCACTTGGTTTACTGATTTTGATGTGGGTTCCTGTCGTTGGACAAACGTTAGGACCAGTATTGTGGTTTTTGTTCAGCGCATGGATGATGGGTATCCAATACTGCGACTACCCGTTTGATAACCACCGCGTATCTTTCCCGAGTATGAAGACCACACTTCGCCAAAACAAAGGCTCAACCATGAGTTTTGGCGGCTTAGTCATGTTCTTTACTATGACACCAATACTTAACCTCTTTGTCATGCCAGCCGCTGTGTGTGGCGCGACCGCAATGTGGGTCGATAAGTACCGGAACGACCTCGCTCGTTACTGATCCATCCATAAAACAACACCTTTGCTCTGATCCAACGATCACTCGGGCAAAGGTGTGTTGCTCTTCAATTACGCAGATAACTGCGAAGCCTACCTAAAACAAACCTCCGCAAAGACGATGAATACGATTTGAAATCCCACACTCTATCGTCACAAGGGGTCGCAATTTTCGTTCTTTATTCGTGAACATTCTGAATGGCAAAGAGAAAGGCATTCTGCTGATACTGGTTGGTAACATTGCCACTAAAGACGATTTCACGCGCATTAAGAACATCACCGGACAGGACATGCTTGTGCCTCCCCCCTCCCATGGTGGGAGGGGGGATTATCCGCAGGGTGCCGCGAACCTAGGCGACCCAGCCAGCGTCGGTTTGAAGTATGCGCGAGATGGAGTTATCCCAGCGTGCAAACTGATCATGGAAAGGGTTAACAAACAACTACCAGCGCACCTGCAAGTTTGACTTGTCACTCCCTAACTCAGATACCGCTCTCTAAACCAAGGAGACACCATAGTGATAGAACATGGCCACAGCTCTGGCGTTCGTTCCACCGAAATGAACGCCACCCTTGATGAACTAAAAGCAGGCAAAGCTATTCCTTGCAACTATGGTCACAATGGCCGCATTCACTTACAACCCCTATTGAACGGTGAACCCGCACCAGCCGCCACAGGCTTGATTACTTGTACGGCGCAATTGCGGAAATCCAAAGATGCGATCCCACACGGTGTGGTTGATTTGGCGAAAATTGGCAGTATTGACGGTTACGAGCGGCCTCGCTGGGGCGGGATATCCCACTGGGCGATTATCACCGAAGCAGATCCAACGAACGCTCCACTTTCGGGCTTTGACGAACTCAACGTGTTTGTAGAGAGGTGGTGATATGTGGCCATTACCTGACAACGAACCCCTAGATCGCCTGCCAGGTTGTTTGCCTTTTCCGTGTGGGGAAGGCAATGGCGATTCGCCACCACTAAAAAAACCGCTGGTTGCTGTTCTCCGCTATACCCTCGTCAACGGACAAAGCCTTTCAGCGGGTGATGGTGGATTACCAAACACCAATAGCACCGCCGAACTGGCAAATCTGCCGAATGTATTCCTCCTGAATGGCTTAGACACTAATGGACCAGAAGGCGATTCGCTGACACTTGATCGGATTCAAAGCCTGAAAGTTTTTGCTGAATATGACACTTTTCAGTCTCATGCCAGTGGATATTACAACTACTTGCGGACGACCAAGGGATTCAGCGCGAATGACTACATATACACAGCAGCAGGTGTAGGAAAGCGCAGCATTGCCGAGCTTTCCACCCCACCAGAAGTAGATAATATCCCCATGATTACCGCTGCCGTTGGCGCATTGTTGCCAGACCCGAGCAAGCCGCGCAAAGGCAGCATTCACTATATTCAGGGAGAGAAAGACACTACCGATGGCACCGCCCCACAAACATGGAAATCAGCGGTAGTGAATTTGATTGAAAACACCATGAGAAAGCAAATGCGGAACGATGTAGGGATCAGTGACATTGATGTATTTGTAACTCAGCTAGGCTTTGTTGCTTAAATCGATGGAACTAAATCTAGAAGCTACGAT
>NZ_FUXU01000086.1 GCF_900167155.1 Enterovibrio nigricans DSM 22720 | reverse complement strand
CTTACAGGACTGGGTATGCCTGAAACTCAGTATATTGCTTAAGAACCGAACAACTTTAGGCTGCCATGTCTTCCAACCGAATTAAGCAACAAAGCCCGTTGCCAGCCCAATCACTTAAACATTCATCAATGATGTTTTTAGCGATTTGCAGCTCTGGGCCAAAGTGCGTACTGTCTGCCACCTGAATCTTCACAACGTGCGCACCATCGTATGAGGTAAAGCTAACGTTGCCTTTCTTGCCGCCTACCTTGCGCTCGTACTTCTCAGCAAGCAAATCCATAAAGGCGTAGCAATCACCAAACGCTTGCTCTTTGAACTTACGTAATGCCTCTTGCTGCTCTTTGGCTTGATTAACCAAACGGATCACAAAGTCGTTCATTTCAAGGTCATGCGCTGGCACTTGGTTAATTGGTACATAGCGACCTTTGCGATCTAACATGCAGCCTTCAGGTACGTTATTGATTGTGTTTAACATGGTTGTATTCCTTATCTGATTTCAATATTAATGTGATTCCCAAACCACCAACTCACGAGCGTTAACTCGAAATGCATTCATGACTTTTTCAATGCCGTTGATGCTGGTTTTAATTTGTGTTGGTTCTTTCCCTTCTTTCAGTTCATCCGTTAACAGTAACGGGGAATCTGAGGTGACGATTTCGTTTTTACCTTGCTGCCTGCGACTGAGAACTCGACCGCCTGCGAGCCATACAAAGTGATCTGCAATCATGGTGTATTCCTTTTCGACTTCTGATTTCTATGGATTAGTTGCCTTGTGTAACCAATCGGTAAAATCTGATTAAGTTGTTCCACTTGATGCTCTGCCGTAGCTTGTTTGTTGTGATGGCGGCAATACCCACAGACACCATCATCATTCACTAACCATGCATCACATCGCTTTAAGCAAGAGAGGCACATTTTGGTGTGCGGCTTGCCTGTTGCCTTGTAAATGACTCGACCTCGCTTATAGCCTTTACTCTCAATCGAACCAAAATTCTTTAATCGCCAAATCGTATTAATCAGTTGCGGCGTCTTACATTTAGATCTCAATAAATCAATCAGTTGAAACCGTTCTAATTCACCGTACCGAGTAAGCGTTGCGATAATTTCATCCGAAACCTTACCCATAACGACCTCACTTAATGGAAGCGGTTAAATAATCAAATGATTGCTTCATGTGGGCTAATGACACCTCACAACCGCTTGAGTGGGCCATCGATAGCGACAATTTGATCACGTCGCCAAGGGTGCGCAGTTGACCATTTGTAGACGGCGTTACCTTCTTGGCGTAACTAATCATCTCGCCGTTCGTAATACCCCAAGCCTTTACATAAGCTTCGATATCATCCTTTGATGCTTCTGTAATCTTTGCTGGATGAATGATGCGTGACCAAACAGGCTTCATGTTGACGATTGAGCGAGTGGCACTCATGCGAGTTCGCACCATATCGTTACCCAATAACATCACACCTGCTTTACCTTCCGACAGGATGCGCAAGCCATTAAGTACGTCGTCTGATAGGTACTGAGCCTCATCAACAACAATCAAACCTTTTGCACCATCCAACTCTTTAGCGATAGCTTGAGACATACGCGCTACCGTCATGCCTTGAGTACGAATGCCAAGGCATTCACCTAATTCACCGAGAACAAAGCGAGAGGTCTTACAGAACGCCGAGGCGGTGATAATCCACACATTGCTATGAGTACGTTGATACTCTTTTGCTGCCATCGTTTTGCCAACACCAGAGCCTTCATAAGCCATTGACCAACGAGAGAGCGTTTGCGCTGTAGACATCAAGTTAATGATGCGCTTCGCCGTCGGTAGGTTAATAAAGCCAGGTTCACTTAAAGCCTGTTTAATGCTCTCTTTAAACTCGCCCTGTGTGCTTACCCATACTTGCAGCATTTCAAGGTACTTCTGCGAGTTACCAGGGTAAGAGCCTTTAAACAGACCACTTAAAATGGCCTCACCAAAGCCAGCTTGTTTCGCCAGTTGGCGATTACTCAAACCACTGGTTTCTTGTAGTTGTTTGACTTGTTCAATAATTTGATTCATCATTTATCCCGTTATTTTTTACTTATTCCCAAAGAGATGTACCAGTGAAGCGGTCACTTCATCGGAACTCATATCTACTTGCGGTTCAAAACTCGCGTCGTGTCCTACGGCGCGTTTTTCTTCCATAAATGAAACGTCCATATCTGGCACCATCTGAGAGATACCTGGAACCAATCCGCCCAACTCATCACTCGACTTATCGCTGGTGGCTAAACGCTTCAATTCTTCTTTCGATAACAAGCCCATTTGTGAAACCATAAACTCTGCACTGCTTAGCGCTTCTTCTTGCATTAGGCTTTGGCGTCTTGCCGCTGATAAATCATTAAATGCCACGTCACCGTTTAGTGGGATTGGGCCAATGAATTTACCGTCCTCACCATACGCATAAACCTGCTTGGTTAAGTCGTATGGGTTAAAGCGAAGGTTGACCTTGCCACCAATGTATTCAAACAATAAACGGCTTGAATATCGGTTCGTTCTGCCTTGACTGTAACGTCCTGCATTTAACTCAACTAAGCCACCCTCATGAACCCTGACGGCTTTCTGGGTGCGCAGCAGACATAAGCGCAATTGTGTGTCTGTTGGCTTGCGAATCTGACTAACCGCATAGCTTTGCTCAAACACTTGTTTATAGCTGTAGATGCCACGGGCTAGTTCAGTGCGGCGCTTCGCTTCTTCATTCCATTCAGCAACCCATTGCGAGAACATCTCAACCACCAAATCAATGTGTACTGAGGTTTCGCCATAGTTCGCAGGCTTATCAACCACCGAAGAACCTGTATACGCGCCAGTAAAAGCAGGGTGACGCTCAAACTGACCGATACCGCCTTTACTGTGAAATAGACGCTCGATTGGTTTTGACCTTGCGTTACCTTTACGGCCTACGTTGTCATCCTCAACCAACGACCAGCTCACACTTGAACCCATTGCCGTGATTGCGCCTTCCACTTCGGCGGTGTCGAATTTCTTATGAACCAAACCGTTTTTCGTTTGCTTCGGTCTGCTCATTCGACCTGTCATCGCTTCACCAAGAGAAGCTGATGCTCTATCGAGAACAAACAAATCAGGGATACCGAAGTTTGAAACCATGTTGTAAAGCGCAATACCTAACATCTCTGTGTTCTCTGAGATATCGATGGAGTAACCCACAATCATTGAGCTGTAGACATCTTGGAACGCCCACACTGTCGGCCTGATTACCTTGCCACCATCTTCTAAATGCACACGTAATCTGAACGTATGACCATCACCACTAACGATTTGCATTGCGTGTAGACCTTCACGGCTACGGCGTTGTGCAGGGATTAGTGTTTGCTTAGCAGCAAAGCGACCGCCACGAGTCAAGGTGATCACCTCGCTAGGGATATGCTTATCAACCCATGCCTTAACTGTGCCGCTGCAAGGAATTGCCCAACCGTTGCGACTTGCTGCTTGCTCTAATCGACGGTAACACTCCGCATGAACAGGTTGCTCAGGGCGAAGAAAATCAGCTTTAAAGAAAGACCATGCTTCTGGCGAGAACTCAGCAAAGCGAGTAACCGCTAAACCTTGCTTATCCACTAACGCCGCTAGCCAATCCTCAACAGGGATTTTGTTTTTTTGCAGACCAGGTGCGATATAAAACCAACGATGCACCGCGCCATAAGAGTGACCAAAGAACTCCGCAGCTTCACGCATGGCTGCTTTCATCTTGGTATTGTTGTTCTCAACTAAACCTTTAACGAATAAGCACACCTCAAGACGTTTTTTAGCTCGGTCTTTCTTGGCATCAGATGAGCAATCAAAATCGAACCACAATTCATCAGAAGATATCTGTTCGCTCTTTGCTGGCGCTTGCACTTCGATAGCATCTGCTTGTTTTTTTGCATCACGTTGGATCAAAAACAAACGTGTCGCTTCTGGTAAACAATCAATGTGGTATTCAAAAGCTTTAGAACCTTCACACTTACGTTTTTGATGATCTAGTGCCAATTTATTCAATTTATTTCGAACGTTATGTATACGCGTTGGCATTCCTGCTAACCCTAGGCAATCTTTCGCTGTTACAAACATCTTAGATAACCTCATTTGCATAACGACTAGGCCAAATATCATGAGGCTGAACATCCAATGCTTCTGCGATTATTCTTTCACCTTTAGGCCATGGTCTATTCAATGCATTAGATAATGTCGTTGGAGCCAACCCTGCTTGGATAGAAAGTGTTTTTACGGTAACGCCTTTTTTATGAAGCGCAGCAACAATGTCAATTCGATGCATATCGTTTTTTTCAATCAACATAATGATCTCCTACCTATTTCTTTGCTAAGATAGTTAGTTACACAACTAACCATTGGCATTTAAATTCGATACTAAGTTTCTGAGCTAAATACTTGATCGAATTAATCTGCGAGTCAAGCATTCTCATTCGGTTTTTTATCCGATTTTGAGTTTGCGATAAACTTTGATCTAAAAGGCTTTATATGTCAGATACTTACAAAGAAAAGACTCTCGAAAAAAAAAACGAGCAAGATCGGTTTTTTCAAGTTGATATAAAAAACCGCTTTATTGCACGTTTAGAAGACGCAATGAATGGTGAAGCTAACGTGGCGTTCGCACAAAAATGCGGAATATCAGAAGCTACCATTAGAAAATACCGAAAAGGCGAGACGACGCCCAATCTAGAAAACCTAGAAGCGATAGCTAAAGTTGCCAATAAGCCTATCTGGTGGTTTTTAAGCGAAGATACAGAATCGAAAGAAATTGAAGTAAAGCCCCCTTCAATTCCCGTGACGTTTATAGATAAGTTCGAAATCGTAGCCTCTGCTGGCTATGGCTCTTACATAGATTCTGAAAGCGTAATAGACGAATTCCCTTTCACTGACGCTTACTTGAGGCGACATAGGCTGTCTTCTGCTGATTTATGTATCATTGAATCCAGAGGCGATAGCATGGAGCCTACAATTGAAAGCGGAGCCGATTTGCTAATCAACCGAAAAGAATTTAGTCCATACAAAGTGGTTCATGGTGTTCATGTTCTTAATTTAGATGGTGAACTAAAGGTGAAGCGGCTTGAGTTTGACTTGATGAGAGATGGATATAGGATCATCAGTGACAACTCCTTATACGAAGAAGACTTTCTACCTAGAAGTGAACTCGAACGACTACGGATTATAGGCGAAGTTGCAATGGTACTTGGGAAGCCCTCTGACTATACCGTTTAGATTCGGCATAAAAGATCATCGAATACCACATGAAGAGCAACTACAGAGGTGCTTGCTCTTTTCATGATTAAGAGTGTTATCTTATATTTGATAATTAACCTAGCACAAAGAACTGTGTAATCAGCAATCACTAGCAATCTCAAGGCATGAGGCCATCCGAGTAAAATAACATTCTTTTTAGTTTATAAGTTTATCTCTCAAAGGTGAGAAGTGGAATAACCAGCATATCTATATGGCGCACGCGGTGCTTACTACCTCTGATAAGGTGTATAGCTCAGAGCGATTTGCTCGCGGAGGAATAGGGCAAGCTGGTGTATCCACGAGTCCATTCTCTGTTTGGCTAGATGATTGGCAATGGACATCTGAATCAAACGAACCGTTTCCAGCCAAGCTTGTGGCGGGTGAGCATAACTTCGATTTCAATCTCAATATGACGTTGACACAGAAAGAGGTGCTTCAGGGTGTAGATGGTTATAGCCAGAAGCACGCGACCTTAAACGTGGCGTCTTACTATTTCAGTGTGCCTGCTGTTAACGTCGTCGGCACATTGAACATTGACGGCGTGGACGTCGAAGTGACCGGAAAAGGTTGGATTGATCGAGAGTGGAGTACCAAGGCGCTCAATGACGATCAAAAGGGTTGGGACTGGTTTGCTCTGCAATTTGACGACGGTGACTCATTGGTGATGGTTCAGGTTCGCAGCGAAAATGGTCCACATCGATTTGGGTCGCTAACAAGCGCGAAGGGCGAGACGTCTATGTTAAAGCCAGAAGACATAGAGACGATGCCATTGTCATTCACTAAAGTCGGCTCGGGTCGCTATGTCCCTACACATTGGAAATTAGCGTTGCCTAATCATGGCGTGATGATTGAGACAGTGCCATTGAACAGCCAAAATTGGCTTGCTTTTGCTTTTCCCTATTGGGAAGGACCGGTTGAAGTTACAGGCTCAAAGAAAGGTGTTGGCTTTATGGAAGCAACAGGCTACTAGTTTCAACGAACTCTTCGCTAACTCAAATAGGACGCTTTTGCGTCCTTTGTTCTTCATAGCTGAGAAAAATTCAGTATAAGCCGCTTTTCCTGCACGACTGCTTTGTAATTCATTGAGCAAAATACCGACCATGTCTATGGTTAACAATGTGATTACAAAAGTGCAACCTCTGTAATCTATGCACTTAGCCCACCCGCAGAGGAGATTTCATGTTCCCTGTCATATTAGGTACCGCAAAATTTGGGACGTTCACGGATCGTGAACAAAGTTACTCTGTGTTAGACAGGTTTGTAGAGCTCGGTGGAGAACGTCTAGATACCGCCAACAATTATGCATGCTGGCATCCAGACGGTGAAGGTGGGGAAAGCGAGAAGCTTATTGGTGAATGGCTGAAGACACGGCGCCGTGATGATTTGCATATTATGACAAAAATAGGCGCCCAGTCTGTTGATGGGTTTACGTATAACGAATTAGACGGTTTGTCCCGAGACAATATTCGCCGATCGGTTGATGATTGTTTAACCCGATTGCAAACTGACTATATCGATACCTTGTATGCGCATGTTGATGATCTCAATACGCCATTGCTTGAAACATGGAAAGAGATGAGTGCACTCGTTGCCGAAGGGACGGTTAGGCAGCTTGGAATTTCAAACTATACGGAAGCGAGAATGCTTCTGCTTGTGAATGTAATTCAAGAGCACGGACTTGTTCCATTCAATCAAGCGCAATACCGCTACTCTCTGATCACACCGAATTCAGATGCGCAATTTGGTCCGCAGATTGTGATGAATGAACATCTGTTCGGCGCGTTAAATGGCTTACCGTTCAAACCTGAAATAATAGGCTATAGCCCGCTGATGGACGGTTACTTTGAGCAGTCACCTGATGAGCTTCCAGAAGCCTATGACAATTTGATAAATTGTATCCTTCTGGAAGAGTTACAAACCGCAGCGAAAGAAAAGGGGGTCTCGACATCGGCTCTCGTTCTTAAACATATGTCTGACTATGGAATTACACCGGTAACAGCAACTTCGTCCCCAGATTTGTTGAATACGAACTTAAAATTACTTATTTCGTGACTTAACGATGATTTGATGTGGTATCTGAACTGAATGAAACAGTTTGAATTATCTTAGTTTATACTAAGAGCATATGCTACCTTGTGGTTATGCTAAAGCTGACATTAGTGAATAGAAACAGGTACCTACCATGAAAGCACTTTTTCCTATCCTTGCTACGATTTTGCTTGCAGGGTGCTCATCGCCAAAAGATCCCATTGATGAGCGTATTGATACCTCAATAAAACTTTGTCACAGTGATAGTACAAAAGCCTACTCATTCACTGAAGATGGCCTGAGAGTAATGTGTTACAACGGCAGTTCTTACGTTATTAGAGGCGATATTTCGGTCGATAATATTGTAGAAATGGATAGGGTTTATTGTTCCAGCATGGGCATCCGAGATTTTCAGTCGAGTGAAGATGGCGAAATATTGCTCTCGTGCAATGATGGCTCAAATTACGTTTTATAAAGAGAAAGTATAAATGAAAAAAATACTAGCGATGGCAGTGGCAGGACTTGTTTTAAGTGGATGCTCTTCAATTGAAACCGCTGAGTCGATGCCTAACCCTGATCAGCGAGTCGTCGATAGCCGCCTGAATATTTCTACTGATTTGAATGCGACCTATTGTGAAGGTAAAGGCTTCGAGAAGTTCATGGAGCGCGATAAATTCTACACATTTACCTGTAAAGATGGATCTTTCTTCAATATTGCGAAGTGATTTCACCACTTTTACTGCTTGTTTTAAGAAGCGCCGACAGGGTTCGGCGCTTTTTTCTATCATTAAACTTCATTGTACGGCCCAAAATTCCAAGCTGGCCTAAACTTGCGCTTTCTGCCTCATCAACAGAAAATACAATCAAACAATGCCTGAACCTGTACGTTTAGACTCTGGCCGATTTTTGCCACAGATAGAGCGATAGCCACTTTTCCGATAAACCTCTATTGGTTCTATTGCACCGCCAGATTGGTAGCGAGCCATTTGTAAAATGGGCTCTACATCTAGATTGTATGCGGATTTTAACGTTGCCTGTGCCATCAGTGCGTCATTTGCTTCTTGATACTGATGCAGAGCAGTGCGGTTTACTAATAACGCTTTGATGAATGCCCGTTGTACTTCTGCTGCACTGTAGATGAGGCTTTCGATAGGGTCGGTAACATTGTGCGACTGGTCGAGCATATAAAAAGGTGAAAAAGTACCGTTTCGTTGGCTTATTTTTACCAGTTCATTAAACACCAAAAATAGCTGGTAAGGGTTGATAGACCCACTATCTAAATCATCGTCGCCATACTTGCTGTCATTAAAGTGAAAACCACCCAGCTTTCCAAATTGAGCGAGTCTAGCGACAATCATCTCTATATTTACACTTGGTGCGTGGTGGCCAAGATCAACCAGGCATTGGCATCGTTTACCAATTTCGGTTGCGGCCAAGTATGAGCTTCCCCAGTCCTGTATCACGGTTGAATAAAATGCGGGCTCAAAGATCTTATGCTCCAGCAACATTGTCCAGTCAGGAGGAAGCGCAGCATAGATTTCTTTTGTTGAATCAAGATAGCGAGCAAAGGATCGCGTGAAATCCTGTTGGCCGGGGAAATTTGAGCCATCTCCAACCCAGACAGTTAACGCGTTTGAACCCAGCTTTCGACCAAGTTCTATCACATCGATATTGTGTTGAATTGCCTGTTCTCGTACTTGTTCCTGTGAAGCACTTAAGCTTCCATACTTATATGTCTCTTTTTGGTCCAATTGGTCTTGAAAAGTATTGGAGTTCATAGCGTCGAATTTCAAGTTACGCGCCTCGGTGTAGGCGCGAAGCTCCGATGGATCAGTCGCCGATCCCATGGAATATGAAGGGATACCGCAGGCGTTGCTTGGCCGAGTTGATTCACCACAGAGCAATCATCTATCTTCTCAAAAATATTGCGAGGTTCACCGTTTCCAGGAAAGCGGGCAAAACGCGTTCCTCCTGTGCCTAAACCCCATGAAGGAAGTGCAACAGCGAAGCCTTTTGCACTTTCACATACCTTCTCTATATCGACATTGGTGCGAGACAATTTTTCAGCGAGCGCATCGTAATCGGCGTGGAGTTGATAACGCAATGTTGCGTTTTCTTCACTGACCAATTCTTGCTCTATCATCGTTGTCATTGTAATGCTCCCTTTAATCAACGTGTGAACGAGGGTGCATGCCCCGCATCGACATTTAATATATTTCCTGTGGATTTTCCCGATTTGTCAGATACAAAGAAGTAAATGCCCTCAGCAATATCTTCCGGAAGTACATTTAGTTTTAGCATACTGCGCAGGCGGTAGTGTTCCTCCAGACTATCCTCGCTCAAGTTATAGGCTGTGGCGCGTTCTTCTTTCCATTTACCCGTCCAAATCTTAGAGCCTTTAAGCACTGCATCGGGGTTAACGACGTTCGCACGAATTCCCCATTGCGCACCTTCGATTGCTACACAACGTGCTAGCTGAATTTCCGCCGCCTTGGCGGCACAATAGGCGGAAGCATTGATTGAGGGTACCAACCCATTTTTGCTGGCAATAAACACAAAGGAACCGCCAGTATTCTGCGTTTTTAGCTTCTTAAATCCTTCGCGTGACACTAAGAAGTAGCCTGTAGAAAGAATTGATTGATTGAAGTGCCAAGTGTCTATTGTCGTTTCATCTAATGCTGATGATGAAGCGATACCTGCATTGGAAATGACAATATCTACCCCGCCGAATCGATGTGATACAAATGCAAAAGCATCAATAACATCTTGCTCAGAGGTGACATCCATTTTGAAACCATCAATTTGATCTAATGAGTAAACATCGCCGAGTTTTGCAACGCTTTGATCTAAACTCTCTTGATCGATATCTGCTAAAAGCACGCAAGCACCTTCAGAAAGCAACTTCTCTGCTGTGGCTAAACCGATACCACCCGCTCCACCTGTAATTAATGCGACTTTCCCAGCAAGCGATTTTGGTTTTGGCATGCGCTGAAGTTTTGCTTCCTCAAGAAGCCAGTATTCGATATTAAATGCTTCTTGCTCTGGTAAGCCCACATAGTCGCCAACGGCGGATGCTCCACGCATTACATTGATGGCATTTACATAGAATTCTCCCGCGATACGCGCTGTTGCTTTGTCCTTGGCGAAAGTCAGCATGCCGACACCGGGTATTAAATAGACGATGGGGTTTGCATCACGCATCGCTGGGCTATTTTCGTTTTTGCAGCGCTCATAGTAAGCAGCGTAGTCTGCACGATACGTCTCTAGCCGAGCGTCTAATTGGGAGATTAGCTGTTCTAAATCAGGTGAATCAGGATTGAATTCCAATACTAATGGTCTGATTTTTGTTCTCAAAAAGTGATCGGGGCAGGAGGTGCCCAAAAACGACAACGTGAAAAGCTGGGCACTATTTACAAACGCCAACACCTCTGGGCAATCATTGAAATGTCCAATCTGCTGTTGATGAGCACTGGTTTTTCCGCGAATGATCGGCATCAGTTCTGATGCGATTTCGAGGCGTCGTTCGGTGGGTAGGGACGTGTGCTTATTACCACCGAAACAGGCGGTACCCTCCAATTTATTATCTAACCAACGTTGTGCTTTGTTTATGATAGTGAGAGATAACCGGTAACATGCTTCAGATGTGTCAGCCCAAGTAAACAAGCCGTGAGATTCTAAGACGACGCCCTTGAGGTGTGGGTTTTCAGTCACTATCTTTTCTAGCTCTAAACCCAGTATAAAACCTGGACGACGCCAAGGTAACCAACCGATTTCACCATCAAAAATTTCCTCTGTCATCGCTTTGCTTTGGGTACTGGCAGCAATTGCAATAACTGCATCAGGGTGGAGGTGATCAACGTGCTTGTAGGGGATATAAGCGTGAAGAGGTGTATCTATACTCGCAGCACGGTTGTTTAGGTTAAAAGTACAATGGGGAAGGTAGCCGACCATTTCATCCTCAAACTCTTCGCCTCTATAAAGCGTTTTCAATTGGCTTAGCTTGTCGAGGTAGAGCGTGGAAAATCCGTCACTTTTTATACTTCCAATATCACCGCCTGACCCTTTTACCCAGAGAACCTCAACAGGCTCTCCGCTAATGGGGTCTTTAGACATGATTTTTGCGGATGTATTGCCACCACCATAATTTGTCACTCTTTTATCTGAGCCAAGAAGGTTTGAACGATAAATCAGCAAATCAGATTCGCTCCTCCCCAATGCGTATTCCTTGTCCCATAGGTTTGGGATAGGCGTGTTATTGTTAGAATCCGAACCAGTCATTGAGAATGCCCCCTATTAGGTTTTGTGAGTCGTTTGCTTAATCGGCATAATGGCGTGACCGATTATGCTTGGAATTAATAGCATAATGACTGAATGTGATTGTTGCAAGTGAAAAATGACAACCTAAAGCAAACAAAAAGATCACAAAGTTGTAATTTTGGCTTGTTTTTATCTTGATTATGACCGATATTGATTGAAGGAGGTTGATTATGCATGAAAGAGAGCGCCACAGAATTATCATTGCGGAAACTGCAGAACGACCTGTCGTGACGGTAAGTTATTTAGTGGAGTTACTGGGTTCTTCAGAAGCGACAATTCGAAGAGATATTAATACGCTGCATAAAGAAGGTCGTTTGATAAGAGTCCGAGGGGGGGCAGAGGCATTAAGTCCTCCCACATCTACATTTTTAGCGGGCAGGCCTTTCGCAATCAGTCAAACCATTAATGCAGAGCCGAAACATCTCATTGCAAAAGCGGCTGCAGTGCTTTGCGATGATGGTGATTCCATCATTATCGGTGGTGGTAGCACGGCTTTTATGATGGCCGAGCATTTAAAAAACCGGAATATGCAAGTGATGACCAATTCATTTGTGATTGCAGAATACCTATTAAAAAACAGCAAAAACGTCGTAAATCTTCCTGCAGGAAAAGTATATCCAGATCAGAATTTGATATTGAGCCCGTTTGAGGAAGATGGAACAAAGAGTTTTTGTGCATCAAAGATTTTTTTTGGTGCTCAGGGTGTTGGCCCGATGGGCGTAATGGAGACGGATCCGCAAGTTGCGCAAGGAACTAGCCGATTGATGAAACAGGCAGAGCAAAGAGTCTTATTAGTAGACAGCTCAAAATTCAAGCAAAGAAGCAGCTTGATTCTCTGTCCCCTGAGAGAAATAAACATCGTGATAACCGATCGAAATTTAGATGCTGAATCTCGTGAATTAATTCAAGAGCAGGGGTGTAGCCTTATTATTGCTGAAGAGGTTATTCCCGAGGATTGATGGCGTTGCCTTCATATGTTGAGGGTAATGGACAGTGACATATGAAAGATGGAGTACGCACATATGCTAGTTAATAAACTTTTCACAACAGCTATCGTTGTAGCATCGGTCACCTTTGCAGGTATCGCGAATGCCGAAAATACGCGTATTGGCTTAGTTGTTAAGGCTTTAGGTATTGGTTTTTTTGAAGCTGCAGCAGAAGGTGCTAACGAAGCAGCAAAGGAACTTGGTAATACAGAAGTGATATACACAGGTCCTACTACCACGACTGCTGAAGGCCAAATCGAAGTAATCAATTCATTAATTGCCCAAAAAGTCGATGCAATTGCCGTTTCAGCAAACGATGCTGATGCGCTAGTTCCGATCCTCAAAAAAGCGCAGCAACGTGGCATCAAAGTTATTTCATGGGACTCCGGCGTCGCCAACGAAGGCCGCCAGGTGCACCTTAATCCTTCGAGTAACACTCTGATTGGTGAAATGAATATCAAGCTTGCAGATGAGGCTGTGCGTGCAAGTGGTTCTGACGCGGGTGATATTGCCATCTTAAGCGCAACGCCCACTTCAACGAACCAGAATATTTGGATAGAGGAGATGAAGAAAGTACTGCCTCAGTATCCCGGCCTTAAATTAGTCAGAACTGTATATGGCGATGACTTAGCAGATAAGTTATCGTGAAGCGGTTGGGCTGTTGAAGACGTATCCGAACCTCAAAGCGATTGTCGCTCCGACATCTGTAGGTATTGTGGCTGCAGCTCAGGCTGTAAAAGATGAAGGTAAAATTGGTCAGGTTTATGTAACAGGGCTAGGGCTGCCATCTGAGTTAGCAGGTCATGTTGATAGTGGTGCAGTTAAAAGCTTCGCTATCTGGAACCCAATTGACCTTGGCTATGCAGCAACGATGATTTCACACAATCTCGTTCACGATAATGCATCGACTAAGCAAGTAGGGATGGGTCGCATGGGCGTTGCCACGCTTGATGAAAATGGGAATGCCGCCATGGCTGAACCGTTTATTTACGACGCTTCAAACGTACATGATTTTGCAGACGTATTTTAAGGTCTTCTTTGACGTGAGGGCAGGCGATGAGCCTGCCTTGATTTAACGTCAAACATTCGAAAAATCGCAGTTGGTCACGCAGGCTAAAATACTAAGACGAGGCATGAATTCTAGGTCACTCCCTTAGCGAATACCTTGGGGATATCAAGCCAAATAGGAAAGATTTCAACGTAAAGGTGTCGATGAGAGAAGGATATTCAGATGACTACCACTACGCCACTTCTTGCTCTAAATGGGATCACTAAATCGTTTCCTGGTGTCAAAGCACTGAATAGTGTCAATCTTGAGCTGTACGCAGGTCAGGTAGTGGCACTGATTGGTGAAAATGGTGCTGGCAAATCTACTCTCGTAAAAACGATAACCGGTATTTATCAAGCTGATGAAGGAAAGGTGTTTTTCGATGGTGAGTCTGTAGACATATTGAATCCAGAATCTGCTCGTTCAATGGGTATCACTGCGATTCACCAAGAAACAGTCCTATTTGATGAATTAACGGTTACCGAAAACATTTTTGCTGGGCATTACCTTCGCAAAGGCCGCTGGGGCATGTTGGATTGGCCAAAAATGCATAAAAAGGCGAGGAAAATACTTCTCGATATAGAGGCACCGGTTGATCCAAAAGCAAGGCTCAAACAGCTGAGTATTGGCCAGCGCCATATGGTCGCCATTGCTCGTGCTCTCTCATTTGACGCGCGAGTGGTAATTTTAGATGAGCCAACAGCAGCATTGTCTTTTCACGAAATTGAAGAGCTATATAAGATTGTTGAGCGACTGAAAGCTCAGGGTTGCGCGATCCTTTTTATCTCCCACAAATTTGATGAAATATTTCGAATCGCGGACCGATACACTGTTTATAGAGACGGTTGCTACATAGCTCAAGGGGATATAGAACAAACAAGCGAAGCTGAACTCGTCACATTGATGGTTGGTCGAACCGTTGATCAGGTTTATCCCAAAGGTGGCGCTGAGATTAAAGCCACGATATTGGAGGTTTGCAACTTAAGTCATCCCACTGAATTTGACAATATTAGCTTTCAACTTAGACGCGGTGAAATACTGGGTTTCTATGGGTTGGTTGGCGCAGGCCGTACAGAACTCATGCAGGCTATTTTTGGTGTATCTAAAGGAATGAAAGGGAATGTTTTCCTTGATGGGCAAGAAATTACAATAAACTCTCCAGCGGAAGCGATTCGTCATGGCATCGTTTATGTTCCGGAAGAAAGGCAAGCACAAGGTGCAATCATACAGCTGCCTATTTATCAAAATATTGGCCTACCTCAACTTGACCAAATTAATTCTCAAGGTCTCTTAAATGATTCCAATGAATATAATCTTGCTCAAAAATACGCAAAGCGACTCCATGTTAAAGCGCCAAATTTATATGAAAAAGTCGAGAATCTCTCCGGTGGAAATCAGCAAAAAGTTGTTATCGGGAAGTAGTTAGCGACAGCGCCGAAGGTGATCATATTAGATGAACCAACAAAAGGGATTGATATTGGTTCGAAAGCGGCTGTGTATCACTTTATGTCGGACCTCGTAAAAGAAGGCTTAGCCGTGATCATGGTGTCTTCTGAACTTTCGGAAGTGATGGGAATGTCTGACCGGATAGTTGTAATGCACGAGGGGCTTAGTGTGGCTGAGTTTGAACAGGAGGATTTCTCAGCAGAGAAAATAGTATCGGCAGCGACGGGATGGGAGCATTAACCATGGACTACTTACCAAAACGTCGAGAGTCACTTCTTAGTGCTGTCATACTCTTGCTGATTGTATTGATATCATTGCTTAACCCGAGTTTTATCAGCCCCGAGAATTTGCTCTCAGTGTATACAGACACGGCCATTTTGATCATTCTCGCGTTAGGCCAAATGCTGGTTATATTGACGCGTTGTATCGATCTGTCTGTTGCGGCCAATGTGGCACTAACGGGTATGACGATGGCCATGCTTAATAGCATATATCCTGATTTATCGTTGGTCGTCATCCTATTTATTGGGATTGGATTTGGTGTACTTCTTGGGATGTTTAATGGATTTTTAGTTTGGAAACTGAATATACCCTCTATCGTCGTTACTCTGGGTACGATGAGTATTTATCGTGGATTTGTATTCCTCATTAGTGATGGTGAGTGGGGCTTTGTTGCTTAAATCGATGGAACTAAATCTAGAAGCTACGATCTGATCGGCTACACCCATCAATCGTCGTAGTCTCATGTCTAAA
>NZ_FUXU01000217.1 GCF_900167155.1 Enterovibrio nigricans DSM 22720 | reverse complement strand
GGACTTCGTTACATTGTCGGATCCGCTGCTTTATTCAGGATCCTAGGGTCATCTGGTGATACAGATGGTTCACTCTTATCGCGGTGAACAGCGCTTCATACGACTTCAGGTCGCACGGACAGAAATCAGTTAGACCTTATGCTCTAAGTCATCCACTTCGGATTACTTCAGGTTGGGGAGAACGGAACTGAAAACGTTGTTCTTCTTAGGCATTGGCTGCTGGCGCAGCCAAAAGAAGGCTATTGTCTATTGACCGGAGAAGGACTCATATGTGTTAACTATATTTCTTGATGCGATCTCTATATTCGAGCTGAATTTCATATGGAGTTAGCTTCCTTTTGCCACCATCAGTTTTTACGAATACCTCCTTTTTGGTTGTACAAAAAAGAAATTCACTCTCAAATGGACGTACCGACACTTCCAATACATATAAATCATCAACTGGTTTGTTTTTCAGGTAGACGGGTTTAAACTCCACTCTATAACATGAAGGGGGGATAGTAGGCTGTATATCGTGCAACTTATTAACTAAATTCCTTCTAAGATCGTCCCTCTGACTGTAATTTAAACTAACACCAACAACTTCTCTATTGGTATCAGTAACGCCCCAGAGAATTCGACCTTGTTTCAATTGAGGGGAATTTAAAAATGCGACAATATATTGATTTGCTATGTCCTTTATAGAGTTAACAGCATTTACACCCTTAACTTCCTTATACTCTGTCTCTAGATTTTCATCTTTCTTGAGTTGAGTTCCAAGATGATAACCCGGTTTGAACTTTGTGACTGTTTTTTGTAATCTCTCTTGGTGCTCGACTATGCCATTATCTTTATAGAATATTGAGCCAAAGCTTTTTTCTTCAGACGGCTTAATGTCCAGCACCAAATTCGCAGGTTCTAATTCACAGGTTTGCAATACGAATACGATAGTTTGAAAACTATCAGAGTGCAATTTAAGAAAATTAAGAATCTTTTTCTTAGATACTTCGTCTAGGAATTCAAAGCCCATGCAGTCTATCACCAGAGGTAAATATAGCCCTCTAGCTAACCGCAATAAGCATTCGTTGATAATTAAGTATATAAGGCTCAGTGAATTGCTATGGGGCTTATCTGACGAAGAAAAAAAACCTTCCATTATGTCTTCACCGAGGCAGTCCCAGAAACGTTCGATAACCCAAGGTTCAACATCCGATCTTAATATGTTGGAAGCTTTAAACTTATGATTTTCATCTATAAAGATGCATGGCATGTCAGAGAACGCTATTGACTCGTGTACCTCTTTGATGAACGAATTTTCCTCGGAAGTTTTTGTCAGCTTATTTAAATGGTTTACTTGATAACCCAGTAAGTGCTCACGACCATTTTCTACTAGTTCTATTTCTAAAAAGTCCTGGTAAGACCCCAGAACTCTATACACTTTCAAGCTTCTGATAATACTGTCTTTCGTATTCATTCGGTGACAGTCCACCATTAGTACCATGATT
>NZ_FUXU01000157.1 GCF_900167155.1 Enterovibrio nigricans DSM 22720 | reverse complement strand
GGACGGCTTGAATTTTGAATTCTTCTGGATAGCGTTTTCCGCTCATAGCAACACCTCATAGTTTGTTCAATTATATAGCTATTGAGTGTCTAGAAAAGCGGGGTCTTACCACATCGATTTAAGCAACAAAGCCAGCAATTGCTTACAACATTTCTGCTTCGCATTACACATAAAAAGGAAATCGAATGGTTATCTTAGGCTTATCAAATAACGATTACGCTGGCGCATGTTTAATTATTAACGGGGAAATAGTTGCTGCTGCGAGTGAAGAGCGATTTACACGTATCAAAGCACACAAGACATTCCCTCACAAATCCATCGAATACGTGCTTACTGAAGGAGGTATTAAGCTCAGCGACGTCGATAAATTTGCTTATGGTTGGGCTGCTGGCTTTGACAAAGACAAACACCTAGAGTTGTACTTTGACCGTATAGTTGAGGGATGTATGGAAGACCCTACATCTATCTCCGCATTTCGGAAGCGTTTAACTGACGAGATTCACAACGATATCGAAAAGCGTAAAGAGTTTGAAGCATTCTTAAAAAGACGCGACCTATCTGAAAAAGCTTACTACGTCGACCACCACGAAGCACACGCTAACGCTGCTATGTTGTGCTCTCCATTCGAAGACGGAATTACAATTTCTTGTGATGGGCGAGGTGACTTCCAGTCACTCACGATATCTCGATACACAAACAGGGAATTTGAGGTTCTACAGCGTGAAACAAGTTTCGATAGCTTAGGTTATTTTTACGGTCGAATTACAGCTTTACTCGGCTTCAAGCCAAACCGCCACGAAGGAAAGATTACAGGATTGGCAGCTCATGGCGATCCAACCAAATTACTTCATAAAATGAAGTGCTTGATTGATACAAATGCAGAAGGGCGTATTCGTGCTAAGGTCGAAAGTGGATACTTGCCTTCTTATCATAACAATTACGAGCTACTAAATAGTTTATTTGATGGCGATTCAAAAGAAGACATTGCTGCCGCCGCACAGCAACACCTTGAGAATATTCTACTAGATGTACTATCTAGACATATCAATCCTAAAGAACCGGTCAATTTATGTCTCGCAGGTGGAGTATTCGGCAATGTGAAACTCAACCAACGTTTACGTGAAATGCCAAGCGTAAAAAACATCTTCGTATTACCTGCAATGGGTGACGACGGTTTGCCGCTAGGTGCCGCTGTCGTTGCTTCATACAACCTTACAGGTCAACGCTCTCAAACCACCACAATGAAGCTAGGTCCCTGTATTGAGACGAGAGATATACTAACTTCTCTTGAGTCTAACCCACAATACAAAGTTCTTAAGGGTAACCAAGCGGATATTGTGAGATTGATTCTCTCATCTTTGAAAAAGAACAAAATTCTTGGACTCGTAAGAGGGCGCATGGAGTTTGGACCTAGAGCACTTTGCAACCGCAGTATTATTTGTAGTGCTAAGGACCAGTCGATAAATCGGTGGCTAAACGAACGTATGAACCGCACAGAGTTTATGCCATTCGCACCTATTATTGCCGACATACATGCTACCGATAGCTTTGTGGGTTGGAAAGACAACCATATTGCATCTCAGTTTATGACTATCACATATAACTGTACCGATTACTTCACTCAAGCGTGTCCAGCTGTTACCCATATTGACAAAACCGCAAGGCCTCAAGTGATCACTCGAGTAAGTGATTCATTTATGCATCAAATCCTAATCGGTTGGGAAAAACTCTCAGGAGAACCTGCGCTTATCAATACCTCTTTCAATATGCACGAAGAACCAATCATATTAAATGTCGATAATGGCTTAAAGAACCTAGATAGAGAGGTTGTCGATATCTTAGTTATAAATGAAGATGTATTAATCTGGCGAACTGATTCACATCATGACATGGAGTTCCTACATGAATAAAGCAATATTTATATTCATTAATTGCGGTGGCCAGGTTATTGCGCAAAATCTTGATAGCGTTGATGCAGGACCGACATTGCAAGCGGTATTGAAAGAAAAAGCTATCGTACTTCCAGTGACTTGCTCTGCAGATACTTCCCAAGAAGCTATAGATATTTATCACGAACTGATAGTAGGAAACTTTGATATGATCAAGTTGTTTAGCAACAAGGAGTCAGTTCATGTTAATTAAGCAAAAAAACGTGCTATTTGACATGGACGGGACATTAATTGACTCACGAAAAACTATTGAAGAAGCTTGGCTTAAAGCAGCTCAATCAGTAAGAGTGACAATATATGCGCAAGATATAGAGGAGCACATTCACGGTCGCTCCGGCCAATACACTCTAGACCATTTTTTTGGACATTTTTCAGATAATGAGAAGCAAGCGATCAAAGCGAAGGTAGACGCGTACGAGGAAACCGCGAATACACCACTGATCGAAGGCGCAATCGAGTTTTTAGATAAACTCAAGGAGAACGATGTCAATATAGGTTTGGTTACTGGCAGTTGGCCAGCCCGAATAGAGCACGTGTTTGAACTCCATAACTTATGGCCTTACTTCAATGCTGTTATCAGTCGCCACGATGTCAAAGAAGGGAAGCCCAATCCTGAAGGCTTCAAAAAGTGTGCTAGTTTGTTAGGTACATCGACAGACAATTGTTTGATCTTTGAAGATTCATTCAGTGGATTCCTTGCAGCTGAGGCGTGTGGCGCACCGTGCGTGTCCGTGGGAGATCATAATGTATCTGTTACACCCAATGTGGTACAAAATATAACAGACTACTTCTCAATAGAGTTTAAATTCTAACAACACACGCCGAACAATAGGGGTTGTTGCAAAAAATGGCTCCGTTGCAAAGTTAGTAGGAGGCAGCTAAAATCCCAGGTTACCCTGAGTCAAAAAGTGAACTGATTTTCAATCAGGCACACTTCGCCCTTGAACGGACGGCCCAGAGGATAAACTGGCCAGAAAAGTGACGCCCTTTGAAATCAGTCATGCTTAATAAACGACGAGAAGTGTGGCACTAGATTGCCTGAGTACCAAAACTTTGCAACGGAGCCAGCTGAGGCCATTCTTGGTCATGAAGCGCGATGGAATGAGTTGAACCCCTTTGATTCAACATGCTTTTTTAGAGGGAGAAAATAAAAGCACGTTAAGCCTCGATTATGGCTCTGACAGCACTTTGTAAACGGTTGAGCGACCGATTTTCAGTTGTCTAGCAATCTCTGTTGCACCAACGCCGTCTTCATAGAGACGACGAACTTTTACCCGATCTACAGTGGGTTTACGTCCAAATTTAATCACCTTTAGCCCTTGCTTCTTCACGTCCTTCATTAGTTCGTTCCAATATTCGCAACCGTTCAGCTTGAGCCACGGCGGACAAAATGGTGACGACCATCTTTCCCATTGTTCCGTCAGTGCTAATCCCGTCATCAATGAACCGGATAGCCACCCCCATAGCATCGAACTCCTTAATGAGTTGGATCATATCTGCTGTATCGCGGCCTAGACGGTCGAGCTTTGTCACCAGAATAATATCCCCTTCCTCAACCTTGAGCCTGAGCATTTCAAGACCTTCTCGGTTGACATGGATGCCCGACTCTTTGTCGGTAAAAATCCGGTGAGCCTGAACCCCCTTGGTCTTTAGGGATTTAACCTGCACATCGAGTGACTGTTGACTGGTTGATACTCTGGCATAACCAAAGACTCTCATAGCAAAAGTGTCTCCTAAATCGTTTTGTAGAACGCACTGTCTATAAAGTGTGATAAATCGAATTAAGAGACAGCTTAATTTGTGCGTCAGGAAGTGTCTATAAAGTTATAATTTAATGGACAGTGATTACCGAGCATCAAACAGGAAAAGGAGTAGACAATATCAGGGGCTGGGCAAAAATAACCAAATATGCATTTTTTGAGTGTTATTATTGGAACGTTTCGATAGCTAGCCTTAATTTTATATACCCAGTA
>NZ_FUXU01000088.1 GCF_900167155.1 Enterovibrio nigricans DSM 22720 | reverse complement strand
CAATGGCATAGAGAAAATGCGTTTCACCATCAGTGCGGTAGTAATGGCTAAGTCGCTGAATCGGCGAGGTCTACCACGCTTGCCTTGTTTGTTTTGTTTCCACTCAGCTATCGTTTCCTCATCAATCCAAAAGGTCAGAGAACCACGGTTGATTAAGGCTTTGTTGTACTGCTTCCAGTTAGTTGTTTTGTAACGAGGTTTAGACATGAGACTACGACGATTGATGGGTGTAGCCGATCAGATCGTAGCTTCTAGATTTAGTTCCATCGATTTAAGCAACAAAGCCGACTACCAGTGCAAGCACCTAACGGTGACCAATGCTCTGGTTAAGTGTTCCAGCGTAACTTGTCTCAATGAGGTGAAACATGTGCGAAAATAATGAACAAATAAGTGAAACTTCCGGAGAAAACCCATTCGGGTACGAAGTATTTCAATATTCAGGCGCGGGGGAAACGTCAATTGGAATAGGGAAAGGGATAGCCTTATATCTAAATAATAGTAAAACAAGAGGGGAATCAGGCAACATAGTTCCGGGTCTGGAAAGCTTTGGCTACATACTTGGTAGTGCGGGCGGTATCATGTCTTCTGTCCAAAACTCTAACGAACAAAGCCACAAGAACATAAAATTCATCAATAAAACACCCTATACCATCATTCTCAATAGAGTCCATGGTGACAAACTTAATAACGCCTATGTGAACGAGTCATTTAGTGGCTTATGCCCCGGAGAAGAAGGCCTCCTCTCATTTTCATTGAATACAGATTCTTCACTGGGCTCTATCGATTTTTGGACCCAGTTTATCATTATGACACCGGATATCGGTACTTACTCAGACCCAGAGAAAGGTCAACATGTAGTGGTCGACTTAAACCTTAAAGGAATAGGCGAACGCTTTGGATTCAGAACTTTCAATATAGGAGGAAAGTCCTATGAACTCCACCCTGGAAGTTTTAATAACACCATCGCGGGGATCTCGGTATATGGGAACTTCGTTTTTAGTAGTCCAAACTATCGCAATCCATCCTTCTCTATTGCCAGCTTTATACAAGAACAGGGTACGTCTGATTTCAGCGTAGTTTTCCTACCTTTCAAATATTATTAAACAGATTAGGTGTTGAGCACCCAATGTATTAAGTGGAGATTACAAGATGGCACTCGAAATTCATGTAGGCACATCAATTGACGCTCATATTAGTTATAGTCGCGACTTTGCTAATTTTAATGCTTATGTTGCGTCGCTTGAGGAACAGACACCTCAACGATTAGGCGCACTCGCGTCAATTAATGCAGCCACGGCCATAACAAGTGGTGTTGTTTCATTGTTAGGCGGTGCAAGAAATTTAAAACGTGAAGAACAAGCTTACCGGCTAGAGGTTAATATAAAGAACTGCACGACAGGTCTTATTGGTATCGTAGAATCAGACACCCACAGCGCAATGACTTCTACGTCACACATTATGCCTAGTGAATCGGGCACAGTCATATTTACCGAGAAGGTGGGTAGTTTTCAGGAGTCAATTGACAATTGGAACACACGCACTAGCCCAACTTTATACTTACAATTAATATCCAGTGATGGTCACACACAAGGGATTGATATTGGTATATCGGATGAAAGCAGTCATAGCTCTAAAACAATTTGCGTTCCTTTTGTAAAAGAAAATGGAACTAACCCTAGCGTTACAAATCCATATTTGGACAACGCAAACAGTGATCTAAATTCACCTATTTTTTATTTCACTACAGCCCAAAACAAAACCTTCTCTGTTAAATCAATGCCAATATCAAATGATGATTCAGCATCGATAACCATCGAGATTGTTGAAAGGGTTATACCACGTTGATGAACTTGATTTTTCTTTTTGCATGAGAGCTGCGAACTTGGTATTAAGTAGTTTTCGAATGCACTCAAAGAAACCCTAGCCACAAAGATTTGGGTGGATGTTCCTCTATCGTCCATCCAAATCGAAGCCTGTTATTTTCATAATTAAGACGCGCAAGTTTCAGTATGTCTGGTACAGTCATCGCTATAAATATAACAAAAAAGCCAGAACTAGGTGCTTACCTAACTCTGGCTTTAAATGAGATTTAGAATATATCTAACAGCGAAACATACACGTTATGGCTGTTTCGACAAATTCGTTATTCTCGTCTCGATTTACTCTTTCCCGAAAACGTTATTTTCTTGTTCTTGGACGCGAATAAATGTCGTGCGCTTAGTCAATTCTTTCAGTTGCGCAGCACCCACGTAAGTACAGGTAGAGCGTACACCGCCAAGAATGTCAGAAATGGTGTCGTTTACTGTGCCACGGAATGGAAGCATAACCGTTTTACCTTCTGCCGCGCGGTATTTTGCTACGCCACCAGAGTGTTTAGCCATCGCGCTTTCAGAAGACATACCGTAGAACTTCATGAACTGTTTGCCATCTTGTTCAATGACTTCGCCGCCGCTCTCTTCGTGACCTGCCAGCATACCGCCAAGCATCACGAAATCTGCACCGCCGCCGAATGCTTTCGACACGTCACCCGCACAAGAACAACCACCGTCGCCGATGATGCGGCCGCCTAGACCATGAGCTGCGTCCGCACATTCAATAATGGCAGACAGTTGTGGGTAGCCAACGCCGGTTTTAACGCGAGTTGTACATACTGAACCCGGGCCAATTCCCACTTTAACGATATCCGCACCCGCAAGGATAAGCTCTTCAACCATGTCGCCAGTAACAACGTTACCTGCGCTGATCACTTTGTCTGGGAACTCTGCGCGAACACGTTCTACGTACTCAACCAAGTGCTCAGAATAACCGTTCGCGATGTCGATACAGATAAAGATCAGCTCATCAGACATTGCCATGATTTTCTGCGTTTTCTCAAAATCTGCTTCAGACGTACCGGTAGATACCATTACATTATTCAGCGTTTGCGTATCAGATTCAGCAACAAATGCTGCCCAATCTTCAATGGTGTAATGTTTGTGTACTGCAGTCATACAACCGTTTTCAGCCAGCGCTTTCGCCATGGCGAAAGAACCTACTGAATCCATGTTTGCAGCAATGACAGGAACACCAGACCATTGACGACCGCTATGTTTGAATGTAAACTCGCGGGTTAATTCAACTTGAGAGCGGCTTTTTAGGTTAGAACGTTTCGGGCGAAACAGTACATCTTTGAAACCCAACTTCAAGTCTTGTTCGATACGCATGTGTCTTTTCCTTACTAATTAAGACGTTGCCCTATTCGGACATTGCTCATGATGCTTTACTGCTGGCAGGCAGTTCAGAAGATCACCAATGAGCAGGCACAAAAAAACCGGAGCGTTGGCAGACGCTCCGGTTTTCAGTATTATAGGAACAGAAATTTTATTAACAAGACTGATATTTCATTTTTTTTTGTGATATCTTTTATAAGATTACGTCCTTGAAAAACCACTTCCTTCCTTCTTTTTTTACCGCCAAGAAAAAACTAACTGATTGTTTTAATTAACTTTTCAATAAGTAACTCTTTGATTGAGATTAATTTTCTTCTCACCTTTTCGATAATTCCTTATTCCCAAAAAGAAAAGGCCACGTAACGACGCAGCCTTTATTTGTTATTTCCTTACATTTACATCATCTGCCACGGTCCCCATTCACCACTGGCTGTTGGATCATCACCTTGCGTCCAATACTTAGCTTGGTACGTTACACCGTTTATCACAACCTGATCGCCACCATGGTATGCGGTAGTCGCATCCCATGTTGAATCACCTGGGTTTGGATTTGGATCTGGTATTGGGTCTGGGTCAGGTACTGGATCGGGAGTCGGGTCTGGATTTGGTATCGCGCCACCGCCACAACTGCTGTCGCTCGTTTCTGTCCAAACTCCCCACTGCCCTGTTGTGCCAGGCTCTTGACCTTGAGTCCACCAGCCCGCTTTCCATGTTTTTCCAGCATGACTCACAACATCGCCAGTGTCATAGGTCGAAGTAGCGTCCCACGCAGTTGTACATACTTGGTCACTTGTTACGTCAACCGTGCGCGGAACTGACACGGTCTGACCCGCACTATCTGCAACCGAATAAGTTAACGTATACGTACCAACAGTCGCTGTATCCACTTGCCCTGAAACCTTTATTGCAGCTGTGAGGTTGCCGTCTTCAGTATCACTGGCGGACACGCCATTCAACGCATTAAACGCCGTACCAACCTTGATAGTGACATTGCCAACGCCGACGAACACAGGCTTATCACTGAACACTTCTACAGTGCGGTTAGCGGTAGTGACGTTATTATCTAAGTCTGACACTGTGTACACTAAACCCGTGGTGCCCAAGCGAGTTGTATCTACCGTGCCTTCGACAACGATGCTAGTCGTCAAATTACCGTCTTCTTTATCGCTGGCACTGACACCATTCATCGGATTAAACACAGCATTTTGACGTACCCTGGTGCTATCAACCCCATTGATAACTGGCTTACCCGTGACAGGTACGCCATCATCAATCACCCTCACGCTTGGGTATCCCTGATGCGAACCGTATTTGTTGGTTACACAAGCCTCATAGTCACCCGGAACAAGAGCAGAATACGCAGTTTGATAACCCACCAACTTACATTGGAAAGAAACAGGAAAATCTGGGGTGTAGGTATAGTCTTGTTCCCAGTTGGTATACAGCACATCTGTCGCGCCATTGAGGTTTAAACTGCCGTAGGGCGTTTGTTGCCAACAGGTGTTGGTTTCATCGGCTTCAATGGGGATTTGGTAATGGGCAGCGAGGCCTTCCCAATAGCGAATTCGGTTTACTGGCTGGCCTTTGTCTTTGTTTTGCTCACCACATTCAATACCGCCGTTGATGATATTGATGGTAGTGCCAAATCCATAACCGATACCCGCATCTGTTTCACGCTGAGAAGGTGACCATGTACGGTCGATAACATGCAGCATGGCGGGCTTTGGTGCCTGAGGTGTCAGGAAGAACCAAATGGCTGACGCCAAGTTTAGCCAAGAATCCGCAACAAGCGCTGGATTGTTCAACAGTACAGTAGCATCACCATCGAACATGACTTCAGAAAAAGGGCCATAGTTAAAGTGATAAGAAAGCTGTTTTGCCCCACGACCAAAATAGCCCTGCCCTGGCGCACAAGGCCAACGGGCGTTTTGCCAATCGTTTTGACCACACCCAGTAGTGTAACCTTCCTGACCTTCAGACCATCCCATCTCACGAACATGAACCAAAGCCTGCTGCCATTCTTCTAAGGCTAAGGGGTTATCCCAAACGTTATCAACGGCAATATGTCCACCGGTTTCTTGAGCAAAGTGAGCAAACGCTGTAATGATGGATTTCTTACAGATAGCATCGGCATCTCGGCCATCTGTGTAGTCGCCACAAAATGCAGGGAACTTACCAATCGCTTTAAGAAAACGCGCATAGGTGTACTCAGGTGCAGCCATTTGAGTAAGGAATGCCCAATCTGAACTTGAAAACACCCTTTCTGCACGTTTTACGTTTACGGGGTTAGTCGCCAAGCCTGGATGAATTGCGTCAACGACCGTATTCGGCTGTGTTCTGAGTGCTTGGGCCCAAACGTCATACATTGGGTCTGTGACTTTGGCTGATTCTGCAGCTTGAACTTCAGAGCGCAACAACACGTAGCCTCCCGGATTATCAGGATCCGGTTGTGGGTTCATTGTTACGCCCGCTTGCGCGAGGAAGCTAGCACTAAAAATAGCACTGGCCAGTACTGAATGTTTCATCGTATGTTTCCTTATCAAAAATGGACGATCGGTGGCGTATTACCGACGATCTTTACTGCAATACTTGTTATGTTTTAATGCGTACGAATAAACGCTTGGCAAATATGTAACTTGCCGAACGACGTACTTTTACCGAAAGGTTGTATGCAGCGTTATCCAATATAGATGGCTTTCGCTAGAGAGGTTGAGAGTTATTTCGCAGCGAAATGTAAGAGTGTCTATCATGCTTCGAAATTACGAGAAACCTCATGTTATTACCATGTTAAAATATGACACAACGCAAATATCAGGAAAATGAAATCCCCTTAAATACCAGCTATTTACAACTAGACACACATTTAAAGTTGAGTGTTTTGTTAATAAAGTATCTTGTTATCAGTAAATGACTTTCATTCACCAGACAAATAACAGCACCATTTACTACGTTGGTTAAGGCACTATGGATACAATCAAAGAAATTATTCAAACACTACACAATGCCGGAGACGCAGAGATTGCCAAACACTCCTCTCGATTTTTCAAATCCGGCCCCGGAGAGTACGGCGAAGGTGACAAATTCTTAGGGATTCGTGTACCCGTAATTCGCCAGTTCGCGAAGCAATTTAAATGCTCTGACTTAGAGACTCTCTCCGCTTTACTTGATAGTGATTGGCATGAGGTACGTTTGCTGGCGCTGGTCATTCTTTCAGAGCAATTCAAAAAAGCATCGCCCCCAGTGAGAGATGACATATTCGCCTTTTATTTGGCCCACACTGACCGCATTAACAATTGGGATCTCGTGGACTGTTCTGCGCACATCATTGTAGGTGGGCACTTGGTTGAAGCCGATAAAACAATCCTGTACACCTTGGCTGATTCTATTTCGCTTTGGGAGCGGCGCATTGCCATGATGGCGACCTTTACCTTTATTCGCGCCAATCAATTAGAAGACACGATCAAGCTCGCGGAGTTACTGCTCAAGGACAAGGAGGATTTGATCCACAAAATGTGTGGTTGGATGCTAAGAGAAATGGGGAAACGAGACGTTCAACGACTGAAAGCATTTTTAGATAAGCATATCCAGACGATGCCGCGCACGATGCTGCGCTATGCCATCGAAAAATTACCCAAAGAAGAAAGACAAGATTACCTGACTCGCTAAACGTTAATACGACACTATAGTGCTTTTATTTTTCTATTCAGCTCGTAGCCTTCATCCGTGACGAGCTTTTCCAACACTTCAACACGCAACTTTAGCGCGCTAATTTCATTCAACAAATTTTCACGCTCGTGCTTCTTGTGGTTCGCTTCAAATGCGTTCAGTGCTGTTCTGTAGTCAAAATAGCTTTTAATGGTTTTTGTCCCCGCACCCACCGCGACAACAACAACGATAAACAGAAACACATCCATGTAATTTCACCTCATATGATTCCGACTTTTGAGTCTTAATCTTTATAAAGGATAAAACGTCAACGCACAAAATAAACGCATCAAGTCGCTGAGTTGCTTCAAAATAATTGTGTTCTGCAGAATAAAAAGGAGAGCAATAATGCTCCCCCTTTTTGATATACGATAATCACTACGGCACTAATGTACTGACCATTGTGACAGGGTGCGTTTAAAATCCTGATAATCAAACTCGTTCAACCGCTGCACTTCATCATTACTACGACGGCAGTACACGGACGGCATACGTAAGCCATTGAACCAGTTGAGTTTCACCATGGTATAACCCCCACTGTCCATAATATGAAGGCGCTGACCAATCTCTAATGGCTTATCAAAATTCGCGATACAGAACTGGTCACCGGCCAGACACGAACAACTGCCAATGACATAGGTGTGCGCTCCGTGCTCACTCGATTCTGCAATTGACGCAGGCTCGTTGTATATCAGCGTATCTAGACGGTGTGCTTCTGTCGCGCTGTCCACAATGGCCGTTTTCATTTCGTTCTCAACGATATCAACCACTGTGACAACTAAGTCTGTTGTCTTGGTAATGATGGCTTCACCCGGTTCTAGATAGAGCTGAACGCCGTGCTTTTCGCTGAAATTTCTAAGTGCCAATGCCAGTTTCTCGATGTCATAGCCCGGCCATGTAAAGAACACGCCGCCGCCAAGACTCACCCATTCCAGCGAATCTAAATAGCAGCCAAATTTATCGGAAATTTCATCCAGTAAACGGACAAAAGCATCGACATCTTTGTTCTCACAATTCATGTGGAACATAACACCCTGAAGAGACGCAAAAACCGCGGGTTCAATCTGATCAAAATGAACCCCTAGACGGGAAAACTTCCGCGCGGGATTCGCCAAGTCTTGACCCGCATAGCTCACGCCGGGGTTGAGCCTTAAACCCAGCGACGCTTTGCCTTCTACCAAATGGCGGTAGGCCGTCAGTTGGGATTGGCTGTTGAAGATCATCTTGTCACAGATATCAGCTACGTCTCGTACATCATCTTCGCTGTACCCGACGCTGTATGCATGGGTTTCGCCGCCAAAGGTTTCATGACCCAGCTTTACTTCGAATGGACCACTGCTTGTTGTGCCATCAAGATAAGGTTTGATGATGTCGAACACTCCCCACGTCGAAAAGCATTTCAAAGCAAGCACCAACTTCACGCCTGAAAGTGCTTTCAGTTGCTTTGCCTTTTCGAGGTTCTCAATCAGCGTCGCTTCATCAATTAAAAAGTAAGGGGTCTTCAATTCTGTTGGGTTCATATTGTTTCATTCTCTCGCACTGCCAGATACAACAAAGCCTGAGTACACATTCCATGCTCAGGCTTTTTCACAAGATTATTTCAAGATGTTGATAACTGGCTCGCTTGGCTCCAACTCTTCAACGCCCCAACTCAAACCGATAGAAGGAATTAGCTCTAGGAATGGATCAGGGTCAAGCTGTTCCATATTAAACACACCGTTACCCTTCCAATCGCCTTTGAAGTAAAGAAGTGCTGCTGTAATCGCTGGCACGCCCGTGGTGTAAGCAATCGCTTGATGCTCTACGTCTTCATACGCCACTTCGTGATCGGCGTTGTTATAAACGAACACACTGCGCTGCTTGCCATCTTTCTTCCCTTGCACCCACGTGCCGATGCAGGTTTTTCCGGTATAGCCCGGAGCCAAGGAGGTTGGGTCAGGCAAAAGAGCTTTAAGCACTTTTAGGGGTTCAACGACAGTGCCATCTTGCAACGTGATAGGGTCAGGACTTAGTAAGCCAATATCGCGCATGCAATTAAAGTAGTTCAGGTAACGATCACCAAAGCCCATCCAGAACTCAATGCGTTTTGCTGGGATGAACTCTTGCATAGAGCGTACTTCGTCATGGGCCATCGAGTAGACTTTGTGCTTGCCTACTAACGGGAAATCGAACTCCATCATGCGGGTGTGACAGCCGACTTGTTTCCATTCACCGTCTTCCCAGTAAAACGAGTCACCCTGAATTTCCAGCATATTGGTTTCTGGATCAAAGTTGGTCGCAAACTTCTTACCGTGATCGCCGGCGTTCACGTCCATCACATCGATAGTGTCGATTTCATCAAAGAGGTGTTTAACAGCATAGGCTGCGAAAACACTCACTACACCAGGGTCGAAACCTGCACCCAGAATACCGGTGATACCTGCTTCTTCGAATTTCTCGCGATAGCCCCATTGCCAATCATAAGCCTGTGGGACTTGCTGACCTTCCGAACATAAATCCACCGCTACAGAGGTATCAAGGTATGACACTTTTGCTTGATAGCAAGCTTCCATGATGGTCATGTTCACCCACGGAGGACCGGCGTTGATCACCAAGTCAGGTTTCACTTCATTGATCAACGCAACCAGTGCTTCCACGTCATCCGCATCTACGGCGCGCGATACCAATTTTTTACTCGTATCTTTCAAGTTTTCGCGTTTGTGAATCGAGGCGATGATAGCCTCACACTTGCTCACCGTGCGAGATGCCAGTGTGATGTCACCAAAGATATCATTGTTTTGTGCGGCTTTATGCGCAATAACCCAACCCACACCACCTGCACCAATTTGTAATACTGCCATGTTCAAATTCCTTTCAAAAACTGCCGGACATACCGACAACAATTAGAGTGAAGTCTGTTTGGCGATTTCATTCGCCAACGTATCGAGTTCATTGAGTAATTGCTCAAAGTCTGTCAGTAACAAACACGGGTTGAGCAGTGTAAACTTCAGTGCCACCTTGCCATCAACGATGGTTTCGCCAACAACAGCGCGACCTTGTACCAGCGCATCCAATCGGATCTGCTTGTTGAGTGCATCCAAATCCGACCCTTTTTCATTCCCTTTAAAGCGGAACAATACCGTCGACAAACACGGCGCGGCCAACAGCTCGAAATTCGATCGATGATTGACCATATCAGCGACAAGTTGGGTTTGGTTCAGGAGATGATCCACCATTGAACCAATGGCTTGTGGTCCAACGTTTTGCAGCGTCATCCAGACTTTCAGTGCATCAAATCGACGTGTCGTGGCAAGAGATTTGTCAACAAGGTTTGGTAGCACATCCTCTTCTCGGTTGAGGTAGTCCGCATGATGACGGATATAACGGAAGTGCGATTTATCTTTGAGGATCACCGCCCCACAGCTAATAGGCTGGAAGAACATCTTATGAAAATCGATGGTCACTGAATCTGCGCGCTCAATCCCTTCCAAACGAGCATGGTGGCGGCTAAGTTTCAACGCGCCACCGTATGCTGCATCAACGTGCATCCACATACCGTGTTTGCTTGCCAAATCAGCAACATCATCCAGATCATCAACCGCACCATGGTCGGTCGTACCCGCCGTCCCAGTGATCACAAAAGGAATCAGCCCTTCAGCTTTCAGTGAAGAAATGGCCTCTTCCGCCGCTTCCACGCTAATCGTGCCATCGCTGTAGGTATCGACACACACCACTGCGTGCTCACCCAACCCCAATAACGACGCCGATTTCTGCATGGTGAAATGGGAGTTTTTGGAGCAAATCACCCGCAGTTTGTCAGCGAAATCTGGCAAGCCGTTTTTCTGCACATCATCACCACTTATCGCTTGGATGATGTGGTCACGCGCCATCAACAAACCCATTAAGTTGCTTTGTGTGCCGCCACTGGTGAATACACCGTCTGCGGTATCATCAAACCCAAAGCGACCACACAACCAATCAGTCACCTCTTGCTCAATGAAGGTCGCCGCACTGGCCTGATCCCACGAGTCCATTGACTGGTTTAGCGCCGTAATAAACGCTTCCGCGGCAACGGCTGGTAGCATGGGTGGCGTATGAAGATGTGCGATAGTATGAGGATGCTGAACAATGATGGAGTTTTTCCCTATCAGCTCGCTTGTTTCATCAATAACATCAGACAGAGACTGTGGGTTTTCACCGAGGTGCGCGCGACGAATCTGCGATTGCAACACCGTTGGGTCAATACCGCTGTAGGGCGATTCTGTGTTCTCGAATATTTTCTTAAGCGCTTGTGTGCTCTGGTTCATGGCTGCTTCAAAACCATCGGCTCCGTGCTTACCCACATGAATAAAATGTTCGCGCCAGCTATTTTGGATAGTATTGATAGGCTGAACGACAGGTTTAGGCTCAACCAAAGAGTCAATTGCACCTTGCAGAGCATTCAAGGCAAAATCGATTTGTTCGAAGGTGATGATAATTGGCGGCAAGAAGCGTAAAACAGATCCTTCACGCCCCCCTTTTTCAATGATCAAGCCACGCTCCAGCGCAGCACGTTGAATCGCGATCGTCAGTTCTGGCGCAGAAAGCGGCTCACCAAATTTGTTTTTCGCTCCCTCTGGGTCACAGATCTCGATGCCCAGCATTAAACCTTTACCGCGCACATCCGCAATACAGCGGGTTTTCTCCGCGATTTTTTCCAAGCCACGGCGAAGGTAATCACCCGTCACTTGCGCTTGCTGTGCCAGATTATCGCGACGAATGATTTCCAGTGCTTTTGCCCCTGATACCATTGCTAACTGGTTCCCGCGGAACGTGCCAGTATGTTCACCGGGCAGCCAGGTATCGTTCTCTTTATTGAAAACCAAAACAGACATGGGCAATCCACCACCCACGGCTTTTGACAGACAAAGAATATCTGGCTGAATTCCCGCTTCTTCAAATGCGAAGTGGGTGCCTGTTTTGCCTATGCCACACTGAATTTCATCAAAGATCAGTAAAATCCCGTGTTCTTGGGTGATCCTACGTAGCTCTTTAAGCCAAAAAGCAGGGGCGGGAATCACACCACCTTCACCTTGCACCGGCTCGACGATGATAGCAGCGGGTTTTTGAACGCCACTTTCATCGTCTGCCAGCATACGTTCTATATAGCGAAGTCCCTGACGTGCACCTTGCTCGCCATGTAAACCAAACGAACAACGGAGATCATAGGGAAAAGGCAGAAAGTGAACATCAGGCATCAATCCTTGGCGACGAGCTTTGGTATTGAGGTTTCCCATCATTGCCATCGTGCCATTAGTCATACCATGGTAGGCACCGTGGAAAGCAGCAATGGTGTTGCGTCCGGTTGTTTGCTTCGCCAATTTTATCGCCGCTTCCACGGCATCTGCGCCCGAAGGGCCACAGAACTGAACTTTGGCGTTTTCAGCGAAATCTTGAGGAAGAAACGCCATCAACTCACGAATAAAGTGGTCTTTCGCGGGCGTTGTTATGTCGAGTGTTTGGTAGGGAATTCCCGCATTGAGTTGCTCGATCAAGGCTTGATTGATTTCAGGATGGTTGTAGCCCAGAACCAAGGTTCCTGCACCAGCAAGACAATCAAGGTAAACCTGACCACGGCTGTCTTCCACCAACACGCCATACGCTTTCGCTATCGCGACCGGCAGCCTACGGGGATAGGAGCGCACCTCAGATTCATAGTGCTCCTGACTGAGTAGTAGCTCATCAGGCGTAAGGTCGTGAAGCCCTTGCAAAACAGGAACAGGACTCGGGACCTTGGTCCCTTGATATTCGGTATTAAAGCTTATCATTTTCTTAGATCTTCCATGTTCCACCGACCGCCAACATCTTAATGATGCGCAATTCTCCCTGACGAAAACTCACAGGCGAGTTAACCCACAAAGAAAAGCCAACTTAGAACGGACGGTGCACACCCCCAATGTATACATCGGGAAATACCCGCAACAGCGCCTCATGCGTGTTTAACGGAAACCAAAGTGTGTTTTTGAGAACGCAGATACAGCGACATTAAGCATCACGATCAGGTCGTGGGTTAGCCTAATAAAAAGGTGATTGCGTCTCTGAGAAGCGGATAGATCAAGGCTCAGTAATAATACTGCAATTTGGTAAGACGAAGCTGAAGTGTGTATACGATTTGATCACTGTTGGGTTCCTCAATATGCCCCGACCCTTTGGGTCAGCCAGCTCTATCAATGCCCTTCTATTGGAGAAGTATTCTCCAATACCTACCTGCGACAACAACTTCTTCAACATTGTGCCGCGTGTGTCTCGAGAAACGCGATGCCCGAGATTGTTGCAAACCCTAACATAAGCTGTTTTTTAGTTACAAGTAGAATTTTATCAATATCACAAAATACGATTAAATCTTTGTTACATCCCATAAAAGTATCACTTTCAAACAGCCAGACTGCCGTGATAACGCCAAGCGCAAATGTACTCCCGGCCCTTTTTTGATCTTGATAACGTCGTAAGAATTTCACACATCGATTAGTTCCACAGAAGCCACAATTCACACCGCTTGCACTACTCAACATTGCTGACTTCGGATATAAAACGACCATCAAGATAATCCTATATCTTCTTGATATTAATTGGTTATTTTACAAGGTTGTAAAAATAATGAAAAAAGCAGTACTTTCACTACTCGCTGTTTCTATGTTGGCGGGATGCGCGACAGGTGACACACCTGATGCTAAAAAAGCAAATGCGAGAAAAGACACGCAGGCGGCACTTCACGCAATTTATAACGATCACAAAGGGGCAAAATCTGCAGTAAACAAGGCGTATTCCCATTTGGTATGTACGGGTAGTGACAGTTACATTTTTGCGGCATCTTCTGGTGGCGGTATCTGTACCTATCATAAAGGTGGAGCCACAGAGTATTATCGCTTTGCATCACTGGGCGCAGGGTTGGGTATTGGGTTTAAAAAAGTAGCCTTCCTCTACGCATTTCACGATAAAGCAGCCATGAAGCGATTTGAAACATCAGGCTGGGATGCAGGCGCAAAAGCGGATGCGACGGTAAGAGCAGATGACCAAGGCGATCAAGCGGCTGCAAATGCGTCATTTGATGTAGATGGCGTAAAGATTTACCAATCCGCCATTTGGGGCGCGGCAGCACAAGCCACCGTTCAAGGGTACAAGTTCTGGGAAACCGATTTTACCGAAGACTTTGTGTCGATGCCTGAGTAAGCGTAAAAAAGGCCTGTAGATAGACATTTCTTAGGCCTTTTTTACTTATAGATTCTATAGGCTCTGGTATGATAGCCCGTTTTTTAAACAGACTTAAAAGATCGAGATTTACAAAATGTTGTCTTATAAGAATAGAATAACTTTTTTTGAAAGCATACGAACGTAGAAGCAGAGAAATGAACAGATTGCAGAAAGTACACACTTTAATTTCCATATCTATAATTATAGCCATATCTATTCCTGTAGTTTTAAGAGGTGGTGCTGATAAAGATTTCTTTTTGGGAATTACGATAGCTATCTCCTTGTATTTTCAATACCTAATAAACGCCTACAATATAATGCGAGTTATCGCAATCCCAATAACAACCACTCTAATGTTATCATTCTACGGACTGCATATGTATGACTTATTTGGAAGCATGATCATAAAAGGAATGCCTTTATTTTACGCTCTTCTTTACGGCTCTATTTATTATCACTTAATTTACTCTATAAGAAAATATTATGGACATATTATCATTAGATAGTTTTTCAAACCTAAAATGAGAGTGGAAATAATAAAATAAATCAGAATTATAGCAACGCCCATCCCGATATTACTTTTTAATTTTGGTATAACCATACTCTTTATTACAATAGAAGCTATATCATAACAACCTTAGAGAACCAGAAATCTCATTTTGAGAGCATGCTAAGGAATGGAAAAGTGACGTACAA
This sequence comes from Enterovibrio nigricans DSM 22720, assembly GCF_900167155.1. Taxonomy (GTDB): domain Bacteria; phylum Pseudomonadota; class Gammaproteobacteria; order Enterobacterales; family Vibrionaceae; genus Enterovibrio; species Enterovibrio nigricans. The sequence continues at coordinate 777 of NZ_FUXU01000088.1, read as the reverse complement.
ATCCCAGATCCAAAATGATGATTTAACATTTATCGATATGTTTATGGGAAAAGTTAACTGTGATATATTATAACATTAACAGCATAGACAACATTAATGTTCGACACTCTATAAGCAATGCATTCAAAGAGGAATATATTGAGGAACTGAAATATAAACGAAACCTTATACCTGAACGATAAATCCTCACGAGAGCTTTGTAATTACCTTCCGATAAGAAAGTTTTGAAATGCCACAATGAAGTTCAAACCATCGGAAAAGGTTGGTGAGAAAAATAGCAACAACAATGATTGGAATAATAAACACAGATTCCTTATACTAGATCAAAAATTAGACTACACGTGACCTAATGATGTTTATAGGACACTACCACACTTACAGAGAATATTTTTAAATGAATGGTGATTTTAAGGATTTTTTGTTTAGATCCGAAAACATAGCATATAAATATAGAACCAACATTCCCTTGAGAATAGGTGCATGTGCCATTCTATCAGCATTAAACTATTTAGTTACCAATGACAAAACAATGTCTATTTTAATGGCTGTACTTGCTGACACCTACTACTCAGATATATTTGGAACCAGACAAATGACTCCAGCCGAATATTTCAAAAATAGAGATGACAAATACGAAAACATGAAGAGACACTTAATGATAAATGGCATTTTTATGTTTATTTTGTATTTCACAAGGCTTTGTTGCTTAAATCGATGGAACTAAATCTAGAAGCTACGATCTGATCGGCTACACCCATCAATCGTCGTAGTCTCATG
>NZ_FUXU01000095.1 GCF_900167155.1 Enterovibrio nigricans DSM 22720 | reverse complement strand
AAGGGGCTGCATTCTGGGAACAAGGACACCCTCGCAATTTAGCAGTAGGTTGTCAAAAGCTCTACGGCTCCAACAAGAAGTGGAAAAAGCGGTATGGCTATCACAAGCGCTCACTATCAGAGACAGCAATGTACCGAGTAAAACAGCTGCTAGGTGGGAAATTAAGCCTAAGAAATTACAATGCTCAGGTTGGCGAGACTTACGCTATGATCAAAGCGCTGAACAAGCTTACAGGACTGGGTATGCCTGAAACTCAGTATATTGCTTAAGAACCGAACAACTTTAGGCTGCCATGTCTTCCAACCGAATTAAGCAACAAAGCCGTTCTAGTTCATAACGCTTTGAGTAACGTTTAAACCCCTTTTCAAAACCAGCTTTACACGATGTAGACCATTTAGCGGTAGTGGTTGGTGACAGTTCGTTACGGTCTTCTGAGTTTAGTGCTTCGTCCCTGATATCCACGGGTGATAACTTGAACATGTTTTTGTTATCTGCGGATACTAGATCACTTGCAATGCTTGCAGGTTGCAAGTTGGTACTGGTTGCAGTTTCGAACTCATCATAGGTCATGAACAATTCATGAGAAAATCGCTTCATGAACTCTTTGTTGCTGTGTATGTTGAGCAAATAATCGTCTATAATATATTGAGTTAATTCAAAACACTTTCCATCGTTATTCGAATCTGGGTATGCAAATTCACGAAATGCAATGTACCTAATCGGATCACGCTCCAACTGCTTAAACCACTTCAACGCAGCCAAATTATCAATTGTACCGATGACAAAACGATGGCTCCCATCATCGTTTTGTTTGATGTACTCCCCGATCCCCTCAAAGGTTTTCTTCTCGACTTCACCTAATAATTCAACACCCTTTTCATTCACGTATACTTTAGTTGTCTGTAGTGCCTCGAATGCATCTTCATACGCTTTCTTAATCGAATAATAATACCTCGGTTGTAACATCTGGTCTTTAGCCATGTTAGTAAAGATGTACGTGTCATTATCGGCTATACCTTCACTTTGCGTCTTATTCCTTAAGCGTCCAGCACTTTGAGTTACTGCTAATGGGTTAATTGTTACATCTGTTGCAATAACACCTTGACGTTTATTCTCATACAAGTTGATCCCTGCACTAATTGCTACAGTACCAGTAAGAAAATCAAAGTTTGTAGTTTCGCCAGTCTTAATTAATTGGTTAGCATCGTTCTTCATTGTTTTACCAATGGTTGAACTTGAATACTTCGATAATGCTTGGACGACTGCGGAGCTAACACCGTCTAATTTTTTACTAATGTAAACGGATTCGATGTCCTCTTGGTTGTTCTTGATGTAGAACGGTAGCTTTTCTTGCTCGATACTTCGATCAATGAAGTCATGGACGATTGACCGTGTTAGTTCACCCTCAACCACATAGTACTTTCTGATCATCTTCGCTTCAGGGTCTTCATTTCGGTAACAGTTCACCGTGTTGTCTAAACAGTGTCTGAAGATGTTGAACGGTGTTGGTGTCGCTGTCATACCAATGACTATGTGATCTTGATACAACTTGCTGACGCTTCGATGGTACTCCACCATGTGGTTGTAGCATGAACGAAAATGCATGTCAGCTTCGTGCATTTCGTCATAAATGAAGACGCATTTACTAGGTAGTTTGTCGTCTTTAGCCAACTTATAAACTGCATCACATGATGCTACGATCAAGCCGTCCGAATCTTCAATAATGTCTTGTTTGTTACCAAATAGCTTCAGAACTCTGGTTGACTTTTCCCCTTGCTCCAAATCCTCTTTACTTTGCACTGCAAGGTTATTTCGATTCGGGATTAAGATCAGTGTGTAGCCTAGTAATTTCCAGTGATAAAATAGTCCTTTGATTAGTCGTGTTTTACCTAGTGACATTTCACCATATAGGTTTAAGAATTTACCTTTCTTTAAGATGTTGAAGATGTCACCTAGTTTACTGGATAGGTGTTGTTGCTTGGTTAACTCTAGGTTTTCTATGTGCTTTGATGCACGGGTAAAAATTGGAGCTAATTGTTGCCCCATCTTTGGTTGCAAGGTGTTTATCATTATTGTTATGCCTTGTTATTCAGGAAAGACAGTGCGCTTTCCATGCTCTTTGATACTTTGATGTCTTCGATATTTGGTTTATTTGACGGTGTAGTCCAACCGTATTTCTTTGCTAAATGCACGATAGTTCCAGCTTTTACAGCATCGTGTGAAAACGAAGGGGTGAAACTAACTAGTTCGCCACGGGTTAATGTTGTGTGATCTGATAAGCAACCCAAATGTTCATTAACGAATGCTTGGCATACTTGAACCCAATCACTACGATCACGGTTTTGACTAAAGAAAAACTTTGCAGCGGTCATCACCATTTGATGTTGTCGCTTAACATCGATCCTTTTTAATTCTATGTCTTTGAGTTTCGCAGCACGTTTCTTTTCAACTTCAACTTTGCAATGTTCATAATAAAGCTCGTCACCTGCTTCAGTACCTGTAACACCGTCGTCAATTAGCTTCTGTATGAACGTACACGGGGCTTTTAGGACTTTATGTAGTGGTAGAGGTTTACCATCTGAAAAACGCCATTCAAAGTTGTCTGCGTTGATATTTGCACGGTATGAATAGCGGTTGGCATCGTGTGAACTCTTATCAAGTGAAATATCTTCACCGAGAATCTTTTGGATGTAAGCAAAGCACCGTACTTTGTTGTGTTCCCAGATCTTTTTCTGGACATTAGTTGCTAGTGGGATTGGTTGTGCAAGTGGGATTAAAACTTTCAAACGTGGACATGCTGGTAGTATTTCACCGCTAGGCTTTTTCTTTTCACGTTTGTTGTTAACGCTGGTGGATATTGCATGTGCAATACCATGTCGGTTAAAGCATCGGTGCACGTGGTCGATCAAGTCATCGCCATGACGTGTAGGATCATCGATGTCCACGTAGTAACACCATGTTTCTGTTATTGCGTCTTTGCCTTTTCGACCCGTTGAACTAATTCCACACATCAGGTCATTTGATACGACCAATTTTAAATTGTTCTCAGTCCACGGTATTGTTTTGGTCACCCATGTATCATGGTACTGGATACAAACTTGGTCTTTTTCGATCCATCTATCTTTTGATGATTCGACGTTAATTGAAAGGTTGATGCTTAGTGTCATGTTATTATTCCATATTGACACCCTCACATAATATTATTCTCACTGGGCTTGTTGTTATTGGTTATAAATTAGGCGCAGAACGTTATCTGCGATCTCTTCGTTGGTCGGTGCTATCCAACCTGCTTTCTTTGCTTGGCGACATACGTGTTCTTTGCTTTGACGAATGTTTCTAGCACATACAGTTAAACCATATTTTTCATAAATTTCTTTTTGAGTCATGATCTTTACTCCTTTTGGTTGTTATCAACGCTCATTGATTATTTAGGTGAAAGAAAACGGGGTAACCACTCCCCGTTCTCAATGTTGGTGGTAACAACTCCACCTTGACACCTTGCAATGTTATTTATTTGAATACTGTATTTCGTGTATTAATGATCCGATTGAACGGTAATGATTCTTGCAGCGTTAAACCGCTTCACCTTTGAATCTGGACGTTTCCAGCCATGAACCTTTGTAAGGTAGCCAACACGCTTTTCATCTAAACCTATTGCCATCGCTGCATAAGTACCACCCAGATCTTCAAAGATGACCTTGATCATGTCATTGGTCATTTCGTATTTATCAGGGATTACTAAAATTGGAGGGAAACAAACTCCAATAAAGGGTTTGTTCATAGTATTCAATCGTTTTGGAATTGTTAGTTAACAGAACGTCAACTTCATAATAAGAATAGTCACCGTTGGCTCCCACCAACATTTACATTTTACCACGTAGAAACCCAGAATAAACATTATTTGCAACTTTCTTGGAAATAATTTTCAAACAAACTTTCTCTAAGACCTTATAGATAGAAATCATCAAGAAAAGCCGTTTGCTTCCAATCCACATTGAACGATCATGGGTTAACATCAACCGATGTGCTCCAGAAACAAGAAAACCCACACTAGGTGGGTTTTTTATTATCAACTGCCGTGTGCAATACAACTCAAACCCACTAAAGGTGCTCTAAAATTTTAGAACAACTTGTTTTAGCATCACCAAACAGCATTGCCGTGTTCTCTTTAAAGAACAGCGGGTTTTGAACGCCAGCATAACCAGTGTTCATCGAACGCTTGAACACAATCACGTTCTTCGCATTCCATACTTCCAACACAGGCATTCCTGCGATTGGACTGTTAGGATCTTCCATCGCAGCTGGGTTAACAGTGTCATTCGCACCAATAACCAAAACAGTGTCCGTTTCTGGGAAGTCTTCGTTGATCTCGTCCATTTCCAGAACGATGTCATACGGTACTTTCGCTTCCGCCAGAAGAACGTTCATGTGACCCGGCAAACGACCCGCTACAGGGTGAATACCAAAGCGAACATTGATACCTTTTGCACGAAGCTTCTCAGTAATATCTTGAACAGGGTACTGAGCTTGTGCAACCGCCATACCGTATCCCGGAGTGATGATTACGTTCTTAGAATCTTTCAGCATTTCAGCGACATCTTCCGCTGACACTTCACGGTGCTCGCCTTGCTCTTCATCACTTGATACTGCAACTGTTTGACCGAAGCCACCAGCGATTACGCTGATGAACGAACGGTTCATTGCTTTACACATGATGTAAGAAAGAATTGCACCTGAAGAACCCACCAATGCACCCGTTACGATCAATAGATCGTTTGCAAGCATAAAGCCCGCCGCTGCCGCTGCCCAACCTGAATACGAGTTCAGCATTGAAACAACCACTGGCATATCCGCGCCGCCAATTGAAGCCACTAGGTGATAACCAAATGCAAACGCGATTAATGTCATCACAATCAGAGCAAACATGCTGCCATCAGCTTTCACGAAGTAAACCATGAGTGCTGTAGAAACAAGAATCGCTGCCAGGTTCCATTTGTGCTTGTGTGGAATATTCAGAGCAGAAGAAGAGATAATGCCACGCAGTTTACCGAATGCTACGATAGAACCTGTAAAGGTCACCGCACCGATAAATACGCCCAAGAACACTTCTACCATGTGAATCACATGTTCAGCATGCATATCTGCTGGGTTGCTTAAACCCATCGCAGGTGGATCGATAAAGCTGTTATAACCCACTAAAACCGCAGCCATACCCACGAAACTATGTAGCACAGCAACCAGCTCTGGCATTTCAGTCATTTCTACGCGTTTCGCATAGAAAATACCAATACCACCACCAATTACCATGGCAACAATGATCCATGATAGCCCTTGAGAATCAGGGCCAAATATGGTCGCTACCAACGCAATCGCCATACCCGCAATACCGAAGTAATTACCCGTACGCGCAGATTCTTGCTTTGACAATCCAGCCAAACTCAAGATAAAAAACAGAGCAGCTACAATATATGCCGCTTGTGTTAAACCTTCAGACATTACTGACTACTCCTACTTATCTCTACGGAACATTTCAAGCATGCGCTTGGTGACTGTAAAACCGCCAAAGATATTGATACTGGCAATCAGAACGGCAATAAACGCAAGGAAAGAAACTACCCCATTGCCATGGCCTATTTGAAGAAGAGCACCAACAACGATAATACCTGAAATAGCATTCGTCACAGACATCAGTGGCGTATGGAGAGCGTGGGTTACGTTCCAAACCACGTAATAACCAATCACACAGGCCAGAATAAACACGGTGAAGTGAGATAAGAACGCCGCAGGCGCAACAGAGGCAACCCAACCAAATGCACCGAGCGCTGCAACAATAGCAACAATCTTTTTGGTCGGTGACGTTGGTTCTTCAACTTTAACTTCTTTCGCTACTGGTTTAGCTTGAGGCTGAGCTTGTACAGAAACCTGGATTGGCGGTGCAGGCCAAGTGACTTCACCCTCTTTCACGACAGTAACACCACGAAGAACAACGTCTTCAAAATCAATATTGATGTTGCCATCTTTCTCTTTGCAGAGAAGCTTCATCAAGTTGACGAGGTTTGTGCCATACAGCTGAGAAGACTGGGTAGGAAGACGCCCAACCATGTCGGTGTAGCCAATCACTTTAACACCGTTTGGTGTAACCACGACTTTGTCAGCTTCTGTGTATTCACAGTTACCACCATTTGCCGCAGCAAGGTCGACAATCACACTACCCGCATTCATGGAATCAACCATTTCCTTAGTGATCAGCGTAGGAGCTGGACGACCAGGAATAAGTGCTGTTGTAATGATGATATCAACGTCTTTCGCTTGTTCAGCATAGAGTTCGGCCGCTTTACGGTTAAACTCATCAGACATTTTTTTCGCGTAACCGTCACCGCTACCTGCTTGCTCTTCGAATTCCACTTTCAGGAATTCTGCACCCATACTTTCAACTTGTTCGGCCACTTCTGGACGAACGTCAAATGCACGAACGATTGCACCCAAGCTACCCGCAGCACCGATAGCAGCTAGACCGGCTACACCCGCACCAGCAACAAATACCTTCGCAGGAGGTACTTTACCTGCGGCTGTAATTTGACCAGTGAAGAAACGACCGAATTCATGTGCAGCTTCAACAACAGCACGGTAACCCGCGATATTTGCCATTGAACTCAACGCATCCAGCGCCTGAGCTCGGGAAATACGAGGAACCGCATCCATCGCTAACACGTTGATTTTTCGAGTGGAAAGCTGTTGCATCAATTCTTCATTCTGGGCAGGCCAGATGAAGCTTACAAGGGTTGCACCCTCTTTGATAAGCGCGATTTCGTCAATGCTGGTTTCATCATTTTTAACCGGAGCATTCACTTTAAAGATGATATCTGATTGCCAAACCGTGTCGGCATCAACAACCTTAGCACCAGACTCTTCAAACGCAGCGTCGTCAAAGCTGGCTAATACGCCAGCACTTTTTTCAACGACTACATCGAAGCCCATTTTTATTAGCTGCTCAACTGTTTTAGGAGTGGCAGCAACTCGCGTTTCATGCGCAAGTATTTCTTTTGGAACACCAATTTGCATAGTTAGTCCCTGACTATTGGCAGTGTAAGTAAACTGTTTGTAGCGAACTGATAAGGCTTAATCAAGTACTTTTGTAGGAAAAATACCAAAACAATCAACAATCAACCTCAAAACGAATTAATTTTAATGACTTTTAGTAATAAAATAACGCCATTTTTTTATGGACGGAGGTCAGACCATCTCAGTTCACTTATCATTAAGCTATTGATACAAATGTAATTCAATACCGTTTCAACGGCTTGTTTACTAATTACATTTTAGAAATTTCAAGTTTAGACATCCTTTTTGACCGAAATCGATTACAAATGCGTTGATCTTGGTCACCTAGCTAAACATTCTTTCGCCCATTTGGTCGATAAATAGTTGAGACTTTTTGAGCATAAGGTCGTTTGCCCCTTCTTCGCTCGGTAGAAGATCAGAGCGGATAAAGGTGTGCGTTCGCATTTCTCCCTCAATTTCCTTACAAACTCTGCCACTGACACGAAATTGCCCGCCTTCAGATTTTGCTTCGGGGTAGATGAAGAACCCTTTGTATTCGGTTGGCTCTACGTTTTTTGCTTTTTGTTCTTTTGAGCCGAAAAGCCAGCTAAATAAACCCATGATAATTCTCTCACTTTCCTGAATGGGAACCTTATAGTGACGAAGACGGTATAACTTGTCTATACAAAGCGAATGGCTAGTAGGTACCAGTTCTCCCAACAAGGGAAATGCATACATTGAAAGCGACGGGGAGAGGGGGATAACGATGAAGTCGGATACCAATAAAAAAGCGCGGTTTAGCATCCGCGCTTTCAAAATGGGTGTGACATAGTTTTATTAACGCAGTAAACCGATATCTCGTTTGATAAGATCTGGCAAATCGCTCATGGACAACATCAACTTACCTTTCTGCTTGGTGCGAAGCACATCCAGTGCGTGAACAATCAATCCTTTGAAAGAAACTACATAACTTTTTTGTGTTTTACCTGTCGAAGAATAATCTTCGCCAAAGTTAACAGCCTGCGTCATAGCATTCTCACTATATGATTGTCTTTACAGGTTAAATTCTAAGCGTTTACCTTTCAGTGGAGAAATGACTTAAATTACCAATAAACATTACTATTTCTAATCCGAATGGCAGGACACTTACTCGGCACTCCCATACAACAAACCTAGAAAGGACAACGCATTTCAGTGCCCAACCACACATGCGCATTATTTATATTTACTTATCAAACCATTTTCAGTTTGATAACATTCGTTTTTAACAAAGGATTGTTGAGGCCACTTTGCTCGCATTTATCGCTAAACACTCATCATTATTCTTGCTTAGTGGAGCCATAATTGGGTTTTCACTCCCTTCGTTGTCGTCGGCACTCCTTCCCGCACTGCCGTCTATATTGTTCGCACTGATGCTTTTCACTCTTATAGGCATAGATCAAAAATCGCTCGTGAAATCATTAGTGAAATCGCATGCTTGGCGATATGCATTGATTCATGCCGGACTGACTACCGTGATCATAAGTGGCATCGCTCTGTTTTTCGATGCCAGTGCCTCTCTCTTGCTCGCACTCGTTGCCGTCAGTGCCACAGGCAGTCTTTTCGCAACACCAGCAATTGTCAGGAGTGTCGGTTTTGACCCCCTTTCAGCGATGGCATTCACCATTGCCAGTACGTTGATGATGCCTGTCGTTCTGTTCATCAATCTCTCGCTGTTTAGCGGAGATTCATTTTCTCTCGATATGCAAGAGTACTTTGTCCGTCTCGTAATATTTATCTTTGGACCAATGCTGCTTTCTTACCTTATTCGCAAATATGCACCTCAAGAGCAGTTGTCACGCATTCACGGGAAAATCGCGCAATTCACTATAGTGTTGGTGTTTAGTTTTCCGTTCGGATTAAGTGGGCAATACAGGTGGTTGTGGGAAGAAGATAGATCACTTGCTGTGATTACTTTGGCCATTGCTTTCGCAATCTGCATTTCATTTTTCTTAATTGGGCTGGCCGTATTCTGGCGGCAAGGAAAGGAAGCAGCATTCGTCGCAGCAATTACATCTGGGAACAGGAACGTGTTGCTCACCTATTCAGTAGCAGGCGCATTTTTAGGTCCGCTTTATCTTCCTTTGATAGGAGCACTGCAACTACCGACTTACATACAGCCGTTCGTTGTGAAGTTCTTTGTCAATCGACGTGGCAACAAAATAAAGCAACATTGGACACCCTTAAAGTACCTGATGGGCCCTCTGTCAGGTTCTATTTAGGCATAGTCCTCATCAAGCGGCTGGCGCGAAATACACTAATGAACCCCATGCAGAAAGCCAAAAAGCGATTAACCCAAAATCCAACCAATCACGTTTCTCAACCATAGAGCCTCCTCAAACTTTGCTATTCACTGTATCGGCGCACTGTTTTGAAACTGTAATATTTCAAAACCATTTTCCGACAATGGAAATATTTGGCATTGCATTATTCCGTATGCAAAATTCGGGCTCAATTTGTGATGTGAAAGAAAACAGGCAGGAAAAAGAGAAGGAGTTCGAGCCAAATCAGGCGCGCACTCCACTGCTCTTTTTTACAATATCAGGAAAAACGGCAGGAAAAGAACACAAAAGCGTCTCAACTGATAACAGTTGACAGTGGTTTGTTAGACACAACCAATTCGTCGCGGCTACGTGCATATTCAATAAAACTGTCAGACAAAATGACATCAATAGGTTGCGGTGGCTCGGCTAAATGCTTCAGCGCGTCATACCCTTCTTTTCCTTGAGAAGTGTAAGCAGAAGACACCGCATGGTACGTTTCATCCATCAATACATCCTGCCACTCACCCGAAGGGACAAGGTATTTCAACTCGGTAACCCGCTCCCCTTTGGGCTTAGATATTTGATAGGTAAACGTAAGACCGGCGGTGTACGGGAAGCTCCCATCACCCGTCCCTTCGACACCATTGTTCAGCGCATTATCTATCGCACCTTCAATGGCTAGCTTTACTTGTCGCCCTGTCGGTTTATAGAGCATGATGTCGATGGCAAACGGCAACAATCTGCCTGCTATTTCTGCCGCAGTGAGTTTGCCTTTTTCAAGGCTGACCCTTACACCACCCGCGTTGTGAATAGCAAAGTCAACATGGTGTCCACGCTGCCTGCCTGAGTAAAGCAGTCCTTCGCAGACAAGAGGCGCAATGTCACTGCCACCCTTTTCATCAGGCACACGGAGATGGCGCAGTCTTTGCGGGACGCGAGTAACGATGTCACGCTTCAACTCTTCAACGGCGGGACGGTATCTTTCATTCAACACCGCCTTTAATGACTCATCGCCTCGGCAGTGCACGACGTTGGGCTGAGACAGAAGATACGACTTAGCGCGTTCAAACATCTCATTTGGCAGAGACTGATCCCAGGAAGTATCCATCGCGAGGCTTCTTCCCAGCATTAACACATTGCCGCCCGAATATGACTCAACACCGCCACAATCATTTAGTGATATCTCTAATCGCCCCAATGCCAACGCATGACAGCCTGCTTGAACCACCAACGTCTGATTAATATGCCGACCATAAGGCCCCATATCACCAAGACCAAGATTTGAAAAGTCACCCTGTAACACATGGCTGTGTCCACCTACGATTAACGACAAGCCCTCAACGTCTTCAGCCATCTTCAAGTCTTGGTCGTAGCCTAGGTGGCTAAGCAAAATGATATGCGGTGTTTTATATTGTTGATGGATAAGATCAATCGTATTGATGATGGTTTGTTTGGCATTTATAAATGGCGTGTCCGCATCCGGCATCGCTATATCTGCCATTTTGTCCAAAGCAACACTAAAAATCGCCACCTTTTGGTCACCAAAATGCTTGATTAACACATCGGCAGCTTCATTGTCTGGGTTATAAGAAAGCAGGTTGTTCTTGTCTTTGACGGGAAAGGTTTTGTCTGGGCATTCCTGGCTAACGTCCCAGTTACCCGCTAATAAGGGAAACTCAATCTGATCCAGAAATTTAGAGACCGCCGCATTGCCTAAATCAAGCTCATGGTTACCCAAGGCCATCGCATCGGGCGACAACTGATTTAGCATGACGGCATTGGCTTCGCCTTTGAAGAGGCTGTAGTAAAGTGTCCCTTGGAAGCAATCTCCCGCATGGAGAAAAAGGAAACCATCACTCGATTGGGCGGTTTGTTCTTTAAACTGTTTAACCACCGTCGCGATACGAGCGAATCCACCCACGTTGGCATAAATGCGATCTTCTAGGCAAGGAATGGCAAGCGAGATTGGCGTAGGTTCGAAATGTGAATGTGTATCGTTGACGTGCGCAATAGCAATCTTTATAGGTTTTGTTCTAAGCATGGATCCCTTTAATGCGTAAGCGCAAAATCAAAGTGTATCAGATCCCAATTCTAGTTCACATACATCACGGTCGTGTTGCACTTTCGCTCATTGGTAAAGTGCTAATGATACGAGTTTTGCGCCCGCACCAACAGACAAACTCAACATGGCGGCATACCACCATTTCATTTCATCTTTTGACAGACTGCGGATATGAAACAGCACAACGTTAACGCGGTGCCAATTGTGAGTCCTACTAGCGTATTGAAACGCACAACGAACCAACATGAGTACACCAGTAAGAAGCAAGACGGTTTCTATCGCATGCGCAATGATTTGGAGCAAAAGCCAGTCTTCCTGTCCAGAAACCAAACATAATCACTAAAACAAATACACGATCTTAGATCAACATTTTGTTCACATCTCAACCCGTGGTTGTGACGTCTCTAGAAGAGTTTCTTGTCTTGGAAGACCAGCGCTTGGTCCAAAAAAGACATTAATCTGTCAGTACACCATTTTGATAATCGGCAATCGCTTGATTGATCTCCTCCATGCTGTTCATTACAAATGGCCCATAGTGTGCGACTGGCTCATCAATAGGTTGTCCTGCCAATATCAACACCCCTGCGTTTTTAATGGCCTTAAAGGTGACGCTGTCACCCTCACCTAGAGAAACCCAATGCCCTGCTTTCACTAAATCAGCACCGATTTGTATCTCACCGTGGCTTTGTTGCTTAATTCGGTTGGAAGACATGGCAGCCTAAAGTTGTTCGGTTCTTAAGCAATATACTGAGTTTCAGGCATACCCAGTCCTGTAAGCTTGTTCAGCGCTTTGATCATAGCGTAAGTCTCGCCAACCTGAGCATTGTAATTTTTTAGGCTTAATTTCCCACCTAGCAGCTGTTTTACTCGCTACATTGCTGTCTCTGATAGTGAGCGCTTGTGATAGCCATACCGCTTTTTCCACTTCTTGTTGGAGCCGTAGAGCTTTTGACAACCTACTGCTAA
>NZ_FUXU01000173.1 GCF_900167155.1 Enterovibrio nigricans DSM 22720 | reverse complement strand
ACGACGAGGAAGGTGACACTAGATTGCCTGAAACTTAAAACTTTGCAACGGAGCCGCTTCGACTATGGTACAGCTAACTGTTCTGTAGCGGTTTTAGAAAGCGGTAAGCCCCGTCTTTTGGCACTGGAAGGTGACAGCCCATTTATCCCTTCAACGTTATGTGCTCCGACACGAGAAGCGGTTAGTGAATACCTCTGGCGACATTTTGAGATCAAACCCAGTGATTCAGTTGGCGAACAGTTACTGCGACGCGCAGTTGCTTTTAACCGCGAAGAAGGAATTGACGTTGAACCTGGTGACCTTCGTTTCGGCAGGTCAGCCCTCGCGACTTACCTTGAAGATCCTGAAGAGGTCTATTACGTAAAGTCGCCAAAATCATTTTTAGGTGCAACAGGTCTGCGTGACGTTCAAATCAGCTTTTTTGAAGATCTCGTTTGCGCCATGATGGCCAATATCAAACAACAGGCCGAATCGACGCTGCAGACAGACATATTTCAAGCCGTGATCGGACGCCCGGTCAATTTTCAAGGCATTGGAGGCGAAAAGGCCAATACTCAAGCAGAATCTATATTGCTGTCTGCTGCCAAACGGGCTGGCTTCAAAAACGTCCAGTTTCAGTTTGAACCTGTAGCAGCAGGCCTTGAATATGAAAGCACCTTAGACAATGACAAAACCGTACTCGTCGTCGATATCGGTGGTGGCACCACAGATTGCAGCCTGATACAAATGGGGCCAAGTTGGAAAAACAAGGACGATCGCAAAACATCACTGCTTGCCCATTCGGGCTGTCGTGTGGGCGGAAATGACCTTGATATTCATTTGGCGTTCGAACAGTTAATGCCGCTATTTGGCAAAAACTCGACACTGCAACGCGGCATAGCAATGCCAATCCCGCAGTTTTGGAATCCCATCGCCATCAACAATGTCGCGGCACAATCAGATTTTTACGCGTCGACAAACCGACAGGTATTACAGCAACTGATGCGAGATGCCAGCGAGCCAGATTTAATCGGTCGTCTATTAAAAGTCTATCGAGATACCTTAGGCTACCAAATTGTACGCAGTGCAGAAGAAGCGAAAATTGCGTTGTCCGAACAGGCGCAATATCATGCAGCATCGCTCTATCAGACGAAAATTTGGCGACGACGATTACAACCGAACAACTGTCCAGCGCCATCGCATCGCCTGTCGGCAAAGTCGCGGAGTTGGTCAACGAAGCGTTAGCACAAGCCGCAACTAAACCGGATGCTATCTTCATGACGGGAGGCAGTGCACGCTCTCCAATCCTTCGGGTCTTGCTGGAAACCACGCTTCCGGGGGTTCCTATTGTTGCCGGCGACTATTTTGGCTCGGTAACTTCCGGCCTAGTTCGTCATGCCGAGAAGTGTTTCAGTTAACCCAAAGACAAAAAGAGCCCTTCAGGGCTCTTTCTCTATTTCTTTTCTATATCTTAGGCTTAGGAATAAGCCCCCATGGTACTGACTGAATAACCGCACTTTCTTTTGTTACCATCGGGGTTTCGCTGGGACCTTGCCAATCGAGCAACATAATGGCAAGTACATTTCGATGCTCCCCTTTAGCCAGATCACTTCCACCTGATACCGACGGTATCATCCCCTTTTCTCTGTCGATTGCCGCTCGAATGATGTGCTGGCTTTTTTTAACGACGGGATCATTGTCCAGACCTGCTAATAAAAACGTAATGCCGATCTCTGCAATCACGTCCGGTTTCGATCGCGCAGCAATGGTATTGAAATGTTGACGAAAATAATCGTAAATCCATTGAAAATTGTCTTCACTCACGGGCTTTCGATAGTACTCAGATGCAGCAAGGATGATATGCGTCATACCATACAGTTTGTTGTTATATTGCTGCGTAGAAAGCATCGGGTCTTTTTCATCAGGATATGTCACTCTGAATGCCCGCTCAAACTGTTGGGACAGGTTGGCTTCACCAAGCTGGTTAAGCCAGTAAACCTGATTCGCCAATTGTGCTGCCCATGCGCGTATCATTTCAGGATCAGTAACATAATCGTGGAAGTCATACCAAGACAGGATCTCACGAAGCTTGTCATCGTTTCTGTGTTTCAGGCCGTACTCGTTCGCCCTTGCCATACTGCTGATAAGCCCTGCACCCAACACGAGGTATTCTTCTCTTCCCACAGCCGCGCGACGACGAAGAGCATCACGTTCGCTGTCGCCTGAGTAATACTTCTCCAAACGTATCGTCCCTAAACGCTTTACATCCTCTATCGAAGAAATGGAAACGCTGTAGTCATTCAAACGGCTGGCAATTCTCGCCATATCCGCCCAGACCGCAGCCTGATAATCATCATCCTGAGTCTGCCTATACATTCTCAACCCATAGTGACCCAACTGGTACACAGACAGCTCAGAGAGGTTGCTGTCATACGTTTTCTTGATCATTGCTGCATCTTGCTGAGGCGATGAAGAAAACGCACAGGCCGTCATGATGATCAGCGAAAATATGCTTATAAGCCCAATTCGAAGCGCTTTCATTCTTAATCCTCCCAATACACTTTCCTGTACGTTAAGGGATAGAAGTAAAGAGAGAGACAACGCTTTGTTAAAGTTTGACCGAGTCAGTGAAAATTTCACGAGACTTAGAAATGAGCCGCTGGACGAGAGAAAAGTGAATAGATGGTGAATAGGATTACGACAAAAAGAATAACACTCGCCAGCACAAACTACGCTAGCGAGTGTTCGTCAAAAAGACGAGTGGCAGTTCTCAGCGACACGTCGCAAAGAAGCGTATCAGCATAAAGGCAGTGGAACGCCGATGGTTAAACCGTCTTTCAACATCTTGTTGATAGACGAGATATTTATGACATAAAGATGACATTTTTAGGCAGTTAGGCATGATTTGTGCGGTTCATATCTAACTACTTTTAACGGCAATTTGGTTTTTTAGACACTTGAACGAGGCTTTGTATATATTTATAAACATCAACAACATAGATAAAACATCAGCCGTCTTTCCTTTGAGTTGGAAGACACATTTTATATCTCCAACGCTCGGAACGGGGGAACGAAACTTGAGGGAGGAAACGGCATTATCCAATTTGTTTGAGCACAGCGATCCGAATTACACGTTACTCACAATCTGAAAGGGGTTGTTGCAAAAAATCCGTAGTGATCCAAAATCGTCTCATTTCTCCCTGGCGGATAACGGATAGATGGCCA
>NZ_FUXU01000096.1 GCF_900167155.1 Enterovibrio nigricans DSM 22720 | reverse complement strand
CCTCGCAATTTAGCAGTAGGTTGTCAAAAGCTCTACGGCTTCAACAAGAAGTGGAAAAAGCGGTATGGCTATCACAAGCGCTCACTATCAGAGACAGCAATGTACCGAGTAAAACAGCTGCTAGGTGGGAAATTAAGCCTAAGAAATTACAATGCTTGGGTTGGCGAGACTTACGCTATGATCAAAGCGCTGAACAAGCTTACAGGACTGGGTATGCCTGAAACTCAGTATATTGCTTAAGAACCGAACAACTTTAGGCTGCCATGTCTTCCAACCGAATTAAGCAACAAAGCCACCCTGCGTCTGGGTTGGATGGCGCTTCTGCAATGCATGGTGATCCCGCCGCGTCAGACACAACATATTTATCCGGTCCAGGAAATGCCGCTATTCGTAGCGACTTTATCTATTTAAACGGCGTTTGTTCAACCGTACTTGTTCGAAAAGATGGAAATATTATTGCTGTTTGTAGTGATTTTTCCGACCAGTCACCCATGGTTTATTTGATAGACCATCATTCCAATGATGTGTTGGCGAGTATTCGATTGGAGCTTGGGTCAACCTTGGGTGGAATTTATGGTTTTCTTGATGCGAAAGACCAGTTGGTGATGGCTGATGGGGCAAGGTCGATCACGTGGTTAGCAGTGAGCAATAAACAAGGCGTGTGGAATTTTAAACAAAAGAAAAAGAGAAACTTGTCGTCTGTTATTCTTAAGGGAGAATTTATTAACGCGATCAATATTGATGAACTTGGTGCAATTTGGTTTGTGACTGATAAAGCGACAGTCGGAAGGTATGATCCAAAAGAAAACGAAATGGAAAGCATTAAGTTGGCTGAAAATGAAACCGTGCACAATTCTTTTGCCAACTCAGGAGACGGTAAAGCAGCAATCGCGACGAATAAAGCGTTGTATATCTTGCATTATGACGACGAAGTAGACGTGTTTTTGCATGCGCCTTATGACTCTGGCTCATACCGCAAGCCGGGAAAATTGTCTAATGGCACAGGATCGAGCCCTACGTTTTTTGGTCCTGTTTCAGGAACTGAGTTTGTGACCATCGCAGACAATGCTGATGATGGTGAGCGTGTACTCATTTATGATGCGCATGTGGAAAACCCAGATAGAGCCCTACTATGCAGCGTTGACGTTCCGGCATATGGGGGTGTTTTTGCCAGTGAAAATTCGCCAATAGCCATTGGTCGTACCGTGATTATTTCATCGACATATGGCTATCCGTATCCTATCGACAATGTATTGCCTCCATCAGTCCCCTCGTTTGCGCCGATTGAGGGAGGTATGCACCGTATTGATCTTAGAAACAGCTACAAGCCAGGGAAAGGCGCTAAAAAAGGCAACCGCGAAAACTGTCATATTCAGTGGTCAAACGCAGCAAGATCAGCCGCGGTACCTAAACTGTCTGTTTCCGATAAGCTGGTGTATACCGTTGAACGTTTAGACGACGAATATTCGTTCTCTGCGATAGAGTATTCGACGGGTGAAACACTGCATAGTCAGACATTGGGAGCTGGTAATCTGTTTAATACGCTTCAACTGGCGGGCAATGTTGGGTTTCAGCGCGTTTTTTGGCAAGGCACAACAGGCGGTATTGTGAAGGTATCGGCTGACTAGCCATTAATCTAGAAAGCCCGCATTTATAGGGTCAGAGCTATTCTGGCCCTAAAGGTGTATTACCCCACGAAAGCGGTGAATTGAATACTGCGGTTACTTGTGCAGAGTTTCCACAGCCGCTTCTATCTCCAGACCTTTTAACGTGTACGCAACACGCAGCCATCTTTCTGATATCGTTTTTGTTCTGACGCACCAATGCGAGCCATATCAATATATTGATCAAAATCATAAATATCTTCAAAGGGAGAATTTCTACCTGTTTTTGGGGGATTTGTACCTTTTGACCACTTTGTTAATAAAGGAAATTGAGCACGAATTTGCAGTGTGGATTTCCCCAATGATCAGCAACAAATGGCTAGAGCTCTATCAATACATTCAACAGAACATCGAAACGCTTCCTCAAGAAAGTGACGTTGTTGAGCTGCTGAATGATCGATTGATGTTCCTCAGTGCCCAGTTCGTCACCGACGAAACAGCAAAAAAGAAAAATCAACAAGATTGGCTGGAACACGAAGCGTTCACGCTGGTGATGAGTGACGTGTTACAGCATTTGTCGTTGATGAAATCACACCTAACGTTTTTGTTTGAAACCCTGATGGCGGCGCAACTTTGTCAGCTTGCAATGGTCACCATCAATGCCCACAAATCCTTGCTTTCTGATGATGAATATACGTGCAAATGCGGCTTGGTTTACCAGCAACTCGGTGATTACGACATGGCAAAAACCGCCTTTGAAGAATCCCTTTCGTTGAATGCTGAGAATGCCATGACACTTTGTCATCTTGGCTTTAACTACCTTTTTCAAGGACAAACTGAAGACGCCATTCATTATTTTGAGCAAAGCGTTGAGACAGCACCTGACTTTGTTGGTGGTTACCAAAACCTTGCAGGTGTCTATTACCAAAACGGTGACTTTGCCTTAGCCGCTCAAAATGCCGAACTGGCGTTCAGTAAAGATACCTCGCTCGTTTCTACCTATATCACCGCTATCAGCAGTTACATCGCATTGGGCGAAAAAGCGAAGGCTGATGAATGGGTGAATGCCGCATTTGAACATAACGTTTCTTCCATGGAATTGGTCCGATTGGCGGGTATCGCCGCGCATCAAAGTGGTCGTTTGGAAGAAGCATTGGAAGCACTGAATCACTATTTGGCACATAAGCCAGAAAGCTTTGATGTGTTGAACATTCGTGCACATGTGAAAGCGGACCTCAAGCTCTATGCCGAATTAGAAGAAGACATTGTTCAGCTTCGCGTCTTCGAACCGAACGATGAGTGGTCACTGGAGCAGTTGTTCTTGTGTTACTTCCACACCGAACGATGGAACGAGGCGCAAGCAGTCATGGTGCAACTCAACCGTCTTGCACCCCGTTACAAAATTACTTACCGCGATGAACTCAACACGATCAAGAAAAAGCTGAGCATCGACGTTCTTGAATTATCCTAACTATCTGGAGCAAATGTGAATACGCAAAATCATGACGGCGTTAAGAGCAATTCACGCCGTGATTTTCTGAAGCTGGGCGGTGTTGCCGCAGCAACCGTTACGGTTGGTGCAGCGGCGGGTGCTGGCTTCGTTTTGGGGCGCGATCCTGATGCGAACGTGGGCTGGGGCCGTACTGAATCTGGTCACGACATGTTCTTCAACCGTGAACCATTTCGTGTAGATGTAGCACCAACCATGGAAGTGGCGGGTAAACTGGAACGCCCAGAATGGAGCGATTTCCTTTTCCACCGTACTCGTGTGTTCGCTGCTGAAATGAAAAAAGGCTGGGTGCCAACGAATGACTGGCGCGACATTCCCGACGCGCGAGTGCGTGAATACTACTCACGTTACCCAGAGCGCTGGGCTGACATGCGCCAATCGTTTGAAGAAAAAGCAGAGCACACCGCGAATTTTGAAAGCCACCGTTCTCGCTTTGCACTAGGTTGGGCGTATTCCGCTGCATACATGCGCGGCAATATGAGCAACTTCCCGCCTAGGCCTGAAGGTCACCCAGATGTGGTGGATTTCCAGTGGGTTAAACGTGCTAAACAAGAGTTTAAATCGCCAGCGCATGCCTCTGAACTCATCAAGAAGATGGCGTTTAAATTCGGCATGAGCATTGTTGGCATCACCAAAATGGACCCGAACTTCGTGTTTAAAAACACCATGCGCGGTATGCCTGATTGGGATGAAAGCATTCCTAAGCACTGGAAGAACGTCATCATTTTCGGTACCCCAATGAACTGGGATCCAATGTATGCCGCGATCGGTTACTCGACCTCTTACGATGGTTACTTCCGTGCGAAAAATGCCTCTGGTCTGATGGCCGCTTACCTTGGTGAGCTAGGTTATGCGGCACGTCCGCAATGGCCAGGTTCTGATTATGAAATCGTTGTTCCACCACTGGCTATTAAAGCGGGTATGGGTGAAGCGGCGCGTAACGGTATTCTTCTGACACCAGAGTTGGGTCCAAACATTCGCTTGGCGGCGGTGATCACTGAGCTGGATCTGGAAGCAGACAAGCCAATCGACACCAAAGTTAAGCACTTCTGTGAAGAATGTAAGATCTGTGCGGACTCTTGCCCGAGCGAATCTATCAGCAAGGCCGATAAGCCTGACGCAGTGGTTCGTGGTTACCGTAAGTTCGAATTTAACCAAGACAGTTGCTGGACCATGTGGCGTCAAGGCCCAACGGAAACCGCGATGGGTTGTCGTGTGTGTATTGCAGTTTGTCCTTACACCCGTAAGAACAACTGGATTCACGCACTGGTGAAAGAAGCGGATCCGCGTGACCCAACGGGTATGACACGTAAAACGCTGCTCGCGATGCAGCATAACTTCTTCTACTACCCAGAAGCCGAAGCGTATCACGGCGATTGGAATGGCGGTCGCTTTGCCGGTTATCACCAACCGCCAGAGTGGATGCGCAGCGAGAACTACCTCAAGGTCGAGAAGACTTGGGAATATGACGGTAACTGGGAGGGCTTTTAATGTTTCCACAATCTACAGTACTGGACCCGCTGTTCTGGATGGCATTCGGTGCGCTTCAAGTGCTGGTGTTTGCTGGTGCGAATCAATGGGCTAAACAGTTTGACCTAGGCATGAACTGGTGGAAGTGGGGCATCGTTGGCGGTTGGTGGGCATCATTTGTCCTCACCGTTGCAGGTGCATTCACCTTGCTGGGTGAAAACGAAGGTTTTGCTGGTTGGTACTTCCTTGGTTTCGTTGGTACAGCACTTATTATTGCGGGTGCCGTGATCCTGCGAGTGTTGTTTGCATTGAAACCAAAAACAACGCTGTAACAGCGTGACGGTGTAACCTATATAGGAACAGATCTCAAGTGTACTCGATGGAATCGATCGCTTGAGATCTGCATAGATCATGACGAATAAGAAACCCGCTAATCGAAATAAGAACCTTGAGAAGATATTGAGCGTCGCTTCCGTGATTGTTCTGATCTTGGCTTGGTTTCTGGGTGGGCTGCGCACCAACAATTCGCAGACACAATTTTTTGAAAATATCACAAACAGTGGAGAGCAAATCGTACAGGTTAGCCCTCAGCTGTATAAAGTCGTTCCACTCGGCGACAACGCCGATAAGTTGGACGCGATAAAATGGATTAGTTTCGGCTCAGGTATTGGCTATGGTGGCTCGCTCACTGTCGGTGGCGTGTTTATGCCGGATGGTGAAGTGCAAACCATCTCACTACTTTCTTCCAAAGAAACCTCGTCTTACTTTGAAAAAGTGGTCGATGAGAAACTGCCAGAAGCCTTGCTGAAACAAAATATTCGAAAAGCCTTGTACGTAGACGGTGTGTCGGGTGCCACCCTGACTTCAGACGCGTATACCTCAGCATTGAACCTAGCGGCTGATCCCGTTCGACAGCAGCTATTTAGCTACCAGCTGACGGAGAAATCGTCGCCACTGTCCTATTTCAAATGGCTAGATGCAGCCGCGCTTCTGTTCTTTGTTGCCGCTGTATGGGTAAATAAAACCCGCTCACCGCATAAAGCGAAGATGAATGCGGTCTTGTTAGCGGGATCAACGTTGGTATTCGGCTTCCATGCTGCAGCATTGTATTCGGCATCGACAATGGGTGGCCTGATTTTCGGTTCATGGTTAACGGGTGTCGCAAACTACACGCCGTTTATTCTGCTGGTACTGAGTATCGGCTACATCCTTTACTACAACCGCAATATTTACTGTCAGAGTTTGTGCCCGTTTGGTGCAGTTCAACAGTGTTTAGCGAAAGTGGGTAAGGCCAAGGCATCGCCAGTGCGTCATAGCTTCTTTGTCTGGATGCCGCGCGCACTTCTGATTGTTACCTTGTGTATGGGCGCATATTTCCGAAACCCCGCCGGTTTTGTGTATGAACCCTTTGGTATTGCTTTTGGCATGATTGGCGGCATGTACCTATTCGTATTAACGGTCATGATTTTATTAACCTCATTGATCGTGCGTCGTCCATGGTGTCAGAGCTTGTGCCCAATTAACGCGATGACAGATTTCATTGTGTTCAATAAAAACTGGTTTAAGCAGACGCAAAACAAAGCGAAGAAAAAGAACCGTCAACCGCGTGTGCGTAAGGAAGGGACAGAATGAGGCAGAAACTCTCGTTTGTTTTCTTTTGTGCGGCGACAGTGCTGATATTGCTGCAATTAATGTCTAACGTCATGGAACTGAGTGAAGAACAAAGCGAACATCGCCTCATTCATACGGTTAGCCGCCAAATCGATGTTAAACCCGTGGAAGTGATTGAAAAGCCGAAAGTGGATTTCAAGCAAATGGCGCAGGATATGCAGGAAGAGATGTACTGATCTTCGTTGCATGAGTAATACCGAAAAACAACAATAATAATGTCGGCACTTAGGGATACCTAAGTGCCTTTTGAGCTTTGCATGGTCGAAAAAAATATCCCTGTTGAACGCATGCGTTCTGAAGTCGCACTGGTAAATCCGAACGGATTTCGCATTTCTGAATTGTATGCCACAAGAGGCGTGGAAGATGTTTCCAGGCCTCACAGACTGAATTTTAGTGCCTTGGTTTACGTGACAGAAGGTGAAGGCGTCCACTACGTTGATCACCAAATGTATGTTCTGAAACCGGGTACCTTGATCACGATTGGCCGTAATCAAATCCACGGCTTCGCGCAATCGCGCACTGTTGATGGTTTCGTGATCCCATTCAATTGTTCATACCTGTCGAATGGCGCGGACGATCCACATGTTGACTTGATGCTGGATGCCATTACACACATAAACCGCATTTCCGATGTAGGGGAAGAAGTGGATGCAATGATTCATTTGCTCGCCGCGGAATTTTCATCCACCTCTGAATTTAAGGCCGAAATCATCCGCGGCTTGCTCAGAGCGGTATTGCTCAAATGCGTCGTACCGGAATACTTAGCAGTTCAAAGTATGCCACTGACGACGAATGCGCATACCGACTTTGTCCGCTTGAAGCAATACGTAGAAGCGCACTTTGCTGAGCGCCCGTCCACAATGGACATTGCACTCGCGCTGGGAAAAAGCGTTAAGCAATTGGATAAGCTTGCCCGCTCAAACACCGGTGACAGCGTGAAAGACTTAGTGGATGATCGCGTGCTGGTGGAAGTAAAACGTTTACTGGCGTTCAGCCAATATTCCATCGCAGATATCGCTGCAAAACTCGGCTTCAATGAAGCCACCAATATGACGAAGTTCTTCAAACGGCATACGGAAATCAGCCCGAAAGACTTTAGGCAGTTATGTCGTATGGGGCTGTGTAATAGATAGTCTCGTGTCTTGTCGAAAAATTTGCAGGAAATTGTCATTCAACCATCAGGCTCGGATTACACTCCGCCACGTTCGAGGGCGATCCCTCTAAGTAAACTTGATTGACTGAGATTTGATCACGATGAATAAGAAAACGCTGCTCTCTGTAATGTGCGTTTTAACTGGCCTGATGGGTGTTTCTTCTGCAGCGCATGCAGACGACAAATTCACATTGGGAAGAACAATCCTGCTTGAAAATGCAAACCACGGTGCTGAAATTCCATTGCTGGTTTGCCGTCGTACCGATGCGATTCAAGTAGAAGCGAGAAAAGACCTACACCTTCGTAAAGTGGTAGTCACTTTTAACAACGGTGAGACCAAAACTATCCGTTTCCACCGCAAAGTGAAAGAAGACGGAACGACGGATTGGCGTAAGTTCGCGTACAAGCGTTGTGTGAAGAAATTGGAAGTGTTCGGCGAGTCGAAAAATTCCTCTGCAGGCGTGCGTGTATACGGTCGCGATTAAGCGAAAGGTTACTCAGGCGTTTTAACCTGTAATGATACTGATGCCCCCAGCCCATGGTTGGGGGCATCGCTTCCATTAAGACAGAGTCTTACTGTCTTGCGCCCACTGGCGAATCTGTTTCACTTCATCTTCGCTAATGCTTAGCGACTTCAGAAAGTCCTCGTGTCCTTGCGGTTCCATTTTCTCGAACTGAATGTGCCAGTTGTGCATGTCTTGTTCAGTGAAACCTGCAGCTTCCATAATTGCTACCCAGCGATCTTTATTAACCATGTCTTGCTCCGATTGAATGTTTTGTTCCAGTAGCAACACAATCGCTTTTTGCTGTTGTCGAAGTTTTTTGATCTCCAACTCCAACGCATTGAACTGTTCTTTGAGAACAACCTCCTGCGTGACTGTGTCGTTGTGTTCCAACAGGCTGGCTATTTCACTGACTGGCAACCCATAAGCACGATACGCGACGATAGTTTCTAAGCGCTTTATTTCATTATCGCCATACCATCGGTAGCCGTTATCAGAACGGTTGGTTGGGGTGATCAATCCCGCCCGTTCGTAATACAACACCGTGGTTCGGGAAATCCCGGTTTTTCGAGCCAATTGCGTGACAGATAGCATGATGAACCTTGTTTGTCGTTGGAGCAGGTCGGAGTATCAACCCAACACTTCTAGACGGGTCAACAACAAAATTATAGGAAAGTGAGATGGGATAAAAGGATGCGGTGGAGATAGAGTTAAAGCCGCTCATCGCGAGCGGCTCTGTTATTACTCGCCGGTTTTTAGGCGCAGGAAGTAGTTTTCGTACTTCTCTGTCAGGTTGCCAACCGCGTCTTGCCATTCACCACGGTCGATGTCTTCTTGTGGTGGGAACAGGGTTGGGTTGTCTTTGTATGCTGAGTTAGATTTCTCTACTGCCGTCAGGTAACCGGTGTCAGCACTGATTTTCGCTGCAATGTCCGGACGAAGTAGGAAGTCTATCATCTTGTGTGCCGCTTCCACGTTCTTCGCGTTCTTCGGAATAGTCAGGCTGTCTACCCAGAAGATACCGCCTTCTTCAGGCCATACCAATTCAATGGGTAAACCTTCACGCTGTGCTGCCGCGGCAGAACCGTTCCACAGCATGCCCAGACCTACTTCACCAGACAGGTAAGGGTTCGCAGGGTTGTCAGAGTTGAATACCAGTACGTTTGGCATCAGTTTCTTCAACTCTTCGTAGGCTTCGTCGATCTGCTGAGGATCGGTCGAGTTGCCCGAGTAACCCAGCTTGCGCAGTGCGATGTGGAACACTTCACGCGTGTCATCCATCAGCATGATTTGACCTTCCAGCTCTGGGTTCCATAAATCGGCCCAGCTCTTGAAGTCATCAGGGTTATACATGTCAGTGTTTACCGCCAAACCCGTCATCGCAATAACGTGAGGAACAGAGTAGTCGTTGTTCGGATCAAACGGTTTATCAAGATAGTTCTTATCCAGCTCAGCAAAGTTGCTCAGCTTGGTTTGGTCAATCTTCTGGAGCATGCCTTCATCGCGCATTTTTGCAACGAAGTAGGTGGATGGCACGACCAGATCATACCCATCTGGATGTGTTTTCATTTTTGCGTAAAGGGTTTCATTCGACTCGTACGTTGAGTAGATAACCTTAATGCCCGTCTCGCGAGTGAACTGTTCTCTCAGTTCGGTCGAGATATAAGGACCCCAGTTAGCGAAGATGAGTTGATCATTTGCTGCGATTGCAGACGAAGAGAAAAGAGCAGCTGCACACGCAGTGCTGGCCAGAATTGAAGACCATTTTTTCATTAGCGGTTTCCACCTCCAAAGGCCCATTTTATGGGCGCATTAATCATGTCAGAGAGACAACAAGTTCCCTGAGTATATATCGGCAATGCCGAATTTATGTGTCGACCTATGTGTCGAGAATTCTGCTGCCGAGAATGGCCAAAAAGACTGCCATGCCCGAAAAATTGGCCGGATATTACCGTTCTCCTTTGTGCCACGCAACAAAAATGAAACGTCCTGAAACGAAAGAGATTTATTGTTAACGAGTGATTATGTCGAGGTACGAACGCCTCCAATGGAAAGTGACCTAAAAATACACATCACATTTTTATGGATGTCGGTTAACGAAATGGTTTCTCCTTGCTTTCAGATTCATCACAAATCGTCTTTGTCCGCATTACGAATATGCTCGTAAATGCGGTCAGCCTCAGATTAAAAAGATTCGAAAAATTAACCAATTAGGACTGTGATGAGGGGGTGTTTTTTCCTGCAAATTTAGGCTGACAATATTGTCAGTTGTTTTAGTTTTTGGGGTGAGAAAGTGCTGTACTTAGAGTTTTTATTTCTTCTTTTGATGCTGTATATCGGCTCCCGATATGGCGGCATTGGTTTAGGTGTTGTTTCGGGTATTGGTCTGGTTATCGAAGTGTTTATATTCCAGATGCCGCCGACATCACCACCTGTCACAGTCATGCTGATCATTCTGGCCGTTGTTACCTGTGCGTCGATTCTAGAAGCCGCTGGTGGCTTGAAATACATGTTGCAAGTGGCAGAGCGTTTACTGCGTAAGAATCCAAAACGCGTGACCTTGATTGCGCCGTTCGTGACGTATGCGATGACCTTCCTGCTGGGTACGGGTCATGCGGTTTACAGCATCATGCCAATCATCGGGGACGTTGCGTTGAAAAACGGTATTCGTCCTGAGCGCCCAATGGCGGCAGCGTCCGTTTCATCTCAAATCGCGATCACCGCATCACCGCTATCAGCGGCGGTGGTGTACTACCTAGCGCAGCTTTCGGACATTCAAGCTGATATTACTTTGTTGTCGATTCTGTTGGTAACCGTGCCAGCGACCTTGTTCGGTACCTTGTTGACTGCGCTATACAGCATGAAACGTAGTGTGGAGCTGGAGGACGATCCTGAATACCAAGCGCGTATGAAAGATCCAGAGTGGCGCGAGCGCATTCTGAATACCACTGCGACGACCTTGAATGAAACACTGCCGACGTCTGCGCGTAATGCTGTGTTGATCTTCCTGTCGTCGATTGTGGCGATTGTGGTTATCGCGATGATCCCAGAGATCCGCACCATTGGTGATGCGGCGAAACCGATCAGCATGTCCGTTATCATTCAAATGATGATGCTGTGTTTTGGTGGTGTCATTCTACTGGCAACGCACACCGACCCACGCGACGTTCCAAACGGCGTAGTATTCAAATCCGGTATGGTGGCAGCGATTGCGATTTTCGGTATCGCATGGATGTCAGACACCTACTTCAAATACGCCATGCCACAGTTTGAGGCAGGCATTCTGGACATGGTAACCACCTACCCATGGACGTTTGCTTTGGCTCTGTTCATTGTATCTGTGGTTGTTAACTCGCAAGCGGCAACCGCGCGTATGTTATTGCCGGTAGGCTTAGGTTTGGGCTTGGAGCCTGCACTCTTGATTGGTTTGATGCCAGCGGTTTACGGTTATTTCTTCATTCCTAACTACCCGTCAGATATCGCAACTGTAAACTTCGATACCTCCGGCACCACCAAAATCGGCAAGTGGTACTTCAACCACTCGTTTATGTCTGTGGGGTTAATTGGCGTTATCGGTGGCTGTGTGATGGGTTACATTTTGGCGCAGATTATTATTGCGTAAGTTGAAATCACCAATCTCTTTAAAGGCGATATTGACGTTTCAATCAATGAATATTGCCGCATAAAAAGGGCGTTATCTGAATGTCTTGGTGTTGAAATTTGATACCCAATGTTATTTTTTAATGTTGGGTATCTTACTCTGGGAGTTAATATGCTTAAGCGGATTGATATTTGCTAATATGGCGATAATTTCACTCGCACTTAAAAAGGTGGAGGTAATGTGTTTATAAAGCAAGCATCTGAATTATCCGGGGCAACGCAAAGGGCGATCAGGCTATATGAATCACTTGGGCTACTGACTGTTTCTCGAACAGGTAAATACCGAGTGTACACTGAACGCAATATCAACTTAATCAAGATGATTAAAGAGGGGCAGGCACTGGGTATTCACCTGGCTTTGTTGCTTAAATCGATGGAACTAAATCTAGAAGCTACGAT
>NZ_FUXU01000200.1 GCF_900167155.1 Enterovibrio nigricans DSM 22720 | reverse complement strand
GAATATCGCGCATCGTTCATCCCTTTTGGTGGAATGTGGTTTTTGGCGAAATTCATTAGATCAAAAGGGTCGGTGCGCGTCTTTCTCATTGTTTAAAAAAGGAATTTTGAGGGGATTCGCTAGATTATAACGTTGTTGACCATTGAGTACCCATTCGCCAAAGCGATATGAATATTTTTGGTCACTACGGATTTTCTGCAACAAGCCCATCAGCAACCGAGGAAAATCTGCTGAACATTGCTGCAAGATTTGACCATAGCTCCCTCTGCATCATTAGTATCTAAAAAGTGATACAGATTGTATGCTTTATTTGTTCCATTATTTATAAAATACTTCACGGAGGTTTATTTGAAAAAAATGGCATATAAAAAAACTCTTAACTTAATCATATTGTCTATTTTATTTATAACGACGAAAACGCTTGCTGTTACTCTATATAGAGGTGACTCAAGACCTCCAGAGGTAATATTTGAATACGGATTTAATCCTCCTGGAGGAGGATCATTCGATATAATCAGGCATACTACAGGTCAAAGTTGTTTCGCTGGCACTGCTACCAGTGCATTTGTTAGCTTATCTAGAAGTGAGGTAGCAGCACATGATTTTGCAGATGAGCAGGCTAGTGCTACAAGAGCGAGCCTATATTATGTTTACGAAGTGGAGTCAGATAGTTCCTATATTGATGTAACTGGTACTTTTCAGGCAGCACGAAGCCACCCTATCTATACTCCATCTCAGAGACTCAGACTTATTAACATGTTATCTGTTGCAGATAGTGAAGATGAGGTATTGTCCGAATTTACTGTTCTGAACTCTAGTGTAGTACGTGTTCATATCTATGCTAGTCCTTCTGGTGACCTGATAGAAACTCGAGAAAATCCTAATTTTGAGCATGGAACAGGTGCAGAACCTATAGCAATTCCGGTCAATGATATACCTCATTATTTACCGCCATCTAGTGTCGATAACTCAACAAATGCTTGGTACGCGTCGTCAGATTCAGATAGTGATTCGGATAGTAGCACTGCTTGTTTTATGGGAGGAGCTTGTTCCAGTCTAAGTAGCAGAACATCTGCTGCTACATGCGTTGAAAAAAAAGTAATTCCAATAGGTGAAATTATTATTCTTGATGAAGGAAAACCATATATAAGAACATCTTCTAATGCTATTTTTCAGTAGATTGTGTGAAAATTTTACTTATTAATCAATAATAAGGTGTTAAATATGACTGTAAAATTAAATAAAATTATATCCACTATATCTATAGTGATGTTTTTTATGCTACCTAATATTTCCTATGCGGAAACAACAAATTATACAAATGTTCGTGTAACCAATTTCTATACAGATCAATATAAAGGACATCCAATGATTTGTGTTTCATTTAGAAGTTCAACCCAATCGCATTCAGCTTGTTCGATTGATAGTGAAGGCGCCTCTAGAGCAGGTGCTTTTCCTTATTACGTAAGAGTTTTGTTACAAAGTTATTTAACTGGCGATAACATTTGGATTAAAACGGACAATAATGCATTTACTGACCCTGTGGTTACTTGGATTTCAAGAGATGATATTACCTCTGTTGGCTCATGTAACAATTGGTGTTTTGGATCTGATAAACAACAACCTTGAAAGGTAAGGAATTTCAAAGTTAACGATCTGGCATGAAAACATCCCCAAGTGGCCGGGCAACGCTCTGGTTTCTTATCCAGTCCCTTCTGGGGATTGACTGACCGTTTTGGGTGGTTTTCCCTAGCATCAGATACACCTTCCCCGCCGGGCGGCTTATGCCGCCCTCATTTCTGCCTGTATGACTGACGAGGCGACCAGCTCAGAGAGTGGTGAACTGGCACGGAAGCCCCAAAGGATGATCTCAGGGGCAAAGTGTTTCCATTTGAATTCGTTGTTGTCCATTGACTACTCATCCGCTCAGGAGATAAGGGACTATTTTG
>NZ_FUXU01000202.1 GCF_900167155.1 Enterovibrio nigricans DSM 22720 | reverse complement strand
TGTAGCGCGCCTCGCGATATGAACAACAAAGCCTAGCAAATTGCGCACAACTGTAAGTGCTCAAAATGCTAGGCTTAAATGGCGTTTAAAGAATGTTTAACTTTGTAGCCACCCAACTGGGTAGTTAAGAATCTCATCGAAGTCCGTTAGTGCTTCAATTTCTTTCTTCATAGTGCGCTGTCTATCGTGGATCGCAAAACCAAGTTCAGCGATAGCAATCTTCACCTGTTTCAACTCTTCAAGTGTCATACCTTCATGATCTACGTTATTAGCATCAGTCCAATATGGCGGCATCACCGCTGTCAGTAATGTTGAATCGATACGCAAACGAGCACCGAGCCCTGCATCCCATTCACTACCAATCGCTATAACAGTTTGAGCATCTTCAGCTTCTAAAGCTGTACGCCAATTTTTTATCTCTGCTCGCTTGGCGTTCAACGCCTTCTTTTTGTTAGCAACCCAGTCACCATCAACAAAGTCATGGCAAGGGGTTAGTGGCTCTTTAGTGGTGTATTCGTCTGTCACTAAAGACTTATCATCAAACGTTTTGGTTTGCTGAGTTTGCTTATGGTAGGCAGTTACTTCGACTCGTTTCTCTTTCTTAACCCACGAACCATAGTTGTGATCTCGCACTGGCTGGCCACCATCATTTAAATAAGCCCAGTATTCATTCTCTTCAATGGTGTCATTGGGGACGCATGTTGGAGTTTGATAAGGAGGAATAACAAAGCGTTCTGGATTTTTAACATCCTTTTCAGCGTCACGGGTTCCAAGTAAGCGACCGTCTTGATGAGACGTTACATATAGCTTTAATGAATCGTTCATGCTATCTCTCCGTGAATGATGTAAAAGTTAAGAAATGAAGAATTAACTTCTGTGTATGAGCCAGTCCTTACGACTTGTGATGCATCAAATTGTGCACCATTAAATACATTACTACCGGATCCATATGCCAGATTTCCTCCAGACACAGTTCCGCCCACTCCTTTAAAAGCACCTGAAAAGTTAGTAATGGTTGGACCTCCTGTACTGTCAGATCTTCGAGACTCGAATCCCCCCACTATATTTTGAATATGATCTTCAACGGTCGAACCAACCCCACCAAACGCACCACCTGCCGACAAGTGAGGTCTTAACCCATAGTTCGGAAGCGTAAATGTTGTTGAGCCATCACCATCGCCATAGTTGGCGGCATAGGTTTCTGGATCTGCGTTTATCAACGATTGTGAGACAAGCATTGCAGTACCGTTCACTTTATTCCAAAGCTTTGAATAGTCTGCACGATTGTATTCAGCTCCATCAGCAAGAAAAGCTCTATCAGGTGACACTTGCACAGTGGAGTCAGGAAGCACAAAACCCACTAAACCGTCATAAACAGCGTTCGCGCCTAGCGATTGAATAAAGCGAGATAGGTGGTCAAATCGGTCCGGGTCGAACGTGATACCGCCATCAGTTGCAGCCGTCTGAAACTCACGAATAACCGCATTAAACCAATCCTGCCCTGGATAACTTGGCGCGCCATTGTCATTGCTCTCACTGAAGTAGCCACGTGTACCGACTCTTGGCTTGAGTGGTGGGACGTTCTCGACCTGAGAGCCATTATTGAGATAGTGCATTACACGCTCTCCTCATAGATGAATTCATAGTACTTACCGCCTAACTTAAACTGGTTTAGCGTACATTCCAGAATAGCGGCGGTTTGAGATACTAACGGGGTTAAACAATCGTCTAGGCACGTTGCGTAAGCTTGTGTAATGCCTTTGACGCGAATACGTAATAAGTGGCGGTACTTCTCTTCATAGAGAGGATAAGTACAACCACGTAAACAGTGGTGAGGGAAGATTTCTTCAACCTC
>NZ_FUXU01000203.1 GCF_900167155.1 Enterovibrio nigricans DSM 22720 | reverse complement strand
AATCATGGTACTAATGGTGGACTGTCACCGAATGAATACGAAAGACAGTATTATCAGAAGCTTGAAAGTGTATAGAGTTCTGGGGTCTTACCACATCGTTTGCTATCCTTTGGAATTACTGATAAATCACTTTGGGTAGGAACGATACACTCATTTTGTCTTCAGTGGATTATCAAGCCAAATATAAATTTCATCCCGAGGCTTTGCAAAGGTTATGTGGTAATAGATGAGCATGAAAGAGAACGTTTACTTTCCGAATTGAAGGAAAAGTATGGGTTAGGTCCTTTTGCTAGTATCGTCACGAGATTGGATCTAGACTATAGCAATCACTATTCAGATATAAAATCACCCAAATACAAACTCGTTGATGAGTATCATAAGTACCTAAGAAACAATAAAAAAATAGATTTGACCTAATCTTAAATATGAGTTTCAAGTTGCTTTCTCATTACGACGGGGTAAGAAGTAGACTCGCTTCTTTCATTAAACATATCTTGGTCGATGAATACCAAGATACATCTTTGTTACAATATGAAATTCTCAAACTAATTATTAGTGAACAGAAGAGCAACACCACATTCATAGGTGACCAAGAACAAGCCATCTATACTGGCTTGGGTGCTGAAGTTAAGGGGAAAGCAGAGTTAATTGATTATTTCGCTTTGGGCACCTTACATGATTTGAGTCTCACAGGTTGTTTTCGCAGCAGTCAGCGGATAATTGATTTTTACAAAAAATATCAGGATGGAGGGCTCGACATTGAGTCAAAATCTGACTTAAAAGAATTCGAATCCGTCGTGCACTTAGAGCAAAGTATCGACAAGAGCCAACTTTCAAACTTTATTCATGAAGTTATTCAGTCTCATATAAAAAACGGCATTTCTTCTGATGAGATTGTAGTTTTATGTCCTAGTTGGTTTGATGTTATTCAAATGTCTAAAGAGTTAGATAAACTTGATAAAGATTACTCAATCGATGGGGTAGCTGTTTCCCCAATACCTAAGAATGAAGACAATATGTGGTTGAACCTAGTGAAATTAGTGTTGAATGAAGCGTGTATGGAAAATTATCTTAGACGACGGAGGCTTACCAATACTTTGATCGAGGGGCTAGAAGAATGCGGTTTGAACGTTAGTGGTGAGCACAAACAAATACTCAAAATCGTTAACGGCTTTAATATTTCAATTAATCAAAGCATAACCGATTGGATTGAATCCATCGTGTTGGAGTTCAGTCACTTTATTGGTTTAAATATTGCGGCCAATAAGACTGCTAAATCGAGTTTAGACAGCTTAATTGATGCGACAAAAATTAGGATGGAAAAACACGATATGGATTATCGAGCACATGATTTAAAGAGGTTTTTCGGTAAGTCCAAAGGTGTCAAGATTACTACATGCCACTCAACTAAGGGGGATGAATATGATGTCGTCATATGTACTGGTTTGTTAGAAGGAAAAATACCGCATTGGAACGATGTATACGTTAGTAATCAGCATGCAAATTATGTTGCTAGACGTCTGTTGTATGTGATTGGTTCTCGGGCTAAGAAACACTTATACATGGTTTCTGAACGAGGCCATAAAACTCGAAAAGGTCTCGATTACGTTCCAACTAGACAGCTATGACTATCATTCTGTATCACATTACAGGGTGAGCAAACTGAAATCGAAAGGTAAATAAGTTTTAGTAGGGAAAACTCGCACATGACAAAATGTAAATGAGAATCTACTCTAGCTCGTTTTGGGGCGTGCGACGTGAAGTCGTATGAAGCGCTGTTCACCGCTCAACGAGTGAACCATCTGTATCACCAGATGAACCTAGGAGCCTGAATAAA
>NZ_FUXU01000204.1 GCF_900167155.1 Enterovibrio nigricans DSM 22720 | reverse complement strand
CAGGACTGGGTATGCCTGAAACTCAGTATATTGCTTAAGAACCGAACAACTTTAGGCTGCCATGTCTTCCAACCGAATTAAGCAACAAAGCCTATCGGAGAGCGTATCACTTAGCACAGACTCAGTTGTATATTCGAGCAGATCAGTAAAATTGATTTAATAAAGCATGCGTTTCGAAAGTAAAACATACGCTTTATTTTAAAGTGCATATAATTGTATCATAAAAATAAATCATTAGTTTATTTTTACTGTAAAATAAAACAACTCAAAGGATCTATTATGATGAGAAAAATTGCTTTATCAGCTATGCTGCTGTCTTTCGGCTCAATGGCAGGAACTTCTGCCGAGCAGCTGCCCTCTAACGATGACCTCACAGGAGCAATTGATGAAAAACATGCTGCTTACTCGAGATTTAGTAGTGATGATGGTAGTGATGATGGTAGTGTTGGGAGTTATATCATCGCGGCTGATTTCAAAAAAAAGAATGGCTTTTGTTATGCTGAAAATAATAAATTAAAGACAACCTTGATTCTTGGAGGTGGTGAAGGACAGGCAAAGTTTCATTGTGGTGACGAATGGATACTAAGCGGTAACGACAGTCAAAACTATACACTTTCCGCTTACACGACACTCAGTAAGGTGCTACAGCTTCATCAATCAAATTTCGGTATTGACTTGTTTAATACTCAAGCTAAATTAAGACATAGCCACACACAATTGATTGCCAATTCAAGTTACTTACCAAAAGATGACAGCTTTATAATATACACTGCTGATGTAGGGTTTTATGGTAGTGCGTATGTAGATATTACAACAATGGCTCACGAAGCTGGTCACAAGGATACTGCTTTCTTGCTTCGTAATGAAGATGGCTCTCTTTTTTATGAAGCTCTTAAAGAAGGAATTGCGGATTTATATGCTGTAACGCTACATAATCTCTACAGAGCAGAAAATGGAGAAAATACTATTTCTTGGCTAATAGTTTTAAATCAAACAGATCAAAGAAGCTCACGCGCTTTACGCAGCTTGAACAATCCATCAAATGATTACCCAGCATCTGGAAATAAACATGCATCAGAAGAATCAAAAGACAAAACCCCATATCAAAACGCAGGTGATTTAAGATTCTTATTTTACAAGATGGCCAACAGAACTTTCAATTATGACCCTCAAGCCTCTAAATCATCTCAAATTCTAGAGTTATATAAAACATTTAAAGCAGCTAGTGTGCAGTTAGGGAAAAACAGTTCTCGTCAAGATTACCTGAGTGCATTGCAAACTAGTTTATCAAGCTCTCCTCTTTCGAATATAGATTACACAGATGACTTCAAGTCGGTTGGTTGGTTATAGTTCAGCATAAATGGATAAATTCACGGCAAACAATGTTACCTCAACATTTTTATTGTGAGATCGTAAAAGCTGCTCTATAGAGCAGCTTTTATTACACATTAAAAATCAAACCTCTCTTTTATGAACATTCTTATTATTTCAGGTTCTTTTATTGTGATGTAATCACAAGGTTATGAGTTGATTGTCGTACCTGCTGTGATATCGAGCGTGCAGAGGAGTTAAGTTATGAAAGCCTATTTATCTCATGGACATTACCTTCTAAGTACCACCACAATTCGGCCAAATGGTGCGTTTGTGCCGTCAAAGAGACGCACCAGGTACTTATCTGATTGGCTTTGTTGCTTAAATCGATGGAACTAAATCTAGAAGCTACGATCTGATCGGCTACACCCATCAATCGTCGTAGTCTCATGTCTAAACCTCG
>NZ_FUXU01000205.1 GCF_900167155.1 Enterovibrio nigricans DSM 22720 | reverse complement strand
TGAATCGACTCTTTAATGTCGAGGTAATTTACACGTAATTTCAGGAAGCGGCGGGGTGAAATCCGCCCGATTGAATTTTTTGCAACAACCCCCTTATTGAAAAAGAGTATACGAAGTAGTGTATACATTTTTGTGTGTTCGTTATTTTGTTTTCACTATTTAGCGTACGTTTTTTTGTATACGAAATATCGAAACCCTCTCAATCTCGCGTCGAAACAAGTATGAGAGGGGCATCGAATCCAATGTTCACACTGACGATTTTTTTTCTGTGTCGGAGCCAGTATCTTGCGAGCTACACACTCAACCATTAGCACAGTCGTTCACAGTCTCAACACACTTGAAGGTAAGGAAACTCAAAATTTCCTTACCTTGAACTCATTTACAGTATTTTCAATAAGTGTTGATTTAACTCAGACAACACCTATTGAGATAGGTTCTAAGTGGAAATCAATTATATTCTACTTGCCACTTACCAAACAAAGCCTCAGCAGTAAAACCAGGACCAAAAGCGACTAAAATCCCTCGTTCTCCATGGTTAGTTGATGAGAAATGGCGGTAAAGCACATCAATAACAGATACACTTGATGTATTTCCGTATTCCCGTAAAGAATCTCTGGAGTGTTGAAGTTTACAAACACCCAACTCTAAATGGGTTTCTAATTCATCAAGTATTCTCTTTCCTCCTGTATGAGAAATCACAAAATCAATGTCATTTAATTCTTTTATATTTCGTCTTATAAAATCACCAAGATATGGAGCAACCTTAACAATGGAATACATTACTTTTTTATCCAATGAAAAAAGAAATCCCTTATCTGTCATTTCATATTCAATGTAGTTTTCAGTGTCTTTTAAGAAAATACTTTCGCTATCAGTTATTATCAACCCAGAACCTTCATCACGCCCTTTCATTACAACACTAGCAACCCCATCGCCAAAAATCGAATCTGAAACAAAATCTTGAAGCTTGTCGGCTTGAGAGTCAAAACAAAGTGATGACGCTTCTAATGCAACAATTAAAACATTATTTTTTTGTGATAGTTTAGTATGCTCATATGCCCTGTTTATGGCATAAGCTCCAGCAACACACCCCATTTGAGCAACAGGAAGTTGAGTTGTATTTAGATTTAAGTCTAAGGAATTTATTAAATGAGCAGTTAACGAAGGCATCATAAAACCCGTACAAGAAACAGCAATAACCATAGTAATGTCTTCTCGATTTAATCCTGAGAATTCTAAAGCTTTTTTAGCCGCATCGGTTGAGTAATTTCGAGCAAAATTTTCATATTTTTTTTGCCTGTCAGCAAATCCATTTAATTGTAAAATTTCATTAAAGGGAAGGCATGTTTTTCGCTCTTTTATCGTTGTATTCTGTATCATTTTCTCAGCATTAGAGCGGTGCGGACTATATGGATGAAAAAGCTCTATAAATCGCAAAATATCATTAGAAAACAAAGAATATTCAGGGTAGAGGACGCAAGGTTTTGTTAGGATAGCCAATTGATAACTCCATATATAACATTAAGTTCATATAGAAGAACGGTGATCCTTTTGTTTTATTTCAGTAATTTTGTTGTTTTTTATGAGTGAAATGATGGACGCACCTTTCGGGATACAAGAGGTACCTACCAACGTGGCTTTGTTACGTAAAAATCGGTATTCATTATGTGGTCTGGCGTTATGTTGAGGGATTGCCGCAGGTCGACGAGGCCGCAAAGGGTGGGCGAGAGACTTGGCCAAATCCGAACAAGCGCAGC
>NZ_FUXU01000208.1 GCF_900167155.1 Enterovibrio nigricans DSM 22720 | reverse complement strand
ATTGATGGGTGTAGCCGATCAGATCGTAGCTTCTAGATTTAGTTCCATCGATTTAAGCAACAAAGCCTCTCCGATAGTCAAAACTTAAATCAACTAGAGGCTCTTTTTTAGATCATGTATCAAAACGGTTTTTATGCTGAAATGCTTGCTTTTGACGAAGGTTCTCATGATCACGGTTCAAGTAACTTGTCGTTTTTATAACGAACATGGAATTGGTCATACTGGCTTTCCTTTTTTCGCGGTCTTGAATGTAAACACAGCTTTCAACTCAACTATGCCTGCGAAGTTCGTGATTTTGCTGTCAAATATAAAATCGTCGAGATGGCGATGAATAGCTATGACGCCAGGCAGGCCATGCTCTCAATGTCGCTTATAAAACACCGTCCTAAACACTTTAAAAACTCTCACCGAGACAAATAACAACTCTTCCTTTTGACATCGCCAACATTGAACTTATTTGCAAAGTCGATGAGCAGTGGTCTTTTGTCAGCAACAAGAAGAATTGTCGCTGGCTTTGGTATGCATGGGAACTACGCTACAAGCGTGTAATAGCTTATGCTTTTGGTAAGAGAAGTTCTGCCGCGTTGCAGGTATTACTCGACGCATTGACTGTTTCGATGTGCGTTTCTTTTTGCCTATGACTTCAGCAGGTTGTGTTCTAAGTTGCTGGGTGTCAAACGATGTCTTTGTGGAGGCTTGAGCTGTATGCAGTGAAAGTTGCACGTACGGTTCATAGAGAGACGGCACTTGGCAACAAGTGTCGCCTACTCGACAGAAACGAGCCAGCGATAATCTGCTGACGTGTTAGTCTACGTTTAAATTATAGGTCTGATACCCCTAGAACTGCGGTTTGAAACGGGTATCTAAGGCGTTAGGCGCGAGGTAAACGGTCGAGACCTATAGGCTTGTGCAAACTTATAGGCCTCACGGGGGCAAATATCGGGATTAATAGGGTAAGGCGATTTTGCCGTATTGAGGGGGGGCGCCTTTCTCTTTGAGGTAGTATTCCAAATCCTGCAAACGGTCAATGTCTTCCATAGGTACATCAATTTCTGCGCTCCAGTAACGACAATCTGCTTTTGCGTCTTGCTTACCTATCCACTTAAACTGGGATTGCCTGACCACGGTCTTTGGGACTTCTTGCGGACGTTGGAACAAGGCATACATGACCAACCCAAACTGTCGTCCGCCGTTCCAAAGCTCGGCAACGGGTTTACTGAGTGTCTGAGGGCTGACGATGGAGCCAATCAACTCTTCAATGACCACATGCAGCTCCTTGTTCCCGTCAGCCAGCGCCCAAACGATACGGGCAAACAGCGTTAACTCTTTTACCCCATAGGTACGACACAAAGACACCACAAAGGCTTTCTTTTGCTTCATGGCTATATCCAGGGCAAACGCGAAGTGTTTCAGGGAGTAAGTTTTAATGACGGTTTTCTTGCCCAATTGGGTATAGGCATCATAGGGGTCATAAAGCGCGATACGTCGCGCTTTTTTCAGTTGGGGCAGTTGATGCACGGCGGTGGTTTTCCCGCCACCTGTGGTGGCAGAAAATAACATATGCCGTGCTTTGAGTGACGGGTTACTGTTTATCGCCATGCTCTGCACTGTCCTTTGTCTGTTTGGCACGTCGGGAAGGCGTGCTGTTAACGGTTG
>NZ_FUXU01000209.1 GCF_900167155.1 Enterovibrio nigricans DSM 22720 | reverse complement strand
TCAGTATATTGCTTAAGAACCGAACAACTTTAGGCTGCCATGTCTTCCAACCGAATTAAGCAACAAAGCCTTGTACCGTTCATGATTGAACCACAACCACTTAGCAAAAAGCTCGACAGAAGTAGAGCTGCAACACTTTTTTTCATTATTACTACCAATGAATAGATATTAATTATTTTTACATGAGAGTGATGTATTCAGTACGTAATGAATAAGACGTTAAATTAAGCAAATTGGTTGCAATTTCTACAGTGAAGTTAGCATGAAGCCATTGCAAAAAGAGAAATTCGTTTATAACGTATGTAAATCACTATGCCTGAATGTTGGTAATATTAATGCCAAAAACTAATTATTCATAGAGATTAATATTGTATATTCAATGGCTTTCAGAATGGTGTTAGTTTGAAGGGATAAACAAGAAATGGGATAAAAAGGCAGCGCTGGGCTGCCTTAATAAGGTAGTTAGCGCTTCTGCTTTTTCGCCAAGCTGGTCAGGTCGAAATCGAATTCATCTGGGAAGAGTACGACACCTTCCAAATCAGTGTTCGGGAATGCCACGATAGACAACTCGTCATCCAACAGGCCGTTGGTCCAGCGAGAATGCCACTTGTTCAAACCAATTGCTTCCGGTTTGCAGTGTTCCCACTCACCTGTTGCCCACTCTTGCGCGAACTCTTCGTTTGGCCATACTGGCACACAGTCTTCGTCTTCCGTGTTCAGCATTACGCAGCCGTGTTCGTCGGTCAGGATCCAAATTTCACGGTTCTCAACGACTTCTTTCACCAAGTATTTGTAACGCTGGTCAACGTCGAATTTCAGGATTTCTGCAATGCGATCCGGGGTCAATGTCTTTGCCATTTTGAATTTCCACACGGGCAATAAAAGTTGGGAGAGAGTATATCAGAAGGAAGGAAAAGGAGAGAGTAATCACTCCCTTGGTATGTACTGTTCCATTTGGCGTCTTTACTTTTTATCACTGATTCAGAATGTGATAGTTTTATTTCACTTTACTGAAAGGATTCATCTCGTTGAAAAAGCTGTCTGCCGTCGTACTCCTTTCCATCGCCCTTATGGGCTGTGAATCTGATGTGTCACTCACGCCGAAAGTGGAAACGTACCATTCGGGCTATCACGCCACGTCATCGTTATCTGTGTTTTTTCAGCGAGATGACGATTTGCCCGATCACTATTCAGGTTTTTTCCCGCTTCAAACTGGCCATGATGCCTTGCTCACCCGCTTGGCAATGATCGAGTCAGCGTCGAACAGTTTAGATCTTCAGTATTACATTTTCAGAGATGATGAGACTAGCCAGCTGTTAGTTTGGCGGATATACGAAGCTGCTGAGCGCGGTGTGAAAGTACGTTTACTCCTTGATGATATGCAAAGTCGAAAGGACAGCGACATTGCCTACCTCAATGCTCACCCGAATATCGAAGTGAGGCTGTTTAATCCACATCAATATCGATACCTTCGCATGCTCTCTTGGGTGACGGATGGTGATCGGTTAAATCGACGTATGCACAATAAATCGATGACGGCAGATGGTGTCGTGTCCGTCGTCGGAGGGCGTAATATGGCTCCGTTGCAAAGTTTTAAGTTTCAGGCAATCTAGTGTCACCTTCCTCGTCGT
>NZ_FUXU01000211.1 GCF_900167155.1 Enterovibrio nigricans DSM 22720 | reverse complement strand
ACCGCAGGGCAAGACTTTGCGTTAGTGCCGTCTTCAAAATTTGACACATGGAAAGCGGCGCGTGCATCCGCTTTTGCTCTTGCTCTTAAAAAGGCACGGCGTGCCGTCCCTTGGAGCACTGAAAATAAGTGTAACCCGACCGGAAAAACCGCCGTTTCACCGCTTGAGCACGCCCTGATGGACATCACAGGATGGAGCGTGAAAGGGGTGCAATGCTTGCTCAAACCGCTGTCACTCGGGGCAACCGTCCCCATCGACAAATATCTCTCTATTTCGCTTCGAAACGGGGAGCTTCGCACCCATGCGATGCACACTTGAACCACAAAGGAAAGCACATGAGACACACAGAAATAACAGCCATTGACCGCGCGTTAGCAGCACTGGATGCCGCTGACAAGTTGGAAGCAACTTTACTGGAGGAGATTGAGCGCATTAAAGGCTTGAGTCCACTTAAAGTACTGGCGAAAGCAGGAAAGATACTGACAGGTGGGGAGTCGTTCTCCCCCTCTAAGCTCGGGTTATCCGATGATGTAGAAGAAAAGGTAAAAACCCTTATTAACATCAACCGCCACGCCCGCACAGAGCTTCGCGGTTATATGCAAGAAAACCGTGAAACCCTGTCGGAGGTGGAAAAAGGAGCGTGTCGTGAGTAACCAATACC
The DNA here is from genome assembly GCF_900167155.1 of Enterovibrio nigricans DSM 22720. Lineage (GTDB taxonomy): Bacteria > Pseudomonadota > Gammaproteobacteria > Enterobacterales > Vibrionaceae > Enterovibrio > Enterovibrio nigricans. The sequence continues at coordinate 965 of NZ_FUXU01000211.1, read as the reverse complement.
CTAACCCCGTTCGCGGCTATGTGCCCTGTGCGCACTGTGGCTCTACCGCCACGGTGCACTGCATCGGAGAAGGCAAGTTGATAGCAACGGGCGAAGCCCCAAAAAACAAACGCAACGTGGGCAAACAGTACTACCGCTGTCCAAGTTGCGGCAATCAATATCCGTCCCAAAAATACATGGAGGAAAACCGTGTGGAAAACGAAGCAGATATCACCCCAAAAACCTCAGTAGGTAACAGTAAGGATACGGTTACCGATACAGTTAAAAGTACTGCTTCTGAAAACAGCGAAGCCAGTAAATCCGCGGTTTCAAACTGTAATAACAGTAATGAAAACACTCCTGACACCTCGGGTAACAGTAAGGATACCGTTACCGATACAGTTAAAAGCACTGCCTCTGAAAACAGCGAAGCCAGTAAAACCGCTGTTTCAAACTGCAATAACGCTTACCCAGAGGACGATGACGAAACGGACGATGGGTGGTCACGTGTTTTACCTTGGGTGGTCGCACTCATTGCGCTGGCGGGTGCAGGGTGGTTGGCGTGGAAATGGATAGCGAAGGCATCACAACAAGAGGGCAGCAAGGAGGTCACGTATGTCTGGCAATGAAGTAGGCGTTGACGGTGCATTTGACAGTGCGGCCAGTGACGATTGGGGCGCGTTCGAATCCGTTCTAACCCAGCTTGAGCAAGAGGAGAAAGCCAGCGAAACACAAGAGGCCGACACAGGCGCAGAGATAGACGAAAAATCCATGACGGTCATTCTGGGTGGCCTGTTCGGCATGGTGGAGAAAATGACAGGTGCCATTGCTGGGGTGCCCTTTGCTTTTGATGAAGACCAAAAGCAAAGCGTCATTGAAGCGGCCATCCCTGTGATGGAAAGTCATGGGGAAGCACGCTGGGTGACCTTTTTCGGCAAGTATGCCCAAGAAGGGGCACTCTTGATTGCGGTTATCGTGCTTGTGGT
>NZ_FUXU01000212.1 GCF_900167155.1 Enterovibrio nigricans DSM 22720 | reverse complement strand
GTGCCTTCGTGAAGGCTTGAGCCTAGTGCGGTGAAAGTTGCACGCTGGGTTCTTAGAGGGACGACACTTGGTAACAGGTGTCGTCTACTCGACGAATGGGTGAAACAGAGCTGGCGACCATGGCAATCATCTCTGCCCTTGAAGCGATGTCGCTTTGTGTGGCGTCTGGCTTGTCGGGAGCTAAGTCTATTGTGGTGGGGAATGCCCTGGGTGCGAACAAACTGTCTATCAGTGAAAAGTATGCGCGATATGCATTAAAAACAGCGTTGATGGTGGGTATTGGCTGTGCCGGGGTGATACTGGCATTGCAGACGACTATTCTGTCAATCTACAGCGAGGTAAGTGTCGAGGTGTTGGAGTTAGCTGCATTGTGCTTCCCCGTATTGGCTATCAGTACCATCACCAGAAACATCAATATTACACTCATCGTTGGTGTTTTGAGGGCGGGTGGTGACGCGAAGTTCTGCATGAATATGGATATTGTCTGCCAGTGGGTATGGGCGGTGCCAATGACGGCGCTGGCTGCAATGTATTTCGGCCTTCCTTTACCTTTGGTCTTCCTCATGATGGTGTCTGAAGAGGTCGTCAAGTTGGTCCCAACAATCAAGCGCGTTTTTGGTAATAAATGGGTTAACAATTTGACTATTGAAAGTAACGCGAGCGCATAAATATGTAGCAAGCGATAGATAATTAAATAAGTGCGAGCTAGTTACCTCGCACTTTTTTATGCGATCATATATACAAATCATATTTCATATATAAGACTATGGCTCATTTGTAATATTATTTTTCTATTTAATCTCAAGTATTGAATAGTGTTTTTCAATAATGGTAAAGTTATTGGTTCTATCCTTGTTGAATATGTCATTATTTTATCATCACACCCATTGGTAGTATTACATCAAGAGTATGACTTTTGGCTTAACCTCTATATCGGGGTTTGCGCTTGTGTCGCTATCCGTTTAAAACACTATCACAAAGTAATTTTTTTCTTTTCCTATGAAGAGTTTTTTTGCCATCGTTTTCCTTTGTTTTTAATGGAATTCCATAGGGTGGTAAGTGCACGTGATCACTTCTTCGTGACTCAATAGATGAAAGCGAATGTACTGCAGCGTGTTCGGAAAGTGTTTTTGCATCTGGTATTGATTGGATATCGGAGTAAGCAGTTTTTGCCTGAAATGCTGAAGATTTACAGGTTTAATATTAGGGTGAGCTGTTTTATTAAATTAGAAAAAGCACATATATAAAATCCGCAAAAACAATATAAATGGTATTTGAACGTTAAAATAATCACGTCAATTGAATAAATTAACTTAGAAGGCCTTAGGTTATGAATAAGTTGTTTAGCACCATTACATGGATGTTCGGTTTATCCATGGCAATATTTACCAGTAATTTTGCAATGGCAGGAGTCGAACAAGAGAGCAAACCCAAAGGATGTATTGTGAGTCTAGAAACAGGCGCAGAATATTGTTTACCTGTTGGGCAACGCTCTGGATATTCGCTACCCAGTTGGATTGGCTTTGTTGCTTAATTCGGTTGGAAGACATGGCAGCCTAAAGTTGTTCGGTTCTTAAGCAATATACTGAGTTTCAGGC
>NZ_FUXU01000213.1 GCF_900167155.1 Enterovibrio nigricans DSM 22720 | reverse complement strand
TGCAGCAAGGAGCCGTCAACGCCTGCCACAAAAGGGATTACCGAGGTGAAAAGCGCAATGTCTTCCACGTCAGACGGGTTCGTGACGGTCAGGGCGGTAAACTCTGCGCCCATGTCAAAGACATAGCCACGTGGGAGAAACACGGAGGTTTCGCCCACAATCACAGAGACCTCTTTGCCCTCTTTGAGCATCAAGTAACGTCCGATAGCCTGAATGTGTTGGGTTTGCCCCTGGGGCAAGTGCACATCAATCAACATGATTTATCTCCTTCCCCAAATGAAAACGACGACCACTATCGCCAGTCCGGCCACGCCATACAGCACCTTTTGCGCGTCAAGAAACTCACTGACACCGCCCGTGTTATCGTTGCGTATCGTCTTTTGAATGCCTTCCAGCAATTTGAAGTTGTTACTGGCTTGCTGACCTTGCAGACCTGCCAAGGTGTCGAGTGAGCGGTTGTTTTGGGCGGTGAACGCCTCCAGTGCCGTATCCGCTAAGGTGCTATAGGTGTCAAAGGCTTCATCGACCACACCTGCATTGACGCTTAACGCCTTGGCCGTGGTGCTTTCCACTGTCTTGACGGCGTTGTCCACACTGTCAAAGGCTTCATCGGCAAGGCCGGATGCAAAGTCAAAACTTTGCTTAATCGCCCCACCATCCAACACATTGTTGATGTTGGTATTGGTGGTGCTGCTTTGTTGTGAGCTTTTAGAACGACTCATGACAACACCTCCAACTTCACCCGAAAGGCACCGCTGTCAAACCCTTCACCGTGTATTTCCACAGGGTGATAGGGACGCCAAAAGCGCACAATGCCCTTTTCGTTGTCCGCCACATGAAACCGCACCGTCTTTGCGCCTGCGCGTTTGGCGGTGGCCAGAATGTGGTCAAGATGGTGTTTCGCTCCCTTGCCTAGGGTCGCCATCCAAACCAGCTCCGCGCCTTCACTGCGAATGACGATATCAATATCATCAAACCGCCACAGCTCGCCAAGGCTGGTGAGCTCTTGCACTATCTCAGAGGTAAAGCCCGCTTGGGTAAACCGCGCAACGTTTTCCTGTGTCCAGCTCAGGCGAACGGGGTTTATTTTTGCTTGAGCCATACCACCCCCAATATCAGCACCACAGCGGCAATGACGTATAACGCCGTATTGCTGCCGCTCGCCCCTTGATGGTTGTTAAAGGTGACGCTTCCCCCTGCGCTGCCGCCGTGAAAGTCGCCGTTCTTGGCAGAGGAAGGGCCCCCACTGATCCCCCCGCCACCGGTGGACACACCACCGCCAATGCTGGGTATCATGAGAGCCACCCTTTACGCCAAAGAATAAACAGGACAACCACCACGAGGATGAGCGTGGTATACGGTGGACGGTTAGGCTGACTGGCCGTCGCGCCCAGCGCTACCGCGTCTTTTGTCCACCATGCGCCTGTAATGAGGCCGCCTAGACCGAGAAATAACAAGGGCATCAGCGTCTCCTTATTTCTTGAAAATGATGAACAGCGCAATCAGAGCAACCAGTGCACCGCCGCCAACGAGGTAAAGCCGTTGACGCTGCGCGGCCTGTTTGTCTTCTCTGGCGGTTTGGTTGGCCGCAT
>NZ_FUXU01000214.1 GCF_900167155.1 Enterovibrio nigricans DSM 22720 | reverse complement strand
ATCGTAGCTTCTAGATTTAGTTCCATCGATTTAAGCAACAAAGCCCTTCAGTGTGACAGAACCATCGTCATTTTTTCTTACTAATTCATGGAATTTAAAAAAGTCCCTTTCATTTTTGAGTGCGAAGGCGCTTGAGGAAACGAGTGATAATAAAATGGCGAGCTGATAAGTTTTCATGATTAAACCTTTACTGTTTGATAGGTTTGATATTAACTATAAATAAATTATCGGAGCGTAAGTGTGGGTGGATTTAAAGGAGCCAGTTTTTCTGTTCGAATGATGAGTGAGATAAGTGTTCTGTTTTGGCATTAATGCCGATCCCAATGAAATGAGGGTAGGTTACTAATAAATGTAATAAGTACAATTCATCTCAATCTCTGGTTTTCACTGAGTATGCGTTAATTTATTGTCTCTTCATCGCAAGTAATTTTTATGTGTACATTATATTTTCTTCAATTGTTATTTTTATGTTTCGTGATTCAGCTCGAAAGAAATTAACACTACGGTGAAATGACAAACAGCATTATCGTAATGCAACTTGAATATTTAAACTCAATGTTCCATATTATTTCCAGTTTGGCTAATGATACGCATTGGGTTAGATGTATTTCACACACCGTTAATTGCCAAGAAGACGTGTTCGACGTTTATGGTACTGAGTGAAATATCTCTAGTTTTAATTGTTTTTTAGGGGGCGTAGTGATCGAATACGTAAATAACAACGTGAAGTTCTGCGTGCTAGGCGCGGGAAATGGTGGCTTAGCAGCCGCTGGCCATGCGAAGATGGCGGGCTTCAACGTCGCTTTATGGAATCGAAGCTTCAGTAGAATCAGCCATTTGGTCGAAAATCCATATTTGGAGTTAGCAGGGAAGCTCAATGGCACTGTTGCGTTAGATAAGGTGACGGATGATCTGGCCGATGCAATACAAGGCGCATCAGTCATTTCTGTCATGACGACCTGTGATGCATATGAAGAGATAGCGGTAATGCTCGCTCCGCATTTAGTCGATGGCCAAATGGTTCTCTTAAATTCAGAAGGCGTTGGTGGTGGGTTGCTTTTCAACAAAACATTAGTTGAGGCTGGCAATAAGAACAACATTTTGATCGGAATGGCAGATATTTGTGTATATGGCTGCAAATTGACGAATAATAAGTCACCATTGATTAAATCTATCAAAAACAAAATTCATTTTTCGACAATTAATCCGAATCATGCAAATGCATTTCTAAAAGTATTAAACGTGATTTATCCGCAGTTTGTCGATGTAAAAGACCCCCTTGCTACTGGCCTGTGGTTTGCTTGCGGATTACATACGGTTGGCATGGTTTTAAATGCAGAACGTATAAGGCGGGGGGAGGATTTTCTGTTTTATGTGGAAGGGTTCACGCCGGAAATAGCGAGATACCTTAAAGCATTGGATGGGCTTTGTTGCTTAAATCGATGGAACTAAATCTAGAAGCTACGATCTGATCGGCTACACCCATCAATCGTCGTAGTCTCATG
>NZ_FUXU01000215.1 GCF_900167155.1 Enterovibrio nigricans DSM 22720 | reverse complement strand
AGGTTTAGACATGAGACTACGACGATTGATGGGTGTAGCCGATCAGATCGTAGCTTCTAGATTTAGTTCCATCGATTTAAGCAACAAAGCCCATGCAAGAAGCCGTCGGTTCAATCCTTCAAATGGAAGGCGTCGATACCGTGTGGCAAACAGTGACAGCGTCGGGTGGATTCAGTGGGATTAACTTCGTTCCGTATGAGCAGCGTACTTACTCCGTTTCTGAAGCATTACAGCGTGTTTACTTTACGCTGAAAGAAGTGACGGGCCTTCGTGTCTATCCAACATTGCCGATGCCATTGCCGACAGCGGGTCAATTTGATGTGGAAATGGTGATTCAATCACAAGACAGTTACGACAACATGTTGCCATACGCTTATCAGCTTTTAGAAGCCGCCCAAAATAGCGGTAAGTTTATGTTTGTTGATACCGATCTTAAGATAGATATGCCTCATGCGAAGCTAGAGTTTGATCCTAAACGAATGATGGATTTAGGGATGACGACACAAGCCGTCACTGACCAAATTTCCTTGATGGTGTCAGAGCAAGATGTCACGAGATTTGACAGCAATGGTAAAGCTTATCGTGTTATTCCAATGGTCGATACGCACGCGCTTACGGACAGTGAGTCGTTGCTCGCTTTACAAATAAAAACGCCAAGTGGAGATTTTGTTCCGCTAAGTAGCGTGGCCAACCTGGCGCAAACTGTGAATGTTCGTTCTATTGCGAGGTTCAATCAACTCAATTCGTTTCGTATTCTAGGGGGCTTAGTGCCGGGAACGACACCCGATCAAGCGTTGAAGGTATTAGAGCAAAAAGCGAGTGAGATTTTGCCAGAGGGCTATCAAGTAAACTACGCAGGCAGTTCTCGTCAGTTAAGGCAAGAAGGAAACAGTCTATTTGCCGTACTCGCCGTCGCTTTATTCGTTGTCTATATGGTTTTATCGATCCAATTCAACAGCTTTCGATCGCCATTGGTGGTTTTGCTCGGTTCGGTACCTCTGGCATTAACGGGCGGCATGGTGTTTTCATTTCTCGGTATGACAACGATGAATATCTACGCGCAAATTGGTTTCATTACTTTGGTTGGCTTAGTAGCAAAGAATGGCATTTTAATTACAGAGTTTGCCAATGAACTTCAGCTAAAAGGCCATCAGAAACTTGAGGCGGTGATTACAAGTTCCAAGATGCGGTTAAGGCCTATTTTAATGACAACAGCTGCAACAGTGCTGGGGCACTTTCCATTGGTTCTCGTGACTGGGGCAGGGGCTGAAGCAAGAAACAGTATTGGTATTATTCTCGTGGCTGGCATGATCATTGGAACTGTTTTTACATTGTTTGTTTTGCCTGCTGTTTATTTAGCGATAGCGGAAGATTTGAATCGTCATAAAAGCCAGAAGGTGGTAAGACCCCGCTTCTCTAGACACTCAATAGCTATATAATTGAACAAACTATGAGGTGTTGCTATGAGCGGAAAACGCTATCCAGAAGAAT
>NZ_FUXU01000216.1 GCF_900167155.1 Enterovibrio nigricans DSM 22720 | reverse complement strand
TTGGTCATTTCTGCTGTGAACAAATGCCCGTTTCCAGTGGCAACGGCGGCCATTGAGCCAAGAAGGGCCAGCCCTTTGTAGGTCGATGGCTGCTTTAGCAGCGTGTTTACGTATTTCATAGTGTGTCCTTGGTGATGGGTACGCCAAGTAAATGGCGATACCGCGTTTTTAATGCCTGCCCTTTTGCGCCGAACATCGATGTCAGCTCGGGCACATATTGACGTATTCCCCAAAGGGTGCGCTCTGCGTCTGGGGTCAGCGTCCAGTCATCTTGAAAGTAATGGCGTTGCAGCGTGAGCGGGGTGAGTTCGACCGCGCCGCTGCCGTTCACCGTGTGCTTGATGTCCGCCCAGGTATCGGCAAGCGGCTTGGTCGCCGTGTCAGCCAGCGCATTCGCTTTCTCTGCGGCCCTATCCAGCCACTGCGTGATGGCGTACACCACCACGCCGCCCACAATCATGGTGAGCAACGCCTGGTTATCGAGCGAGGGCAATCGCATGGGCTATCACCTCATCGCTGTAGGGTTGCACCCCGTTCTCATGCAGCACAATGGCTTTCACCAGGGCGGGGTAGTCCTCCATCGATAACGGCGTGTGTGGCAAGACACCGAGCTTTTGGGCCACATGCTTCACATACGCATTCGTGTCGTTTTCAACAGGCGGTGCCCAGCGGTGAAGGATGCCTTCTACCGTGTTCACGTTGTATTTGTAGCGGTAGGTTAAAAGCACCTTGTATAAGGCGCGAAGGCCATACTCTGGGCGTGTAAATATCAGGTATCGCCCATCATTGCCGGCGCGTCCAAGCCAGGGCGTGTTGTTATCTTCCAGATTGCCAGGGTTGTGATTGCGAATGCCTCGTGGGGCACGGGTTGGTTTAGTCATGACGTGATCCTTCGCGGTTGTCGGCATCGATGTCTGCGCCATCGCTTGAGGCCGCCTCATGAGCATCAACCCGCCCGCCGTCAGGACGAGCAGAGGCAGCCATATTTTGTGCATCAAACTCCTCCTCGCGTTTGGCCTCAGCCTGTGCCCGTTCAAACTCTTCAATCAGCCAGTGATAGGCATTATCAAAATGTACCTGCGTTAATAGAAGGTTCGGGCGGCTATCCAAATATTCGATATGGCCGATACCTTTATCGGTATCAAAGTGCAATGCCCACTCCCCGCGCTCCATACGAAAGCCGCCAACGGCGCTAACGCCGACACCGTCGATAAGAATGAGTTGGTCTTGCGTGATCGCTGTGATGTTCATAACTTCATGATCCAAATAACGGCAACAGATGACTGCCGTGTGTCAACGATGCTGGAGGTGGCCCCGTGCGCATGAGGCACGCTTGAGCCAGCAGGCTCTGTATTCCTCAAACGAACGTTATGCGTATCTCGGGTGTTCGCGAGGTTCCCCCCGGAATCCCCCCAGTCTTGTGAGTACACGCCATGATTGTGATAGGGCATTTGTGCCCAGCTCAGCGTGTGCGGGTTCACCGTGATAG
>NZ_FUXU01000218.1 GCF_900167155.1 Enterovibrio nigricans DSM 22720 | reverse complement strand
GACTTTTTACTGTTCGCAAGCAGTTGCTGAATTTCCGAGCCACTGAGAAAACGCAAATCATGCTCTTTCTCCTTGAACTGGCGAATATGCGTCAATGGATTTTCGTAGTTGATGCTCCCAAGACGGCGCAGTTCATTGAACACCGCTCTCATGTACGCATGCTCTCGGTTTAAGGTGCCTACCGACACTTCATTCGCCCGCTCTTGACGATAATGCGCAAACACTTCACTCGTAAACTGCGTGGCTATCGGATTATTGACGCGCTCTGCCATCCGAAAAAGCAGCTTGTAACGTCGCAGACCATCTTTTAACGCTTTACCGTGCAACTTATGCCACAAATCAATCAGTTCAGACAGCCGGCGATTATCAAAAGAGGCTTTGATTTTACGCTGTAATGCCATTTTGTTTTCGTAGGCCAACGCGTCCATTTAGAGGTTGAACTCGTGCGACGTATCAAGCGTCGTCACCCACAAGCCATCGACAGTTTGCACAATCGCCATGACACCCCATCTCCCAATCGTAAAACTGTATCTGTAGGGTGTTTATGCTCTCTTCGCATCCTGTGGCACATCTAACCCGCACTTCTCTTGAGTTGAGAAAGCCGGACAAATGTGACCGGACTCGTAGTCGGTTTTTCCTGTCACAAGCCAGAATGCATACTTTTCAAATCGTGGATGCTCTGTGATTTTCATCAAATTTTCGCTGCTAGGATTTCGAACTTCCCTTTCATAGTTCTGCAAGCTAATAACTGGAATATCAATCAGTTGTGAAAATTCTAACTGAGTTAACCCTTCATCCAGCCTGATCGCTTTTATCTTTTTATTTAAAATCATCATTGACCCATCCATTTGGATGTGCATTGCACTATATTACCCAGATATTGCGCCCTTACTGCGCAACTCCCCAGTGTATCACGGAGTGTTTTTTATGAAGGTTGAATTCGATATCACCGATGTGGGCGCACTCATTGAGTCCCCCGTTGGCATGATGCATGTGAGCAAAGTCGCCGACATCATGGGGATTGATGAAGATTTGCTTCGCAGCATGTGCAGCGCAGCAATCATTCCCGCCGTGCGTCGAGAGAACGACCAAAACAACTTGTTCATTAACTGCCGTCAGCTCAACCGTATGTTAGATGCGGATGCCGTCATTATCCGCTCGCCTCGAAAGGTCAAGCGTGAACTGAAAGCAGCGGAAGCCGCGCAAGGAGAAAGCCATGTCTAGAGTCAGCAACCCTATCAACACCGACAGTGATCACTTGCAACGACTGACTGATTTGCAATTACGCAAACTTTTTAACAGCTGCAAAGGTAAATATTTTTTTGGTGGGAACCGACACAGCCACAATTCACAACACGATGCCGCCAAGCAGATTGAAAATATTCATACCGAAATGACGCGCAGAGGACTCGCCCTATGACACACGCAGATTCCATCAAAGACATCTACAACGGGCTGGTACAGAAATATCAATACGATGTGAC
>NZ_FUXU01000219.1 GCF_900167155.1 Enterovibrio nigricans DSM 22720 | reverse complement strand
AATCGACTCTTTAATGTCGAGGTAATTTACACGTAATTTCAGGAAGCGGCGGGGTGAAATCCGCCCGATTGAATTTTTTGCAACAACCCCCTTTCTGACCGATCTGGGTAAAAAGGAAGAAGTGGTTGCAGCCTTTGCCACCATCAAAGCGCAGTTTGGTGTTGTGCATGTGCTTATCAATAATGGCGCGATTTCAACGTTTAACAAACCCGTAGATACGCTGACATCTGAAGAGTTCGCCAACGTGATCAATGTAAATCTGGTGGGTGCGTTTACCTGTATCAGTGAGTTTATTGCGGCGAATGCGGGGCAGACTTACGGGCGAATCGTGAATATCTCTTCCACGCGCTGGCATCAAAATGAAGCAGGGTGGGAAGCTTACGGGGCATCGAAAGGCGGACTAGTATCGTTGACCAATTCCTTGGTGGTCTCATTGTCTAAAACGCCAATTACAGTGAATGTCGTGAGCCCGGGTTGGATTCAAACCGCAGATTATGATGCGTTGAGAGATGTCGACCATCAGCAGCACCCTTCAGGGCGTGTTGGCAAGCCGAAAGACATCGTTAATGCGTGCCAGTTTCTGACGCATCCAGACAATGATTTCGTCAACGGTGCCAATATCCTTGTCGATGGTGGCATGACCAAGAAGATGATTTATCAAGATTAGTGGGATACCACTGCATATGAAAAACGCCACCTTTCTAGGTGGCGTTCTGCTTTAGATATTGCCTTCTTTAAAGTCTTTCTGGAAGTAGAGGACTTTTTGCAAGTAGCGTCGCGCTTCCCCTTTCGGGTGCTTGGTGGTGAGCGCATCGTAAACCTGCTTCGGCGAATGGCGATTTAGCGCTACCATGGCTTGTTTGCGATCAGGGTGGAACGTTGCCAAAACCCCGCCCGTTCCGCCGTTGTAGGCGGAAATCATGCTGAAGTGTTTGGATGACGCGTTCTTCACATCGCGCAAGTAGCGAGTTTTCAGAATATGTAAATACGCGGCACCAGTATCAATGTTATTAGCCGGATCGAACAAATACTCTTTGGTCGGAATTCCTGGCTTTTTCTTCACGAGGTTAAACACGTCAGCGCCCGCCGTTTTCGGAATCACCTGCATCAATCCATAGGCACCCGCATGGCTAACGGCGTATGGATTAAAACTGCTTTCGGTTTTAATGACCGCGTAAATCAAATCTTCAGGAATGTCGTATCGCTTAGAGGCGTCACGCACATAGTGGGCATATTGGTATTCACGTTGTTCCAGGTGATCTTTTACCATGTCAATTTCAACGTAATAGGCTGTACCCTGTTTGATTTTTTTACTTTGCAGTTTGTTGGAAACTAAATGATCGGCGTAGCGAGTTGCACGCCACTCCCACTCAATGGATTTTCCTTCCT
>NZ_FUXU01000238.1 GCF_900167155.1 Enterovibrio nigricans DSM 22720 | reverse complement strand
TTCAACACCTGACATTTTTCATGTTCAACGTTCTGTTTAACGTACTGCTAAGTAAAGGATTCGACACCATGTTCAAATTAAACAAAGGCGCATGGGCAACCATCGCCGTCGCGGTCACCATCATGGTGGTAGTGATGGCGGTGGTCGCCAATGTGGATGCACTGGAAAAACCGCGTAAATCACTGGGGCTGGATAAAGGCTCGTTGTAAGCCTCGCCAGACGCGTTTCTTATCAACCAAAGGACATTCACAGCATGCCATCACCCATTGCACAACAAGCGGCCATCGTTGCCGCCGTCAAAGCCGCATTTAACGTTCGCCCGATGGATTTAGACCCGTTTCGCTCGGGGCAAGTCTACGGTAAGCAAGCGGTACTGGAGATTAATACCCTTCATGCCTTTGCCTCTCTCGAAGTGGTGACCGATTTGCCGCTTCAACGCTTAGGGCGTGTTTCCCTTGAGCGCAACAACAAAGAAATCATTGGTATTGATGCGGCCTTTTTCCATAAGCGTGACATCAAAAAAGGCTTACCCGTGCAGGCCAAAGGCGTGGCAGGTGCCACCCAAACCCGTTTGATTATCCCGTTTGCAGACGAAACCCTTCGCACCTTGCAAGGCATTCGCCGTGGCGAACTGGTGCATCAAGCGGGTGAACTGCTGATGCTGAAAATCGGCGTAAAGCAAAAGGTCGCCAATGACCCTGACATTCCCGAATTCACGGCGAACGCCCGTGTGGTGGACTACCAGAGCGAGCGTTTCTTTCAGCAGCGTTACACCCAGACCTCTATCACGCATACGCAAACGGGTACCCAGCGCCATGAGTTCCCGATTGTCGGGGCTAACGTGCGTTTACGTTCGATGCTGCTTGAAACCGAAAACGACGACATTACCCGTATCGCCATTCGCCGTGATAACGAAACCATCTGGGAGCAAAACGTCGATGACCTTCGCTTTGCGATGGCGCGTTTCAGTGATACGCACGCGCCTGCACGCGGCGTGTGGGTGGACTTTGTTTCCACGGGCTTTGCCAATGAGCAAGCCTTTATCCCTGTGGC
>NZ_FUXU01000220.1 GCF_900167155.1 Enterovibrio nigricans DSM 22720 | reverse complement strand
ACGAACGGCGCTGCGCTTGTTCGGATTTGGCCAAGTCTCTCGCCCACCCTTTGCGGCCTCGTCGACCTACGGCAATCCCTCAACATAACGCCAGATTACATAATGCGTAGTTATGGATTGTGTTTTAATATCTATAGAGACAGCCTGATTTGCACTAACATATTGTTTTTATCGGCTTTGTCGTGGTTTCTGCGTTTGTACTCCCACAGCTTTTTTGTGTGCTGTGGGAATGTATCGCGTGTACGGATTGTATCTTGCGGAGATTTAAACTGTCGAATGCCGCTTTATGGTTGCGGTCCAAAGAACGCCATGATCTCCGCGGTGATCATTTCTTTGGTTTCGTCGCGGAAGCAGTAATAACTTGGCCGTGCGTCACTGAAGTACTGCATGTCCATTTCCAAATCGGGTAAATCTGAAAACAAACCTACTGGCATGTTGTACTCGCCAGTCGCTTTCAATTTGTAGAACAAATGCGTGCCACACTCACTGCAGAATCCACGAGATGCCCAACTTGATGACTCGTACATTTTGATATTGTCTTCGCCTTCGATTTTTACCTTAGTCCCGCACTTCACCGCAAAATACGGTGCGCCGCCCCAAGTTCGGCATGACTGACAATGGCAAACGGTAAACTTTGGATTGACCTCTTCTGCGGTAATCTTTACCTGCCCACATAGGCAGCTTGTCTTTGAATGTGCCAACTTAAGTTCCTTTAATTAATGAAACGATAATGTAAGTTAACACATGACTGTATGCATATACAGTTGCATGTTCATATGGAATTCACAATTTGGAAAACAACCTTGGATGTTGTTTTTTGAAGGTTATCTGTTCAACAACCCTGACAAGACAATCACACTTCCTTATGAACATCTCTTATACATAAGAGATATAATGCTGGCCCACTCCATTCATTATGAGTATGGATGTGCAAATAAATTTCACGCAATGTACATTTTTATATGCATTCTGCATATCTGATCTCAAAACACTAGTGTTTGTAAGGATAATATTTCCTTGAAGAATCTAACAACAAATGAGAGTAATAAATGACTTGTGTAGAATGTGAAAACAAAAAAAAGAATAGTTATTACGATAACAATAGTGAAAGGACTTTCACCCTAACCTGTGACTCCTACAATACAGACGCTAGCTTCGACCTTTCAACATTTCTAAAAAACTATTTTGTGATTGTCACTAGTGGAATTCCCACTGTTGGTGGGCCTATATCTAGCATAATCAGTATTTTTTGGCCTAATAACACTGAGCATTATGAAGACCTATTCCAAGCATTCTTATGCCGTGCGAAGGAATACGTGAAAAAAGAGGTGATGGATGCCCAAGCTGCAAATATGGAGAACATCATTTTAGAAACCAAACTAAAAATGGAAAATATTGACGGCTTTGTTGCTTAAATCGATGGAACTAAATCTAGAAGCTACGAT
>NZ_FUXU01000221.1 GCF_900167155.1 Enterovibrio nigricans DSM 22720 | reverse complement strand
TGACCAAGTTCTATGAAGACCGAGGCTATGACTTTGGTGACCCTGACGAGGTCGATGTCAACCAGATAGGGGACACCTACACAGAAGCACACCAAGCGTTAGTCGAGACAGTGCAGAATGTGATGCCCAATGACGTAGGGGAAGCCCTTATCCAACTGGCTGATGCCAGACATGATGTCATGGCCTGCGCCGAATACCTCAGTGCGTTTAACGATAACAACGCACAGAAGGATACTCGGCCTGCCATTTGCCAACAGCTGGATGCTGAGTTACTGGCACACTTCAAGGACGATGCAGAAGGTAAATTCAATAACAAGGAAAGTCTGTTGTTTGTGTCAACACGCGGGCACTCACTGGCAGGCATTCTGGCGTACAGCAAGTTGTGTGAGCTGGCACAACACACAGACACTATCGCGCTGTCACTTCGTCAGGCCTCGAAAAAGTCCGACAACTACCGATTGCTCGATACCTTAGAAACACTGCTCGATAACAATGAATTGCCTGAGTTCAAGCACATGGACGCAAAGAGGGTGAAATAACCAGAAAAATAAAAGGGCTGACCCCGTTGCAAGAAAAGTCAGCCCAGTTCACTCAGCACAAGGGAGTCATACCGAATGAGCCAACATGATAACGACACATCGCCAAGTAAAACAACCACCGCGCCGAACAGTTGGGACGATTACCAAGACTTCGTTAGCCATATTCCCGCGTTTATCGCGGCGTTTAACGGTGAAAAGCTGGAGCTGACGGACGAACAGCAAGCGTTCCACAACAAGCATTTTAACCGCGAAGAAATGACTAACCAGATAGGCTTTATTAACGGCAAGCTGGTACACATCCGCATTACGCTTGACGCCACCGAGCACAAGGTCGACGAGTTCGCCTTGCTGAAAATCCTTCCCAGGGAGCACGCCAAAAAACTCACCAAGCGTGAAGCCCTGGAGCAAAATACCAACTATGCGATGGAAAACATTTTATCGGACTTACGTTGTATTGACGGCTCAACGTGGTAGCAGGTTGTTGTATCTGACCCGCACCAAGCCCACAATATGTGGGCTTTTGTATGCCGCATTACGTAATTAACTCCTCCAACCACTTGACGAAACAAAAATAGCACTTTCGTTCAACATATCACCTTGGTAGAGTCCGCGGGCAGAACAAGGACACCTGAAACGATCAATATAATCCTTGGGTGATGTCGAACACCTTGTTCTGTGCAATGACCCACACGGATTATCAGGCTTCCGTGTGGGTCACCTCATCGTGATGCTCTACACTTGAACACCTGCGATTTATCCCCATATCCTTGATGAAAACAGGGACGCAAGACCTTTATCTTTCATCTGATCCATGTGATAAACCCGCGTCCTTGTTTTCATCACAC
>NZ_FUXU01000224.1 GCF_900167155.1 Enterovibrio nigricans DSM 22720 | reverse complement strand
GGAAAAGCCTCTAAGCTTCAGGTTATAAGGAATCGTACCCCAAACCGACACAGGTGGTCGGGTAGAGAATACCAAGGCGCTTGAGAGAACTCGGGTGAAGGAACTAGGCAAAATGGTACCGTAACTTCGGGAGAAGGTACGCTGCCCATGGTGAAGTCCCTTGCGGATGGAGCTGAGGGCAGTCGCAGATACCAGGTGGCTGCAACTGTTTATTAAAAACATAGCACTGTGCAAAATCGAAAGATGACGTATACGGTGTGACGCCTGCCCGGTGCCGGAAGGTTAATTGATGGGGTTATCTTCGGAGAAGCTCTTGATCGAAGCCCCGGTAAACGGCGGCCGTAACTATAACGGTCCTAAGGTAGCGAAATTCCTTGTCGGGTAAGTTCCGACCTGCACGAATGGCGTAATGATGGCCACGCTGTCTCCACCCGAGACTCAGTGAAATTGAAATCGCAGTGAAGATGCTGTGTACCCGCGGCTAGACGGAAAGACCCCGTGAACCTTTACTACAGCTTGGCACTGAACATTGACCCTACATGTGTAGGATAGGTGGGAGGCTTTGAAGCAAATACGCCAGTATTTGTGGAGCCGTCCTTGAAATACCACCCTTGTATGCTTGATGTTCTAACGTTGGCCCCTTATCGGGGTTGCGGACAGTGCCTGGTGGGTAGTTTGACTGGGGCGGTCTCCTCCCAAAGAGTAACGGAGGAGCACGAAGGTGGGCTAATCACGGTCGGACATCGTGAGGTTAGTGCAATGGCATAAGCCCGCTTGACTGCGAGAATGACAATTCGAGCAGGTGCGAAAGCAGGTCATAGTGATCCGGTGGTTCTGAATGGAAGGGCCATCGCTCAACGGATAAAAGGTACTCCGGGGATAACAGGCTGATACCGCCCAAGAGTTCATATCGACGGCGGTGTTTGGCACCTCGATGTCGGCTCATCACATCCTGGGGCTGAAGTCGGTCCCAAGGGTATGGCTGTTCGCCATTTAAAGTGGTACGCGAGCTGGGTTTAGAACGTCGTGAGACAGTTCGGTCCCTATCTGCCGTGGGCGTTGGATGATTGAGAGGGGCTGCTCCTAGTACGAGAGGACCGGAGTGGACGAACCTCTGGTGTTCGGGTTGTCACGCCAGTGGCATTGCCCGGTAGCTAAGTTCGGAATCGATAACCGCTGAAAGCATCTAAGCGGGAAGCGAGCCTCAAGATGAGTCATCCCTAGAGCTATAAGCTCTCTAAAGGGTTGTTGGAGACTACGACGTAGATAGGTCAGGTGTGTAAGCGCTGCGAGGCGTTGAGCTAACTGATACTAATTGCCCGTGAGGCTTAACCATACAACACCCAAGGGGTTTTAGCGGACTCAAGTAA
>NZ_FUXU01000227.1 GCF_900167155.1 Enterovibrio nigricans DSM 22720 | reverse complement strand
TGGCCATCTATCCGTTATCCGCCAGGGAGAAATGAGACGATTTTGGATCACTACGGATTTTTTGCAACAACCCCTTCTGGTTTTATTTTTCTTGAACGATCAGGCGGTTTTTGTTGTCACGACTGCTTATGATCAGCGCGTCGCCCTGAAGTGTGTTTTCTGATTTTGCAAGACGGTCGTAAAGGACCACATTGACAGACGCCGCGAGGTTCATGCAGCCAACCGTTGGGACATACACAACGTGGTGAGCGTTATCGACAACCTCTTTTGAGATTGAACCGTCCTCCGGGCCGAAAATATAGATCGCTTTTTCTGGGTGTTGAAAAGCAGGTAATGGAGTTGCGCCAATGGCCAGTTCTACACAAACAATTTCCGTGCCTTCTTCCAAACCGTCGAGAAACGAGTTTACGGCCGTCAAAGGAATCGTTTCAATAGCACCTTGCGTATCGGTATAGAACTTTGCGGCTCTATCGTATCGAGTGCCTGTGTAACGTACCTCCCCAGCTTGATAACAGCGCGCAGCCCGCAATACGGCACCGACATTTGACGGGCTTTTCGGGTTAAATAAACCAATGATGGTGGTAGCGTTGTTCATGTTAGGTGTCTCTTTACGATAGTGGTTAAGCACAATAACTGGCTAGTCACTGTGTCATGCTTAGAGAAAGGGCGAGATTCTAACAAAGAGAAGAGAGTTTCGAAAATCCTTTGCTTGGTGTTTCGTCCTACGCATTCGCGACAACCGATGTCTGATATCGCTGACACTCGCCAAGCCATTGATAAGAGACAAGCAGACATCACAACATTTGCAGAGAATTGACTAAAAACACGATAAAATCTCTGAGTCTTAAGAAATTGCCTTGTTGAGG
Source organism: Enterovibrio nigricans DSM 22720 (assembly GCF_900167155.1). Lineage (GTDB taxonomy): Bacteria > Pseudomonadota > Gammaproteobacteria > Enterobacterales > Vibrionaceae > Enterovibrio > Enterovibrio nigricans. The sequence continues at coordinate 412 of NZ_FUXU01000227.1, read as the reverse complement.
ATTCCGAAATGAAAAAAGCATCGTTACTCGTTACTACTTTATTGATTCTCTCTGGTTGTACTGCGCCTAAAGAGTCTGGCATGGTTGGTGCGGACAAAGATGAACACGGTTGTATCGGCTCGGCGGGATACGCTTGGTGTGCGACAACCAACCAATGTGAGCGTTCATGGGAGTCGGCGAAAGATAAAGGGTTCGAGAACACGCAAGAAAGCTTCAACGCATTCTGCTCGCAATAAAGTCCCTTTTACCAAAAACGCGCTACGAGCGCGTTTTTCTTTTTGTACTATCCGCAATGTCATTATTCACAGCGATTTGCCGACATGGTGACTCGGCTTTGTTGCTTAAATCGATGGAACTAAATCTAGAAGCTACGATCTGATCGGCTACACCCATCAATCGTCGTAGTCTCATG
>NZ_FUXU01000228.1 GCF_900167155.1 Enterovibrio nigricans DSM 22720 | reverse complement strand
AAAAGCCGCTATTAGAGCATGCGGCTTTTTGGCTGCTCTCCCTGCCCCTGACGGTGATAACAGGCTTAGTAAAAGACAGCCTCGCAGGAAGGCATGTAACGGTATAAAAACGCCCCTGAGAAGGCTACGCGCCGCTTAGGGGGGCGGAGGATTGGAAAAGGTAAGGTAATCGGCTTGTGCCTCGCTGCGCGCTTCGCACTGGCTTGTATGCCTTACAGGCATGGCTTATTCAGGTGTGCTCTAACTATCTGCACACACTGAAAATACAAGGAGAATGCTCATGCAGTCTTATACCTTTAGAGGCATACATAGGAATATTCCCTATCATATCCATACCCAGTACAGAAAGGAGTTGGAGGGATTCTCAGCTGGATATAGCTTCGCAGGGCCAGTTGATAAAAATGGACTAATGCCGGACATCATTAGAGAGTTAGTTGATTCCAAAGGCGACTTAAAAATATTTGATAATAAAGACGTTGCTGAAAGAGCCGCTCAGAGAGCAGCGTATAAATTGATTGATGATGTCTACAACAATTAGTGTTTTGTGCATGAAATAGGGACGTTTTAACGTCCCTTTGTTTTATTTGCGAGGTTTCCCTGCATCCTTACGTTTCTTGCGAAGCCTTCCGTCATTGTTTCTGTCGCGTGGCTGTTCACCACCACCGGGTTTTGGGACATTTACGTTAGGGTTAATCGGTCTTCTATCTGCCATAATCGCTTATCCTGTGTGGCAAGCATTGCTACAGAAGTAACAACCATTTGACTTGGGATATTTTTTCTTTGCTTCATTCACCGCATCACGACAATTAGAGAATAAGCCAAGATAATCGCGATTGTGTAACAGAGGGAGATGTGAACATGTCCCCGCATGAACTTCATGATCACCATTTGACTGAGCATTTTTATTTACATAGTAATGAGTAGCCATTTATCACCTTCGATTTATACAACTGATAACAAAGCCTTTTCTAACCTTGCTTCAAGATGATAAATGTAAGGTGACCAACTTTTTGTGCTATTGCTCTTAAATGCAATAACTATCTATGCATATAGAGTTCGCATTATGGCCGTTATGTTACGGGCTTCTCGTTGCAAAGCGATCCTCTTTCCTCGGCATCACGAACGGCGCTGCGCTTGTTCGGATTTGGCCAAGTCTCTCGCCCACCCTTTGCGGCCTCGTCGACCTACGGCAATCCCTCAACATAAC
>NZ_FUXU01000232.1 GCF_900167155.1 Enterovibrio nigricans DSM 22720 | reverse complement strand
ATCGGAGAGGCAGGGATAACTACCATGGGTGGGTCAATTTTACTTCGGCGATAGCGTCGCTAAGTGGATCAGTTTTAAGTCGGCGTTGACAGCGCTACCCGCAAAAATTTGCAAGCATCTGAAACCACGTGTCATTTGGCTTTCCAACCCCAAAACACGCCGAATTATCCAAGAGTGGATTAACTATCGAAAAACTAAGTCGTGGGCTGTGACAAAAAGTAATGAGTACCAAGGGCTGAATCCTGAAAGCAGGTTCTTACTCAATAACAGAGGGAGATCTTATGCTCTACAGCCAAAACCTAGAGTAATGCTGGATGGAGAGGTCAAAACATACTGGGCTTGCGATTCGCTAGAACAGTCATTTAGAAAACTTTACGCCCGATGTGGGTTACACACGGCTAGTTCTCACACAGGCAGAAAAAGCCTTGTTACTAACGCTATTATTCGCGGTGAATCGCTAGAAAACATGGCGCGAGTTATTGGTCATAGCTCCACTGAGACAACCTTAAAGTATGTCGTCATTCAGCGAGACCGCATACGCGAAATGTGCGCGATAGACTGGCTTTGAAAATCAATAACTAGCCATATATGTCTAGTGTGTATTATTATCCAGTCAGAAACGAGAAAACCCACACATAAATGCGTGGGTTCCTCTACTTCGTATGTCTACAAGTGGAGGCGTAAAGCCCGCGAATCTCGTAGCTAGTGATATAAGGATAAGAAAAAATGGCTCACTCGTCAATTGATTTGACAATGGTGGCACGTTCACTGTCAGAAGAAAGACTCAGAACCTACCAAAACTACTATGGAGTTCCATATTGCTTAAACAGCGCAATGAGCCTTTACGCTTGGAATGGGCAAGTTTCCTCGGCATTTATGTTGCCATTACATATATGCGAGGTGATTGTAAGAAACGCAGTTCACGATGTGCTAACTAAAGTGTACGGAGAGCGTTGGCCTTGGAACCAAGCATTCTTGCTTACTCTACCATCGAAAGGACGATATAACCCCAGACAAGATCTAATTAACGCCAGAAGAAACGCACCAACTACAGGAAAGGTTATGGCTCCGTTGCAAAGTTTTAAGTTTCAGGCAATCTAGTGTCACCTTCCTCGTCGTTTATTAAGCAT
>NZ_FUXU01000233.1 GCF_900167155.1 Enterovibrio nigricans DSM 22720 | reverse complement strand
ATGCTTAATAAACGACGAGGAAGGTGACACTAGATTGCCTGAAACTTAAAACTTTGCAACGGAGCCGGTAATCAGCCCCTTCTCCTTTCTAGCCAGAAAGACGTGCTAACTAAGTGAATACCACTATTGACAATATTGCAGTCGCCTTCTGAAAACGACATAGGCTCTTATGAACATTTGGTCAACAGTGGTCTGTTTTGGGCATGGTTCTCAATGGTAGTTCGCATAGAGTATGTTTTCAATATTTAACGAACCAAATATGCTGCTCTTTTTACTGGTTCACGAGAGGTGCACCCTATAAGTACTAGCAGTTTGTGTATATAGATTGCAATCTATATAGATTCTAATCTATAATTACACCAAAAGACGCCAAGCACCGACTATGTGGACAATACTGAATCGGCCAGTCTTCATTGACTGGTTTAAAACATTGAATAGCAGGGATAAGGTTAATGTACGTGCATCCCTTATTCTGCTAGAAGAAAGAGGCCCAACTTTACCTAGGCCATACGCTGACACCTTAGAAGGCAGCAAAGTCAGTAATTTAAAAGAGCTACGCGTGCAGAGTAGTGGAAAACCGATTAGGGTTTTCTTCGCTTTTGACCCTGAGCGCCAGTGTGTCATTTTATGTGGTGGCGATAAGACTGGTGATAAACGTTTTTACAAGAAGATGATCCCTATTGCAGAAAGAGAGTTTAAGGAGCATCTGGAGGAGCTAAATCATGAAAAGTCAGCCACTAAGCGCACTTGATGACCTAATGACTGAAGATGAACTGCACTTGGCACAACAACAAGCTGCAGAGATGTTACTTGAGCTAAATCTTGCAGAGATTCGCCATAGTGTTCAAATGTCTCAAGCTCAGGTTGCAGAATCTATGGGGATAAAGCAGCCTACCGTCGCCAGTCTAGAGAAAAATGGCAAAGACGTTAAGCTACTGTCACTAAAACGTTATGTCGAAGCGTTAGGCGGTCGCCTACGTATCGATATAGAAATGCCGGACGGCCATCACTTTGGTATGAAGGTCTAACGATACCAACAAGGTAAGATACTATCACTTCACACGAGTCAGAGTGACCTGCTCTGACTGGGGTTGTTGCAAAAAATTCAATCGGGCG
>NZ_FUXU01000235.1 GCF_900167155.1 Enterovibrio nigricans DSM 22720 | reverse complement strand
TTCAACACCTGACATTTTTCATGTTCAACGTTCTGTTTAACGTACTGCTAAGTAAAGGATTCGACACCATGTTCAAATTAAACAAAGGCGCATGGTCAACCATCGCCGTCGCGGTCACCATTATGGTGGTAGTGATGGTGGTGGTCGCCAATGTGGATGCGCTGGAAAAACCGCGTAAATCACTGGGGCTGGATAAAGGCTCGTTGTAAGCCTGACCCAACACGTTATTTATCAACCAAAGGACATTCACACCATGCCATCACCCATTGCACAACGAGCGGCCATCGTTGCCGCCGCCAAAGGCGCGTTTAACGTTCGCCCCATGGATTTAGACCCGTTTCGCTCGGGGCAAGTCTACGGCAAGCAAGCGGTACTGGAGATTAATACCCTTCATGCCTTTGCCTCTCTCGAAGTGGTGACTGATTTGCCGCTTCAACGCTTAGGGCGTGTTTCCCTTGAGCGCAACAACAAAGAAATCATTGGTATCGATGCGGCGTTTTTTCATAAGCGCGATACCAAAAAAGGCCTACCTGTTCAGGCCAAAGGCGTAAGCGGTGCCACCCAAACCCGTTTGATCATTCCGTTTGCAGACGAAACCTTGCGCACCTTGCAAGGTATTCGTCGTGGCGAACTGGTGCATCAAGCGGGTGAACTGCTGATGCTGAAAATCGGCGTAAAGCAAAAAGTCGCTAACGACCCAGACATTCCCGAATTCACGGCGACCGCCCGTGTGGTGGACTACCAGACCGAGCGTTTCTTTCAGCAGCGTTACACCCAGACCTCTATCACGCATACGCAAACAGGCACCCAGCGTCATGAGTTCCCGATTGTCGGGGCTAACGTGCGTTTACGTTCGATGCTGCTTGAAACCGAAAACGACGATATCACGCGTGTGGCCATTCGTCGTGATAACGAAACTATCTGGGAGCAAAACGTCGATGACCTTCGCTTTGCGATGGCGCGTTTCGGCGATACGCACGCGCCTGCACGTGGCGTGTGGGTGGACTTTGTTTCCACGGGCTTTGCCAATGAGCAAGCCTTTATCCCTGTGGCGCAAAGCAGTCTGAAACTCGAAATAGACAAACG
>NZ_FUXU01000237.1 GCF_900167155.1 Enterovibrio nigricans DSM 22720 | reverse complement strand
GAAAAGTGACGCCCTTTGAAATCAGTCATGCTTAATAAACGACGAGGAAGGTGACACTAGATTGCCTGAAACTTAAAACTTTGCAACGGAGCCGATTATTTGCCTAACTATCTTGGTTGGATGCGGATCATGGATATTTTGAAAGAAGACCAAGAGTTTAATTTAAAAGATTTCATCTCAGATGCGTTTAGTTTTGAATATCACAAAAACGCTCTTCTGGAATGATCAGTAGCGGAATTTACATGCCGAGTTCATTGGTTATATCTTTCACTCGAATCATATGTTTTTGAGGTGACATGTCAGATGATATAACTCCTACAAAAATAACCGTATCTTCTCTTTTTGCATAATAGATAACATGATTTTTTATTGGGAATCGAAAGGCGTTACTGGAAACCTCTTCAATATTAGCTCCCATATGTGGGTTGTTAGCTAGTGATTGAAGTTTTTTAAACAAGGCGACTCTATATTTGTCCCACTGATTATGTCCCCACTCTTTTATCGTATACTGTCTAATTTTTGCTATGTCAGTACGGGCCTGTCCTCTGAGGTAAAATTTCACATTTTTCATTAATCGTACTTGCCTGATTCTAGCTCTTCAAAAAAGGTATCACCATCGACCAAATCATCTTCATCGATATTGGAAAAACGGAGCTTAACAAGTTCCATTTTTAGTTCTTCCATTGCCTGATAATCTTTAGAGGACATAACTACAGCCACAGACGTGCCATTTTTCAAAATTTCAACAGGTTCGCTCTGAATATTGATAAGCATTGTTCCAAATTTGGTTTTTGCTTCATTGGCATTTAAAGTTTGCATAGGTTTCACTCAATCTAGTTGTTAACATATATTACACACTAAACGAATCGAACGATTCGTTCAAGTTTAGTTGTAGATGCTTCATGTGACTAGAACAACATTTAACGCTAACAGAGCCGTTTTTTTAGTTTCTAAGCTGCCTGTGCGGCAGTGAAGGGGCTTTGTTGCTTAAATCGATGGAACTAAATCTAGAAGCTACGATCTGATCGGCTACACCCATCAATCGTCGTAGTCTCATGTCTAAACCT
>NZ_FUXU01000241.1 GCF_900167155.1 Enterovibrio nigricans DSM 22720 | reverse complement strand
TATCGAGTCAACGTTCTTTAACAATTTGACCTATACAATCTGTGTGGGCACTCGTACTTGATAGACAAAAGATTTATCAATGAACTGAGTGACCCAAGATGGTGAATCTCTTCGGAGTGCACTGTCAACACAGTCAATGCAGATTTGCCTACGGGCAAAAAAGTAATTCAGTATTCATTGAGCGTTACCTTCGGGTAACAACAAAATTCTAATTGAAGAGTTTGATCATGGCTCAGATTGAACGCTGGCGGCAGGCCTAACACATGCAAGTCGAGCGGTAACATTTCAAAAGCTTGCTTTTGAAGATGACGAGCGGCGGACGGGTGAGTAATGGCTGGGAACCTGCCCTGATGTGGGGGATAACAGTTGGAAACGACTGCTAATACCGCATGATGTCTACGGACCAAAGAGGAGGACCTTCGGGCTTCTCGCGTCAGGATGGGCCCAGTTGGGATTAGCTAGTTGGTGAGGTAATGGCTCACCAAGGCGACGATCCCTAGCTGGTTTGAGAGGATGATCAGCCACACTGGAACTGAGACACGGTCCAGACTCCTACGGGAGGCAGCAGTGGGGAATATTGCACAATGGGCGCAAGCCTGATGCAGCCATGCCGCGTGTGTGAAGAAGGCCTTCGGGTTGTAAAGCACTTTCAGCAGTGAGGAAGGTTACGTAGTTAATACCTGCGTGATTTGACGTTAGCTGCAGAAGAAGGACCGGCTAACTCCGTGCCAGCAGCCGCGGTAATACGGAGGGTCCGAGCGTTAATCGGAATTACTGGGCGTAAAGCGCATGCAGGCGGTTTGTTAAGCAAGATGTGAAAGCCCCGGGCTTAACCTGGGAACCGCATTTTGAACTGGCAGGCTAGAGTCTTGTAGAGGGGGGTAGAATTTCAGGTGTAGCGGTGAAATGCGTAGAGATCTGAAGGAATACCGGTGGCGAAGGCGGCCCCCTGGACAAAGACTGACGCTCAGATGCGAAAGCGTGGGGAGCAAACAGGATTAGATACCCTGGTAGTCCACGCTGTAAACGATGTCTACTTGGAGGTTGTTCCCTAGAGGAGTGGCTTTCGGAGCTAACGCGTTAAGTAGACCGCCTGGGGAGTACGGTCGCAAGATTAAAACTCAAATGAATTGACGGGGGCCCGCACAAGCGGTGGAGCATGTGGTTTAATTCGATGCAACGCGAAGAACCTTACCTACTCTTGACATCCAGAGAAGCCGAAAGAGATTTTGGTGTGCCTTCGGGAGCTCTGAGACAGGTGCTGCATGGCTGTCGTCAGCTCGTGTTGTGAAATGTTGGGTTAAGTCCCGCAACGAGCGCAACCCTTATCCTTGTTTGCCAGCACATAATGGTGGGAACTCCAGGGAGACTGCCGGTGATAAACCGGAGGAAGGTGGGGACGACGTCAAGTCATCATGGCCCTTACGAGTAGGGCTACACACGTGCTACAATGGCATATACAGAGGGCAGCGAGGCCGCGAGGTGGAGCGAATCCCAGAAAGTATGTCGTAGTCCGGATCGGAGTCTGCAACTCGACTCCGTGAAGTCGGAATCGCTAGTAATCGTGGATCAGAATGCCACGGTGAATACGTTCCCGGGCCTTGTACACACCGCCCGTCACACCATGGGAGTGGGCTGCACCAGAAGTAGATAGCTTAACCTTCGGGAGGGCGTTTACCACGGTGTGGTTCATGACTGGGGTGAAGTCGTAACAAGGTAGCCCTAGGGGAACCTGGGGCTGGATCACCTCCTTAACGATACTATTGATGCAAGTGTCCACACAGATTGTATAAGTCGAAAAGTAAAGACACTTAGTGGGTCTGTAGCTCAGGTGGTTAGAGCGCACCCCTGATAAGGGTGAGGTCGGTGGTTCGAGTCCACTCAGACCCACCAATTTCTTCTTGAAGTTGGAACTAAGTACTGGTGTGGGGCTATAGCTC